>CALUTT010000024.1 GCA_944323775.1 uncultured Bacteroidales bacterium
GGAAATACAGCTTGCGTCAATACTCACAAACCTCTGTAAAGGTAATGAATTTTGTCCAAACAAATCCCGATTTCTCCTCCAAAAATTGTATTTTGTCCAAACAAACCGCGCCATCTGAGGCGGTCAAGCACTGTTGTTCAAACAAATTAAATCCCCGCTAATCTATCTGATTAACAGGGATTTAACGATTATTCCGCGCTTAAAAACGCATTAATATTCTTCCTCGTTGAAGAAAAAGTCCTCCTTGGTGGGGTAGTCGGGCCAGATGTCTTCGATTGATTCGTAGATCTCGCCTTCCTCTTCGAGTTCCTCAAGGTTCTCAATCACCTCCTCGGGAGCACCGGAACGGTTCGCGTAATCGATAAGTTCTTCTTTGGTGGCCGGCCATGGAGCATCGTCCAGACTGCTGGCCAATTCAAGAGTCCAATACATGGTTCAATATTATATGGGCAAATATTGCAACAAAGTGATTACTGCTCGTCTTCGAGACGAAGGTGCTGTACGTAGATGGCCTTCATCTTGGCCATGCGGCGTTTCTCCGAAGGCTTCTCGAAGTTCTTGCGCGCACGCAGCTCGCGTATCGCACCCGTCTTCTCGAACTTGCGCTTGAATTTCTTGAGCGCGCGATCGATGTTTTCGCCTTCCTTTACTGGTACTATAATCATTTCTTTATCACCCCCTTTTTCTATAGCGGGCGCAAAAATATGCAATTATTTCAACATTTCCAAACATTCCTTCACTCCTTCCGTGGCAACCTTGCGTATGTGGATGATGCGCGGGTCCCTGACGGAAAGGGGAGCGGGATCCACTATGTAGATCGGGGCTGTCGCCGGGGCGTATCTGTACAGCCCGGCTGCCGGATAGACCTGGAGCGACGTGCCCACGATTATCATGGCGTCAGCCTTGCTCACCATGTCTATGGCACGCTCGATCTTCGGCACGGCCTCCCCGAAGAAGACTATGTGCGGCCTGTACTGTGCGCCGTTCGGCGCCAAGTCTCCGAGTGAAACGCGCCCGTACCCGATGTCGACCACGTATTTTTCCGAGAACCCGTCCGATTCGTTGCAGGTGTTCTCCGGCCGTATCTTGGTCAGCTCACCGTGAAGGTGCAGCACGTGCGTCGATCCGGCTCTCTCGTGCAGGTTGTCCACATTCTGCGTGATGACGTCTACCGTGCAGCTCTCCTCGAGCATTGCGAGCAACCTGTGTGCCTCGTTGGGAGCGGCGTCCCTGAGCTTCTCCCTTCTGGCGTTGTAGAAGTCGAGCACCAGGCCGGGATTCCTTTCCCACCCCTGGGCGGAGGCAACTTCCATCGGGTCATATCCTTCCCACAGCCCTCCGCTGTCGCGGAAAGTCTGCAGGCCGCTCTCCGCACTTATTCCGGCGCCCGAGAGCACTGCTATCACTGGTTTCTTCATGATACCTTATCCGTTAAGTCTGAAATAAAAAGTCTTTGCCCAGTATTCGAACAGGGGGTCGATTACGTACGGAGTCCCGCTGTCGTCGAAACTGATGACCTCCTTCTGGCACAGCGCGTCCTTGAGACGCTTGACATTGGCCGATGAGTTCAGACCGTAGTCTTCGATCACGTCGGCGACGGTGAATTTCGTGTGACCCTCAAGCACTGCCCTGAGCAGGTTTGTCTGGAATGTCGTCAGGCCTTCGACCATCGCCCTGAAGTACGGCTCGTTTATGGCCAGCATCCTGTCCAGAGCGTCTTTCATCGTGTTCTCGACCACATAGCCCCTTGTCAGGGAAGAGCATATCGCACAAAGCTGGTTCAGGTAGAACATGTTGTTCCTGAAGAGACGGCACGCCCCCATGATCAGATCCCTGTCCATCACCTTTCCGCTTGCGTTGAATCCCTTGTTCACGTGGGCGACTATGTCTGATTCCGGAATCTCCGAAAGGCGTATCCTGTCCGCCAGGCGGAAGAATCGTCTGCCCGTCCCGAAGATGCGGTGCATTGCGTTTATCCTTGATCCGCAGAAGACGTACGAGGCCGCGGCTCCGGACCGTGCCTGCTCTCTTACTGCGTTTTCAAGCAGGTCGAGCAGTGTCTCCCCGCCGTCAATGTGGATGATGCTGTGGAATTCGTCAAGGAGCACCACCAGGCGACGGCGTCTGATTTCGGCTATCCGGCAGGGGAGTCTGAACAGGGTTTCGAAGTCATGCCTGTCAGGGTCCCAGGTCACGGTGACCGGCAGCCCGTGGGCCGAATACTGAGCGGGGTCGAATACGAGGTGGGTGTCTCTGAGCAGCAGCGCGGCTGCATCCGAGCATTCGGTGGCGGAACTGCAGCAAGCATTCACGACGGCGGATCCGAATGCGGTGGCAAGGTCTTTCGGTGTCCTTGCGGAGAGCATGTCCACTCTTGCCGTGACGCATGTCTGTCCGGACGAGTTCATCATGCGGACGGCCTGGCCTAAAAGAGAGTGCTTCCCGCTTCGGGGCGGTTCATATATCACGGCATTCCCTCCCGAGGACAGTATGTTGGCCAGCCCCCTGGTCTCGGCCGAGCGCCCGATGAAGTCGGAGCCGTCGACCGGCTTATGGAAGATGAATGGCTCGTTCATCGGAAAATCATTTCGACAAATTTATAAAAATTTGTTTGTAAAAGAAAAATAAGTAAATTTGCGGTTCGATATGGATTATGGCCGTCAAGCCTGACAAGAGCTGCCGCGAGGGCAGACGCTTGCGGTCGAAACTTTAAACAAAAGTTTTAAATGTACGCAATCGTAGACATTGCAGGCCAGCAGTTCAAGGTTGAAGCTGGCAACGAGATCTTTGTGCAGAGGCTTGCCGACGCCAAAGGTGCTGATGTGGAGTTCAAGAAAGTACTCCTCGTGGCTGACGACGCCGCGGTGAAGGTCGGGACTCCCTATGTTGAAGGAGCGGTGGTGAAGGCTACCGTACTGGACGATGAGGCAAAGGCCGACAAGGTGCTTGTCTTCAAGAAGATCCGTCGCAAGGGCTTCCAGAAGCTCAACGGTCATCGTCAGAAACTTTCAAAGATCAGAATTAACGAAATCGCTTAAGGATTATGGCACACAAGAAAGGTCAATCAAGTTCAAAGAACGGTCGTGAGTCAGAAAGCAAACGCCTTGGACTCAAGAAATTCGGCGGCGAGGCAGTTAAGGCCGGAAATATCATCGTACGCCAGAGGGGCACAGTGCACAATCCCGACAAGAACGTCGGAATGGGCAAGGATCACACCCTGTATGCCCTTGTTGACGGAACGGTGAAGTTCACCCGCAAGAGGGAGAACAAATCCTACGTGTCGGTCATCCCGTTTGAGAACTGACTCGCAAGGGATGGAAAGTGATGAAAAGGACTTGCACTTCGAGTCGAGTGTGAGTCCTTTTTTCTTTAGAACGTAAAAAACAACACTATATGCTTACTTTAAAGGTACTCCGCGATGATCCCGCAGCGGTCATCGAGAAACTGAAAGTCAAGAACTTCGACGCCAAGCCGATAGTCGACAAGGTCCTGGAACTGGATGCACTCAGGCGTCGCCTGCAGACTGAAAGCGACGAGCTGCTCTCGCGCCAGAAGGCAAAATCCGCCGAGATAGGATCTCTTATGAAGCAGGGTCTCAAGGACGCTGCCGAGGAGGCCAAGAAAGAGGTCGCCGAACTCAAGGCAAAGTCAGGCGAGCTGCTTTCACGCATGGACGAGGCAGGCGCCGAGCTCGAGAGACAGCTTGTGCTGATGCCCAATACTCCCTGTCCGCTCGTAAAACCGGGCAAGGGCGCTGAAGACAACGAGATTGTCAAGATGGGAGGCCCCGAGGTGAAGCTCCCCGAGGGTGCCCTGCCTCACTGGGAACTTGCCAGAAAATATGACATCATAGACTTTGACCTCGGCGTCAAGATTACCGGAGCCGGGTTCCCGGTCTACAAGGGCAAGGGCGCGAAACTCCAGAGGGCCCTGATCAACTTCTTCCTTGACTGCAACACTGCGGCCGGATACAGGGAGGTCGAGCCCCCTGTGATGGTGAACGCCGCATCCGGGTTCGCCACGGGCCAGCTTCCCGACAAGGAGGGACAGATGTACCATGCCAATCTCGATGACTTCTACATGGTTCCTACCGCGGAGGTCCCTGTTACCAACATATTCCGTGACGTGATCCTCGCGCAGGATGAGATCCCCCAGAGGCTGACCGCCTACACCCCTTGCTTCCGCAGGGAGGCTGGCTCATACGGAAAGGATGTCAGGGGGCTCAACCGCCTGCACCAGTTCGACAAGGTCGAGATCGTGCGCGTGGAGAAGCCCGAGGATTCATATGCCGCTCTTGACGACATGGTGGCCCATGTCGAGGGCATAGTCAACAAGCTTGGCCTGCGTTACCGCATCCTGAGGCTCTGCGGCGGAGATCTTAGCTTCACTTCCGCAATCACCTACGACTTCGAGCTGTGGTCTGCCGCACAGCAGCGCTGGCTCGAGATATCTTCCGTGTCCAATTTCGAGACCTACCAGTCCAACAGGCTGCACCTGCGCTACCGCGACGCGGAAGGCAAGATACAGCTTGCCCACACGCTGAACGGAAGTTCCCTCGCTCTGCCGAGAGTCGTTGCCGCCCTTCTCGAGGACAACCAGACTCCTGACGGAATCGTGATACCTGAAATTCTCCGGCCTTATACAGGATTCGACGTAATTGACTGACAGAAGCCGTACAATATTGGGGATTGATCCCGGAACCAACATACTGGGTTTCGGGATCGTCCGTGTTGACTCTCAGGGCAAGCCTCACTATGTGGACATGGGAGTCGTGGACTTGCGCAGGATCAGCTCCCCGTATGACAAGCTGGAAGTTATCAGCGAGAAGGTGGGGGCTCTGTGCGATCTTCATTCACCTGATGACCTTGCGGTGGAATCTCCGTTTTACGGCAAGAACGCCCAGGTGATTCTCAAGCTCGGCAGAGCGCAGGGGGCAGCCATGATAGCAGCGCTCAGCCGTGGAATCAAAGTATATGAATATGCTCCGAGGCGGGCGAAGATGGCAATATGCGGCAACGGCGCCGCTTCGAAGGAGCAGGTGTGCCTCATGGTGCAGAGGACTCTTGGCATAAAAATTGAAAACGAATACTTGGATGCATCAGATGCATTGGCCCTTGCGATGTGCCACCATTACCAGATGACGAGCCCTCTTGCCGCGGCGGGTAGCGTGTCCTCCTGGGAAAAATTCATCGCTGCCCACCCAGACAGGATCAAAGAATAGACTATTTAGTTAGCATGAATTTACTGAAACTAGTGTTCGCCATGGCTCCGCTGTTTGCCGGGAGCCTTGCTTTTGCGCAATCCGGGGCGACGGTAAAGGCATTGTTGGTTGACGAGAGCACGGGTGAACGTGTCGGATTTGCGACAGTTTCAATCACTCCCTCCGGAAAGACGACTGTCAGCAAGTACGGACAGTCGGCGGATGACGGAACCGTGACCCTCAAGTCCGTAACAAAGGGCAAGTATGATTTCAAGGTGGATATCATGGGCTACAAGCCTTACAGCGCCGAAATATCTGTCGGCGAGAAGGATCTCGACCTTGGTACCATCAAGCTCTCGCTTGACACAAGGATGCTGGAGGCCGCTTCGGTGTCGGCTGTCGGCAATTCTGTCGTGGTCAAGAAGGATACGGTCGAGTACACTGCTTCGTCCTTCAAGACAACGGACAATGACGTGCTTGAGGATCTTCTCAAGAAACTTCCCGGTGTGGAGGTCAGCGAGGATGGAAGCATCACCGCGAACGGCGAGACTATTTCCAAGATCACGATAGATGGCAAGACCTTTTTCCTCGACGATCCACAGATGGCTTCCAAGAACATCCCGGCAAAGATGGTCAACAGGCTTAAGATAATCAAACAGAAATCGGAGGAGTCCCAGTTTACCGGCATTGACGACGGTGAGGAGGAAACGGTGATCGACCTTTCCGTCCAGCCCGAGATGATGCGCGGTCTTTTCGGCCAGGTTTCTGCCGGAGGCGGTTCGGACATCCCTTCACAGCAGGAGATATCCCCGGACGCAAGATACGTGGGCAATGCGTTCATCGGGCGTTTCACCTCCAATTCGCAGATAAGTCTCATTCTCAACGGCAACAACACCAACAACCGCGGATCGGCCAACCGCTCCGGCAACATGATGGCCGGAATGATGTCCGGTGCGATGGGCGGCGGCCAGGGAGGCTGGGGCCGCGGCAACGGAATCACCACTTCCTACATGGCGGGTATCAATGCCGCCGGAGACCTGTTTGACGACAGGATGGAGATCGGCGGCAACTATGTCTTCAACAACAGCAACAACGATGTCATGGAAAGCAGCAACAAGACTACTTTCCTTGAGAACAACAACCTCATATACAACAGCCGAGGAGTAAGCAACACGAACTCGGGCGGACACAGCTTCGGCTTGAGGATGGAGCATGAGTTTTCCGAGAACACCTCGATCCTTTTCCAGCCTCAGGTCAGCTTCGGTACCGGAAGTTATGTGCAGTCGAGCAGGGACACGACTTACAACGATGACCTTGCGGGCAATGTCTCCAAACTCAACGAGGCATACACGGACAACAGCGGAAACAACAAGAACGTCAGCACGAGCGCCCGTTTCCTGTTCCGCCAGAGACTTGGCAAGCCGGGAAGGACTCTCACCGCAAACGTCAACTTCAGCTATTCGAACAACAGGCTCAAGGGCCTCAACGAGAACGGTACACGCTCCTTCCTCGATGACGGGACGGAGACTCTTGAAAGCGTGAACCAGAGTTTCGACAATGTCCAGAGATCGACATCCCTCAGCGGCCGTCTCACATATACCGAGCCTATCGCCGAACGTCTGTACCTGGAGGCCAACTATTCATATAACTGGAGCCGGTCACTTTCCGACAAGACCACTTTCGACCTTGACAACGGGGGCGCGATCGACTACAACTATTCGAACAATATTGTCAATGAGAGCAACCGCCAGCAGATCGGCGCAAATATCATGTACCAGGCTGAACAGGTGCGTGCACAGCTGGGATTCTCGGCCATACCGACCAGGACATACAACAGCACTACCAAGTATGACCAGACTGCCGGGACCTACAGCCCTCAGGTATATGACGACTTCAGGTGGAATTTCTCGCCTCAGGCCATGTTGATGCTTGACCCGAGCGACTACTTCTCTACCAGGATCCGTTACCGTGGAAACACGAGCCAGCCTTCCACTTCCCAGTTGATGCCTGTGCCCGACAACTCGGACCCTCTCAACATCACTTTCGGTAATCCTTCGCTGACACCTTACTTCAGCCATAACCTGAATGCCGACATAAATTACACCAACCGCGTCAAGTTTGCTTCCGCGAGCTTGCGTCTCAGGGGCGGATTCACACAGAATCCTATCGTGAACGCTGTCTGGTACGGAAGCAACGGTGCCCAGTATTCGATGCCTTTCAACGGGCCTACAACGGCCAATGCGAGTGCCAACATGTTCTTTAACATCCCTGTGGGCGAAACGGGCTTTTCGATCAACAACTCTCTGAACTCAAGCTGGTCAAGGGGAGCCTCCTATGTCGGTACCGATATCGACATGTCGACATATGAAGATCCTGACAAGGGCTTCTATGACTTCATGGAGGAATTCATCGGCAACTTCAACGATCCGGATTACTTTGCCGAACATATTACCGAGAACATAACTACTACGGTCAGCATGAACGAGCGGCTTAACCTTAGGTACAGGACCGATGCTCTCGAGGTATCGCTGGGCGGAAGGACAAGAATGAACAAGTCCTGGTATACTATAGCGACCCTTCAGGACCAGACCACTACCTGGAACAACCAGGCATCCGTCGGCCTCACCTATGAGTGGACCTCTCTCGGGCTTACGTTCGACAGTGATTTCGACTATAACTGGTATAACGGCTACAGCACTCCACAGCCTTCTGAGTGTGTCCTTAATGCGGAAATATCAAAGACTCTGTTCAATAATCTTACCCTCAGCCTGAGCGGATACGATATCCTGGGCCAGTCAAAGAACCTGACTGTTTCCGACAACTCCAACTACCACAGTGAGACAGTCAACAACACCCTCGGGCGCTATATCATAGTGTCCGTATCATGGAGGTTCGGAACCATGGGCGGAAGCAGAGGCATGCGTGGCCCCGGCGGCGGACCCGGAATGCCTCCCGGAGGCGGAAGACCGCCTATGAGGTAGTATTTTGCTCGGATTTTTTTGCTACATTTGTCGCCTGTGACGGCAGAACTCATACGGGCGGCATTGGTCGGAGTCTGCGCAGCGGCTCCGGTCGGTCCGGTCCTGCTCCTGGTGATACAGAAAAGTGTTCTCAGGGGCAGGATCGCCGGTATGCTGACGGGGCTTGGATCTGCGCTGGTTGATTCCATGTATGCGGCCCTGGCCCTTGTGGCTCTTTCATTCGCCAAGGAATTCCTTTTCAGACACGAGGCCGTCCTGATGCTGGCCGGTGCGGTGCTTCTGGCTTTTGTCGGATATTCCATGTACACTGCCCGGGTTGAGCCTGTCCCTGTGCAGGAGCGGGGCGGTTTTTCGCTTCTGGCCTGCCCGTTTCAGGCGATGGCGACTGCCTTGTCCAATCCCGGTGCCCTGATCCTTGTAGCGGGACTGCTCGGATTCATGGGTCTGGTCTCTGACAAGGTGTCGACTCCGGTTCCGTACCTGGTCATTGCGGTGTTTGCCGGAGAGATCCTGTATTGGGCCGTGGTAGTGCTCGTATTGTCGGGCCTCATCCGTCCGAGCCGGGAGAAACTTGGCAAGGCTTCGAGGATTGCCGGCGTTGCAGTCTGGGTGTTCGCGCTGCTCTTGCTTGTCAGGGGATCGCTCTCTCTGCTGCCTCCAATGTAGATGGACAACGAAATGAAGTAACAATGAGCATAAAAGAATTTTTCAACAACTGGATAGTCAGGAACCTGCTGCTTGCGATTGTCTTTGTAGTGCTGGTCCTGACGGCTGCCAGCCTTCTGCTGTCCACGTGCACACGTCACGGACAGGAGATAGTCGTCCCGGATTTCTCGGGGATGAGCATTCAGGATGCTGCGGCCCTGGCCGAAGAATACGGAGTTAGGGTCGTAGTCGTCGATTCGGTATATGTGCTGCGGATGGACCCCGGCGCTGTGTATATGCAGGTCCCCAAGGCCGGCTCACATGTCAAGGAAGGCCGCCGTATCAGGCTGACTACCAATACGGTCGTGCCCAGCGAAGTCTACATGCCGGCACTGGTCGGAAGTTCGCTGCGACAGGCCAAGTCCGAGCTCAAACGCAGCGGCCTTGTCCTCGGAAGGCTGATATACGTGCGCGATATGGCCACAAACTATGTGCTGCGCCAGCAGCGCTATGGAGTCGATGTGGCTCCTGGCACTCCCATGTCGAGCGGTACCGTGGTCAACCTTGTTCTCGGACTGAGTTCCGATGATTCAACGGCTGTTCCGGATCTGGTCGGCGCGCGCTACCGGGATGCAGTGGACATCGCACAGGACAATTCCCTGAATGTCGGAAGACTGCACTTCGACTCGACCGTCAAGACATATGCGGATTCTCTGGCGGCCGTGGTATATTCGCAGAGTCCGGCATACGGTTCAGCTGCCGTCAGACGCGGTACGGACATGACTCTCAGCCTTACGCTGAACGAAGACAGACTCCCTGCCGGCAAACGCGGCAGATAGCTGAGGGAATATGATGGACGGAGAACAGCAGCTTTTCGAGCATTTCAGGCTTGAGGTCGACATGGGACAGGCCCCCATGCGCATTGACAGGTACATGTCAACGCATATGGAGGACACGTCGCGCAGCAGAGTACAGCAGGCTCTGAAGGAGGGGTATGTGCAGGTCGGGGATACTCCCGTAAAGGCAAACTATATCGTGCGTCCCGGAGATGTCATACGTTTCGTGATGCCATACAGGCGCAGAGGACTGGAGATAATCCCTCAGGATATCCCTCTTGACATAGTTTATGAAGACGATGACGTGCTGGTGGTCAACAAGCCTGCGGGAATGGTTGTCCATCCCGGTCACGGCCATTACGAGGGCACGCTGGTGAATGCGCTTGCCCACCATCTCGGTATTTCCCAGGGTCCTGAGGCGATTGACGAGAGGATGGGGATTCTGGTCCACAGGATAGACAAGGACACCAGCGGCCTGCTTGCGGTGGCGAAGAACGATGAGTCCCAGCTTAAGCTGGCAAGACAGTTCTTCGAGCACAGCATCGAGCGCAGGTACGTTGCCGTCGTGTGGGGAGACGTCGCCGAGGATGAGGGAACGATTGACGGTAACATCGGCAGGGATCCCAACGACCGCCTGAAGTTCAGGGTATGCGACGACGACTCGCTCGGCAAAAGGGCCGTGACGCATTACCGAGTGCTCGAGCGTTTCGGATTCGTGACCTTCATAGAGTGCCGCCTCGAGACCGGCAGGACGCACCAGATCAGGGTCCACATGTCACGCCTTGGCCATCCCATTTTCAACGATGAACGGTATGGCGGGAGCGAGATACGCAAGGGAACGATATACACCAAGTACCGTCAGTTCATCGCAAACTGTTTCGAAATCTGCCCGCGTCAGGCCCTGCATGCCATGACTCTCGGCTTTGTCCACCCCCGGACAGGCGAGTGGCTCCAGTTCAGTTCTCCGGTTCCGGAAGACATGACCGCCCTTCTGGACAAATGGAGGAAGTATTGCGGTCAGATGCCTGAAGAATGAAACGACATCCCAATGTGTTTATGCTCGCGGCATGCACCTTGTCTGCAGTGCTGTTGAGCATCCCGTGGCTTGTGCCTCATACCGGTGCGCTTGCCCTGGTGGCTTTCGTGCCTCTGCTTTTTGCCGACTATGCCTGTGATGCGATGGGCGCGAGACGCTTTTTCCCGTATCACTTCTATACGTTTGTCCTGTGGAATACACTGACGACCTTCTGGGTATGCAACGCCACGGTCGGCGGCGGCATTTTCGCCATTCTTGCCAATTCGGCCCAGATGTCGCTGGTGTGGGCTCTTTTCCGTCTTTCCAAACGCCGTCTTTCCGGTGTGGTGCCGTATATCTTTCTTGCAGCCATGTGGATTGCCTGGGAGGCCAGGTATTTTGATGTCGAGATCTCATGGCCATGGCTTGTTCTCGGAAACGCGTTTGCCGCAAGCACCCGGAGTATCCAGTGGTATGAGTACACGGGCACGCTTGGAGGGTCGCTCTGGATCTGGCTGACTAATCTGGGGATATTCGGCCTGCTGTCCTCCCTCGCGTCCGGCCGGTGGTACGGCTGGAACAGGGTAGCCCGCAGCTGTTCGTTCATTGCTGTCGTCCTCGTGCTGGCCGGACCTCTGGTTCTTTCCAAGCGCATATATGACCGTTACGTGCCGGTTTCTGAAGGGAAGCTGGATGTGCTGATAGCTCAGCCGAACCTTGACCCTTACGAGAAATTCGAGTCCCTCCCGCAGTCGGCACAGACCGAACGCCTGCTGTCGCTTTATGAGAAAGGGCTTTCCGCTTCGGAAGATTCTTCGGAAGTGCTGCTGCTCGCTCCCGAGACTTTCACGTCCGACGTGGTGCTGAACCGGGTTGACAGTTCTGCCACGGTACGGCGTTTCAAGCGCTTCCTCTCTTCTCATCCGGGGAAGAGTATGCTGTTCGGGGCAAGTGCAGTGGAACTATATGACGGGGCTCAGGCTCCAAGCCTCTGCGCAAGGCCTTACGGTGACGGATGGTATGTCTCACGCAACTGCGCGATGCTGATAGACTCGCTTCCCGGGGCACAGACCTTCTACAAGAGCAAGCTGGTAGTCGGTGTGGAACTGACTCCGTATCCGCGCATTTTCGTGCCGGTCGACAACTTCCTCTCTGACCTCTTCGGCCTGTATTCCCTGATGGGCAGGTGTGAGGGGCAGGACAAACCTTCGGTGCTGTATTGCGGAGATGTCCCGATAGGAACGGCAATCTGCTATGAATCAGTTTACGGGGAGTATTGTACCGGTTACGTCAAGGCAGGAGCCGAAGCCATTGCCGTCATTACTAATGATGCCTGGTGGGGCGATACGCCCGGCTACCGCCAGCACATGAGCTATTCGCGCCTGAGGGCGATTGAGCTCCGACGCGACATAGCGCGCTGCGCCAATACCGGCATTTCATGTTTCATCAACCAGAGGGGAGATGTTGTCAGCAGCACTCCCTGGTGGGAACAGGCGGTGCTGGAGGGTAGTCTTGATCTGAACAGCAGGCAGACATTCTTTGTCAGGAACGGGGATATGGTCGGACGGATATCCACTCTTGTATTCCTGTTGCTTGCCGTCCTGCTCGTTGTCAGGTTCATAGTTCCCAGACG
Source organism: uncultured Bacteroidales bacterium (assembly GCA_944323775.1). GTDB lineage: Bacteria > Bacteroidota > Bacteroidia > Bacteroidales > UBA932 > Cryptobacteroides. The sequence goes on from CALUTT010000024.1 coordinate 12,311, forward strand.
ATAGGAGTCTTCCCCTCCGATTCCAGGATGGCGTTGGCCTTGGAGAAGTGCCGGCATCCGAAAAATGCGCCCCCTGCCAGAGGGGAGGGATGCGCAGCTTCAAGTATGCTGTGGCGGGACTTGTCTATCAGTGCCGCCTTGCTTCTCGCGAAATTGCCCCACAGCATGAACACGACACCGTCACACCGTTCCGAGACGGTGCGTATGACAGCGTCCGTGAATGTCTGCCAGCCTATGCGGCTGTGGGAGGCGGCCTGCGAAGCCCGTACGGTCAGCACGCTGTTGAGCAGCAGGACTCCCTGTCTTGCCCATGGTTCCAGATTTGTCCTGCCGGACATTTTTACTCCGAGGTCGTCCTCGATTTCCTTGAATATGTTTCTGAGTGAGGGAGGAGCCGGAACCCCGTCAGGAACCGAGAAGGAAAGTCCCATGGCCTGTCCTGGACCATGGTAGGGATCCTGGCCGAGTATGACTGCCTTCAGACTGTCAAGTGGGCAGAGTTCGAACGCTCTGAAAATCAGCCGTCCGGGAGGGTAGATAGTAATGCCCGCGTTTTTCTCCGCATGCAGCCTTTCCGCGAGGGCTGTGAAGTACGGCTTGCTGAATTCAGGCTCGAGCGCCTGCTTCCAGCTGCTTTCTATGTTTACATCCATATGCCAAATATACTTTATTATGACGTAGTAATGGCCCGTCTCATGGACAAAATCGTGAAAAATGCGTAAATTTGGCACATCATGAAGACTAAAGCATTATTCCCGGGATCGTTCGACCCGTTTACGGCCGGTCATCTCAACATTCTGACGAGGGCTCTCACGATGTTCGACGAGGTCGTCGTTGCCGTCGGAGTCAACCAGGAAAAGACCGGATTTTTCACCAATGCCCAGAGGCTGGACATAATAGCCCAGTCCGTTGGAGGTCTGGACGGCGTCTGTGCGACTGAATATGACGGCCTTACTGTCGATGTCTGCAGGCAGCTCGGGATCCGTCATATCGTCAGGGGGGTGAGGAACATGCTTGACTTCGAGAACGAAAGGGCGATAGCCGATGCGAACAGGAGGCTCGCTCCTGAGATCGAGACGATAATCATCCCGACCGCCCAGGAATTCGCGCATATTTCATCTTCGGCTGTACGGGATCTGCTCAGGCACCGTGGAGACACGTCCCTGTTCCTGGTACCCGGTGTCGTTATTCCGGAGTCAATATGAGAAGGAGGATCATTCTGGCAATTGCCTGTGTGCTTGCATCCCTGCCCGTTAGGGTGGATGCGCAGGCGCAGCCGGACAGCCTGGACCGTTACCGCGGCCTGGACAGTCTTCTGACGGAATTCTATACGGCACTGCAGCCCGAGAGTGTGGAGGCCAAGAATGCCGAGTTTGATGCGCTGATTTCGACCTGTCATGATTCACTGACGCGCCAGCATGTCACGCTGCGCATACTCGACCACTATATGCATTCCCGGGTGATGGGGGAGGAGGGTGTCGCCATACACATCTACGACAAATGGCTTGAACCCGGCATTGTCAAGGCGACGAGCGAGTTCGAGCTGATGGATGCGGAACTGTTCGCCAACTGCAACAGGCGGTCGCTGATCGGAATGAAGGCCGAGAAGATAACCCTGCGCAAACCTTCAGGGGGGACCATGACGATTCCGGAGGACGGTAAGATATCGGTACTGTTCTTCTATGACACTTCCTGCGCGAAGTGCAGGCTCGAGTCCATGGCCCTTCCTTCCGTGCTTGAATCGGTCGATTTCCCGATGAATTTCTATGCGGTCTATGTCGGTTATGACAAGCGCCAGTGGAGGGCTTTCCGCCGCAATTTCAAGCTCAAGGGGATGAAGAACATCCGTCTTGTGCATCTGTGGGATCCCGAGATGGATTCAGACTATCAGATCATCTATGGCGTGGTGGCGACTCCCCGCATGTTTGTCACCTGGAGTGACGGCGAGATTATCGGCCGCAGGCTCGAGGTCGTCAACCTGCAACAGATAATTGACTATATCAAGATAGTAAATGGCACGCAGGAAGAAAAAGAAGTTCCCGAAAGTTGATCCCGAATATCTGGAGCACCAGAGGGCAGCCCTAAAACGAGTTTACCGCAAGTCCGTGCTGTTCAATGCACAGGAACTTGCGGCAATCAACGAATATTGCAGGCGCTTCGGAATAAGCTCACGCTCGGCTCTGATCCGGAAAGCGGTGATGCTGCATGTGCTGGGAGGGCTTGACAAGAGCCATCCTACTCTTTTTTAGGCTCCTCCTTCGCCTCGGAGGCCGGTCTGTCTTCGAAAATGAAGTCTATCACATCGGAGATGGTGCGTACATAGTGGAAGGTCAGCCCTTTCACGTAAATCTCCTTGATGTCCTCGATGTCTTTCCGGTTGTCCTCGGAAATCACTATCGTGTGTACTCCGGCTCTCTTTGCAGCGAGTATCTTTTCCTTTATTCCTCCTACGGGAAGGACTCTGCCTCTCAGGGTCATCTCGCCTGTCATTGCGATTCCTGACTTGACCGGTTCTCCCCTAAGAGCGGATACCATCGAGCTGACCATCGTTATTCCGGCAGAAGGACCGTCCTTGGGCGTGGCTCCCTCGGGTACATGCACGTGGATGTCCTTTGCCGCGAACTGCTCGTGAGTCATGTGAGCCATGGCCGGATGTGCCTTGATGTACTGGTAGGCGATTGTGGCCGATTCCTTCATGACGTCGCCGAGGTTGCCGGTCATGGTCATCACGCCCTTTCCTTCGGAGACCGAACTCTCCACGAAGAGAATCTCTCCACCCATCTGGGTCCATGCAAGGCCGGTGACTACGCCCGGAGCCTCATTGCCTTTCTGTATGTCGTGGAAGGCAGTGGGCAGGCCGAGGTATTCCTTGAGGTTCTCTTTCTTTATGGTCTTGGGATAGTCTTCGCCGAGGGCGATTTTCTTTGCCGTGACTCTGGCTATCTTGGCTATCTGCTTCTCAAGTCCGCGCACACCCGACTCATGGGTGTATTCGGTGATGATGTGCGAAAGCGCCTGCCTGTCTATCTTCAGCCCGGACTTGTCTATGCCATGCTCCTCGAGCTGCTTGGGCAGCAGGAACTTCCTGGCGATCTCCATCTTCTCTTCCTCGAGATATCCGGTGACGTTGATGAGCTCCATGCGGTCCAGCAGGGCCGGCTGTATCGGCGAAATGCTGTTGGCTGTTGTTATGAACAGTACGTTGCTGAGGTCGTAGTCAATGTCGAGGTAGTTGTCGTGGAACGTGCTGTTCTGTTCAGGGTCAAGCGCTTCGAGCAGTGCGGATGACGGGTCGCCCTTGAAGTCCGAACTGAGCTTGTCTATCTCGTCGAGCACGATCACGGGATTGGAGGTGCCGGCACGGGCTATTCCGCTGAGTATACGTCCTGGCAGCGCGCCGACATATGTCTTGCGGTGTCCGCGGATTTCAGCCTCGTCATGCATTCCGCCCAGGGCGATTCTCACGTATTTGCGGCCGAGCGCCCTTGCAATCGATTTTCCGAGGGACGTCTTGCCGACTCCCGGAGGCCCGTAGAGGCAGAGTATGGGGGATTTCATGTTCCCCTTGAGCTTCAGCACCGCCAGATACTCTATGATCCTTTCCTTGATGTTGTCCAGTCCGTAGTGGTCATGGTTGAGCACTTTCTCGGCGTGCTTGAGGTCGAGATTGTCCTTGCTCATCTCGCCCCACGGCAGCTGAAGCATGAACTCAAGGTAGTTGTACTGTACGCTGTAGTCTGGAGAAGACGGGTTGTATTTCTCGAGTTTCGCAAGTTCCTTGTTGAAGATTTCGGCCACTTCATCCGGCCACTTCTTTGTTGCGGCCTTTTCCTTGAAACGGTCGAATTCCTCGGCATCGTCCATTCCGAGCTCTTCCTGTATGGTGCGCAGCTGGTTGTTCAGGTAGTACTCCCTCTGCTGCTGGTCGATCTCGCTTTTGACCTTCTGGTTGATTTCCTGCTTGATCTTCATCAGTTCGGTCTGCACGTTAAGGATCGAGAGCAGCTTGAGACCGCGGAACTTCACGTCGTCGTATTCCAGCAGGGCTACTTTGGAGTTGAAGTCCTCGACCTCTATCGAAGTTGCGATGAAGTTGACCAGGAAGCGGAAGTCGTCGATCGCCTTCACGGCCCCGATGGTCTCGCGCGTACCTATGTTTGATGAACGCAGTATCTGGACTGCCTTGTCCTTGAGTGATTCGGACAACGCCTTGATGTCAGTGCTCCTCTCGTCGTCACGCAGGATGTCGGCATGGTATACTACCCTGGCCGTGATGTACGGTTCGTACCCGAGCACGGCACCGAGTTCAAGCCTCTTGAAGGCCTGGAGTATGGCAGTTATCGTACCGTCCGGCATATCGAGAGTCTTGACAATCTTGCAGACGCTTCCGAACGGATTGAGGTCCTCTTCCTGCGGTTCTTCGACCATGACGTCCCTCTGCGGGACGGCTCCGATGAAGAAGCCCTCCTTTTCCGCGTCCTGAATAAGCTTTATAGACTTCTCCCTACCTATAGTAATAGGGAAGACGGCTCCCGGGAACAGGACTGCATTGCGCAGCGCGAGTATGGGAAGGACGTCGGGAAGCTCGGACTCGTCTATCTTCATTATATTGTCACCCTGGATGACGGGGATTATGCTGACCTCTGCACCGGCAGGGAATGTGAATTCTTTATCTTGTCTCATATTCTGTCAAAATGTCAGTAAACGCCAAGTTTAAATGAACCTGCGATATTAGTCAATCTCCGTGCCATTGCCAAATTTTTCTTCGATATGGCATTCATCTGCATTGCGTAACGCGCTCTGACACCGTCAAAAGACGCTATGGAACCAAAAAACTGGCCGTATGATTTTGATTTATGAAAAGAATAATCTAAATTTGCGCTTCAAATCGATTGACTATTAACAGATAAATACACGAGCAATGACTAAAGCAGAAATCGTAAATGAAGTTGCAAAGGCGACCGGAATAGAGAAGGTCACCGTGCAGACGGTAGTGGAAGCAATGATGGAAAGCGTCCGGGAGTCCATCATCAAGGGTGAGCCGGTATATCTTCGTGGCTTCGGTAGCTTCATCATCAAGCACAGGGCCCAGAAGGCAGCCAGGAACATTACCCAGAAGACTACAATGACAATCCCGGCACATGACATCCCTGCGTTCAAGCCTGCCAAGTCGTTCGTTGCGGCGGTGAAAGGTGAGAAACGCGGCGAGTAGAACGGCGAGAGTAACTTAAACAATTAATAAAATGCCAAACGGTAAGAAGCATAAAAGACACAAGATGGCAACTCACAAGCGCAAGAAGCGCTTGCGCCTGAACAGACACAAGAAGAAATAGTCGAGAGAAGCCTGACGGGGGATCCGGCGGGCTTTTTCTTATCTGATTGCCAAACAATGGAAACCGCGAAAATTGAAAAGGTCCTTGTGGTCGATTCTTCGGCCTCTGAAGTTCGCATAGCGCTGCTTGAAAACCGGCGCCTGATCGAACTTGACAGAGAGTCAACCCAGGGCCGCAGCTTTTCAGTCGGAGACGTGTATCTCGGAAGGGTCAAGAAGATCCTTCCCGCGCTGAATGCTGCTTTCGTGGATATCGGCGACAACAAGGAGGCATTCATCCATTATCTTGACCTGGGCCTTTACTTCACGGCCTTCGACACCTTCGTCAAGGGAAGCAATCCGAACCGGGACATGCGGAAGCTTTATTCCGACATAAGGCTCGGCCCTATTCTTCCCAAGGAAGGGAGAATCGAGGACTATCTGAAGCCGGGACAGATGGTGGTGGTGCAGATAGTCAAGGAGCCGATTTCGACGAAGGGGTCCAGGCTGACTGCGGAAATTTCATTGGCAGGGCGCAATATTGTTCTGCTCCCTTTTGCAGAAAAGGTGAGCGTTTCCCAGAAAATCTCCTCCAAGGAGGAGAAAAAGAGACTTGAGACTCTCGTAAAGAGCATACTCCCGAAGAACTACGGGGCCATCATCCGTACTGCGGCCGAGAACAAGACTACGGCCGTTCTCGTGGCCGAACTCCGTGCGCTCATAGCGAAATGGGAGGATTCCTGGAAGACTCTTGCAGCTTCCAAGGGGGTGAACCTGCTCTTCACCGAGTATGACAGGATGACATCCGTGCTCCGCGACCTGCTCAACGACTCGTTCTCCAGCATCTGCGTGAACGATCAGAAAATCTATGACGAGGTGCGCGAATATGTCTCGCTCATATCTCCCGGACAGGAGAAGATAGTGAAGATGTATGACGGCAAGGAGTCTATCTTTGACCATTTCGAGGTCACGCGCCAGATCAAGAGTTCGTTCGGCAAAGTCGTGCCGATGCGGCAGGGCGCATACCTGGTGATCGAGACTACGGAGGCTCTCAATGTAATTGACGTGAACAGCGGCACGCGCGCAAAGACTACGGACCAGGAAGAGAATACCTTCGAGGTCAACAAGATTGCTGCTGAAGAGATCGCCCGCCAGCTGAGGCTGCGCGACATGGGAGGCATAGTCATTGTCGACTTCATCGACATGGATGACGCCGAACACCGCAACGAACTCTTCAAGTACATGAAAAGCCTGATGGAGCCCGACAGGGCCAAGCACAACGTACTGCCTCTCACGAAGTTCGGCCTGATGCAGATCACACGCCAGAGAATACGGCCTGTGACCGAGATCAATACGACCGAGAAGTGCCCGCTATGCCACGGTACCGGGAAGATAGCGTCCACCGTCATCATAGACGAAGAAGTGGAACGCAAGATAGCCGATGCCGTCGACCAGGGGTACAAGAATCTTACGCTCAGGCTCAGTCCTATTCTCGGAGCCTATCTTACAAGGGGGTTCAACTCTTTTGCCTCCAAGTGGAAACGCCGCTACAAATGCAAGCTGAAACTGGTCGAGGTGACAGACCACGGCATCCTGCAGTATGAAATTTTTGATGATAAGGGAAAGGCTCTCGCATGAGGGCCTTTTCTTTTAATTATTTTTTAGTATATTTGTGCCATAATTTGGAATTGTTAAAAATAACGTTACACTTTAATACTTTGGAATTATGATAAAGAAATTCAGATGCCTCGTATGCGGATACGTATATGAAGGTGAGAACCCTCCCGCAGAGTGCCCTCAGTGCCATGCAAAGTCAGACAAGTTTGTCGAGATCAAGGAAGGTGAAGGCCTCAAGTGGGCCTGCGAGCACCATCTCGGAGACGGAAAGGTCGAGGATGAGGAGATCATGCAGGGCCTGCACGACCACTTCAACGGTGAGTGCACCGAGGTCGGCATGTACCTTGCGATGAGCCGTCAGGCAGAGCGCGAGGGATATCCCGAGATTGCCGAGGCGTTCAAGAGATATGCTTTCGAGGAGGCTGAGCATGCCGCCAAGTTCGCAGAGCTTCTGGGCGAGGTAGTATGGGACACCAAGACCAACGTCAAGAAGCGCGCAGAGGCTGAGTGCGGAGCCTGCGAGGGCAAGCTTGCCATCGCCACAAGGGCGAAGAAGCTCGGCTATGACGCCATTCATGACACAGTTCACGAGATGGCAAAGGACGAGGCCCGTCACGGCGCCGGATTCCAGGGTCTCTACAAGAGATTCTTCGGGGAGAACAAGTAATCCTGAGCGGGTTACGGTCAATAAAAAGGACGGCTGAAAACAGCCGTCCTTTTTCTATTGTCAAAAGTTGACAAAAACGGGCAGTACCTTTGCTGTGTAATCAAAAGGATATTGCCATGTCAAAGGAAATCAGCAACTGGATCGAAAGCATGAGCGAGGTCGAAGCCCTCGTGAGGGATCTTGAACTTGAGCCTGCGGAATAATAATCCGGGGAACGTCAGCATGACTGCTTTTCCGGCCAGTTGAGGTCATACCGTATTATGTCCTCTTCAACCAGGGGATCTCCCAGCTGGACTTCTATGAAGTGCAGTTCGGTTATTGCACGGACGGCATGCTTCTGCCCGGCGCGTATATTGGCGACATCTCCGCGCCCGACCCTGTGCAGCTGCCCGTCGATGAGCAGCTCGCCTTCACCTTCAATGAAGGTCCATATTTCGGAGCGGTGACGGTGCTCCTGGTAGCTGATGTTCTTGCCGGGATTCAGTATCAGGTGCTTGACCAGCGAATGCGAGCTGACGTCAGAACCCAGATAATCCTCCAGCACCTTGTACTGCCCCCAGCGGCGCTCTTCGAACATGGGCCTGTTGTCCAGCCTGGCGACGAAGGGCTTTATGTCTTCGCAGCGGCTCTTGTCCGCCACGAGTATGCCGTCCGGACTGGCCGCCACCATCAGATTGTCGGTGCCTACGCACAGGCAGGGTATCCCGAGCCTGTTCACGGCATGGGTGTTGGTCGAACCGGGGTCCAGCAGCACGTTTCCTATGGCGTTCTCGCCCAGCACCTCGGAGAGGGCGTCCCAGGTCCCGAGGTCCTTCCATGTGCCGTTGAAAGGCACTACGGCGACTGACTCTGCCTTCTCCGCGACCTCATAGTCGAAACTGATCTTGGGAAAGCGGGAGTATTCCGCGCGGACACTCTCGAAAGTCCTGTCCTTTGCCCCGGTATAGCGGGCCGCAATGTCGAGCAGGTATCCCAGACGGAAGGCGAACACGCCTCCGTTCCACAGAGCGCCCATGCCTATCAGCTTTTCGGCATTGGCGGCATCTGGCTTCTCCGTGAATCTCTCCACCTGCATGATCCCTTCCTTCTTCTGGCGGGGCACTATGTAGCCGTATTTCGTGGAGGGGTATGTCGGCTCGATGCCCATGAGCACGAGGTCCGCGGCCCCGGCCCTGACGGCTTCCGCCATGCGCCCGATTGCCTCGAAATAGCCTTCGTCTATGTACGGGTCGCTCGGCATCACCACGACCACCTCGTCAGAGGGGCAGTGTTTCCGGCTTGAAAGGTATATGCATGCGAGGGCGATTGCCGGGAACGTGTCACGGCGCTCGGGCTCGGTCACGATCTCCACACTCTCGCCCAGCTGGCTCGTTATGGCGTCACGCTGCCCCTCGCCGGTGGCTATCGTGATCTCGGCTCCCAGGGAGGAAGCCCTTATCTGGCGTACCACTCTCTGCACCATCGATTCCCTGCTGCCGTCCGGAGCCGGAAGCAGGCGCAGAAACTGTTTTGAAAAGGAATCGTTCGAGAGCGGCCAGAGACGCTTGCCGGAGCCGCCGGATAGCAGTATGAGTTGCATGGTTTGTTCGGTCATTATTGAACGCAAAGATACTGAACTATTTTGAGTTGGACAAACTTCTTCATTATTTGTGAAAAAGAGGTATATTTACGGACAGCAATAACCATTAACACTTTTCTGAAATGAGAGCTCTTGTCCGTATCCTTTTGCTGTCAGCGGCCTTTGCCGTGGCAGGATCGTCCTTGTGTCTAGATGCAGCTTCCTCCAGGAATCTGAAGCCTCGGCTTGTCGTGTGTACGGATATCGGTTCTCCGGACGTGGAACCGGATGACATGGAGTCTGCGGTCCGCCTGCTGGCATATGCCGACCGCTTCGAGATTGAAGGGATACTGACCACCGTCGGATGGAACTGCGACCCGTATCCCGCCGGGTGGGAGGAATATCTGTTCAAGGTGATAGACGCATATGCCGCGGACGTGCCAAATCTGATGAAGCGTTCCGGCCAGAAGAGTTTCCTGCCTCTGTGGAAAGAGGAGGGGAGTCAGAAGCTCGGTTACTGGCCCAGTCCGGAATATCTGAGAGTCCGTTCAATGGCCGGCAGCCGGCGCGCCGGTATCGGAGTCGTAGGCGAGGGCAATGACTCTCCGGGCAGTGACCTGCTGATAAGGCTTGCTGACGAAGATGATGACAGGCCTATCTACGTTGCTGCCTGGGGAAGCGCAAACACGCTCGCACAGGCGATATGGAGGGTAAGCCAGACACGCAGTGAGGCCGAGACCGCCGAGTTCGTCCGCAAGTTCAGGGTGTTCACGATCACTGACCAGGACATGGTATACGCAATGCGCGCGGATCTTGCGTACAGTTCCCACCAGTGGCTGAGGGAGGAGTTCGGAAAGGACCTGGCCTTCATCTGGGACGAGGGGACATGGACTCTCCACAATGAACTGGGCATACGCAACTGGGATTCCATAGAGAAGGACATAATGACGAAAGGAGCGCTCGGGGCCGCCTATCCTAAGTACAAGTGGGGAGTAGAGGGGGACACCCCTTCCTTTCTGTATCTTATGCCGAACGGCCTGAACGACCCTGAAGATCCGGCACAGGCAGGGTGGGGAGGATACCATGAATACGGCATGTGTGCGGATTCCCTGACATATGCCTGGACCAGCTGGCAGGAACCTGCATATTCCGCAACCAGAGGCTACATGGAGAGGTTCTATCCCGACGCCCTTGCCGATTTCAAGGCAAGGATGCAATGGGCGGCTTCCGGAGAGGGGAATGTCAATCCGGTCGTTGTCGTGAACGGTAAGAAGGGCCTGGATCCGGTGAGGGTCAGGTGCAAGCCCGGTGATGTCGTGAGATTGGACGCATCCAGATCTTACGATCCAGACGGTGACAGTCTGAGTTTCAGCTGGTGGCAGCAGAAGGAGATCGGGGCGCCTGTCAGCGCCACAGTCTCCGATTCCAGCGCGTCATCCACGTCCGTCTATGTCCCCAGAGACGCGTCAGGCAGGAGCCTGCACTTTGTCTGTGAGGTTCGTGACGACGGTGAGTTCGGTCTTGTGGGATACCGGAGAGTGATTGTTGAAGTGGAGTAACGGCAGGGAGCTGCCCTATGAGGTTCAGCGGGGATACTTGCAGTCCACATGGTACTGTATGTCCCCGTTCTCGTCCACGTATTCATACATTTTCCGGACGGAGACCGTGCCGCGCCTGACTCCGGAGTAAATCTCGGGAAACCTGTCTTTCAGTATGAAGAGCTGTTCGCTTTCATTGCGTATGGTCCTGCGTTTGAGTCTGTACTGCAGTTCGTATTCGGCGGTGCCGTCGGCGGCCGTGGTTTCAACCATGGAGCGGATATCCATGAGCCCTTCCGCATAGTAGGCGTAGAGTTCAGGGTAGTGGCTGTATAGTACGTCTATCTGAGTGTCTGTGTCAGTGATTCTGCGTCCAGCTTGTGTACCCTGGAGTATGCTGCATGATGCCAGCAACACTGAAAGGATAAGGGTCGATGCCGCTTTTGCGATTGTCTTCATATCAGAAAGTCAGTTGATGTGCAAATATAGCTTTATTTTCCGAACTCTTGCCAAGTCGGTTTTTTTTGTGTAGATTTGGAATCATGCTGTTGTAATGCAGCTTAACCCGATTCCTATGACACGCAAGGCACTTTTCCTTCTTCTGGCTGCCGTAGTGGCGCCTGTCGTCCTGTCTTCTTCCGTACGCGTCCCGTCGGGGATGCCTTCAGGCCTTGGGAACGGCAGCTCGCCTGCCTTGTCCTTCGACTATGACGCAGACAGTACCCTGTACAATATGTTCTACGGAGAGGACAGTACTGTCTCCGTGGTGGCATGGTTCTGCAAGGGCGACAGCCTCAGATATCTAGTCAAAGAAGGGGAATGGAATGTCGACGGCAAGGATACCGTCATGACGTCAGGGGCTTCCATGGAGGTCCTGCTCACTGTCCTCGACTCTACCTCCCGGGGGTATGACATGGAGTACAGTTTCCTGGACTTCGGCATCGATTCGACCGGCAACGAGACAAGAGACGATCTGATGCAGGTTGTGCTGGACGAACTCCAGAAGAGCGTGCGGGGAACGAAGATCGGATTCCGTACAGACGAATTCGGGAGGCTGACCGGATACAAGGACCTCGGCAAGGTGAAAAGGCAGTGCCGCCATGTAGTCCAGAACGTGCTGGACAGCATACCTTATTTCGACAGCCTGAAAAGCTACGGACTCGACTTCAGGGCCGCGCTCTCAGGTGTCGATGCGGACGAACTGGTCGCCGGATTTACCGAGGAGCTTGAACTGCTTCTGGCATATCACGGGCTCATGTTCACCATGGGACGTCATCAGGATCACGGGGATGCCACTGAAACCGAGATGGAATATGACAGTACGGTTGACGTGGAGGTCGATCCTGAGACTCTCGACTACTTGATTACGATTGACACTGATACTTATGTCCCCGTCGAATATGTGAAGACGGCCATGGGCGAAATGTTCGATTCCCTGCTTTCCGGCGCTCCTGATGACGTGCGTTCCGAAATTGACCGCAACGTCGATGAACATATGGTCCAGGACATGGTCCAGAACTCGTATGTCAGCATTAGGTATTTTGCCGACGGCTGGCCTGCGGAGGCTCTGATGCAGGTCCGGAGCTTTTTCGGCGACAGGGGGAAGATAACCCAGAAGTATATAGTCTGGCTTGAGAAGTCTACAGGAAACAACTAACAATAGGTGCATTATGAAATCTAACCTTATCTTTAACGTTTATGTCCCGACCAGGATACTGTTCGGATGCGGTGAACTGGAGAAACTTGCCACCGAATCCCTTCCCGGAAAGAAGGCGATGGTCGTCATCTCTTCCGGTACCTCGATGAAGAAGTTCGGCTATCTTGACAGGGTGCTCTCCCTTCTGGGCCGCAACGGTGTGGAGACCGTGGTCTATGACAAGATTCTCCCTAATCCGATCAGGGCGCATGTGATGGAGGCGTCAGGCATCTGCCGTGCAGAAGGCTGTGACTTTGTTGTAGGTCTGGGCGGAGGTAGCAGCATTGACTCTGCCAAGGCAATAGCGGTAATGGCGCGCAACGACGGTGACTACTGGGACTATGTCGATGCCGGCAGCGGCAAGGGGAAGACCGTGCTCGGAGCCCTTCCGGTCGTGGCTATACCGACCACGGCAGGAACCGGTACCGAGGCTGATCCGTGGGCTGTGATAACGAACGAGGAGTTGCATGAGAAAATCGGGTTCGGAGGAGACTTCTCTTTCCCGGCCCTTTCGATAGTCGATCCTGAACTTATGGTGTCTGTCCCTCCGCGCTTCACTGCACTGCAGGGCTTCGACGCGTTCTTCCACGCTTCGGAGGGATATATCGCCAACTGTTCGTCTCCTGTAAGCGACCTGTATGCTCTCGAAGCCATCAGACTGCTTGCTAAGTACCTTCCGGAAGCGGTGAACAATGGTTCGAACATCAAGGCGAGAACCAAGGTCGCTCTGGCAAGCACTCTTGCCGGTCTCGTGGAGTCAACTTCAAGCTGTACCTCCGAGCATTCTCTTGAGCATGCCATGAGCGCGTTCTGTCCGGAACTTCCTCACGGAGCCGGCCTGATCGCCATAAGTGATGCGTATTTCAGCGCGTTCCGTGCCGACAGCGTCAAGAGGTACATGAAGATGGCGGAGGCAATGACCGGCCATCCCAGCAGCGGTCCGGGCGATTTCCTTGGAGCGCTCAGGCGCATGCAGACAGCCTGCGGCGTCGATGAACTCAAGCTCAGCGACTGGGGTGTGAAGAAAGAGGATTTTCCGGCTATGGTACAGAACGCCAGGAGCACAATGGGAGGCCTGTTCGAATTCGACCCGCGTCCTCTAAGTGACGAGGAGATACTCGAAATCTACCGCACGTCCTACAAGTAGAATTTGAGGAGGGCGCGGCAGGACGGCGTTCCATTTCCCGCCGCGCTATCCTTCCATATGGAGAGCCTGGAGGAATCTTTCGATGACTTCAGGCTTTCCCGTATGTTTGCCCTCGTCCTCGCTGAGTTTGCAGGTGTCGTTGTAGAATGTCCAGGATTCGGTGATCTTTGCGGCAATCAGCTTTATGACTATGTTCATCGGCTTGATTCCGTCGAAGTCGTTCGTGAAGTGTGTCCCGATCCCGAATGATGGCTGGCAGTAGTGCCTTGCGTACTGCTGGATTTCTATTGCCCTGTCAGTGTCCAGTGCATTGCTGAATATCACCTGCTTTGTGCGCGGGTCTATTCCCAGGGAGCGGTATTTTTCGACTATGCGCATGAGCTGGGTGTAGTTGTCTCCGCTGTCGATACGCAGCCCCTTGAAAAGGTTGGCGAAGTCTTCAGAGAAATTCATGCTGAATATGTCCCATCCGAAACTGTCGTAAAGATAGGTCCCGAGCGCGCCGCGGAAGGTATTGCGCCAGGCGTTCATTGCCATGTGGTTGGCCATCTGGGGGCCGTACATGCCTCCTATCGCGCAGATGAACTCGTGTGCCATCGTGCCTACGGGAATCAGGTCGTGCTTCATCGCGAGGTAGACGTTGCTGCTTCCGACGAACTTTCCTTCGGTGCCTCCTGCAAGGCTGCTGTCCTTCAGGGCCCGTACAACCGTGTCCTCCGCCTCGAATGAAGCCCTTCTTCTGGTGCCGAAGTCGCTGAATACGCACCCTGCCTCAAGAAGCCTGCGCCCTTTGGTGTATGTCCTGTCGTAGCAGGCCTTCATGTCCAGTCTGGAATGTTCTCCGGTCATAATGTAGTAGAGCTCGGATATTATTGCGAGCAGCTTGACTTCCAGCAGTATGGTATCTGACCAGCTGCCTTCTATGTCTATGTGCAGGTGTCCCTCCCCGTCCTGATATGCCTTTACCCAGCGGCTGTCGAAACGGTAGCCCTTGAGGTAGTTGTAGAACCATCCGGGTATGTAGTCGCAGCGTCGTCTCATGAAGTCTATCTCGTCGTCGGTGATGGACAGTCCCTCGAGGGCGCGCACCTGCTCCATGAATGCCGTGGCGAATCCGTCAGGATAGACCGTATTGTCCCTGTCTGTGAAACTGTATTTCACCTGGGCCCGCGGGAAATTGTCTATGACGGCACAGCACATGGTGAACTTGTAGAGGTCGTCGTCTGTAAAATGGTTGATGATTTGTCGCATTGAAGTGTCCTGTTCGTTTGGAATTGTCCAAAGATACGCAAATGCTGCGAATGGGCAGTGGATATGCCGGTGGATTTTGAATCTTTTTTGCCTTCTTTGCGTCTATTGTGCGGATGCATTCCTGGAAACCAGGTCATGACCGGCGGTCATTATACAAAAAACAGAATCAGATGTCAGATTTACAGTTAAAGACAAGGCTGAAGGAGCTTGAACGGATAGTGGTCCGGGAACAGGACAAACTGTTCCGCTCTGACGAGCGGCTTTCCCGTGTGCGAAGCATGGAACACTACCTTTGGAAGCAGGAATTTATTATATTTGTCAATTATGAAACGTATTCTGATTGCTTTTATAATTGCCTTGTCTGCATTTTCCGTATGCGGATGCAGCAAGGACGGTACACCGGACAATATTCTGGAAACGGCATGGGACAAGGCTGTTGCGGAATATCCATTCCTCTCCAATTTCCCTGAATACAAGTATGATTTCCAGGGAGTCCACACATCCATGCTCGGCGTTGAGCAGTACATGATCGTGGACCGGAGCGGATCCTCTGAAATTCTTGACGAGTATGTCGCGTCGCTTGTTGCCGCCGGTTTCGCGGAAGGTGATCTGGATTCAACGTACGTGAAGGTTATCGGCGGCGACAACTACAGTGCATTTGTCCAGTTCAGCTCCGGCAACGTGATAATTACTTTTATGTACGAGAAGGGCGAGTAGTCGTTCTGTCTCTCAGGTCGGGCAGGAATACGGCTGCCAGTCCGGCCAGAGGAGACCAGGCCACCATTCTGTAGACAGCTTCTATTCCGTGGGTGTCAATCAGATTGCCGAGGACCGCGGCCACTATTCCTCCTATTCCGAACGCGAATCCGAAGAACAGTCCAGAAACCATGCCGAGCCTGTTCGGCAGCAGTTCCTGGGCATAGAGCAGTATTGCCGGGAAGGCTGACGAAAGCACCAGTCCTGAGCAGAAACTCAGGGCTATCGTGGCCCATAGTCCGGCATGCGGCATTGCAAGACTGAACGGGGCTGTCCCGACTATAGAGAGCAGAATGACGTATTTCCGTCCTATCCTGTCTCCGACGGGCCCTCCTATCAGAGTGCCGGCGGCCGTGGCGAAAAGAAAAGCGAACAGGCATACCTGGGAGAATTGTATGCTGATCCCGAACTTGTCTATCAGGAAGAATGTGTAATAGTTCTTCAGACCCTCGAGATATATGTATTTCGATATGATGAGTACGCAGATGAGGATGATGACGGCGAATGTCGCTCCTTTGCCAAGGGGCCGCGGCCTGAATGCGGAAGATCTGGCGTTGTGACCGTGCGTGTCCAGGTAGAAGTTGTACCAGCGGCTGATGAATGCCGTCACGGCATAGGAGAGTGCCGACAGCAGCACAAACCACAGGAAATGGCTGCGGCCATATGGAACGACCGTTATGGCTATTATCAGCGGTCCCACGGCACCTCCGAAATTTCCTCCGACCTGGAATATCGACTGTGCAAGACCTCTCTTGCCACCTGATGCGAGGGACGTTATGCGTGATGCCTCGGGGTGCAGGATGGAAGATCCAATGCCGATAGTGAATACCGCGAGGTAGATCCATGCCAGGTTCGGGGCGAGTGCCAGGCCGATTATCCCGAGCATCGTGAAGGTCGTCGCCAGTTCCATGCTGCCCTTGAACGGACGGCGGTCGAATACCATGCCTACCAGAGGCTGGAATATCGATGCCGCAATCTGATAGACAAACGTTATCGATCCGATCTGGGTGAAGCTGAGATCCAGGTCATCCTTGATAATGGGGTATGCTGAAGTGACTGTCGTCTGCAGCAGGTCGTTAAGGAAGTGTGCGGCGCTCAGGGCTACAAGCACTGGCATCGCCACAGCCGATATCTTTTTTGTCCCTTTGTCCATAGGGGCGCAAAATTAGCAAAAAAGAAGTATCTTGGTGCATTGATTTGAATAACATTTGTACTGGAATGGACAATATTCTGTATGATTCGCTGCTGTCGGTGCGGGACGAGACCCAGGTGCCTGGAATGGCCCGGTTTTTCAAGACCGGGCCCGGAGAGTACGGCGAAGGTGACAAATTTCTCGGAATCAAAGTCCCGGCAGTCCGCAAGGTGGTATCATCGTGCTGGCGCAGGCTTTCGCTTCAGGATCTGGACGCCTGCATGGCATCTGAGTACCATGAGGTCCGCCTTGGCGCGCTTCTGTGTCTGGTCCAGATGTTTTCCCATGCCGGGAAAGAGCCTCAGAAAAGGCAGGAGTGCGTGGATTTCTATCTCGGACACCTTGACGGGGTGAACAACTGGGATCTGGTCGACCAGAGCTGCCCGGGCCTTCTGGGAGTCTATCTGAAGGACAGGGACAGGAGCCTGCTGTACAGACTGGCAGCGCCGGAACGCAGCCTGTGGGAACGCAGAATAGGCATTGTAAGCACCCTGGAGTTCATCAGGGGCGGGGATCTTGATGATACCTATTCCATTTCTGACCTGTTCCTTTCTGACCCGCAACCTTTGCACGATCTGCTTCAGAAGGCGTCAGGCTGGATGCTGCGCGAAGCGGGAAAGCGCGACGAAGCTCGTCTGAAGCGCTATCTGGAGCCCCGCTGCGGAACAATGCCGCGCACTATGCTCCGCTATTCCATAGAGCGCCTTGGCGCTGACGACCGCAGGCGCTTCATGCAGAAGTAGCCGGAGATTCTTCCTTTGTATCCTCTGCATGCGCCGGTGCAGGGTCCTGCCTTTCTTCGGGCTGGTCCCCGCTGTCGTCGTCAGCAAGGTATTCCTTGCGGAACATGTCTATGAACAGAAGGAACAGGGAAACGAGCAGCGGACCGAAGATTATCCCAATGAAACCGAAAAGCGACAGACCGACAAAGACTCCGAAAATCGTTATCAGAGGGTGGGTGTTTGCCATCTTTTTCTGTAGAATGAACCTCAGGAGGTTGTCGCTCTGGGAGATGAAGACCGCACTGAAAGCAAGCAGGCCTATGGCCTGTCCCCATTCTCCGAGCACCATGAAATATATGCCGAGCGGAACCCATACGAGCATTGTGCCGACTATCGGGACTATGGAGCAGAATCCTGTCGCGATTGCCGCCAGGCCGGCGTTGGGGACATTGAATATGATATAGCCGATGAAGGCTATAATCCCCTGGAGAATGGCGACGAGCGGAATGCCGATTGCGTTGGACTTGACCATTTTGTTGATCTTGTCCATGGTCTCTTTCTTGTTGACGTTCTTCATCGGGATGATGGATGCAAGGTACTGTTCCATCCTCCGTCCTCCGTTAAGCAGGAAGAACAGCAGAAGTATGGCCACGAGCAGGTTGATGAAGAAATTGCCGATTCCGGACAGCAGCGACTGTCCGATCGCTGTCAGCTTGCCGGCGATGAAGCTCAGTGTCTGCTGTGAGACCAGATCTATGCCGAATCTCTCCTGAATGATATCGAACATCTGCCTGGCCGGGGCGATAATGTCGTTTACGTTCCATTCTGCCTGCTGTATCTTGCTCACTGCAAACCATATCACAAGTGAGAGCGGGACGGCGATGAACACTATGACGGCGAAAACCATGGCCGATGTCGCGAGGGTCGGCCTGTGCAGCTTTTCCGCCAGGCGGAAAGTAGGTTTGCGCAGCAGTATGTAAAGTGTCAGGGCAGAGAGAATGCCTCCGAAATAAGGCCGGGCCTGACGGAACAATACGACTCCGAGTCCTATGATAAGGACGACCAGAGTGATTTTGAATATTCTTTCCTTGCTGTTTGCCATCATTCTGGAGACAAATATAAGAAAAAGCCTGAAACTGTTACGTTTCAGGCTTTGCTTCAGCGGTGCGGAAGGGACTCGAACCCTCGACCTCCGGCGTGACAGGCCGGCATTCTAACCAGCTGAACTACCGCACCAGGCTGGCCTCTTTTGTTGAAGAGCGGATGCAAAGTTACTCATAATTTGCAAATCTGCAATAGCTATCTGTAAATTTTTTTCTTTTAGTTCTGGTTGGAGACATCAAGCATTATGTAAATTAACCTGTTAGATATTATTCCCGGCTTGCATAGAACTCACAATAGTGTTATATTTGCGAACTTTGTTTGCAATTGACCGATATGAAAAGATTTTTTTTGGCCATAACTGCTGCCCTGTTCCTGGTTTCATTGCCCTGTCTTGCGCAAATGACTGACGATCAGGTCGTCGAGTATGTCAAGAATGCTGCGTCGTCCGGAAAGGGCGAATCACAGATCGCCCGGGAACTGGTTGCCCGCGGTGTCACGACACAGCAGCTGGAACGTCTTCGCGACAAGTACCAGAACGCTTCGACCGCTTCTTCCGGGACATCACAGACGGGTCTTTCCGTTTCTGAAAGGACGGTTTCGGCCTCTTCCGACGAAGAAACAGGTTCCAAGGCTTCCGTATCATCACCTGTACAGGACTATTCCGATGCGGTGGCTGCCGTCTACGGAAATTACGAGAACGGAATTGCCGCTAATGCCGGAAGTGATTTGCCGGCCATGCTCGGTATACGTCCCGGAGACGATATCTTCGGGCACAATCTTTTCAACGGGACTGCTCTTACCTTCGAGCCGAACGAGAATGTGGCGACTCCTGAGAACTACAGGCTCGGCCCCGGGGACGAGGTCGTTATAGAGGTCTGGGGTCTCAACGAGGACACGATACGTCAAGTGATTTCTCCGGAAGGACGTATCAGCATCAGCATGGTCGGACCGGTCTATCTTGACGGGCTGACGATAAAGGAAGCCGAGGCGAAGATACGCAAGGTGCTTTCTTCGAAATATGCCAGTGTCGGCGGTGATAATCCCGGGTCATCCCTGAGCGTGTCGCTCGGAAACATCAGGACCATCAGCGTCAACGTCATGGGAGATGTCGTGACTCCCGGTACATACCGTCTGTCTTCATTCTCGACTGTATTCAATGCCATATACCGTGCC
This sequence comes from uncultured Bacteroidales bacterium, assembly GCA_944323775.1. Taxonomy (GTDB): domain Bacteria; phylum Bacteroidota; class Bacteroidia; order Bacteroidales; family UBA932; genus Cryptobacteroides. Next base: position 32,043 of record CALUTT010000024.1, read on the forward strand.
GGCGGCATAACGGCTTCCGGATCGCTCAGGGACATCAGGCTTGTCCGCAACGGGAAAGAGGTAGCCTCCGTGGATGTGTATGCATATCTTTTTGACGGGAAGTCCGGCACTGACGTGACACTTATGGAAGGGGATGTCATTATCGTCCCTCCTTACGTGAATCTTGTGTCGGTGTACGGCAGCGTCAAGCGTCCGATGCGCTATGAGATGCTTCCTGAAGAGTCCGTGAGCAAACTTCTCGACTATGCTGGCGGCTTTGCCGGAAATGCGTTCACCGGTGATGTCAGCGTCGTACGCGTGACCGGTGAGCAGCGCGAGATATTCACTGTAGGCAGTGACAGGTTCGATTCCTTTTCGCTCAATGACGGCGATGTCGTGTCCGTGAGGCCTAACCTGGACCGCTTTTCAAACATGGTTGAGGTTCGGGGGTATGTCTTCCGTCCCGGAATGTATGAGCTCGGAGGCAATATCGCCACCCTGCGCCAGCTGATAGAGGCTGCGGGTGGCGTCACCGAGGACGCGTTCCTCGAACGTGCCGTCCTGCTCAGGGAAAAGGAGAATTTTGACTATCAGAATATTACCGTGGATCTTGCCGGGGTACTCTCAGGCAATGCCGAAGACATACTGCTTCACCGCAACGATGTGCTGATGGTGTCAGGTCTGCATGATGTCACCGACAGGGGAATTCTTACGATAAACGGTTTCGTATCCAATCCAGGAGTGTTCCCGTTTGCCGAGAACACCACCATCGAGGATCTCATCCTCCGTGCAGGAGGCCTTGTCGACGGAGCTTCGACGGCCCGGGTTGACGTGGCAAGACGCATTTACGATCCTTCCAGCACCGAATTTTCCGATTCGCTGGGCATATCTTTCAGTTTTGCGATCGGAGATTCGCTTTCCGTTGATGCTGGAGAGCATTTTGTGCTTGAACCTTATGACGTGGTTTCCGTGCGCCGCAGTCCCGGATTCCGTCCCCAGAGGTTCGTCACGATTGACGGCCAGGTGCTTTTCCCCGGAAACTATGTGATCCTGAACGAGGGCGAGAGGGTTTCCGACCTCATGCTGAGGGCTGGCGGTTTCACGAGTACGGCTTATCTGTCCGGAGCCAGGATCATACGCCGCTATTCCGACGGTGATCTGCTGAGCACTGTTAACAAGTCTCTGTCACGAATCGGCGCTTCTTCACAGCGGGATTCCGTGGATGTGAACCTCTCCAACGAGTTTGTCGTGAGTCTGGATCTCGCTGCAGCCATGGACCATCCCGGTACCGAAGCTGACGTCGTGCTCAAGGAAGGGGACAGGATAATAGTGCCGGAATATGTGAACACGGTCCAGATTGTAGGCGAGGTAATGTTCCCGAACGCAGTGGTGTATGTACCCGGCAAGTCTCTCAGATATTATATCAACGCTGCCGGAGGGTTCTCACAGAATGCCAAGAGATCAAAGGCCTATGTGATTTATATGAACGGAAGCGCGGCGCGGAGTGGCATTGCGAAAGCCAAGGTTGAGCCTGGATGTACCATTGTTGTGCCCAAGAGGCCCGACCGCCGGCCGGTCACCACGACTGACGTGATGGCGACAGCCTCGATGGCGACTTCGCTTACCAGCATGGTTGCCATGCTTATGAATCTGCTTGCTCCTTAGTGCTCTGACTGACACGTATTTTTTCAACATGGAAGAAAAGAAAATCAATCCGAATACGGCAGATGCTGCCGTACAGGACCAGCAACAGTACGAAGAGATTGACCTGATGGAGCTTCTGCGCAAGCTCCTGGGAAACTGGAAGACCATAGTCAAGTGGTGCTGCATCGCCGGCGTCGCGGGCCTGGTCGTAGCGTTCAGTATCCCGAAGCAGTACACGGTCACTTCGAAGCTTGCTCCTGAAATAGTGTCCAAGACAAATTCTTCGCTTTCCTCTCTGGCTTCGCTTGCCGGAGTGAACCTTAACAGCATGTCCACCTCAGATGCGGTCTATCCTGAACTGTATCCCGAGATAGTGTCGTCCACGCCTTTTGTCACCGAGCTGTTTTCGGTGCCTGTTGCCGTGCAGACACGCAGGGACGGGCTCGTGGAGACTGACCTGTACGGTTATCTGCGCGACTATACGCGCTCTCCATGGTGGAATGCCGTGTTCTCGGCTCCGTTCAAGCTCCTTGGCTGGGTTATGGGACTGTTCCGTGATGAACCCCAAGAAGAGGAGGGATATTCCGAGCTGGATCCATCGGCCCTTACCGACGAGCAGGAGCGCATCGCCAAAGCCATACGCGAAAGCGTGTCGCTTGTGATCGACAGCAAGAATTCCATGATTACCCTCAGCGTGTCCGCACAGGATCCCAAGGTAGCCACTGACCTTTCGGAAGAGGTGATTTCCAGGCTCGAGAAGTATGTGTCAGACTACAGGACCGAAAAGTCCCGCAAGGATCTTGACTACTATGAGCAGCTCTATGACGAGGCTCGGAATGACTATTATGCCGCCCAGCAGCGTTATGCAAACTATGTAGACGCCAACCAGAACGTTGTCCTGCAGAGTGTCATGACCGAACAGGACAGGCTGAGGAATGAGATGCAGCTTGCCTACAATCTCTATAACACTTGCGCACAGCAGGTACAGATGGCCAAGGCAAAGGTGCAGCAGGAGACCCCTGTATGTGTCGTACTCGAGCCTCCTGTCCTTCCGACAAAGGCTTCCAAGCCTTCAAAGGCCATGACTCTGGTCGCTTTCGTGTTCCTTGGGGCATGCCTTTCCGGCGTATGGGTGCTTTTCGGAAAGGACTGGGTCTCAAAGTTCAGACAGGCTGGCGGTGAAAAAACTGTATCCAAGTCGGAGGGGGAGAAGTAGTCTGTGGAAGGCAGTATTCTGATCAAGGGTGCAAGAGTAAACAACCTTAAGAATCTCTCGTTGGAAATTCCCCGCGGAAAGTTCGTCGTCGTGACGGGCATTTCCGGTTCGGGGAAGTCTTCGTTGGTATTCGACACTCTCTACGCGGAGGGGCAGCGGAGGTTTTCCGAAAGCCTGTCGTCATATGCCAGACAGTTTCTGGGCAGGATGACAAAGCCTGACGTGGACCAGATTGACGGAATTCCTCCCGCGATAGCCATCGAGCAGAAGGTCACTACCAGGAATCCACGCTCCACCGTTGCAACTACGACTGAGATCTACGATTACATCAGGCTCGTGTTTGCCAGGGTCGGCCATACTTTTTCTCCTGTTTCCGGCAGGGAAGTCCACCGTGACAGTGAGTCTGATGTCCTCGCATACATCCTCTCTCTGCGTGGAGAGACCTGCTATGTGCTTGCCGATATCGGATGGGCCGGACGTGATGACAAGGTCGAGCTTATGCTCTCTCTCAAGGAAGAAGGCTATTCAAGGCTTTTTGCTGACGGGGTTCCGGTCAAGATAGAGGATGTCCTTAGCAAAGACGGTGATTATCCTTCAGAAGCGTTCCTGCTTGTAGACAGGGTAAGAGTCCCCGACAATGCTGACGACGAACTGCGCTCCAGGCTTTTCTCTTCCATTTCGTCCGCCTTCGCGGCTGGAAAAGGGCACATTTCGGTAGCTGCTTCCGATCTTCCGCTCCGTGAATTCTGCAACAGGTTTGAACTTGACGGGATAGTCTTCAGGCAGCCCGACGAGTACCTGTTCAGTTTCAATTCCCCGCTGGGCGCCTGTCCTGTGTGCGGCGGGCTCGGCAAGGTAATCGGCATCAGCGAGGATCTCGTGATACCTGACAAGACACTCAGCATTCATGACGGAGCGATTGCCTGCTGGAGGGGTGAAAAAATGGGCTGGTTCCGTGACCGTCTTGTCAAGGCTGCTCCATATCATGGGATCCCAGTATTCGAGCCATACTGCAACCTGTCGAGGAAGGAGCGTGACCTGATATGGAATTCAAGGTTCGACGATAATGACGATAATTCATTTTCAGGAATCAACGAATTCTTCCAGTGGGTGGATTCCCAGAAATATAAGGTCCAGTACAAGTACATGCTTTCGCGGTTCAGCGGAAAGGCTGTGTGCCAGGCATGCGGAGGAAGCCGCCTGCGCAAGGAAGCGCTTTGGGTGAAGGTCGGCGGAAAGACCATCGCCGATGTGCTTTCCATGAACATTGACGAGGCTTTGGACTTCTTTTCTGGCCTTGATCTCAGCGACTCTGAAAAGACTGTCGTCGAGGAACCTTTGTCGGAAATACTCTCGCGTCTGCATTGCCTCAAGGATGTGGGGCTTTCATATCTGACTCTGGACCGTTCGTGCAACACGCTTTCAGGAGGAGAAAGCCAGAGGGTGAGCCTGGTAACGGCTCTTGGCTCAAGCCTCGTAGGTTCGATGTACATACTCGACGAGCCGAGCATCGGACTCCATCCGAGAGATACGATGAGGCTTATTGCGGTGCTCAGGCGTCTGCGCGATCTGGGCAATACCGTAATTGTCGTCGAGCATGACGAGGATATCATGCGGGCGGCCGACTTACTGATCGACATGGGGCCTCTGGCAGGAAGCGAAGGCGGAAAAGTGGTTTTCAAAGGCCGGCCGGACGATGTCGCCGACCCTTCGGAATTCGGTGAATCCCTGACTCTGCAGTATCTCTCGCACAGCAGGGCGCGTTATTGCAGGGAAGTGCGTCCATGGGTATACTCGATTACCGTGCGCGGGGCGATGGAGCACAATCTCAAGGATATTGACGTGAAGTTCCCTCTCGGTGTACTTGTCGTTGTCACCGGAGTGTCGGGTTCCGGAAAGTCTTCGCTTGTGGGCGATATCCTTTATCCTGCCCTGTACAGGCATATCAACGGGTCCGGAGACAATCCGGGAGTATTCCGCGGGCTGGAAGGGAACCTTGACAGAATCACACGTGTGGAATATGTGGACCAGAATCCGATAGGGAAGAGTTCCCGCTCGAATGCCCTTACATATCTGAAGGCATATGACGATATGCGCAGGCTCTTCGCCCAGCAGCAGTATGCAAGGATAAACGGCTTCAATGCCTCATACTTCTCGTTCAATTCGGACGGAGGCCGCTGTCCCGAGTGCCAGGGGGAGGGTGTCGTCCACATAAGCATGCAGTTCATGGCCGATGTGGACATGGTCTGCGAGGCTTGCGGAGGAAAGCGTTTCAAGCCAGAGGTGCTCGAGGTGCGCTATCGCGGGAAAAACATATACGATATCTTCCAGATGTCTGTCGATGAAGCCGTGTCTTTCTTCTCGGAAGGTACTGAGGACGAGGCGAAGTCAATCGCCTCTAAACTCAGTGTCCTTCAGGATGTGGGACTTGGGTACCTGAAACTCGGGCAGAGCAGCTCTTCCCTGTCAGGTGGCGAGAGCCAGCGCATCAAGCTCGCATATTTCCTTTCCCAGACGCGCAGGGGAGAGAAACAAGACAAAATAATGTTTATATTTGACGAGCCTACGACGGGCCTGCATTTCTACGATGTGGAGAAGTTGCTGCGAGCCTTCGATGCGTTGCTGGATGCGGGGCATTCGCTTGTCGTTGTCGAACACAACCCGGATGTGATACGTTCTGCCGACTGGGTGATAGACTTGGGCCCGGATGCCGGAAGTGCTGGTGGTGAGGTTGTGTTCGAAGGCAAAGTCGAGGATTTGATGAAGTCGGATACATATACGGCCAAGTACTTATGAAAAGAATTGCAGCCTTGACCATGGTCAGGAATGACTCTTTCTACCTTGAGAAGTGGGTCAGCTACTATGGTGCCCAGTTCGGTCGGGAAAACCTGTATATATTCTTTGACGGCACCGATCAGGTGGCCGCTCCGTTCTGTGCCGGGACAAATGTCAGGTTCCATGAGAGGGTGGAGAGCCAGGTTGCCAGGGCGGACAAGATCCGTATTGAGTTTCTCTCGTCCGAGGCGGCGAAACTGTTTGCCTCGGGATACGATCTCGTGGTCGGTGTGGATGTGGACGAATTCATCGTCGTTGATCCCAGGCTCGGGATCGGACTCGGTGAATACCTGTCTTCTGCCAGGATAAGGACTTCTCTTTCTGCTCTCGGTCTTGACTTCGGGCAGAAGCTTGGCGAGGAGGGTGATATCCGCTCGGACATGCCTTTCCTGCGTCAGCGCCACTATGCCCAGATCGGGACGCGCTACACCAAGGCTTCAGTACTGGCAGCTCCCTGCAGGTGGGGCTCCGGCTTCCACAGGGTCAAAGGGCATAACTTCCATATCGGGAAGGATCTGTACCTGATGCATTTCGGCTACTTTGACATGAAGAGGCTCTCTGACAGGCTTTCAGACAGTGACAGGCTCAGCCAGGGCTGGGAAAAGCATATGAAGAAGCGTTCCAGGACCATACGCTATGTCACGCGGTTCCGCGCCCGTCCTTTCGATACCTGGGTGAGATTCGCCAGGGTATGTCAGAGCATAGTGCGTCCTCCGTATGCGCTTAACAAGCCGGCGATGTTCGAGTTGAGAATAGTCGTACGCATTCCGGACAGGTTTGCGGACGTGGTGTAATTCAAATGTCTTCACTGATGCCGTCACAGAAAGTTTCCGTCGTCTCTGTCGTCAGGGACTTTGACATGTATGGAAGGTGTGTATCCGGAAATCCTTTCCTGGAGGGGTGCGAACTTGTCCCTGTCGACAACCGCTCGGAGAACCTCCCTGTCACGAAACGCTACAACGATTACCTTGATTCCGTTCATGACGACAGGTGGATAGTCTTCTGCCACGAGGACTGGGAGGTGCGCGAGCCGCTCCTGCCTGTTTTGGAGAAGCTTGACCGCGGCTTCCTTTATGGTCCGATAGGCGTTTTCGTAGAGGAAAGGCGGCGTTCCGATGTCATGATCATGCGCGGGGGAGTGGAACAGAGTGCCAAGGACGGAAGACGTCAGGTCGTAATACGGGGCAAGGACCCTTCAGGACGGGTCGATACATTCGACTGCCAGTGCCTTATTGTACATTCTTCGCTGGTGCGCATGCATCATCTTCGCTTCGACCCTCATCTTTGTTTTGACATGTATGTGGAGGATTTCTGTGTCGCCGCCTTCGAGAATGCCGGTATTCAGTCCATTGCAGTGGAATTAAAGTGCCACCATCATTCCCGTGGATCACTGTCGGCATCGTTCAGAGACTCCCTTGAATATGTCAGAAGGAAATATGCGTCTTCCCGAAAGCGTTACGCCACCATTGTAGGCCACCTGAACACTTTCGGCGGTGACAGTTCCAGGAATGTATACAAATGGAAGAGAATCCCTTGGGTGATGCTCAGATACAGGTTTTCGAAATGACGGTTATGAACAGCGACATATTGTGCTGCGTTTTCAACTACAATGAGAACGACAAGGCCTGCGCCTGGGCTGACAGGCTTTCGGAGCATTTTGATACGGTGATACTTGACAGCGGGAGCACTCCTGCGTGTCCGCATCCTCTTGCCCTGCATCTCGACAATGTCTACTATTCCGGACTGATGAACAAGGCATATGAACTGCTCGTAAAGAAAGGATACCGCTGGCTGATGGTGGTGACGAGCGACATTGAGATTGACTCCGGGAACTTTTCAAGACTTGTCGACGCCATGAGGGACATCTCGCACAGCACAAACGTAGGGCTATACCAGCCGAGCTGCCGTTTTTCTTTCCGTGGCCGTGCACTGCCTCAGAGCATGTGCCATTATACCGGAAGGATGAGGAAGGTGAATTTCCAGGAGGGGTGGTTCCATATGGTGTGCAGGGAGCTGCTTGACAAGCTGATGCCTGTGGACTCGTCCGTAAACCTTCTGGGTTGGGGGATTGATCTGGCGCTATGTCATTTTGCCAGGATCAGTCGCATGCTCATAATAGTTGACGACCGGGTGAAGGTCATTCATCCCAAGGGCAGGGGATATAACAGGGACAAGGCTCTTGCCCAGATGCGGGCATGGCACATGACCATACCGGGCTATACCTCGCCGAGGCATTTCAGACCTTTGAAAGACAAAATAAGATATCAGTCGGAGATATGAAGCTGCTAGTCCATTTCCACCTGTATTACCATGACCAGTTGCCGTGGTTTCTCGACAAGCTTTCCAATCTGTCAGGTTGTGACTATGACCTGGTGGTGACATATGTGGAAGAGAACGGAGCCTCGCGCAGGGCTCTGTCAGAGTTCAAGCCTGACACCAAGTTTGTAAAGGTAGACAATCTCGGATATGATATCTGGCCGTTCATTTCAGTTGTCAAGTCCGTAGACCTTGCCAAGTACGACTGTGTGCTGAAGATACATACCAAGGCGCCTCTCAAGGAGGTCATACATCTTGGCGGTCGGCGCCTGACCGGTTCAATGTGGAGGGATGATATGGTCAATTCGCTTATCGGCAGCACTGAGACCGTGCTGTCAAACCTGCTTGCCTTCGCGACTGATCCGCAGGTGGGCATGATCTGCGACGTCAGGTACTATGTCAGGACGGAATTCTGGGAGGACCGCTTCAACCTCGTCTGCGAACTGCGCAGGCTTGGATTCAAGACGAGGGAGAGACGTTTCTGCGCAGGGACCATGTTCCTGATCCGCCCGGAAGCCTTGAGATATCTTCAGTCTGACAAGATAGGTCCCGAACATTTCAACGGGAAGATGGAATCCCATTCCAGAGGGTCGATGGCACATATATACGAGAGGATCTTCTCGATTGCCGTACCTGCATGCGGGTACAGGGTCATGACGATCGGGCTGGCGCCAGGCAGAAAGGCATTGTATATTGTCAGGTCGAGATTCTCTTCGGTAATCAAGTTCATCCTCAGCATAGAACGCAAGGGGGACCGTCAGGCCAAGGTGCTGACCATACTTGGTTTCCGCTTCAGGCTTGACGACGGACCGGGTACGGCCCTTCACACTACGCGTCTTCGCCGGACACGATAAGGGAGAATTCGCAGTCCGCCTCTTCTTCCGAGAACACGTATATGCTGCACCCGGTGACCGAGGCTCTTGGAATCCCGGGAACGGCGAAATTGAAGCGCTGTCTCTTTCCCTTGAGTATGCATTCAAGCTGGAGCATTGTCCTGATGGTCCCCATGGACTCCGGGTCACCCTCGTTCGGGTAGCAGTAGAGAGGGATGGAGACTTCCTGAGGAAACATCCCTACATCGTACGGGAGTGAAGCCCATTCCCCGTATTCCATCAGTTCCTGCGGTTCGTATATGCCTTCTTGAAACGGTTTTGCGCTGCCGTTTATGTTGCATAGCCTTATTCTCGGCTGTTCGAGCAGCTCGTATCCGTCCAGTCCGTTGCTGATGCTCTCCAGGCGTATCTCGCTCATCACAGGAGTTAGGACTATTTCCGCAGCACCGGCCAGGGTCCCGCTGAGCCTTGTGGTTCCGGCCATTATTGGACTTTCAGGATTGTCCTCGTCAAAGGAGTAGACGATATTCTGCAGAGATGAAATGCGGGCAATCGCCATCGGGTTGAATCTCTTCGGGCTGTTTGCAACAGCAGCTATGGTCTTGTCCCCTGTGAAGCAGTAGAAGCTGATCTCTTCCGGGTTGCCGTCCAGGTGTATTATCCTGTCGACTGCCCCCTGGGGTGTGTCGTCGAATATGAATATGTCAAGGCATGTCCCGTGTCCCGTGGCTGCGGATGAGAGGGGTTGTCTGTAGTCGACAAGTATGGTATGGAGGACCGAATCCCTGGCAGGGACAGTTCCTGGCAAGGCGTCAGGGCTGCCGGACGGCAGTTTGCTGCACGAGTTTACCAGAAACACCGGCGGTAAAAGCAAGCTGATTAGTAGTGTTGAGAAGACATTTTTCCGGTTACCATGCAGAATGCATGGACTTTGAGCCCGGGATGATTGGTTTTGTCGGTGTTTCTGGTTCTCGAAGCTTTTCATATCGTACAATTTGGTTTTTCTTCCGCAAAGGTATCGGATGAACTGCTTGGGACAATGGAAAGACAAGATTCCTGACAGTGTTTTTTCCGTTTTATTCCTTTTTTATGTTTTCATTCATCATTCTTTATCAAGGCGCGGGAGTCAATGCCTGAAGCGCCTTCAATAAAACAGTGACGGCCGGGACTGATGTCCCGGCCGTCCTGCGTGTGTCACGGCACTTTCGCGGTGCGGTGTCGCTAACCGCCGAAGTTGTCGTAGAGTATGTTCTCTTCCGGTACTCCGAGGGAGTCGAGAAGCTTGTTTACGGATGCGACCATCATAGGAGGACCGCACATGAAGTACTTGATATCCTCCGGTGTCTCATGGTTCTTGAGGTATGTGTCATACATGACCTGATGAACGAATCCCGGTGTGTACTTGACTCCGGCTGCATCTGCGGCAGGATCGGGCCTGTCAAGCGCAAGATGGAACTTGAAGTTGGGGAACTCCTTCTCGAGTTCTGCGTAGTCCTCAAGGTAGAATGCCTCGACGAGCGCACGCGCGCCGTAGAAGAAGCTTACCTTGCGCTTTGTCTTGAGTGTCTTGAACAGCTGCATTATGTGACTGCGAAGAGGAGCCATACCGGCGCCGCCTCCGACAAAGATGTACTCAAGATTGTCCGGGTCGTTCTCAGGCAGGAGGAACTCACCATACGGACCGCTTATCATTACCTTGTCGCCAGGCTTGCGTGTAAACACGTATGAAGAGGCGATACCAGGGCTGACAGGCAGGAGCTTGGGTCCCTGCTCACGCGGAACGCTGCGGTCGAAAGGCGGAGTTGCAATACGGACGTTGAGCTTGATTATGTTCTTCTCCCCGGGATAAGAGGCCATTGAGTAGGCTCTGATAGTCGGAGTGGTGTTCACACATTCAAGGTTGAAGAACCCGTATTTTTCCCAGTCCTTCCTGTATTCCGGCTCTACATCGATATCCTTGTAGTATATGTGGTATGCCGGAATGTCTATCTGTATGTATTCTCCGCTCTTGAAGTCAAGGTGCTCGCCTTCAGGAAGCCTTACGGTGAATTCCTTGATGAAGGTGGCGACGTTCTTGTTGGAGATTACCTCGCATTCGAGTTTCTTGACTGAAAGCGCAGACTCGTTCATCTGGATCTTCAGGTCTTCCTTGACCTTGACCTGACATCCGAGCCTCCATCCGCTCTTGATCTGCTTGCGGTTGAAGAACCCTACCTCGGTAGGCAGTATCTCTCCGCCGCCTTCAAGAACCTGGACCTTGCACTGCCCGCAGTTCGCTTTTCCGCCGCATGCCGAGGGAAGGAATATCTTCTCGTTGGCAAGCGTAGCCATGAGCGAGTTCCCGGGGGTTACGTCAAGCTGCTTCTTTCCGTTGTTGATATCTATCTTGACCGTTCCTTTCGGAGTGATCCTGTCCTTCACGATAAGGAGCAAGATGACAAGGAACAGCGTCACGACCACAATGATGGCAACTGCTGAAATTACTGTTGATCCCATATCTTTACTTCCTCCTTAAAGTTGAATTCCCATGAAAATCATGAATGCCATGCCCATGAGGCCGACAGTGATGAACGTGACTCCAATGCCCTTGAGCGGCTTGGGCACGTTGCTGTATGCCATCTTCTCGCGTATGGCTGCAAGGCAGACTATGGCAAGATACCAGCCTATGCCTGAACCGAGCGCATACACAACGGATTCCCCTACGTTTATGAAATCCCTCTGCTGCATGAACAGCGAGCCTCCGAGAATCGCGCAGTTGACCGCGATAAGGGGAAGGAAGATACCGAGAGACGAGTAGAGGTTCGGCATGAACTTCTCGACTATCATCTCGACAAGCTGAGTGAATGCAGCCACCACCGCGATGAATATGATCAGGGCGAGGAAGCTGAGGTCTACGTCGGCAAACTGGGGACCCAGCCATGAGAGCGCACCCGGTGTCAGCACGTACTTGTTGAGAAGGTAGTTGATCGGCAGCGTGAACGTGAGCACGAAAATCACAGCGAGGCCAAGGCCGTTTGCTGTTTTGACATTCTTCGATACCGCCAGGTATGAGCACATACCCAGGAAGTACGAGAATATCATATTGTCAATGAATATTGACTTTACGAATAAACTTACATATTCCATATGGCGACGCTGTTATTTTTCCTGTAGATCCTTGTCGAATGACCTGTGCGCCCATATTATGCAGCCAAGCAGAATAAGTGCGAACGGAGGCAGTATCACGAGGTTGTTGAGCACGTAGCCTTCGGGAAGGACTCTGAACCCGAAGAGCGTGCCGCTTCCTATGAGTTCGCGGAAGAAGGCGACGATCACCAGGATAAGTCCGTATCCCACACCGTTTGCAAGTCCGTCAAGCAGTGACGGTATCGGCTTGTTCCCGAGAGCGAAGGCCTCGATGCGGCCCATGACGATACAGTTGGTGATTATCAGGCCGATGTATACTGACAGCTGTTTTTCAACCGTATACATGTAGGCTTTCAGTATCTGGTCTACGAGTATTACCATCAGGGCGACTACGACCAGCTGTACAATAATGCGGACACGGTTCGGAATCGTGTTGCGCAGAATTGAAGCTACGAAGCTTGAGAGCCCTGTGACTATGATTACCGAGATCGCCATTACGCAGGCTCCCTTGAGCTGCACCGTAACGGCGAGAGAGGAGCAGATACCGAGCACGAGGACCGTGATCGGGTTGCTCTTCAGTATCGGGTTGAGGATTGTTTCTTTCAAGTTGCTCATGGATTATTCCTCCGCGGTTGTTTTTTTGAGATAGTTGGCGTAGGCTCCTATCCATACGTCCAGTGCGGCGTCAAGGCCCCTGCAGGTCATTGTCGCTCCTGAGATTGCGTCTACGGCCGAATTGTCGTTTTCATCGGCACCGCCCTTGACGATGTCGAAGGGATTGCCGGGCGTGTCGATGTCAAGCACCTTCCCGACGAACTGCTCCTTGAACCAGGGCTCGTCCTTGATCTTCGAACCGAGACCAGGAGTCTCGCTGGAGTGGTCGAAGTATACTCCGGCTATTGTCCTGAGGTCCTGGTTCAGGGCGATATATCCCCAGATAGGTCCCCACAGACCTGCTCCGTAAATAGGAATTACCGTGATGCCGGACTTGAACTTGTAGACGGGGAGAGTCACTTCTCCGTTTGCCTTGATTGCCTTGTCCTGAGGCTTGAAGTTGTCGATGAGCTCGATATTGTCCTTCTCGGTATCAAGATCGAGGACCTTGTCTCCCTCAAGATTTACGGCGTAGGCGCTGTCGATGTTCTCGGAATATCTTTCCAGAACCTGATCATTGCCTATGGAGAGGAATTCGTCCATTGACCCGAGTCCTGCGGCCACCATCATCTGGGAGAGAGTCTCGGCCTTGACGTTGGCTGTCTGCATTGGCTTGAAAGCCATTGCGGCCACTGCAAGTACCGCGGCTACGACGACGACCACTATGGTCGTGTATATTATCGTATAAACGTTACTGTTCGTATTCATGGCTATGCTGCATTAAGTCTTTTGGCCTTGCGTGAGATGTGTGAGTTGACCACGATATGGTCAATCAGCGGAGCGAACGAGTTGGCAAACAGAATCGCCAGCATCATGCCTTCTACGTATCCCGGGTTGAAAAGCCTTACCATCAGGCAGAGGGCTCCGATGAGTATTCCGTATATCCACTTGCCGCACTCCGTCTGAGCTGAAGTGACAGGGTCTGTCGCCATGAAGACGGCACCGAAGGCAAAGCCTCCGTAGATGAGCTGCATGTAGCAGGGAACCTTGCTGATTCCTGCGAGGTCTCCTATCAGACCGACCGCAAGCGCTCCGATTACAGTTCCGGCCATGATCTTCCAGCTTGCCACACCGGTCCATATCAGTATGATCGCACCGATGAGTATGGCAATCACGGATGTTTCACCGACAGAACCGGGAACCGTACCGATGAACATGTCCCAGAAACCGGTACCGTACTGTGCCTGTGCTCCGTCAAGAGCAAGGGGAGTGGCTCCGGTGAAGCCGTCGACCGGTGTCTCTCCGGGCCTGAGGGAAATCCAGCAGTTCGAGCCGGACATCTGGTTAGGGTAGGAGAAGAACAGGAAGGCACGCGTGAGCAGTGCCGGGTTCCATATGTTCATTCCGGTGCCGCCGAAAACTTCCTTGCCGAATATTACGGCGAAAGCCACGGCTATCGCGAGCATCCAGAGAGGGATGTCGACAGGAACAATCAGCGGGATGAAGAATCCTGATACGAGGAATCCTTCGCTGACCTCTTCGCCTCTGATCTGGCTCGCGGCAAACTCGATGCCCAGACCCACTACGTATGAGACTACGTACAGGGGAAGAACCTTCAGGAATCCATACCAGAAGTTCCCGAGGATGTCTATGCCGGTGTTTCCTATGGCCAGGCTGTGCTGGTAGCCGACATTCCACATTCCGAACAGTGCGGCGGGAGCGGCGGCGACTATTACGATGATGAGTATACGCTTGAGGTCAATCGCGTCGCGGACATGGGCTCCCTTGAGGGTTACGGTGCCCGGGACGTGAAGGAATGTCTCAAAAGCGTCTACCGTCGAATGCAGCCAGTGCAGTTTTCCGCCTTTTTCAAAAATCTTATTCATATCCTTTAAGCCATTTCCTTGAGCATAAGGTCAATGCCCTGTGCAATTATATCCTGGATATTGTTCTTGCTCGGATCGATGAACTCGCATACTGCGAGGTCTTCGGGGAGCACCTCATAGATGCCGAACTGTTCCATCTTGTCGATGTCTCCGGCAAGGCATGCCTTGGTCAGGTAGACCGGATAGATGTCCATCGGAAGAACCTTGGCATAGTATCCGTCATTCATCAGGAAAGCCCTCTGGCCTCCGTGCAGGTTGGTGTCCATGTCATACTTCCTCCACGGCATGAGCCATGAGAAATAACTGTGGTCGCGGCTGTACTGCTTGTAACGCAGCGGGCGCGCCCATCCGAGGAGTTCCTTGTCCACACCTTCGCGTATCAGGGTCACCTGGTTGTCGAAGAATCCGAGGTATCCGTCGACTCCTGCGTTCCTGCCGCTGAGGACATCTCCGCTGATGAAGCGGATTCCGTCCGGCCTGTCCCCGTAGAACGGCGCAAGCTGCTTCAGGGGCATTCCCGGGAGCGTGTCGATATAGGAAGGCTGGATTGCCATCGGGCCGCATACTGCGACTTTCCTGCGGAAGTTGCATTTTCCCTTGAGCAGAAGCTCGCCGATCGAGGCGAGACCAAGAAGGGAGAGTGTCCATACGATGTCACCCTTGCGTATGGGAGCGATATTGCTTATCTGCACACCTACGTTCCCTGCAGGGTGTTTGCCCTTGAAACTGTGGATTTCCGCATTCTGGAGTTTCGCGAATTCTGCCTGGCCGGGAGTGTCGGCGCATACCGATACATGCACTTTCCCCGAAGTCAGTTTTGCGAGGGCGGATACGGCAGCCTGGATCTCCTTGATCTTCTCACCGAGGCAGAACCCGTAGTCCGGCGCGAGCGGAGCCGTGCTGAAGGCGGAAACGAAGATGTCTCGCGGCGTATCCTTGGGGTTTGCCACGATTCCGTAGGGGCGCTGTACGATCCATGGCCACATGCCGGCCTGTAGCAGGGCCTGGCGCACTTCTTCTGCGTCCATGCGTTCAACGTCCTTGGGGCCGAAGTCCACGTACTTCTGTTCGTCGTCGGCTTCGATTAGGACTGTAAGCAACTTGCGCTTGTCACCTCTGACGAGTTCCTTGACTGTACCGCTTACCGGTGACGTCAGGAGAATGTCAGGGTTCTTTTTGTCTGCAATGACGGGAGAGCCACAGAGCACGGGATCGCCTTCCTTGACGAGAAGCCTGGGGAGAATCCCCTTGAAGTCGGGAGGACAAACCGCAACAATGCCCGGTGCAATCGCCTTGGAGACACGAAGTTCTGCTTCACCCGAAATGGGGATGTTCAGACCCTTTTTCAAAACGATGGTTGTTGACATTGAATATGACGTTAATTTTGATTAGCAAAATGCGGTGCGAAGATACACATTTTTTTCGTATTTTCGCGCCGCTATGACAGATAATCTGAACGTTATTATGGCTTCTCTGAACGATGAGCAGAGACAGGCAGTCTGCTGTGTGGACGGCCCGGTGCTTATCGTTGCAGGCGCCGGATCGGGAAAGACCAGGGTCCTTACAAGCAGGATAGCATATCTGCTCGCCAGCGGTGCCGAACCTTCGGGAATACTGGCTCTTACCTTCACGAAAAAGGCGGCTTCCGAGATGAAGGACAGGATCGCGTCTATGGTCGGGAAGGCAGGGGCGAGACGGCTTGTGATGGGGACCTTCCATGCTGTTTTCGTGCGTTTTCTGCGCGAATATGCCGGGAGCCTGGGCTATCCGGAGAACTTTACGATATACGACACGTCAGACTCGATCAGCGCGATAAAGGCCTGCCTGAAGGAGATGCAGCTTGACGACAAGATCTACAAGCCAAAGGATGTCCTTTCCAGGATCTCGATGGCGAAGAACAATCTTGTCACGTGGCAGGCATATCTCTCGGACCCGGCTGTTGCGGAAGCTGACCTGCGCAGCAGGAAGCCTCGCATGGGACAGCTTTACGGCAGGTATCAGGAAAAGCTCAAGGCTGCCGGAGTGATGGACTTCGACGACATACTGCTGAACACGAATTACCTGCTGCGTGACAACCGCGAGGCTCTTGTGGAGATTGCCGACAGGTTTACGCATATCATGGTCGACGAGTACCAGGATACCAACAAGGCGCAGTATATTATTCTGCGGCGGTTGTCGCAGTTCAGGAGGAACATCTGCGTCGTGGGTGACGACAGCCAGTCGATCTATGCGTTCAGAGGCGCCAAGATAGAGAACATACTGAATTTCAAGAAAGACTATCCCGAGTGCCGTACATTCCGTCTTGAATGCAACTACAGGTCGACGCAGACCATTGTCAATGCGGCCAATTCCCTGATCGCACACAATGAGGGCCGAATCCCGAAGGAATGCTATTCGTCGGGGGCCCAGGGCGAGAAGATACATGTGATTTCCTCGGGGTCCGAACAGGAAGAGGCTGCGCGGATAACCTCGGACATAATCTCTAGGATCCGCTCGGATCATGCCGAATACAAGGATTTCGCGATACTGTACCGTACCAATTCGCAGTCGCGAGCTCTCGAGGAGCAGCTCCGCAGGCGCAACGTCCCCTATATGATATATTCGGGAAATTCTTTCTTCGACAGGGCCGAGGTCAAGGACCTGATGTCATACTTCAAGCTGTGCGTCAACCCCTCGGACGACGAGAGCTTCAAGAGGGCGGTGAACCGGCCGGCGCGAGGCATAGGCGCGACGACCTTGCAGAAGATAGCCGAACTTGCTTCGGAGAACAAGATCTCGATGTTCAAGGCCGGTTTTGAATTCCCCAAGGTCAAGCCGTTCTGCGAGATGATAGAGACGCTTTCGGCTCTTGTCAAGATCACGGATGCACATGACCTCGCGCGCAGGATTGCCGATGACAGCGGGTTGTATGCGATGTTCAGGTCAGACACCTCGATAGAAGGCCAGAGCCGCTGCGCAAATGTGGAGGAACTTGTCAATTCTGTGGCTGAATTCGTCGAACAGCGCAGGGAGGAGGCGCTTGATGCCGGTTCCGACGACTCTCTGTTCACATTGGACGACTTTCTTGAGAATGTCTCCCTTCTGAGCAACGTTGACGTGTCGGACGATGAAGGCGGTGACAACAAGGTGGCCATGATGACCGTGCACTCGGCCAAGGGCCTGGAGTTCCCGTATGTGTTCGTCGCGGGACTCGAGGAGAATCTGTTCCCGAGCATGTCTATGCTCTCGTCCGCAAGGGATATTGAAGAGGAACGCAGGCTGTTCTATGTCGCTGTGACCCGCGCCGAGAAGGCCGTGACCCTTTCATTTGCCCAGACCAGGATGAGGAACGGAAAACATGAATCGAACGCACCCTCGCGCTTCATAGGCGAGATAGACCGCAGGTATGTCGAGAATCCTCCGTCTGAACTGTTCCATATCCCAGGAACCGGGCAGGCATGGATGGGATTCGGCAGTCAGGCAGTGAACCGTGTGTCTCATCCTGCAGCCGCTCCTTCCGCCGTGTCCAGGCCTGTCCCGAAAACTTTCGTTGCGGATTTTGTCCCCGTCGCTGCGGAAAAGCTGCATGAAGGGCAGCGCATAGAGCACAACCGCTTCGGTGCAGGGACAATACTCCAGATGACAGGAAAATATCCGGACCTCAAGGCCCGGATAGCATTCGACGACTATGGAGAAAAACTCCTGCTGCTCAAGTACGCTAAGCTTCGCCCACTGGAGCAGGATCGAAAGTGAATGTCTCGATGAACACCTGATGGTCTCCGCAGCGTCCCTCCACGATATGGCATCCGTCCGATTCGGTGTGTAGGAAAGTCACGGAGTCTCCGAGCCTTGCCTCCTTGTTGAAGTTTATGCTGATTTCCCTGAGGAAATGTCCGCAGGTCAGCTCTTTCGGCAGGCAGTCGAGGGCCCACACCGTGTATTTCACATTGTTGACGTGTCCGTTGTAGTCGATGTCCGAATAATGGACCGTATGGGTCCCGAGTTCTTCCGGAACGACTCCTCTCGGGAAAACGATCCTCCCTGCGTTTTCCTCTATGGCTGACTCTTCGCACTGGGAGCCGGACGGTATTATGCGCATGATTTCGTCATCCCTGCATATTTTCCTGCTCCCGAGGTTCATGACGATCCATGAACTTGTCGAGTTAACGGCTGTCCCTCCCTGTGCCTCAAGTCTGTAGTCACGTATGAAGTAGAGGCCGCTCATGCCTTTGTGCCATGTCGAGAGC
This sequence comes from uncultured Bacteroidales bacterium, assembly GCA_944323775.1. Lineage (GTDB taxonomy): Bacteria > Bacteroidota > Bacteroidia > Bacteroidales > UBA932 > Cryptobacteroides. The sequence goes on from CALUTT010000024.1 coordinate 50,698, forward strand.
CTGACTTTTTCATCGAAACGGACTTTCTTCTCGAACCTGACATGCATTCTGGCGATAACCCATGCGCAGCCGAACTCAAGCATCTTGTTCCTGCCGAAACCGAGGTATTCCGCGGCTTCGACCGCAATCTGCTGGGCCATGTCCAGGAAGGCGTCAGGGCGCATCAGCTGGTTGAGGTCGGAACGGTAACAGGTTATGAGTTCGTTTTCATAATATTTGTTGTCCATATCTTGCTTAAATGTAGTTTATCGGATTGGTGTCCAGTTTGGTAACGACCGTCTCGAGGTCGGGCAGCGAGCTGAGGAGGATCTCTTGGAGAAGCTGCATGGTGAACTGTTCGCTCTGATAGTGGCCGAGCTCGACGAGCAGCACACCGGAGTTCTCGAAATAGTCGTGATAATGGAACTCTCCGCACACGAAGCAGTCGGCGCCGGCCGCAATTGCATTCGGGAGAAGGAAAGCTCCCGCCCCTCCGCACAGTGCGACTTTCCTGACTTTCCTTCTGTCTGTTCCCTGGCCGCTGCACCTGAGAGCCTTGACTCCGAAGACCTTGCGCATCCTATCAAGGAACTCGGCATAGTCTTCCGCCTGTGCCAGTTCGCCGGTCAGGCCGGAACCGGACACCCCGTCCGTGCGGGGAAGCAGCCATTGAGTGTTGTCCAGACCTATCATCCTGGCCATCATATGGTTTACTCCTCCTGGAGCATTGTCGAGGCTGGTATGTGCCGAATAGATCGCAATGCCCTGCCGGACAGCGCGAGTAACGCACCTCTGCTGGTAAGTGGCATCGCTGACCTGGCGGAGTGCCTTGAAGATCAGGGGATGGTGGGAGACTATCAGGTCGCATCCAGTGTCGGCGGCCTCTTCCAGTATGTCTTCTGTTATGTCCAGACAGACAAGTGCCTTGCTGACTTCGTCTTCGGGAGATCCGACCTGGAGCCCGGAGTTGTCGAAATCATCCTGAAAGGCCGGATTTGCCCGTTCCTCGAGGGCTGATATTACTTTCCCAAGTTTCATTGTCTTGTCCATTTTTCAAGCCAGTCATATACTTCCCTGTGCCAGTAAAGGGAGTTCTGGGGCTGCAGTATCCAGTGGTTCTCTTCCGGGAAGATCACCAGCTTCGACGGCACTCCCATCATCTGCGCAGCGTTGAAGGCTGCCATTCCCTGCTCGTACGGAATGCGGTAGTCCATCATGCCGTGGATGCACAGGATAGGCGTACGCCATTTTGTGACCATGGATGAAGGGGAGTTTGCATAGTGGCGCTTCGCCGCAGGCGTGTCGGAGTAGGGTGCTCCTGCCTGCTGCATTCCTCCGAAGGTGATTCCGTCACCTGCGGGGCCGGTCTGTCCGGGCTTGTAGGCGTATTCCCTGAGCCCGCCGTTGTCCCAGTTGGCGAACCACATCTCTTCTGTAGTGAACCACAGCTGCTTCTCGTCAAAAATGCCGGCATGCGCTATGAAACAGTCGTACAGGCCGTCATGCAGTCCTTCGAGCATGTATACCGAATATCCGCCGTATGACGCTCCCACGGCAGCGAGCTTCCCGACATAAGGCTTGCTTTTGATATATCTTCCGGCAGTGAGATAGTCCTGCATGTTGAGACCGCTGTAGTCTCCGGATATCTGCTCCTTCCACTCCTGACCGAAGGCTGTAGTACCCCTTCTGTTCGGCAGTATCACTATATATCCCTGCTGGGCCATCAGGCGGTAGCACCACCTGTAGCTCCAGTCCTGTGAGTTCGTGCCCTGCGGGCCGCCAAGCAGAATCTCGATGGCGGGATATACCTTGTTCTCGTCGAACTCGGGAGGGTACATTACCCAGCACTGCATCTGCTTGCCGTCGACAGTCGTCAGATGTATGCTCTCCTCGGTGATGTCCTTGAGCTGGGAGAGAATATGCTCGTTCTCATGGGTTATCTGGGTGAAGGAAGTCCCGCGGGCGGTGATGTCGACCGACACGAGTTCCAGCGGGAAACGGTGACTGTAGTATGAGCAGAGAAGCCTTACTCCTTCAGGACTCTCCTGTACTGCGAAAGGCGAGAAGAAGTCGAACTGCCAGGTCTGGTCGGTAATGCGGCGTATGTCACCGTTGAGATCACAGCAGAAAAGCCCCTGCACACCCTCTCTTACCAGCGAGTTGAAGAAGAGCTCGTCACCGTGCCACACTATGCCTGCAACGTCGTTGTCGAAGTCTGCAGACAGGCTCCTGATGTTCGACACGGAGACCGTGTCGCCTGAATTGAGGTCGGTGTCGCATACCTTGAGCTGCTGCCTGTCTGCCTCGTAGCCGTCCCTGTCCATGGATATCCATGCCAGGCGTGTGCCGGACGCATTCCACACAGGCTCAGTGTCGTACCCGCCTCCGGACGTTACCGCAACCGTACTTCCGGTGAGCGTGTCGAATATGTAGATGTCCGTGTTCGTGCTGAAGGCGTATTCCTTGCCTGTCTTCTTCCGGCAGGAGTAGGCGATGTGCCTGCTGTCCGGAGCCCAGTCAAGCTGTTCTATTCCGCTGAAAGGTTCGGTGGGGAGTTCGTAGAGATTGTCGCCTCCCAGTATGTCCACGGAGTTTGAGGCGTCAATGACCCCCTTCCCGAGAGGGGCTACATAGCTTCTGGGGATAGAGGTCACCCAATGGTCCCAGTGCCTGTACATCAGGTTTTCGGTAGAGTATGCCGATGCCTTGTCCAGCGCCGGATCTGAATCCGACGGAACGCTCACGGCAGGGTTCTTGATGCTGCTCACATATATCAGGGCGGACTCGTCCGGAGCAAGCTTGAACTCGCTGATTCCGGAAGCGACGTCGCTCAGTTTCTCGGCTTTCCCGAGCCTGCCGTCCCTGTATGGGGCCTGCCATATCTGTGCGTCCTTCAGGAAATAGATTTTCTTTCCGTCCGCTGACCATCGGGCGTTTGACGCGCCTTCGGGAAAACTGGTCAGCTGAGTGTTGCCGCTCCCGTCCGTATTGCATACGAAAAGGTTCCGGCAGCTGCTGTTCTGTTCAATGGAAGTATACGACACGCCGTAGAGAATTTTCGTGCCGTCTGGGGAGATTTGGGGATCCGAGAGCCTGCCGAAGGCAAGCAGGACCTCCGGGGTCATGACCCCGTCCGCGATCGTGACATCGGACGGGCCGATGTATCCGCTTTCGTTTGTCTGAGTACAACTCATAACCATAAGTGCGGCAAGTATGCCATAAACCGATTTCTTCATAATCACTACCTTACTATAAGTTGTGCACGGGCGTCCGCCCGCCTGCAAACTCCAAATATAGTGAAAAGTCGGGAGCGGAACAAGAGTCTGGGGCCAGAGCCTTCGGCGGAGCGTCTTTTCAGCTTATCTTGCTGAAGTCGCGTATGCCGTATTTTTCCCTGCGCAGCTGCAATACGAGAGGCCGGTTGACGCCGAGTGACAGGTCCGGATCACGTTCGAGGACCTTTGTGGCGTATTCGCGGGCCATCGAGAGGAGCTGCCCGTCTTTTGCCAGGGAGGCGATGTGCAGGTTTACCGGCAAGCCGCTCTGCTGGGTACCCTCCATGTCCCCGGGCCCTCTCATCCTCATATCCTGTTCGGCTATTTCAAATCCGTCCTCTGTCGCACACATCAGGTCCAGCCGCTCCTGTGCATCCTTGCCTGTCTTGTCATCCTTGACGAGTATGCAGTATGACTCGTCGGACCCGCGTCCCACCCGTCCGCGCAGCTGGTGCAGCTGGCTGAGCCCGAAGCGTTGTGCGCTCTCTATGACCATGACCGAGGCGTTGGGGACATCGACTCCGACTTCGATCACGGTTGTCGAGACCAGAATGTTCGCCCTGCCGGCAACGAAAGCTGACATGTTGAATTCCTTTTCCTCGGAATTCTGGCGCCCGTGGACGATGGCGACCTTGTATTCAGGCAGCGGAAAAGCCTTGACAATCTCCTCGTAGCCGTTCTCGAGATTCTTGTAGTCGCTTTTCTCGCTCTCGAAAATCAGCGGATACACGACAAATGCCTGTCGCCCCTTTCCGATTTCTTTTTTCATGAAGTCAAATACGGCATTCTTGCGATGCTCGCTGACGCACATTGTCCTGACAGGCTTGCGTCCCGGGGGCAGTTCGTCTATGACCGATACGTCCAGGTCCCCGTACAGGGTCATGGCAAGTGTTCTGGGAATAGGAGTTGCGGTCATCACAAGGACATGTGGAGGAATGGCGCTTTTTGCCCACAGGCGGGACCGCTGCTCGACCCCGAACCGGTGCTGCTCGTCAATCACCGCGAGTCCCAGGGCCCGGAACTTCACGCTGTCCTCGATCAGGGCATGGGTGCCTACTATGATCCCTATGCTGCCGTCCTCAAGGCCGGCATGGATTTCGGCCCTGTCCTTGCGCGAGGTGCTCCCGGTGAGCAGTGCACACTTGACGCCGGTATTTGCCAGGTATTTGCTGATGTTGGCGTAATGCTGCCTTGCGAGCACTTCTGTCGGGGCCATAATGCATGACTGGAAACCGTTGCCTTCAGCGATGAGGCAGCTGAGGACGGCAACCATGGTCTTTCCTGACCCGACGTCTCCCTGGAGCAGGCGGTTCATCTGCCTTCCGCCCGACATGTCGGTACGTATTTCGCGGATGACCCTTTTCTGTGCTTCCGTGAGGCTGAACGGCAGAGAATTGTAGCAGCTGTGGAAGCTGGCTCCTACCTTGCTGAACACATATCCCTTCTCGGCTCTGGAGCGTTTGAACTTCTGCCTCAGAAGACTGAGCTGTAGCAGAAACAGTTCTTCGAACTTGAGCCTGTAGCGTGCTTTCTCGAGAGAACTCTGGTCTTTGGGAAAATGTATGTTGCGCAGAGCGAACTTGAGCGAAACGAGTCCGTTGTCCTTCATTACATAGTCAGGGAGAGTCTCCTCGATCTGAGGCAGGGCGGCTTCAAGGGCTGTGGCCATCAGCTTGCACATGGTCTTCCCGGTTACTGCGGCCCTGAGTCTTTCTGTGCTCGGGTAGACTCCGGAGATGGAGTTCTCCGCAGCGGCTGTCCCTGGACTGTCGACTTCGGGATGGACGAGGTTGGTCCTCTGGCCGAACAACTGCGGTTTCCCGAAAAACACGAAGGTCTTGCCAGGCTCCAGCCGTTCGTAGTTCCACCTTATGCCCTTGAAGAATACTATCTCCATGCTTCCGCTGCCGTCCTCGACAGTCACGACCAGCCTCTTGCATGAATTAAGCTTCTGCTTGCGCTCGTCCGGTATTATCTGGACTCCGCCTGAGGCATACAGTGCCCTTGAGACGACCCTGGCCTCGATCTGTATGTATGCCAGGTCCGGCCTTGCCTGGGCGATCGGCGTGATGCCGCTGCGGTCCACATATCTGAACGGGAAGAATTCGAGCAGTTCACGCACCGTTCCTATGCCGAGTTCAGCCTTGAGCAGTTCCGCTCTTCTGGGCCCGACGCCTTTGAGGTACTGTATGCTGGAATCCAGTATGTTGTCCATGTCTTATCTGCTGCCTCCTCCGAATCCGCCTCCGTGGAATCCGCCTCCTCCGCCGAAAGATGTGCCACCGCCGAATCCTCCCGCAGCTCTTGAAGTCCTGGCGGCATAGGCTGCATTGGAGTTCGTGATGGCTCTCGAAAGCAGCATGGAACGGAGCAGCACCTGTTCGATGGTAGGGTAGTCGTATGAGTAGATCTGCTCGAAAAGTTCCGGCTTGATTTCCTTGAGCTGGGCTGCCACCTTGTCCGCTATCCCGAGCAGGGCGCCGTATACCATGTATTCTTTCCAGAGCACGGCTTCCGCCGCCTCCCTTTCGCTCACGAGCGTGAAGTCAAGCAGGAATTTCTTCAGGCCGGCAAGCATCCTGGCCTGCTTCTGGCCTTCGGGAAGGAACTTTCCGGACTTTGTCATGAATTGGTCCCTGACCAGCGCCGACTGCCCCGTCTGCCTGCAGAGCCGGGTCCAGCCTGCGACTGCGGATCCGTGTTTTTTGGCCCATTTCGAGAATTCCTTTTCCTGAAGAATATTGTCGCTGCCGGAGGCCTCACGCATCATGTCATAAAGCCCTGATGCCACCTTGTCGCCTTCCTGCGGGCGTCTGTCGGAGAAGGCTAGCTCCACCTTTCCCCCGGAGTCCTTCCCAACGGAAAGCTGCCCCTGGTGTATCATCCTAAGTATCAGGGCTGCGGCGATGGTATCCTCCTTTTTCGAGAGTCCCAGTTCCCTTGTGACATATGCCGATTCAGAAAGGTCGCCGTTGAACGGTATTTCCCTGCACCAGTCTATGTCCCTTGGACTGACTCCGAGTATCTGCCTCCTGCGCAGCCAGGGTGCCGAGACGATTCCGGCAATGACCAAGAACAGGATCAGAAAAGGCAGCGGACTGCCATCGTCACCATCTTCAGCATAGTCGCTGCCTTCGGCAGCCTTGTCGAACACCTTGTCAAAGGTGGTCGCATCGCTTGCTGCGGGAGAGAACAGGCCTTTGTCGAAACGTATCAGTGCGATTACGGAACTGTTGCGCCTGAACGGCTCGCTGCTCGAATACAGTACCTTCCCGTCCGAGAAGCTGCATTCCCCGATGAAGCCGAAACCCCAGGCCCTGGCGTTGGATGTGTCGATCTGGGCGAAGTCGCAGCCTATGCTTACGCTGACATGCTCCGGCGGGGAACTAAGGCCGGGTGAGACAAGCTGCAGGTGCAGCAGGTCGCAGTCCTCGAGTCCTCTGACAACACGGCTCATATTGTATTTCACAGTATAGCTGTGCCGGCCGTAACTGCCTACGCCCCAGCAGAGCTCGACCCCGTCATCTTTATGGACCATGCCGGACTTGCCTGCCTTGGCGTCGATGCCGAGGCTGACGTCCCATTCTCCGACATCCGTGAAAAGCCTTCCGTTCTCATCTCTGACTTCAAGACCGGAGATTTCGATGTCGTCCAGATTGCTGCGTACAAGATACCATTCGGTGCCGTCCGCCACAGTGACATCCCACTGCTCGGTAAGACTGGCGCTTCCGTCACGGTGAAGGACGGCGCTTACGCTGACCGAGCGAATCTCCGGTTCAAGCGCAAGGGCCTGCGTCGGGCCTGATGCCAGAAGCAGTGTGGCAAGGATGCCGCCGAGTCTTCCTCGCATGGCCTACAGCCTTATTTGCGGCATACCTGTCTTGCCTTCGGGCTCCTTCAGGTATTCCTTTGTCCTGAAGTTCAGGATGCCTGCCGCCAGGCTGTCAGGGAACTGGCGTACCAGGCGGTTGAACTTGGTCACGGTATCGTTGAAGATCATGCGGCTCATCCTGACCTGGTTTTCGTAGTTGTTGAGGCTGTCCATGGTCTTGATGTAGGTCTCGCTGGCCTTGAGTTGAGGATACTGTTCGGCGACCAGGCGGATGCGGTCAGATACTGCGGCAAGAGCCTTTTCCTGCTGCTCGACATCCCCTGCGCTGCTGTCCCTGGTTATTTCGCGACGCTGTCCTATCACATCGGAAAGTGTCTTGTATTCGTGTTCGTTGTAGGACTTGGTAAGGTTCACGAGAGAGCTTACGGCGTCCCAGCGGCTTTCCTGCTGCACACCTATCTGGCTCATGGAGTTATGGCACATTTCGTCGGCAGACACCAGCCTGCGCTGCGCCGAAATGAACCAGAATACGATGATGGCGGCAAGTGCTGCGATGATTATCAGAGTCATATGTCAGTAATTAAGATAAGTTTCAAATCATACAAATATATGTCTTTTATATGATAAAAAGAAACAAGGGGGAGTCCGCATGGCGGGCTCTCCCAAATTATTGACTGTATGTCTTCCGGTCAGCTGCTAGAGCTTCGGGCCAGCGGCTACGAGAGCCTTGCCAGCCTCGTTGTTCTCGTACTTGTGGAAGTTCTTGATGAAGCGTCCGGCGAGATCCTTTGCCTTCTCCTCCCATACTGAAGGATCTGAATAGGTGTCGCGAGGATCGAGGATGCCGGTGTCGACTCCTTCGAGGACTGTAGGAACTTCAAAGTTGAAGTAGGGGATAGTCTTGGTAGGAGCCTTGTCGATTGAACCGTTCAGGATGGCATCAATGATACCGCGGGTGTCGCGGATAGAGATACGCTTGCCTGTTCCGTTCCATCCGGTATTTACCAGATATGCCTTTGCACCGCTCTTCTCCATTCTCTTGACGAGTTCCTCTGCGTACTTGGTAGGAGGCAGTTCGAGGAATGCCTGGCCGAAGCAAGCTGAGAAAGTCGGAGTAGGCTCTGTGATTCCGCGCTCGGTTCCTGCGAGCTTTGCGGTGAATCCTGAGAGGAAGTAGTACTTCGTCTGCTCGGGGGTAAGGATTGATACCGGAGGCAGAACCCCGAATGCGTCTGCAGAGAGGAATATTACCTGCTTTGCTGCAGGACCCTCAGAGTTGGGGCGCACGATCTTGTTGATATGGTAGATAGGGTAGGAAACGCGGGTGTTCTCGGTAACGCTCTTGTCGTTGAAGTCGATCTTGCCGTCCTTGTCGACGGTTACGTTCTCGAGCAGGGCGTCGCGGCGGATGGCATTGTAGATGTCAGGCTCGGAGTCCTTGTCAAGCTTGATGACCTTGGCATAGCAGCCTCCTTCGAAGTTGAATACGCCTTCATCGTCCCAGCCGTGCTCGTCATCGCCGATGAGCAGACGCTTCGGGTCGGTTGACAGAGTGGTCTTGCCGGTTCCTGAGAGGCCGAAGAAGATGGCGGTATTCTGGCCGTTGAGGTCAGTGTTGGCTGAGCAGTGCATTGAGGCGATACCCTTGAGAGGAAGGTAGTAGTTCATCATTGAGAACATGCCCTTCTTCATCTCGCCGCCGTACCATGTGTTGAGGATAACCTGCTCCTTGCTGGTGACATTGAAAGCCACTGCGGTGTCGGAACGAAGGCCGAGCTCCTCATAGTTCTCGACGCGTGCCTTTGATGCGCAGTATACTACGAAGTCAGGCTCCTGGTCGAACTCCGCCTGATTCTTCGGACGGATGAACATGTTGGTCACGAAGTGTGCCTGCCATGCGACTTCCATGATGAAGCGCACTTTCATGCGGGTGTCCTTGTGGGTGCCGCAGAAGCCGTCGACTACAAAAAGCCTCTTGCCTGAAAGCTCCTTGAGTGCGATGTTCTTGACCTCCTTCCATGTCTTCTCGGACATCTCGTGATTGTCGTTGGGATACTCCGGGGTATTCCACCATACGGTGTCCTTGGAGTTCTTGTCCATTACGATGTACTTGTCCTTGGGAGAACGGCCGGTGTATACGCCGGTCATGACGTTGATAGCGCCGAGCTCGGTAACCTGGCCCTTGTCGTAGCCTTCGAGTTCCGGTCTGGTCTCCTCGTTGTAGAGGACTTCATACGTAGGGTTGTAAAGGATCTCTGTAGTTCCCTTGATACCGTACTTGCTTAAATCGATTTTAGCCATAATATGTTTTGGTATTAAAACATTTTAATCAACGATGATTGACAATCATCAAAATTCGTGCGCAAATATAGTGAATTTGTCAAACATTGCAAATGACTGACAATTTGTCCCGGCAAGTGTGCCATCCGATGGAGAATGTCAGCAGATAATGTCTATTTTTGCAGCATGACAGCACTTGAGACTTTGCAGAGATACTGGGGGTATTCCGGATTCCGGCCGATGCAGGAGCAGATAATATCGGCGGCTCTGGAGGGAAAGGATGTTCTTGCCATACTGCCGACGGGCGGCGGGAAGTCCGTGTGTTTCCAGGTTCCCTCATTGATGAAGGACGGCATCGCTGTCGTGGTGACGCCCCTGGTCGCACTGATGAAGGACCAGGTCGAGAATCTCTCGGCCCGCGGCATCAGGGCCCTGTGCGTGCATTCCGGCATGTCCGGACGAGAGATAGACACGGCGTTGAACAATGCCGCCTACGGAGATTTCAAATTCCTGTACGTCTCCCCGGAACGGCTTTCCACAAGGCTTTTCCGCTCATATCTGGAGGTGATGGATGTGAACTATATTGTCGTGGATGAGGCGCACTGCATATCGCAGTGGGGGTATGATTTCCGTCCCGACTATCTTCAGATAGCACGGATGCGCGAGCTGGTCGATGCGCCGGTGCTTGCGCTGACGGCGACTGCGACTCCGGAGGTGGCCAGGGACATTATGGCGAGGCTTGCTCGGCCCGTCCGTCCTGACGATTCCTGCGGCCAACGAGACTTCGTCCTGATACGTAGCGGGTTCGAGAGGCCGAACCTCTCATATGTTGTCCGCAAGTGCGAGGACAAGACCGGTCAGCTCCTGTCAATATGCAATTCCGTTTCAGGAAGCGGCATTGTGTATCTGCGCAGCAGGAAGCGCTGCGAGGAGCTCAGTTCGCTGCTTTCATCGTCGGGGGTGAGCTGTTCATTCTACCATGCCGGACTCTCCGCCGTGGACAGGTCGGAAAGGCAGAATGCGTGGCGGGAAGGCACGGTGCGTGTCATGGTATGTACGAATGCCTTCGGGATGGGAATTGACAAGCCTGATGTCCGTTTTGTAGTACACTGTTCGCTTCCGGAGAGTCCCGAAGCCTATTTCCAGGAGGCCGGCAGGGCCGGCAGGGACGGACTGCGTTCATGGGCCGTGCTGCTGTGGAATTCCAGGGACGTCCAGAGTCTGCGTATGCTCCAGAAACTCTCTTTTCCGGATCCTTCCTATATCGAGGATATATATCAGAAAGTGCATGTCTATGCCGGAATTCCATACAACGGGGGTGACGGAGCACGTGTTAAGTTTGACCTGCAGGAATTCTGCAGGAGGTTTTCCCTCAAGGCGGCCGAGGTCCTCCCGGCATTGAAATACCTCGGAATGTCAGACCATCTGAGCTATTGCGAGGATGTCCAGGTCCCGACCAGGGTCAAGATACTGATGGACCGGAATGCGCTTTATGACGTGGATTTCGGTGACGGCCGCCTTGTCTCCCTGCTGGAGTCTCTGATGCGCCTGTATCCGGGAGTCTTCTCCTTTACGGTGCCTGTCGATGAAGATGAGCTTGCGCGCAGATGTTCGGTCCGTGTTCCGGAACTCAGACAGATGCTCTACTCTCTGTCGCTGGAGCATGTGATCAAATATGTGCCGTCACCGGAGGACAGCCTGATCGTGCTTCATCATCCACGCCTTATGCCAGGGAACCTGGATCTCCAGCCTGAGAAGTACAGGTTCCTGAAGGAGAACTATCTCAGGCGCAGCGAGGCTATGATTTCCTACGCAGGCACCGATGACCGCTGCCGTTCGAGGCAGCTGCTTGAGTACTTCGGCCAGAAGGAGACCTCGGACTGCGGACATTGTGACGTGTGTCTTTCCGAGAACCGTCTCGAGGACAGGATCAGGGATTATTTCAGCTCACATCCCGGTGCAGGCTTCGAGGATTTCGCGCGCTACTGCGCCGATCCGTCTTCATCGATGCCGAGGAAGGCGCTTGCACTCTGCCGGGAGCTTGTGGACAAGGGTGAGATTTTTTGAGTATCTTTGCATTCCGATGAAAGCGAAACTGACATTTTTGGGCACCGGAACTTCCCAGGGGGTGCCAATAATTGGGTGTGACTGCGAGGTCTGCCGCTCCACGGACCCCAGGGACAAGCATCTGCGGTCTTCCGCGCTTGTGGAGTACGGCGGACTGACGATAGTCGTGGACGCGGGACCGGATTTCCGCTATCAGATGCTCCGGCAGAACGTCCGCCATCTTGATGCGATACTTCTTACGCATAACCACAAGGACCACACCGGCGGTCTTGATGACGTCCGAGCGTTCAATCTGCTTGAAAGGCATCCTGTGAACATATACTGCCAGGAATACGTCATGGAGGCGCTGAAGAGAGAGTACCCGTACGTGTTCGAGCAGACAAAGTATCCCGGTGCTCCGGAGTGGCACATGCATGTCGTTGATCCTACGAAGCCTTTTCTTGTGCACTCCAATGCCAACGAGGAGGTGATAGTTTGGGAAAAGGGCTTCGGGTTCCGTCACTATGCCCCGGTTTCAGATGCGGATTCTGTGGCCGAAGTGGTGCCCATACAAGGCTGGCATCTCAGCACGAGGGAACTCAGTGTCCTGGGATACCGTTTCGGCAATATCGCCTACATGACGGACATCAAGCATATCGACGAGAGTGAGTTCGAGAAGCTGAAAGGTGTGGAATATGTCACCCTTGGATGTGTCAAGATTACCGAACACCGCTCGCACCCTTCTCTGCAGCAGTGCCTTGACTTCTTCGAACGTGTCGGGGCGAAGGAGTCGTATATCACCCATGTGTCGCACCAGCTGCCAAGGTACGAGGAGTTCTGCAAGATGCTTCCGGAACACGTGCATCCGGCCTATGACGGCCTTGTCATAGGATGACGTCCACTATTTTTCCGGCCAGCGACGGGTCGTATGGTCTCTCGATCCTGATATAGTTCCCGCTGTATCCTTCCATCATGCCGTTGCGGGGTGTCGTCTCGAACAGGACTTTCTCGTGAATCCCTGCATTTGCCTCCCTGAATTCCCTGTGGAGGGTCGCGCATAGTGCCTCAAGTTCTTTCTCCCTGTCTCTTTTGACGCTGTCTGGTACTTGTCCGTCCATCGATGCTGCCGGAGTGCCGGGTCTGCGGGAGTAGGGGAATATGTGTATGAACGCGGGCCTTATCCTTTCGAGCAGGGCCTTTGTCTGGAGGAACATCTCGTCTGTCTCTCCTGGCAGTCCGACCATCAGGTCAATGCCTATGAAGACCTTGGGCTTGCCGGGAGCTTCCATGGCTTTCCGTATGTATCTGACCTTGTTTTCGAAGAAGGCCGTGTCATAGTGTCGCCCCATGCTTTTCAGCAGGAAGTCGGATCCTGTCTGGAGAGGAATATGGAAATGCGGCTGGAACTTGGTTCCAGAAGCTATCCAGTCGATGATTTCGTCAGTGAGCAGGTCGGGTTCTATGCTTGATATCCTGTATCTCTCTATGCCCTGTACGTTCTCGAGCGCTTTGAGCAGGTCGAGAAACGACTCTCCGGTCGTCTTGCCGAAGTCTCCGGTGTTCACGCCCGTGATGACAGTCTCCAGAATGCCGGATTCCGCGATTCTGCGGGCATTTTCCACGCATTCTGATATGGATGCGTTGCGGCTTCTTCCCCTTGCGTACGGGACAGTGCAGTATTTGCAGAAGTTGTCGCATCCGTCCTGGACCTTGAGAAAAGAACGCGTGCGTTCGCCGCTGCTGTACGCCCCGAACATGTCGGGGGCTCCGGCCTGTGCCGCCTTCTGTCCTCCGTAAACTGTCTCGGTGACCACAAGAGCCTTCTCGTTGCATCCGAACACCCTTGTGACACCTTCAATCGCTTCCAGTTCACGGCGCCGGAGCTCCGCGCTGCAGCCGGTCACGACGATTCTGGCTTCCGGATTGATCCTGTGTACCTTGCGTATCAGATTGCGGGACTTGCTGTCAGAAGTCGCCGTCACCGAGCATGTGTTGATCAGATAGATGTCGGCCTTGCTGTTCGCGGGGACAATTTCAAGGCCTTCTGCCCTGAACCCTCTTTCATATGTGGAAGTCTCGGCGTAGTTGAGCTTGCAGCCGAGAGTCAGCAGTGCTATTCGTGTCATTGTTCTTTCAGGCTAATACTATGAAGACGCACGGCCTTTTGCCGATTGCAGGAGTCCGGCTGCGCCACTGCGCCACAGTGGCCGTGCGTATGGTCTGTGTCGGAAGGCTGATGTCTGCGGCGATGCAGATCCTCGTCGAGGCCGTGAAAGTCTGAAGCATGTCGGACAGGAGAGTGTCGTTCCGGTATGGCGTCTCGATAATGATCTGGCTCTGGCATAAGCTTTTGGACTGTCTCTCAATTGATTTCAGCGCAGCTTTGCGCTGCTCCGCCTTCGCGGGGACATATCCGCGGAAAGCGAAAGACTGTCCGTTGAGTCCGGAAGCCATCAGCGCCATCATCAGCGAAGACGGGCCGGCAAGCGGAACGACCTCGATGCCGTTGGAGTGGCAAAGTTCCACGAGCATGGCTCCCGGATCGGCGACGGCCGGGAGTCCGGCTTCGGACATCAGCCCTACGTCTGCCCGCCTGAACAGCGGGAGCAGTGCAGCGGCGTCCGCCACTGTGCTGTGTTCGTTCAGCTCATGGAATTCCGCTTCGTCCAGATGTCCTTTCGGCCCGTATTTCGAGAGGACCCTGCGTGCCGTGCGCAATTCCTCCACAACGAACACCCTCAGCCTGCATGCCGTACCGAGCACTCCGTCCGGAATGACATCGGTAACCGCACCATCGCCAAGCGGTGTGGGAATCAGGTAGAGCTTACCCTGCTCAGCGTTCATCTCCATCGTCTCCTATTATGATTGTGGTCATTTCTCTGGGTTGCCTGCGCTTTGCCGTCGAGGTGCTGTCGCTCACGGGGTTGAAGATGCTCCTGAGGAAATCCGAGAACTTGTAGTACTCCTTCTGGAAGCTTATTCCTACTCCGTTTCGCTGCGAGAGGTCGAGTATGCTTGAGTATTCGTCCGCAGAGTGCGAGAACATGTTGAAGCGGTACCTTCCTTCCGGGTCAAGCTTGATCTGGATGTCAAGGTCGCCTATGACATCGCCCTGGGACGCGCCTGCGGTGTTCGCGTATCCGCGGTTGGCTACGCTTCCTCCGACTATCACTCTGTTGTTGAAGAGCTGGGTCGAGATGGCAACATCAAATATGTTGCTGCCCGTAGTCGAGTTGTTGTGGTAGTCTATGCCTATGTCGACGGGAATGTCAAGTTTCTGGAGAATCGAGTTGAGCTGTCCGGCCATGAAACCTGTGACATTTGACAGGAGTATGTCGTTGCTGTCAATGATTCCGGAACTCTCGTCAGGCATAAAAGACCCGAGGACGAGCAGTGCCACGAACTGTTTCTGTACCTTGTCGTCCGTAGACAGGGCACTCTCTACCTGCGATCTGACAGTAGGGTTGAGGTCGGGTATGTCGATGCTGAATGACAGCCTCGGGTTGCGCAGCCTGTCGCTGATGTTGATGCCGCAGTTGACAGTCCTCTTCAGTCCTTCCGACGAGTCGGGAATCAGAGCGTCGAGAGAGGCCTTCTGGCTGTATACCGCATTGATGTCCAGCTGCGTGTCAGGCAGTGTGCCGACGAATCTTATGGAACTGCCCTGCTGGATCGTGAAGGCTTTAGAGAATATTCCAGGAATGGAGAACTGGTATTCCCCTTCGTTTACGGTCAGGTCTCCAGTCAAGTCGAAAATGTCCTGGGATGGCCTGAGGTTCATGACAAGGTTGCCCTGTGCGGTGAACGAAGCCATGTTGCCGCTTGACTTGTCCATCTCGACATAGGCGCGCACACTGGGCTGTATGCCGAGCCTGGCCCGCAGCTTGAGATCGGACGTGCGGGCCCCTGACCTTGAAAGCCCCTCAATAATGCTTTCATAGTCGTCTTCCTGTTTCTTCTGGGTGAAGGTAAGCAGGTCTCCGGTGCTGCCGGTGGCGCTCCCGAAAGTGGGGATGTGGATGTTGCCGGGACCTGATGTGCGCAAGTCGGCATCGATCTCCAGTCCGTTGACCGGCCCCTTGATCCTGGCATCTCCGCTGGCCCTTACGAGTCCGTACACTCCGTGCCCTGACTGGATGATGTCCAGGAATTTGAGGTTCTCGAACCCTATGGCGGCGTCTAGCTCGAAATTCCTGAAGTTGCGGAAGCCGAGCGTCCCGCTTATTGAGCCTATGCCGTTGTCGGAGTCCAGTATCGCAAGTGAACTGAAGTGCAGCCCGTCGTCGCCGAGGCTCATGATGCCGTCGACGGTGTAGCGCACACCTGTCATTCTCGGTGTGAGCACCACGGAGTTTATCTTCAGATTGTCGCTTGACACGGACGAGGTCCCTGACGCATGTCTGAGGCTGATGTCTCCGCTCAGGGTTCCGGAAACTTCGCTGAACAGTTCCGGGACGAACTGGCCCGCAATGTTGACGGGGAAGTTGTCGAGCGATGCGTCAAGGTCCAGACGCCTTTCCGCCGGGAAGAACATGCCTTTTGCGAAGAGAACGTCATTTCCGGCCATCTCATTTCGTATGAAGATCTCTATGTCATCGTTGCCCTCCTCGTACAGGCTGGAGAGTACGATCCGGCCTGCATCCGCGCTGCCGACCATCAGGGAGTCGAGTTTCATGTCGAGGAGCATCCCAGGGTTCTTCCCGGGTCCGGAGTGCAGGGATGCCGTTCCGTCGGCTTTCCCTTTCACGGTGGTCCCGAGCCCGAGAATGTCGTTCAGCAGGGAAAGGTCGAAATTGTTGACGTATACCGAGAGCGTGTCGTCCCGTTCGAGACTGTACCCGCCGTTGACAGAAATGGACTGTGTCCCGTTGCCGATGCTGAAGTCTGTTATGCGTAATTCGTCGCGGCGATATGCTATGTCGGATTTTCCGAATGTCCACGGGCCTCTTTCGGAGCCGACAAAGGATTCGAGGGGATGCGCGTCAATTGTCAGGGAATTGGTCGAGTCCCTGCCGAACTCCGCTTCCATGGCAAGCCGCCCCGCTCCGCCCAGCGCTCCGAGATCATCGAAGCTGAAGTCGAATTCAAGCATGTCGTTGAACGCCAGGGCCGATATCTCCGGAGACTGTATCCTCATCCCGCCGAATTTCATCGTTGATCCAGTGACGGAGAGGTTGAGGCTCTCCCCGAGGTTGTCAATCTTCAGGTCGAGGTCCCGGAAATAGTTGGAATTGAATGCGATGCTTCCGGAATTCAGAGAGGCGAGCATTTCGCCGTTGTCGAGAACCTCCAGGCAGAGGCTGGTGCTGTCCGCTATGTATACGCCGGGCGCGATGAACGACAGCAGGTTCCGGGAGTCATGCATGCTGATGTCCAGATGGAAGTTTGACGTGGCTCTCTGTGGAGACGGATTCGGGTACAATGCCGGAAGCTCCCGTCTGAGGGTAAGCTGCTGGAGGTCGTCGATGAACTCGGCGGGGGAGCTTCCCGCGCTGATTACCAGATCAGCGAACGGCGCCTTCATCTTGATGTACTGTTCGGCGGCAAAACTGTATGCGTCCAGCTCGATGTCACCTATTTCGTTCCTCCCTCCTGCATTCTCGAGGGTCAGCCCGGTGACTGATGCTGTTCCGTCTATGTATCTTCCTTTATGGCTGAAATTGACGGCAACGCTGCCTGAAACCCTGGAGACGGTCCTGTCGTCAGCCTTGATCGCGTACAGATCGATGTTTGACAGGTCTGCCGTGACGGAGTACCGTTTCCCGTAGTCCTTGTCAGTGAGATCGGCACATGCCGATGCCTTGAGCAGCAGATTGGGATCATCGGAGGATACAGTTATGCACGCAGTGCCGTCCGAGAGGGTCCCGCTCGCTCCGATCGAGTTGTAGGTGTATCCCATGGCCGTGAAACTGGTGATTCTCAGAGTGTCTACCGTGACCTCCGGGTTGCCTGGATAGACCGTTGCCCGCAGGCGGGAGCTGGAACTCAGCGGCCCCAGTTTCTTGTTGCCTGTCAATTCTCCAAGGTCGAGCCTGCCGGTTGTCAGCGATGCCGAGACAGAGAGCGGCCTGAGCCTGTCGGACAGGTTCCTGACTTCGCCGGATGCCTCCAGGCTTCCTATGCCGGATGTCAGAGATGCTTTGACGGCAAGTCTTGCCAGAGGTCCCGATGCCGAGATGTCGGCCACGAATCCCGCAGCCGGGGCTATGCCTGACAGGGGGGTGCTGACACCTTGAGACAGTCCTGCGACAAGTCTGTCAAGCCCGCCGAAGGTGAACCGGCAGTTCTCCAGCCTGGCCTCGACGAGCATGTTCCTGAAGTCGGGAAGACCGGTGACCCTCCCGTTGAACACGCCTGAGATTCCGCTGTCAATGTCGGTGAATACCAGCCTTTCCACGGCCAGGTCGTTGACATAGCCTCTGGCCCGTCCGGCCTGTATGTCCAGAACAGTGCCGCTCCCGTCAAAAGCGCCGCTGAAATACATGATGGTGCGTAACGAGAGTCTCGAGCGTTTCAGGTCGAGTCCCATGAGCACTTTTTCCTCGAATTCGCCGAATGATGCGGCGCTCTCGTAGTTCATGGTAAACGACCTGGCCCTGACGCGCGACCACGGGTCGTCAATCTCGATGTCGCTTATCGTGGTTTTCCCGTTTCCAACCTGGACGTCGGCGCTGAGCCTGTCGATGATGTATCCTGATTTCTCCCTGAGGCTGAGCGATGGCACGCTTCCCTTGAAAACCCCGTCGGCAAATGAAAGTCTGCGTCCCCTGATGTCCGTTACGAGGTCCATGTCATTGAAATCTATGCCTTTCCCGGAGACGTGCCCGGGAGCGGAGACGAGGTTCGTCATCATGAAATGGATGGAGTCCGCCGAGAACTTCTGGAGATCGAATATACTGCCTTGCGCGGTTTTGCCTTCATGAGGGAGCAGGCCGAAGATTCTCGTAATGTTTGTCCCGTATTCGTTAGGTTCGATCACAAGGTGGAAGCATGCATCCTGCAGGCTGACTCTGCCCATGTGCAGTCCCTCGTGCCTGAACAGTCCGGCAAGCGTGAATGTGGCGGTGAGGCTGCGTGCAGTCAGGACGGTGTCTACCGGCGCGGTCGGGTTGCCGTGTGCGTCTTCAGTGTAGGGAGATCTGTCGAGTATCAGGATATCGGACATCATGAGGGCTCCGGAAGGCATGACTTTCAGTTCTTTGCAGTAAACCTTCCCGTCAAGGGCTTCGGTGATGTAGGATATCGCGTAACTTGCTATTCTGGTCTGGAAATAAGGGGTCTGGACAGCATAAACAACGGACATGGCCAGAACCAGGACCAGTCCTGCCAGCCGGGCTAGTATGTATGACCCTTTGTTGCGCATGCAATCCACAAATATAGCGATTTTTTTCTTACCTTTGCGGCAATCACAAGACTATATGGCAGATATCATTCTTGGCATAGAGTCGTCCTGCGACGACACATCCGCAGCGGTAATATGTGACCGCTGCCTGCTTTCAAACGTAATTGCGAGTCAGGACGTGCACCGCGCATATGGCGGGGTTGTCCCCGAACTTGCGTCCCGTGCCCACGAACTCAACATAGTTCCCGTCGTGAGCGAAGCCTTGTCGCGTGCCGGCATCAAGGCCTCCGATCTCACGGCGATAGCCTTCACGAGGGGGCCCGGCCTTCTGGGATCTCTTCTCGTCGGGACTTCGTTCGCCAAGGCCATGGGCCTTGCCCTGAATATCCCGATTGTGATGGTGAACCATCTCCAGGGGCATATCCTTGCGAATTTCATCAGACAGAAGGACAAACCTGTCACGGAACCTGCGTTCCCTTACCTGTGTCTTCTGGTGAGCGGCGGCAACTCGCAGATAGTCAGGGTCGATGACCCTCTGCATTTCGAGATACTCGGGCAGACGATAGATGATGCCGTGGGGGAGGCTTTTGACAAGTGTTCCAAGATGATGGGACTGGGCTATCCCGGAGGTCCTGTCATCGACAGGCTTGCAAAGCTCGGCGATCCGGGGCGGTTCAAGTTCGCCAAGCCTCATGTCCCCGGACTTGACTACAGCTTCAGCGGAATAAAGACCTCTCTTCTGTATTTTGTCAGGGACGAGATGGCCAAGGATCCTGAGTTCATGCAGAAAAACAAGGAGGACATATGCGCATCGTTCCAGAAGACTCTGATCGATATCCTTATGGACAAGCTTGTGATGGCAGCCGAACAGACTGGCATCACTGAAATCACTATAGGCGGAGGCGTTTCCGCAAACAGCGCCCTTCGCGAGCGGGTTACGGCAGAGGGTGTCAGGAGAGGCTGGAAAACCTATCTTCCGGAATTCAAGTTCACGACTGACAATGCGGCGATGATTGCCATAGCAGGGTATTTCCACTACCTTGCCGGCGAGAGGACCCCGCTTGACGTCGCGCCTGTTTCACGAATGGCTGATTTCTAGCTTCCTGATCCTTTATGAAGGAATTCGAGATAACATGTCCCCTGACGCGGGAGCCGCGTCTGAGGGAGATCGAGGCCAAGGCCGGCGGTCTGAAATGGGTTCTGAAAAAAAGGTCGATCGATGCGAGGAAAGAGCCGGTATGGAGGTACCGTTACGAAGCCTACGGGCCTGATGAAGAGTATGTTCCATACAGTCTTCCGGAATTCCCGGACGTGTCCGAAGGCAGAAGGGTCGCAGTGGTGGGAGCGGGTCCCTCAGGACTGTTCGCCGCTCTGAAGCTGATCTCTTCCGGGCTTCATCCCATAATACTGGAGAGAGGAAAGGACGTCCATGCCAGGAAGTTCGACATGGCAAAGCTCTCCAGAGAAGGCGTCATTGATCCGGATTCCAACTACTGTTACGGCGAAGGCGGTGCAGGAGCCTTCTCGGACGGCAAGCTGTATACACGTTCTACCAAGAGGGGAGATGTGTCTGAAGTCCTGAACATGCTCGTGCATTTCGGTGCGGACAGGAATATCCTGACAGACGCCCATCCTCACATCGGGTCGGACAAGTTGCCCTCAGTGGTTGAGAATATCAGGAAGTTCATAATTGACAGGGGCGGCGAGTACCGTTTCGGCGCCAGGGTGACGTCTGTCGGAGGCAGTCTCGCCGAAGGCTTCACGCTGACGTGTGCGGACGGCTCGACTTTCCGTGCCGAAAGGGTGATACTGGCTACTGGACATTCTGCCAGAGACGTATATGACATGCTGCTTTCTGACGGTGGAGAGCTTCAGGCCAAGGGGTTTGCACTTGGCGTGCGGGTCGAGCACCCTCAGGAAAAAATAAACTGGTGTCAGTATCACGGACAGTGGAAGCCTGGAGTGCCGGCGGCAGAATACTCTTTTGTGGAGCAGGTGGACGGCAGGGGAGTGTTCTCTTTCTGCATGTGTCCCGGCGGAATCCTTGTCCCTTCTTCCACAGAATCGGGTACCGTCGTGCTGAACGGCATGTCCAACTCGTCCCGCAGCGGGAAGTTTGCCAATGCCGGCGTCGTCGTCCAGATCGAGCCCGAGGATATTCCGGGAAACGGTCCGATGAGGCTGATGGATTTCCAGAGCAGTGTGGAAAGGTCGATGTATGCGTACGCGCAGTCTCACGGGGCCTCACATCCGCTGGCTGCACCGGCCCAGAGGATGGAGGACTTCTGTCTTGGCAAACTTTCCAGGACGATGCCTCCTACCAGCTACCATCCGGGAGTGGTGAGCGCTCCTCTGCACGAACTCCTTCCACCTGTCGTAGCCGACAGGCTCCGCAAGGCTTTCCCGCGGGTCAGGATGAAGAGTTACTATACAAATGCGGCCCTGCTGCTCGGCGTAGAGTCAAGGACGTCTTCTCCGGTACGTGTCCCCCGGGATCCCGTGACGCTCGAGTATGTATCCAGGCCCGGAGTGTATCCCTGCGGTGAAGGGGCCGGGTATTCCGGCGGGATAGTGTCAAGTGCGATCGACGGCATCAATTCCGCCGCAGCGCTTGCCGCGGCGCTCAGATGACGCCGCTTCCGAGCATTTCGCCGTCTTCAGCATACCATACTGCAAACTGTCCCGGAGTGATGCTTCTCTGAGGCTTGTCGAACAGAATGAAAAGGCCGTTGGCCCGCATCTTCAGCACTGCATCCTGAAGGGGCTGGCGGTATCTGATCCTTACCTTGTAGCGTCTCTCTTCGCCGATATTCATGCGTGCGTCGGGGCGTATCCAGTGTATTTCCTGTGGTGCGACACGCAGGCAGTGCCGCGACATTCCCTTGTGCCCTTCTCCTTCCCCGACAAAGATGATGTTCCTGCGGATATCGGTGGCGAGGACGAAAAGCGGCTGGTCGTGCCCGCCTATCGCCAGGCCTTTTCTCTGTCCTATCGTATAGAACTGGGCTCCGTCGTGCGTGCCTATAACACGTCCGTACGGGTTCGGCCTGTACCTGGTCTTTAGGGTATGATGCTTCCCGCTGCGGTATGTTTCGGTTTCGAATCTGATGTCCGAGTAGTCAAGCGGCGTGGAGAGTTCCATCAGTTCGTCATCGTCGAGGGAGTGGACCCTTCCGAGCAGCTCCTTGCACCGGAGGTAGTGCGCGCAGCTGTCGTAATATGCGTCGAAGACCTCGACCACATCGCCCTGAGAGGGGCTGATCTTCTGCTGGAGGAAAACCGGGAGGTCGACTTTCCCGACAAAACATATTCCCTGCGAGTCTTTCTTGTCGGCGGACGGCAGGTCGGCTTCTCGGGCAATCGTCCTGACTTCGCTCTTCATCATGTCGCCGATCGGGAACATCGCCCTTGACAGCTGTTCCTGGTCCAGCTGGCACAGGAAGTAGCTCTGGTCCTTGCCGGGATCACTGCCTGCAAGTATGCGGCATGTGCCGTCGGGAAGTGTCTGCTTCCTGCAATAGTGGCCGGTCGCAACCATGTCTGCTCCAAGTCTGCGGGCCGCCTGAAGGAAAGCGTCGAACTTGATCTCGCGGTTGCAGAGCACGTCGGGATTCGGGGTGCGTCCTTTCGAGTATTCGTCAAACATGTAGTCGACGACTCTCTTCCGGTATTCGTCGCTGAGGTCTACGAAATAAAACGGGATGCCTATCTTCCTCGCCACCATTTCAGCGATGAAGCGGTCTTCCTCCCATTCGCATTCTCCGTGCAGCGTGCCTTCGGTATCATGCCAGTTCTGCATGAACATCGCGAATACATCCAGGCCCTGCCTCTTTAGCAGCAGTGCCGCGACGCTGGAGTCAACACCGCCGGAAAGTCCTACACATATTTTCATACCGGCGCAAAAGTAGCAAAAAATCCGTATATTTGACTCTTGCTAACTGTAACCAATTATGATAAGATGATAAGGAAGAAACTTGATATCGCATATACGGAGTATTCCTCCATGGATGAACTGGAGCACGCCGACAGGGAACTTGCCCTTGCGGCGGTCAAGGCCATGGAGAATTCATATTCGCCGTATTCACATTTCCATGTCGGAGCCGCTGTGCGCCTTTCAGACGGAACGATAGTGTCAGGGGCCAATCAGGAGAATGCCGCATACCCCTCGGGGCTGTGTGCCGAGAGGGCCGCAATGTTCGCCGCCGGCAGCATGTATCCGGACAGAGACATGCTTTCGATAGCCGTGGCCGGCGGGCCCGGAGGCAAACTGGCCGGTGAGCCGGCCACTCCATGCGGAGCGTGCCGCCAGGTCATGGCCCAGTACCAGCTCAAGTCCGGACATCCGATGAGCGTACTGCTTGTGTCGGACTCCAGAATATGGAAATTCGACAGGGTCGATGACATTCTGCCGTTCATTTTTGACAGTATCTGATTTTTTTCCTAAATTTGCACGGGGAAAGTCGTACACGACCAGCTCCCTTCAAATCCTCCAGGGCCGGAAGGCAGCAAAGGTAGAAGGTCGTAGCGGTGCGATGTGCTAAGCTTTCCCTTTTTTCGTATTCACTTACAGGCAGATCCCGATGAAGACAGACATAATCGTCATAGGCGGAGGCGCCTCAGGACTTATGGCGGCATACTCCGCTGCGTCGTCTTTTGCAGACGCCGGTGTTGCTGCAGGCGTTACTGTCCTCGAGAAGATGCCGCGGCCTGCAAGGAAAGTCATGATAACCGGAAAAGGGCGCTGCAACTTTACAAATGTCAAGGACTGGGACTCGTTTTCGAGACATATCCGCTCCAAACCGAATTTCGTACGTTCTTCATTTCATGCACTGACTCCGGACAAGCTGACGGCTTTTTTCAGGTCTTTCGGCATGGAAAGCGTTGTCGAGAGGGGAGACCGGGCGTTCCCCGCGTCTTACCGTTCGTCGGATGTCGTGGATACTCTTGTATCGGCGTGCAACAGCGTGGGGGTCAGGATTGAATGCGGTTCTGAAGTGCGTGAGGTCGAAGCGGCGGGAACCAGGTCCGACGGAATGTTCAGACTGCTAATGGCCGGCGGCGGAGAGTGCCTGTGCCGCAGGCTGATAATAGCTACTGGCGGACTCAGCTATCCTGGAACCGGATCGACCGGAGACGGCTACAGATGGGCTTCCGGCCTGGGACACAGGCTTGTGCCGACTTTCCCGTCCCTTACCGCCCTTGTCCCTGCAGGGTACAAGCGCAATGACGGCTCGGGGGATCTGCATATCGACCGCAGTACCGAACTTTCGGATCTTGGAAAGCTGCTTTGCGGGATTCAGCTCAAGAATGTGGGACTGTCACTGGAGGTTGAAGGCAAAGTGACGGATTCGGAATTCGGTGATGTCGACTTTACCGACGGCGGCATCGAGGGCCCCCTGGGTTTCCAGCTGAGCCGGAAGGCCGTCAAGTCCATGACAAACGGTTCCAGGGTCGCTCTGGTCCTTGATCTCAAGAGCGGGGTACCGCTCCCGGAATTCACTGCAAGGGTACAGAGCCTGTGGAAAGAGGTGGACTCCGACCCTCGGTCCGTCCGGCTCAAGGTCAGGGAAAAAAGCCGTGTCCTGCTTGGAAAACTCATGCCTCGGGATCTTGTCCCGGCCTTTGAATACATGCATCCCGAAATATATACTCTGGAGCAGCGCGGATACAGGGACTCCAAGCTCTGGGTCAATCTCCCGAGTCTGGCCAAGGCCATGAAACAGTGGCGTTTCGACATCGCCGGATATGTCGGGTATGAGAGGGCGGTGGTTACTGCGGGAGGCGTAAACTGTGATGACTGTGTCCCGAAGACCATGGAGTCGCGCATCGACAAGGGACTGTATTTCTGTGGCGAGATCCTTGATCTGGACGCCGATACTGGAGGATACAACCTTCATCTGGCTTTCTGTACCGGATCCATGGCAGGGAGGAGCGCCGCACTTTCTTTAATTCATGACATATATGGAACTTGTGAGGATACTTCCGGGCAATCCGGACATTGAAAGGCTGGATGCAATAAACCTGGAGGCTTTCCCTGCCAGGGAAAGGCTGGATATGGCGCTTCAGGCCCGGCTCTGCGGGGAAGGAAGCCTGGATCTGCTGGGAATATATGATGCAGGCGCGCTTGTTGGTTTCACTACGGTGCTGCCCTGCGAGGGCATTGACTATGTTTTTTTCCTGGCCGTGGATCCTGCGACAAGATCCAAAGGGTACGGAGCGAGGACTCTGTCTCTCCTGTCAAACCGTTATGAGGGGGACTGCATAGTGCTCGACATTGAGCCCACGGGGACCGGAGCTCCTGACGATGACATGCGGCAGCGTCGCAGGAACTTCTATCTGCGAAACTCGTTCGCGTCCAGCGGTTATCTCCTGACCTACTGTGGCCAGGAGTTCGAGGTGCTCTACAGTGGAAGGGACAGCTTTGACCGCAAGGCTTACGAGATGACGCTCAGACGCATAGAGGAGATTCTCGTCGCCCACGGGATAACGGGGTTCGATCCCGTGCTGGTGAAAATCTGAAAAAATGCTTTCGGTGCGTGCAAGGTTTCGGCCCCGTGTGCATTCAGTTATGTGAAGAGAAAAAACACTGACATGAGAAAGACAGTTTACTTAGTTGCGGCCGCGGCCGCTGTGCTGTCTCTGGCGGGATGCCAGATGGACAAGCAGTCTCCGGACTACTCAAAAATCTACGCGAATGCAATCGTGACGGTAAAACATACTCCGGAAGGAATCTTCTATCTCCAGCTTGATGACCAGACAACGGTCAAGCCCTCCAATATCGAGAAGTCTCCGTTCGGGGACAAGCAGGTAAGGGCTCTTACAAACATGACCCTTACTGATGAGAAGCCGTCTTCCGAAGGTTCTTCGGTCGTATTTGACAAGTCTGCCGAGATCAACTGGATCGACAGTGTCCGCACTAAAGCCGTTGTCCCGTCTTACGGTTCAGAAAGTGAGGATGACAGCAAATACGGGAACGATCCTGTGGACATCATAGGAAACTGGGTGACAGTCCTGGAGGACGGGTACCTTACGCTTGCTTTCTGCGCTCTGTGGGGCAATCCTGCATATGCGCACGAAATCAACCTTGTCTCAGGAGTAGACCCGGATGATCCCTATACTCTCGAGCTCAAGCACAACGCCAGGGGGGACAGCTATTACGTGAACCCTATACGTGCTACCGGAATAGTTGCGTTCGATCTTTCCAGCCTTCCTCAGACCGACGGGGAGACTGTCGACCTCAAGATCAAGTACAGGCCTATATACGGACCGGAAACCATTGCGGTGTTCAAGTACTGCACAGGCAAGACTACGGAAATCGGATCAACTCCCGATCCAGACCAGTTGACGAAATCCCTGAACATACTCTGACGGTGGATGGGCATCAGACGCGGCTCGGATGAAGAGAGACTCGTTGCTCTGGCAAGAAGGCAAGATACTGCGGCGGTCAAGGCGATATATGACGCTCACGTGCAGTATCTTGCTGCCGTATGCAGGCGCTATGTCTCTTCAGAAGACGATGTCAAGGATGTCCTGCAGGACAGTTTCATAAAGATTTTCTCGTCTCTGGGACGTTTTACATGGCAGGGTGAAGGCTCTCTGCGGCGGTGGATGAGGAGAATAGTGGTCAACGAATCACTGATGTTCCTTCGGCGCAAGTCGTCCGAAAAGACAGAGCCGTTCTCGTACGGAGACCATCTGCCTGACATGCCTGACGATGAAGAGCCGCAGGTTGACGATGTACCGCTCGAAGTTCTTCAGAACATGATACGGTCCCTTCCGCAGGGATACAGGACGGTCTTCAACCTTTACGTTTTCGAGCAGCATTCCCACAAGGAGATCGCAGCCATGCTGGGTATCAGCGAGAATACCTCGTTTTCGCAGTTCAGCCGGGCGAAGACGCTGCTTGCGAGACAGATAAGAGAATACCGGAACAAGCAAACCAACAGATAGCATAGATGTCAAACGACTGGCAAAATAAACTACGTTCGGAATTTGAACATTATGGGGAAGAGGCTCCGGAAGGGCTGTGGGCGTCGGTACGGGATTCAGTCGCGTATCCTTCGGCCGTTTCTCCGGCCTTGGATCCGCTGCGCCGCAGACGGCGCAGAAACGCATGGCTGGCTGCATCAGGTGCATTTGCGGTTGCTGCTGCCGTAATTGCCGCAGTTGTGGTAAGGCCGGTGGCCGGCCCTGTCCAGGCGGCAATCCGTCCGGGTTCAGTGCTTGCTTCTGCCGATGACATGCCCCGTGTCTACCATGAGGCAATGGGGCGGCCGCAGAAGCTTTACGACTCCAGGACTGCCGTCGCCGTTCCTGTGCGATCAGCAGTTCCTGAGGAGATGGAATCTGAAGTGCCTGAGCTGCGGCAGAAACCTTTGCCCGGGCAGTCATCACGGGAAGAACAGCAGTCTTCTGCCGTTTCCGGCGGTAATGCCGGATCCGGGGAGGAACGGCTGGAATTCTACGATGCCCCTGAATTCTTTGGTGCAGCACAAGCCATTTCCGGGAAAAGGCCCGGACGGACTCTTTCGATGAGACTGGCCATGTCAGGTTCTGCATTTTCCCGGGCAAGCAGCGCAGGGTATGGTGCGATGTACGGCTCAAGTGTGGCCGCCATGCGCTTTGCGGCCCGCCCGCTTGCAGATGACGGATATTCTGCTGTATTGATAAGCAACAATCATCAGGATGTAAGCACCTCGCGCAGACATTACCAGCCTGTCGGAGTGGGCATCCGTCTCGGCTGGGAATTCGCCCCGAGCCTTTCCGTTGTCGGCGGCCTTGAATACAGCTGTCTGGTCTCGGACCTTTCTTCCGGAACTCATGACAGCCGTTACGAGACCCGTCAGACTCTTCATTATGTCGGGCTGCCAGTGTCTTTCGAGTGGAGTTTCGTCGAGCGTCCCCGTTTCAGGGCATATGTCTCGGCTGGAGGACAGGTCCGCAAGGCCGTATATGGCGTGACAAGTACAAGGTATGTGATTGACAATACCGTCATAGGTGCCGCACAGACTGGCCGGATCCGTGAGGACAGGTTCCAGTGGTCGGCCGGAGCCGGAGCCGGGGTTGAATATCTGCCAGGGTCTGGTTTCGGAATATTCTTCGAGCCCGGCGTGAACTATTACTTCGATAACGGGAGCTGCGTGGAAAACATGTTCAAGTCAAGGCCTCTTAACTTCAGCCTTTCGGTCGGAGTCAGGCTCTGGCTTTGAATTTCATGAAATAAGTTATATATTTGCAGCCCTAAGGAAAGATGCTCGAGTGGCTGAAGAGGCACGTCTGGAAAGCGTGTGACCGTCCAAAGCGGTTCGAGGGTTCGAAGCCCTCTCTCTCCGCAATAAACGCTGAAAATCAGCAAATTACAAAATAAACACCCGGTTTTACACCCAATAATGTAAATCTGGGTGTTTTTGCATTATTTAAGATGAATCAAGCATCCCTTATCCACACCAGTTTACTACTGCGTCACTTTTCCAAATACAAGAGAGGCAAATCCTTAGAAATATCAAGGTTGTGAGTTATAAGTTAAAAATAGTGGTAATTGAATTGAAGTCTGAATATTATCGCTATTTTTGTAATTGTTTTAATAGCTT
>CALUTT010000025.1 GCA_944323775.1 uncultured Bacteroidales bacterium
AGCCTACCGAGAAGATGTACGAGATGCTGGAACTGGTATGCCCCCTGCTTCCCTGCGGTGCGCCGCGCTATCTTATGGGAGTCGGCACTCCGGCCAACATCCTTGAGGGCATCGACAGGGGAGTGGACATGTTCGACTGCGTGATGCCTACGCGGAATGCCCGCAACGGCATGCTTTTTACATGGGACGGAGTCATGAACATGCGCAATGCCAAGTGGGCGCGGGATTTCGGCGAGATAGACCCGCGGGGGACTTCCTTTGTGGACCACAGGTACAGCAGGGCATACCTGCATCATCTCTTCAAGTCCGGAGAGATGTTCGCGGCAATGCTCGCTACGGAACACAACCTGGCTTTCTATCTCGACCTGGTGACTCAGGCGAGGGCCCATATCGCAGCCGGAGATTTCCACGCATGGAAGTCATCTGCGGTTGAAAATGTCAGCCGCAGGCTGTAGAGATTCCTTGACCGGATGAAAAAGATCGACCTGTACATATCACGGAAGTTCATCCTGACTTTCTTCATGTCCCTGTTGCTGATAATAGGGATAGTGATAATATTCGACATATCGGAGAAGATAGGCTATTTCGTGAAGAACAACGCCCCTCTCAAGGCTGTCATCTTCGACTACTACCTGAACTTCATACCGTATTTCGTGAACATGTTCTCGCCCCTGTTCGTCTTCATTACGGTAATCTTCTTCACGTCCAGGATGGCGGCGAACTCCGAGATAATAGCCATACTTTCCGGCGGAATCAGCTATCGCAGGATGCTGATGCCCTATGTCTTCTGCGCAGCGCTGATCGCGCTGCTCTCGCTGGTGCTCAACCTGTATGTGATACCGAATTCCAATGCGACGAGAATAGAGTTCGAGAGCAAGTACGTCAAGACGTCCAGCACGACGGTTCGGAATATCCATTATCAGACCGCGCCCGGGCAGTACGTGTACATAGAGTCGTTCAGCCGCTGGAACAATACCGGATACAGATTCACGATAGAGGATGTCAGGGACGGCCGCCTTGTCAAGAAGGTAAGCGCCGAGAGCGCCGTGTGGGACAGCACGGCCGCAGGATGGAAACTCAGGAAGGTCTTTACCAGATACTATTCCGAAGGCCTGTCGGACAGGGTGGAGTTCCGTGAAAACATTGACACTGTCATAGCTCTGACCATCAAGGACCTGTTCAACAACGAAAAGACGGTCGAGACGCTGCCTATCAAGGACCTGAACGATCTGATCAGGACCCAGGCGATGCGTGGGGACTCGAATGCTATGTACGCCAAGATCGAGAAGAACAGACGCTACGCGCTTCCGTTCTCCGCAATCATACTTACCATAATGGGCGTAAGCCTTTCATCAAGGAAGAAACGCGGCGGAATAGGTTGGAACATAGGCATAGGCATAGCCCTGGCCTTCTCATATATCCTTTTCCTGCGTTTCAGTGAAATGTTCGTGTATACGGATACACTGCCGCCCGGAATAGCTCTTTGGATTCCGAATGTGCTGTTTGCGGTGGTCGCGGCAGTCCTGTACAGGCTGGCACCCAAATAAACCAGAGACGACGATATGAAAGTAAAGGTAATAAATCGCAGCTCCAACGCCCTTCCGGAGTATGCGACGGCATTTTCCGCCGGGATGGATGTCAGGGCGGACAATTCAGAACCCATTGTGATCCCTCCTCTTGGAAGAGCACTCGTGCCGACTGGGCTCTTTCTCGAGATACCTTCGGGATACGAAGTGCAGGTACGCCCCCGCAGCGGCCTTGCCGCAAAAAAGGGAGTCACCGTACTGAATGCGCCGGGGACAATCGATTCGGACTACCGTGGAGAGGTGTGCGTGATACTTGTTAATCTCGGAAGCGAGGACTTTGTCGTGGAAAGGGGCGAGAGGATAGCACAGCTTGTGCTTGCCCGTCACGAAACGATAGAATGGGAATGCGCGGGCAGCCTTTCCGGATCGGAACGCGGCGAAGGCGGATTCGGAAGTACTGGCTCGAAGTAATCACAGGAGAATTGAAGCATATGGATATCGCTGAACTTTACGGGATTTTTTCATCCTGTGGCTGCAGGGTGGCTACCGACAGCCGCAAGATCGAGGGCGGAGAACTGTTCTTCGCACTGAAGGGAGAGAATTTTGACGGGAACGACTATGCCCTCAAGGCTCTGGGGAACGGGGCTGCATGGGCGGTTGTCGATACTGACCGTATATCCGGAGACAGGGTCATCAGGGTCGCGGACTGTCTTCAGACCCTTGGCGCCCTGGCGGCTTTCCACCGCACGCATGTCGCCGGCGGCAACCTGAAGGTTATTGCTCTGACCGGGACCAACGGCAAGACCACGACCAAGAATCTCATTTCCCTGGTGCTCGGCACCAGGTATCGGGTGACTGCCACGCAAGGCAATCTAAACAATGATATCGGTGTGCCGCTGTCGGTGCTCTCTGTTCGTGAGGACACTCAGATTGCCGTCATTGAAATGGGTGCAAGCCATCCGGACGACATCGAGAAACTTGTACGGGTCTGCATGCCGGACTACGGGCTTGTGACCAATGTCGGCAAGGCCCACCTTCAGGGCTTCGGCTCTCTGGAGGGTGTGCTTGAGGCCAAGACGGCTCTGTACCGCTACCTCGGAGCGCACAGGGGGTCCCTGATATTCCTTAACGAGGATGACCCCATGCTGAGGCAGAGGGCTGCACTGGAGCCGTGCCACTGTTTCGGATACGGCCTTGAATACCAGCATGCCAGCGTGCTTCCCGTGGATGGGATGCATCCTTTCCTGAGGCTCTCTCTGGACGGCCGGACTGTCAGCACCAAACTGGTCGGCTCCTACAATGCCGACAATGTACTCGCAGCGATAGCCGTAGGGGACTATTTCGGTGTGCCCAGGGACGAGTCAGTGGCCGCGATAGAGAGTTTCGAGCCCGGGAACAAGCGCTCGCAGATGCTCCGCACAGACAGGAATGTGCTTATCGTGGATGCATATAACGCAAACCCCTCTTCCATGGAGGCGGCCCTGAAGAATTTCGCGTCGGCGGTTTCGGAGCGCAAGCTCGCGCTGCTCGGAGAGATGCGCGAGCTCGGGGCGGACTCCCTCGGGGAGCACGCCCGCGTGCTGCGCACGCTGCGCTCCCTGGATATCCCTGCGATCCTGGCCGGCGAACAGTTCCGCCTGGCTCTGGACGATTGCGGATTCAGGTATACGGCGATACTCCCTGACGGAAGCGCCGGGAGTGGGCCAGGAGACTCACGGGACTTCATCTGGGCGCCTGATTCACCTTCTATCGCCGCATTTCTCCATGCGAATCCCGTGAGCGGGACCTTGATACTTGTAAAAGGTTCCCGGGGCGTGGAGATGGAAAAGGTGATCCCTTCCCTGTAGGCCCTCCTCCCGCCTCTGCTATCCGTATTAAACATCTTTACAATCTGTGTAAAGATTCTTTACAGAGAGCAGTCTTTCGGTTTCTCGTAAAGTATTGACAGATAACATCTTGCGTGTTGTGGCACGCAAGATGTTTCCATATTGTGCGGCGATGGTCCGAAATACAGCCCGTTGCCATAGAACAGAATATGGAGTTTCATAAGAGAGTGTCATTAACAGGAGCGTCAGTCGTGGCGCTGCTGGTGTCCGTCAGCCTCGCGGGGGAGGAACCCCGGGTCTATACGCTGAAGGACTGCATGGAATATGCCGTCGAGAGTTCGGCCGACATGCGGATACGCAAGACGGAGGAGGATGACGAGCGGATAGCCAGGAGGGACGCCATCCTACAGGCATTCACGCCGCAGGTCAGCGCCTATGCCTATGCGTATTCCAATTTCGGAAGGACCGTCGACCCCGAGACCAACACATACATATCGACCACATCCTTCAACAATGCGTACTCGCTCAGCGCGGGGATAGTGCTGTTCGACGGCTTCAGCGCCGTCAACAACATGAGGATTGCAAGGACAGCCCAGGCGATGGGCTACAGCAAGGAGGCGCAGCTCAGGGACAAGATATGCCTTGCCACGATGGAGGCGTACTGCAATGTCGTCTATTATACCCGTCTTTCCGAAATCATCGGGGCTCAGGTCGAGACGGCTTCCCAGACTCTCGACCTGGTGGTCAGGCAGGAAGAACTTGGAATCAAGGGATATGCTGACGTGGTCCAGGCCAGGGCAGATGCCGCCGACATGGAATACCGCAAGGTCGAGGCCGACAACAACCTCAAGGACGCCGTCATAGTGCTCAAGGACGTGATGTTCTGGCCTCTGGACGAGGACCTGCAGATCGACATGTCCATTGCAGACGGCATGCTTGCCCCCTCGGGAGTCTCCGGCACGGACTCGTTGTCCGTCATCATAGAGACGGCGAAGAACAACGTGCCTGCATTGCAGATTGCCAGAGGCGACTTGCAGACTGCCCAGTTCAGGCTGAACACGGCAAGATGGCAGACAGTTCCGAGCCTTAGCATTTCAGGAGGGTGGAGTACAAGCTACTATACATATCCAGGCCAGAAGGGGTATGTGCCGACACCTTTCTGGACTCAGTTCAGCGACAACAGCGGAAGGTACTTGCAGCTGTCTCTGAGCATCCCCATTTTCGACCGTCTGTCCAGACGTTCCGACATTGCAAGGAAAAGGAACGAGTATGTCAGGGCTGAAACGGAACTTGAACGCAAGGAGAGGGAGGTCGAGGCTGAAGTCATGAGGGCGGTTCAGGACAGGGACGGAGCCATGGCCGCATTCATGCAGGCAGACAAACGTGCCCAGGTCCAGAAGGAAGCCTTTGAGCTTAACTCAAAGAAACTCGAGCAGGGGCTCATCTCTGCCATCGAGTACAAGACATCGTCCGAACAGTACCTCGCCGCCATGGCGGAAAGGCTGAACGCATTGCTCAAGTACGGCATCAAGAACAGGGTGGTGGCTTATTATGCCGGCACCGGTTATCTGCAGCAGGAATATTGAAAATAAGGAATCAAGAACATATGGACAAGGTTATTGAAAAGAAGAAGGGTATTTCCAGGGCATTCACCCGCAAGGCGTTGCCTTGGTGGGGTGCGGCGATCGCGCTCGCGCTGACCATATGGCTTATCGTGCGTCCGGACCAATCCGTGCTCAGGGTAGACTCCGCCACGCTGAGGTTTTCGGATGTGGTTTCGGGTGAATTCAACGACTACATACGCATAAGCGGCCAGGTGCAGCCGATGACAACCATACAGCTGAGCCCTCTTGAGGGCGGAGTGGTCGAGGAAATAATGAAGGAAGAGGGCAGCCACGTGCGTAAAGGAGACGAGATACTGAGGCTGAGCAACCAGAATCTCGACATGCAGATCCTCAATTCGGAAGCCGAGCTTGCCGAGAAGGAGAATCTGCTGCGCAACACGATGATATCGATGGAGCAGCAGAAGCTCAGCGTCAGGCAGGAGAGGATGCAGCTGCAGATTGATGTCAGGAGAGCGAAGAGGGCGTACGAGCAGCAGAAGGCCCTCTATGAGGACAGGCTGGTAGCCAAAGAGGAATGGCTGAAGGCTGAAGAAGACTACACGCTCGCGAAAGACAAGCTGGAACTCGTCACTGAACGTGAAATCCAGGACAGCCTGTACAGAAGCGTGCAGATTGACCAGATGGAGACAAGTCTGGAGAGCATGAAGCTGAACATGCAGATGATACGCAAGAGAAAGGATGATCTGACCATAACATCTCCTATAGACGGAGAGCTCGGACTGCTGGACGCAGTGCTGGGCGAGTCCATCTCGGCCGGGTCCAGGATCGGCCAGATCAATGACCTGAGCAGCTACAAGATTGAAGCCCAGATAGACGAGCATTACATCGACAGGGTGACGGAAGGGCTTGCCGCGGATTTCGAGAGGCAGGGAGAGACCTTCCATGCAGTGATCAGGAAAGTCTATCCTGAAGTGCGCGACGGCAAGTTCAAGGCTGACTTCAAGCTGACCGGCAGACAGCCGGACAATATGAGGACAGGCCAGACCTGCTATCTCAACCTGCAGCTCGGACAGCCGGAGGAAGCCGTGATGATCGAGAGGGGGACTTTCTACCAGCAGACCGGAGGACGATGGATCTATGTGGTTTCACCGGACGGATCGAGGGCCGAGAAGCGTGAAATCAGAATAGGCAGGCAGAACCCCCAGTACTATGAAGTGCTGGACGGTCTCGAGCCGGGCGAGAAGGTCATCGTATCCGGGTACGACAATTTCGGAGACAACGACGTGCTTCTGTTCAAGGACAGATAGACCGGCAGGTATTGTTTTATTTTAGGTATTACAAGGTATATGATTCCAAGATTCAGCAGAAACAGGATATTCCCCACAGTCCTGAATGTGACAGGTCTTACGCTGGCTTTCTCAGTGTTCATGATACTTTCGGTCCAGGTAGCTTATGATACCGGATACGACTTGAACTATCCTGATGCGGGCAAGATAGTGCGCATGGAATATTCAGACCCGACGAGTCCGGGTATATATTCCGTCCATCTGTCAAGGCCTGTGATCGAGTATGTCAAGAGCAACATCCCTGAGGCCGAAGCCGTGTCGTGCTACAATTACTACAAGGGCTCTCAGATTTCGATGGTCGAGGAAGGATCTGACGGGTCGGGAATAACACTCAGGATTGCTGCGAGTGACTTTGACCTGCTGAATGTGTTTCCGTTCAGCATTGTAGAGGGTGACACTTCGGCGTTCCATGCTCCGATGACAGCGATTATATCTGAGAAAGGCGCCAGGAAGCTCTTCGGCGAGAGTTCCCCTGTCGGCAAGGCGGTCAGGGAGGACTATCCAGGGTCGAATCCTTACCGTATCGTGGCGGTGTACAGGGATTTTCCTGACAATTCGAGCGTGGACAACGAGATTATTGTCAATCTCGGCAATACCAACATGGAAGACTGGTCGGAGTGGAGTTTCACATGTTACATGAAGCTTGTCTCCAGGGACGTGTCGTCTGAGACTCTGGACCAGATAAAGTCGCTCATGTATGGAGAGAGTATGTCCGAGGGGGCTGATGTCAGGTTTGTCCCCCTGCATGACGCCTATTTCGAGAAGGACGTCCGCTCGGACAACATGGCCAAGGGCAACCTCACGTCTACCATAGCCCTGATGAGCATTTCGGTACTTGTACTGGTCATAGCGATAATCAACTTCATAAATCTTGCGATGGCCTCGACCCAGTTCACCATCAAGGGCATAAACACCAGAAGGGTGCTGGGCTCGACACGTTCGCGCGAGATTGCACGACAGCTTGCCGGGGCGCTGGTGCTCGTGCTTGTCTCGTTCGCTCTGAGCGTCGCCGTAATGTCTGTCGTCGCGACTTCGTCATTTGCCTCGTATGTGTCCGGGTCGCTGAAGGTGGCCGACAACATACCGGTCCTCCTGACCGGTCTGGGAGTCGCGGTGCTCACCGCCATTGTGTCCGGGATACTGCCCGCAAGGTACAGTACGTCCTTCAATCCTGCACTGGTCCTGAAGGGGTCCTTCTCGCTGTCGGCGAGCGGACGCAGGCTGCGCACGGTGCTTGTAGGTTTCCAGTACATGGTGTCATTCGTGCTGATTCTCTGTGCCCTTTTCATAACAGTCCAGATCAGGTATATGAAAGGCCATGACATGGGCTTCGACCGCGACAACGTCCTGGAATTCTACGTAAGCGACAGGATAGGCGAGAGCCGCGAGACGTTGAAGCAGATGCTTATGGATGATCCCGACATCGAGGACGTCACCTTTGCGGGGAACAGTCTTGTGTCCATGAGCACGATGGGATGGGGACGTGCGTACCAGGGAGAAAGGGTCCAGATGGACTGCATTCCCGTTGACCGCAATTTCATTTCGTTCTTCGGCATGTCGATAAGCCAGGGCCGTGATTTCAACGAGACGGATGACCTGAATCCGGCAGGGACTTTCATAGTGAACGAGGCTTTCATGGAGAAATATCCTTTTCTGAGGGTAGGACTCAAGTTTACCGGCCATCAGAGTGACGACATGCCGGCCGAGATTGTCGGCGTGGTCAGGAACTTCAACTACCTGCCTCTGCAGTATGGCATCTCGCCGCTCGTACTGTATGACTTCGGCTCCGACCCGTGGTGGCCTCTGACAGTAGGCTATGCCAGGGTCAACCCCGCCAAGGCAAAGGAGGCGGCAGACTTCATCCGCTCCAAGTGCCAGGAACTCGATCCTACATTCGACGTGTCGAACATGGGCCTGGGTTTCATGGATGAGGGCATAGGCCGTCTGTACGAAAGCGAGGACCATCTGAACAGGCTGATTACCACTGCGGCCCTGATCTCCCTTCTGATATCTATAGTCGGCATCCTCGGTCTCGTGTATTTCGAGACCCAGTTCCGGAGAAAGGAAATAGCGCTGCGCAGGGTGCACGGTGCCCAGGTGAACGAGATACTCCTGATGATCAACCGCTACTATCTGATTATCACAGCCTTCTGTTTCGCCGTAGCCGTTCCTGTCTCAGTGTGCATAATGCGGATGTGGGTGTCAGGATTCACATATCAGAGCAGGATCCCTGTGTGGATCTTCCTTGGCGCACTGCTGTCAGTGAGCATCGTTACGACAGTGACCGTCACACTCGAGTGCCGCAGGACGGCGCTTCTCAATCCGGCTGAATCCCTGAGGAATGAATGATCCGGACATCGGCAATTGACAATTAATACAAATAACAATAAAAATAAAGGATTATGATCAAAGTTACAGATTTGTGCAAGGTCTTCCGCACTGAAGAGATAGAGACGACTGCACTTGACAATGTCTCATTCGAAATCAAGGACGGAGAGTTCGTGGCCATCATGGGTCCTTCCGGATGCGGGAAATCCACCCTTCTCAACATCCTCGGCCTGCTGGACAACCCTACCAGCGGAAGCTACGAACTGCTCGGACAGGAAGTAGCCAGGCTGAAGGAGAAAGACCGCACCAAGTTCAGGAAAGGCAACATTGGCTTCGTGTTCCAGAGCTTCAACCTGATAGACGAACTGAATGTCTATGAGAACGTGGAACTGCCTCTGCGTTATCTGAATATCAGTGCGTCGGAGAGGAAGCGCAGGGTTACCGAACTTCTCAAGAGGATGAATATCAGTCACAGGGCGCAGCATTTCCCGCAGCAGCTTTCCGGAGGTCAGCAGCAGAGGGTGGCGATAGCCAGGGCGGTAGTCTCGAACCCCAAGCTGATTCTTGCCGACGAGCCTACGGGCAACCTCGACTCCAAGAACGGAAAGGAGGTGATGGACCTGCTTTGCGAACTAAATGGCGAAGGGACCACGATAGTTATGGTGACGCACTCCCAGAAGGACGCTTCTATGGCGCAGAGGACCATTGACCTCTTCGACGGCAAGATCGTCAGTGATGTCAAGAACGAACTCTGAGTCCATGTGATAAAACATCCGTCATGCATATTATACGTAGCATACTTGTACTTTTCCGGCGTTTCTCCCTGCTGATGACGTTGAACGTGTCGGGGCTTGTCATAGCGTTCTGTGCTTTCTTCGCCATAATGGGCATGGTAGACTACGAGAACAGCTATGACAGTTCCTACCCGGAGAGCGAGTGCATTTTCCGCGTAGACCAGACTGAGGCTGACGGGGTCTTCCGCTCCGTACTGCCTCCGGGTTTTGCCGATGCCGTGGCTCACGGCTCCCCGCACATAGTCGCCGGGGCGCTGTGGTGTCCCTTCTCCGGAGAGCAGTATATAGTCGTGACTGACGATATGGGCCAGGAGCATGGCTTCAAGCTTGAGATGAACAATGTCACGAGCGGTATACTGGATGTATTCGGGATCGAGACGGTGGAGGGAGACCGCCATGCCCTCGAGGAGCCGGATAAGGTGGCTATACCCCTCAGTATCGCGAGGAAGCTGTTCGGAAACAGCCCGGCCGTAGGAAAGCACCTGGAGGTGCGTTCCGCTTCCGGCTTCGTCAGTGAGACTGACTGGACCGTGGGTGTGGTTTACCGTGACGTTCCGGAGAACTCGCAGATGCGCAACAACATACTCGTCCCTCTGCCGGACTTCTTCCTGCAGATCTTCGGCGCGAGCAACTTCCTGTGCTATCTCAGGCTCGACAGCCCGTCGTCTGCCGCTCAGGTTGCGTCCGACTTCAACTCATCTTTCGATTTCAGCCATTTCCCGAACCTTTCCAAGGTGACCCTGACGCCGGTGAGGGACATCTACTACCTTGAGGAGGGGAGCGATTCTCGCATTTTCCGCAGCGGCAGCAAGGCAAGGACGGATATCCTCGTCGCAGTGGCTATCCTGATACTTCTGGTCGGCACTTTCAATTTCACCGACTTCTATGCGGCGCTGGTGCCTTCCAGGCTCAGAAGTATCAATACCATGAAGGTGTTCGGGGCTTCCGGGAAGAGGGTCTCTTGCGGCATCTTGCTGGAAACGGCCTTCCTGAGCCTTGGGGCATTCGTGCTTGCCTGTCTGATAATGTATTTTGTCTTTCCGGCATCAGTCTCGCCCAGAGTGCTTGCTCTGAGTTTCTGCGCCGCTCTTCTGTGCGGAGTCCTCTCCGGGGTGTATCCCGGACTGTTCGCAACTTCTTTCCAGCCGGCCGCTGTGCTGCGAGGCGGGCACGGAATCCCTGCCGCCGGGAGGGTGCTGAAGACCTGCCTGCTCGTGCTTCAGCTGGCCGTGTGCATGGCAATGCTTAGTTTCGTGGTTTTCACCCATTTCCAGAACAGGATGATGATGACCATCGACACGGGATTCGACAAGGACAGGCTTGCCGTCGTTGATTTGCCTGTCAGCATGGTCCAGTCCGGAGGAGAGTCGTTCCGTAACGAGGTGATGAACTTCGCCGGTGTCGAGGATGTCGCTTTCGCCTCCGAGATTATCGGAAGCCAGGAGACATACATGACTGAGTCCCTGGAGTGGCGCGGGACCGAGTTCGGGGCCTTTCTTGTATACTGTTCCGGCAATTTCCTGAGCACTGCAGGAATACGCATGGTCGAAGGGGATACTCTGACGTTAAATGATGTCGGCAAAATCGTGATGAACGAGGACGCGAGGAAGAAGTACGGCCTCCAGACCGGGCCTTTCCCGGGACTCGAGATATGGGCGCTTGACGGACGCAGTGCCGAACTTGCAGGATTCTGTGACAACGTACGTTTCTCCTCCATGCGCCATGAGGCCATGCCGCTGTGCTTCTGCACCCTTCCTCCGGAATCCGGATACTACAGTGTCGCGTATGTAAGGATGAGCGACGGTGCTGACAGGCAGGCTGTGGCTGACCATATCAAGGATGTAGTTTCCGGCATTGATCCTGCATATCCGTGCGAGGTCCTCTTCTATGACGGAATCCTGCAGGACCTCTATTCGAGGGACCTGACCTTCGGAAGGACTGTGACCCTGTTCTCGGTTCTGGCGATGGTGCTGGCTTTGCTCGGAGCTTTCTCGATGGTAATGTTCGATTCCCAGTACAGCCGCCGGGAGTATGCACTCAGGCGAGTCTACGGGTCAAGTGTAAGTGCCGCGGTGGCAATGATGGACCGTAAGTACGCGCTGCTCACGCTTCTCGCGTGCATCTTCTCAGTGCCGCTTTCGTGGATTGCGGTCAGGATGTGGCTCGACAGGTTCGTGATCAGGGTCGGCATATCATGGTGGGTGTTCGCCGCATCTTTCGCCGTGGTGCTGGTCCTCACTCTCGCGACGGTTTCTTACGTGAGCTTCCGCTCCGTGCGTGCTAATCCTGCCTCAGTGCTGAGGGAGGAGTGATTGAAGAAAAGGTTACCACTGGCCGGAATTCCGGTAGTGTCCGGGAGTCTGGCCGGTGTGCAGCCTGAAATACTGGACAAGGGCTGACGGAGTGCTGAAGTTCAGCGCTTCGGAAATCTGAAGCACTGTAAGGTCGCTTGTTCTCAGCAGGTTCTTTATTTCGAGGATGACGGCTTCATCCATCCACTGCTTAGCGCTTTTGCCTGTTATCTGGAGTATGGCCCTGGACAGGTATTTCGGCGTCACGGACATCTTTGCGGCGTAGAACCTTATCTTTCTCTCGACTTTGTAGTGTCTTGAGAGCAGTGCGAAGAATTCGTCGGAAATCCTTTCGTTGCTCCCTGCCATTCTGAGGTCACGCCCGTTGCCGTGTCTGGCGTAAATGTTGCCGAGCCGGTAGAGCAGGGCGAATGTCAGGGATTTCGAGACCTCCTCTCCGAATGGGGATTCCTGCTCGTCTTCACTGCGCAGCAGCACCGAATATATCTCCTGCAGCGCATCCATGTCCTTGTCTCCCGCCTCGACCACTGGTCTCTGCCTGGCGTTCGAAATCAGGTCGGTGTCGAAAGGCGAGGGGAGTTCCATGACGGTCTCTATCGGGACTGACAGCAGCAGCTTCCATCCCTTTTCCGGCCTCAGGTCGCGGTCGGGTTCTATCCCTGGAGTCAGGACCAGAATGTCCCGCTCTCCGAGGCTGTATTGCAGCCCGTTGATTCCTACCGGACCGCAGTTCTCGGCGGGAACTGCAAGTATCAGTCTCCTGTCCTTTTCCTTCTGGCTGGAAGTAATGCTATTTAAGGAAATATTTGACATTTTAAAGCACATTTTTGTTATCAAAAATCGTGCTTGCAGCCTTACATTTGCGCCTGAATTTTTTGAACGATGAACAATATACCGAACACCGACCCGGTCAAGGGTCTATCGTCAGCCGAGGCCAGGCAGCGGCTGCAGCGTGACGGCTACAATGAATTCGAGAAGACAAAGCATACGACGCTCTTCCAGAAATTCATCAGCCAGTTCAAGAGTTTCATGATCATAGTGCTGATCGTAGCCGCAATCATATCCGGAGTTACCGGATATATCAACGGCGAGGGTGTCACCGATGCGGTGATCATCCTGGTTATCCTGATTGCCAACGCGATAATCGGCATGCTCCAGGAATCCAAGGCTGAAAAGTCCCTGGATGCCCTCGAGAGGATGTCGGCGCCGCACTGCAAGGTCATCAGGGACGGTTCGATGAGCGTCATAGAATCCAGGGAGCTTGTCGTGGGCGACATCGTCTCCATAGAGACCGGCGACAGCGTCCCTGCCGACCTGAGGCTTCTTGAATCTGTGAACCTGAAAGTCCAGGAGGCTGCGCTCACCGGGGAGTCTGTACCTGTCGAGAAGGACGCCGGGGCGGATGTCCCGGACAACGCGCCTGTCGGAGACAGGGTCAACATGGCCTACAGTTCTTGCAGCGTCACGTACGGACACGGAAAGGGAGTCGTCGTGGCTACGGGAACCAGGACCGAGGTCGGGAAGATAGCTTCCATGATCCAGTCTGTCCCCGACATGAGGACTCCGATGCAGGTGCGTCTCGACAAGCTCGGACAGACGCTTGCCGTAGTCTGCCTGGTCACTTGTGTGCTGATACTCGCTATCGGACTGCTGTACGGACGGAACCTGATGGACATGTTCATGACTGCAGTGTCTCTTGCCGTCGCCGCAATCCCCGAGGGGCTTCCGGCAGTGTCTACCGTTGTCCTCGCCCTTGGCGTACAGAGGCTTGCAAAGCAGAATGCAATAGTCAGGAACCTTCCTTCCGTCGAGACTCTGGGCAGCACGACCGTGATCTGTTCCGACAAGACCGGTACCCTCACCCAGAACAGGATGACTGTCACGGGCCTGTACACCGAAGGGAGCCTGCACGAGATGGGATACGACAGCCCTGTTGTGAGGGAAATGCTTAAGGTGTCGATACTTGCCAACGATGCTGTCCTGAAAGCCGGAGAAGGGGAGTCCAGGACCATCGGGGACCCTACCGAGACGGCCCTGCTCGATGCCGGCCTGAAATACTCAATGGACAAGAACGAGATACTCGAGGGTCTGCCAAGAGTCGGTGAAATACCCTTCGATTCCGAGAGGAAACTTATGACGACCGTCCACCCTCTTCCCGACGGGACATTCCTCGTGGCCGTCAAGGGCGGTCTTGACGAGCTGCTCGGCTGCTGCACTCACATTGAAGAGGGCGGCGGAGCACGTCCGATAGAGATAGACGACCTTTCAAGGATACATGAAGCCAATCTCCAGATGGCATCGCGCGCGCTGCGTGTGCTTGCGGTGGCATCAAAGACCGTGAAGGACCTTCCTGCAGAGATGACACCTGCGAATCTTGAGAAGGATCTCACTTTCCTCGGGATGGTCGGCATGATTGATCCTCCCCGCGAGGAGGCCAGGGTTGCCGTGGCAAAGTGCAAGGCTGCCGGAATCAAGCCTGTGATGATCACCGGTGACCACAAGATCACGGCCGGGGCGATTGCCTCCAGCCTCGGGATAATGGAAGAGGGAGACAAGGTCCTGACAGGCGCCGACGTCGAATCGATGACAGATGACCAGCTGCGCGAGACGGCTTCAGACGTATCGGTATTCGCCCGTGTCGCACCTGAGCACAAGGTCCGTATCGTCAAGGCCTTCCAGTCCCGTGGAAATGTAGTCGCCATGACCGGGGACGGAGTTAATGACGCCCCTGCCCTCAAACTTGCCGACATAGGCGTCGCAATGGGCATCACCGGTACTGACGTTGCCAAGGAAGCCGCAGACGTGGTGCTTGCTGACGACAACTTCGCGACGATAGTGTCTGCTGTCGGGGAGGGCCGCAGGATATTCGACAACCTGATGAAGTCTATCCAGAAGATGATTTCGACCAATCTCGGAGAGATAGTGCTGCTGTTCATCGCCGTTCTGTGCAATTTCGACATGCCTCTGCTGCCGATCCAGCTGCTTTTCATCAACCTTG
Source organism: uncultured Bacteroidales bacterium (assembly GCA_944323775.1). Taxonomy (GTDB): domain Bacteria; phylum Bacteroidota; class Bacteroidia; order Bacteroidales; family UBA932; genus Cryptobacteroides. Next base: position 14,696 of record CALUTT010000025.1, read on the forward strand.
TCTGCGACAGCATACCTTCGCTTGCGCTCAGTGTCGACCATGCCGACAAGGACATCATGAACAGGAAGCCGGTCCGTCCGGGACAGGGGATATTCACGAGGCTGTTTACCGTGAGGGTCACAATCCAGGCCCTGATAATAGGCCTTGCGACGCTTGCCGCATATTTCATCGGCCTTCAGGGCGGCATTGACGATGCCAGGACGATGACCTTTGCGGTGATGATATTCTCGCAGTTCACGATTATATTCAGCATCAGGTCCGGCAAGAACTGGTTCGGCTACAAGATGTTCACCAACAGGTGGCTCTGGCTCACCATTCTGGTGGTATTCGCACTTACGCTTTCCGCCCTGCTCGTGCCCGAGATGCAGACTCTTCTGAGGCTTGCTCCCCTTGACGGAAAGCAGTGGCTCTATGTTGCCATCCTTCCTGTAGCCGTGCTGGCTCTGAGCGAGGTGACGAAATTCTTCACGAGGAAGATCCCCAACTGAGACAGTCTCAGTCAGCGAGGACTTTCCATCTGACTCTCCATACGCCGTCGGCATAACTGTGGCTCAGTATCCTGAACCCCTTTATGTCGGCGGTGTTGCTTACATGCGAGCCAATGCATGCACAGGCATCGTAGTCTCCGATCCTGACTATCCTTATCGTGTCTGGCGCATCAGCAGGGAGTTTGCCGAGGTCCACGAAGGCTGCGGCCTTGTCCTTGGGAACGAATTCGATGCTGACGTCGAGCCCCCTGCGTATGACTTCGTTCACGCTCTCCTCAATCCTTGAGACCTGGTCTTCGGACGGACAGGCGTCAAGCAGGTAGTCGCACTTGCTTTTCTTGCGCTCGATGTGAGCGTTGCGCGAGCGGGGGCAGCCGAACATCTTGACCATGGTTGCGTTGAGGATATGCTCGGCCGTATGTGCCGGCTCGAACTCCCGCTTGTTGTGAGGGGCGGGACTGCAGTCAACCGCGATTTTCATCACGCCGTCGGCCCGGCCCGAGAAGACTTCGTATGCCTTGTCTATTTCAGCCAGGGCGAAGCGTCTGGTAATCAGAGGTGTGGCGTCAAGCCTGCCTTCCGCTATCAGACGGAGAATCTCGTCGCAGTGGCAGGCATCGACCCCTCCGGTCTTGAATACCAGGTTCTTTCCGTACATGTCAGGCAGAGGCAGGGTCTGGGCGTTCTCGTACATCGCGATTATCGCGACGGTCGCGTTCGGCCTTGCGCACTGCCATGCGAGCCTGAAGCTGCCGTCAGTCCCTGCGGCCTCGATGACCGAGTCGGCTCCTCCGTGTGCGCTGTTCGATAGGACGGTTTCGAGGCAGTCGTCCGGTCCGGTCACGATCACGTCAGGATAGTGTGAGCGCACGAAATCCCTTCTCCATGGGGATTTCTCGCAGACGATTATCCTTGCGGGCCTGTGCAGCATTGTGCACAGGAGGGTGCAGATTCCTGCCGGTCCGGCGCCGATTATCAGCACGGTGTCGCCTTCAGTGATGTCAGCGATGTCAGCCGCCCAGTATCCTGTGGACAGCAGGTCCCCCGTAAAGAGAGCCTGTTCGTCGCTGACTGTCGGCGGGATATGGTTGAGGCCGTTGTCGGCCATGGGTATGCGCACATATTCAGCCTGCCCTCCGTCGATGCGGCAGCCCACTGACCATCCGCCTTCGGGGGAACTGCAGTTGTTCACGTGGCCGCTGCGGCAGAAGAAGCACTCCCCGCAGAAAGTCTCTACATTGACGCTGACCCTGTCGCCCCGGCGGAATCCGGTGACCCCACGCCCTGTCTCTTCGACTACGCCGACCATTTCATGCCCGAGAGTGACGCCATTGACGGCCCTCGGAACATTGCCGGCCATAATGTGGAGGTCGCTGGTGCAGATGCTCGAGAGGGTGACGCGCACTATGGCGTCTGTATCCTCGAGAATTGCGGGCCTTGGTTTCTCGCAGAGTTCGAGACGGCCTGTATCCCTGAATGTGTATGCAAGCATGGCTAGTATAATTTTATGTATTCATAGCTGTTCCCGACGCATTCCAGATAACGTCCGAAATCCTTGTTGGATATCACGACGGTCCCGCGGCAGTCATTCGGGTGGAACGAAAGGGTTTCGGCATTTCTGAGGTTCTCGTCGAGAAAAAGGTGGACATGGTTTCCTGTGTCGTTTATCAGGCCGAACGGAGAGACGCTCCCTGGCTCGAGTCCCAGGTATCGCATCATCCTCTCGGCAGACGCGAAGGAGAGCTTGCCGCATGAGGGCAGCCCTCGCGACACGAGGGACTCCTTGAGTCTGTGCTCGAGTTCATGGATGTCGAGGTCATGGTCGCAGTCGAAGCAGACCAGGTAATGTCTGTCTCCCTTGTGATTGCGGAAGAACAGGTTCTTGCAGTGTACGCTGCCGTCATCTCTCCACCAGTGCTTTGCTTCTTCGATTGTCTTGCCCTCGGGGTGATTGTAGCAGCTGAACGGTATTCCATGTTCCGTCAGGTAGCTGAGTACTGTTTCCTGTCGTGTCATCTTATTGTGTCCTTTATCTTTTCCGCCCATGCGAGCAGGTTCTCCCTTGCGGTCTCGGGCCTTACGGCGATAGTCTCGTCCATCCAGTCGGGAGTCACTGCATCCACTCTTGCAAAGCCTGCCGCTGCCAGTTCTTCCCTGTCATCGACCTTCCCGGCGACAAGCCACACGGGTATGTCCATCTGTCTTGCTGCGGAGAGAACTCGCAGCGGGAGTTTGCCCATCAGGGTCTGTCTGTCGGCATGGCCTTCGCCAGTTATCACCAGGGAGGCGCCGGCAAGGCACTCCGTGAATCCGGCGAGTTCGAAGAGCAGGTCGGCCCCGGAGCGCACGGTAGCGCCGAGATACTGCATGAAAGCATATCCAAGCCCTCCTGCGGCTCCCGCACCGGGATTCCTTGAGCAGTCCTTCCCGAGCCTTAGCGCCGAATCCTGTGCAAATCTGACGGCTCTCTGCTCAAGCAGTCCGACGACCTCGGGGCTCGCCCCTTTCTGAGGACCGAATACCATGGCGGCGCCACGCGGCCCGTACAGAGGGTTGTCGACGTCGCAGGCGAGAGTGAAACTGCAATTGTCCGGAAGGCCATCAGGACGGAGCTCCGAAAGAGCCCTGAGCATTCCGGTCCCCGCATCGCTTGTGCCGCTTCCGCCAAGTCCTATGATGAAACTGCGGCAGCCGCGTGCTACCGCGTCAAGAATCAGTTCTCCGACTCCGTAGCTTGTAGCAGCCAGCGGATCGAGCTCCTCCCTGGACATAAGAGCCAGCCCGCAGGCCCGTGCCGTCTCTATTACGGCAGTCCCGTCAGGAGCAATGCCGTAGCATGCTTCGACAGGACGCATCAGAGGGTCGTGTACAATTGCCGATACAGGTCTTGCGTGCATCGCCCGGCAGAAGGCTTCCAGCATGCCGTCGCCGCCGTCAGACATCGGTACTGAAAGCACGTCGTGCCCCTGGCTTTCCAGCGCCGAGCCAAGAATTGACTCTACTGCAACTGAACCGAGACACCCCTTGAAAGAGTCTGTCGCCAGGATTATTCTTTTAGTTTCTTGCATTTCCTTCCTGGATGAATCCGGGAACGGGGAAGTGCATGCCGGCCATCAGGAGACCTTCATCAGAGGCCATGCGCAGCAGGCTGCGTCTTGCCGATACTGCCTTTTCCTTGTCCATGTCGAATCCTGCGCAGTATTCGTTGTGGTCCATCTGAAGGGCCACTCCGTGCATCAGGTCACCTACGACGAGAAGTTTCCCGGCCCTGTATGCGGTGTGTCCGGGCGTATGCCCGGGAGCATCGACGGCCAGTACGTTCCCGGGAAGCGTATCCCCGAATTCGAACAGATGGATTTTGCCTTCGTAGGCAGCGGCGATGCTCTCGATCTGGGATGACTGTCCGTCCTGCATGCTGCTCCATGCCATGTATTCCGGATATGAGATATAGACCTTGGCATTGCCGAACACTGCGGAACTGTCAGACAGCATTCCGCCGGTATGGTCGCCGTGAAGGTGGGTCAGGTATATAAGGTCAATGTCGTCAGGAGAAAGTCCCAGAGAAGAGAGCCCGCTGAGCAGACGGCTGTCCGCGGCACCGAGCCCTGTGTCGAACAGTATCCTAAGTCCGTCGGTTTCAAGCAGGAAAGTCCCAACACTCGCAGGGATTCCGTCTTCAAGCCCGAGTTCAGATATCAGGCTGTCAGGAGCGCTGAAAAGAGAGGCCGGCATCAGCCGCGGCTCGGCGTTGTCACGAATCCATGTGACTTTCATGCCGTCAAGTTCGACTGTCTTTACAAACTGGTCGGAGTCTTTCTGTCCGCTGCAGGAACTGGCTGCAAGCGCTGCGGCAAGCGTCATTGCGGCCGCTTGGATGAATCTTCTGTGCATAGTGGTCGTTGTTTTTCGAGTCAGAAGGTAAAGTTAGTGATTTTTGCTCACTAACAAAACATGATCTCACTGTGCACAGAAGCCGAAAACTGTTACCTGCCCCAGTCTATCCTGGAGAAGTCCTTGTGAATGTCCTTAAGTCTGAATGAGACTGCAGCGGCGAGGATTCCCATTACAATGAGTGCGGTACCTGTGAGCGCTACCACGACGCCCATGCCGAATCCGAACGGCTTGACAAGAATCAGCACCGAAATGATGAGCAGCAGTATTCCTGACAGCATTGTCCAGCCTGCCCCCTGAACATTCATGGCCCTGAGGTCGCTTGCGAATCCGATAGTCATGAAACTGTGGTACAGCATGAAGATTCCGAGCATCACGGGCAGCAGAACCAGGGTCATTCCGGGATAGCAGCAAAGCATGAGTCCCAGAATCAGGTCGGCAATGCCGCCGACAATCGAATATCCGCGCATCATGAACCAGTTGCGGCTTGTGCTTGCGACAACGAGCTCGACAATGCCGCTGACCAGCATCAGGATTCCGAACATTACGCTGAGCGTAAGATAGCTTTCCGCCGGGCGGCAGAATACTATAATGCCTCCTGCAATGAGAAGCAGCCCGGCAACAAGGAACAACCACCAGTGGCGCACCGCTTTTCCGGCGCTGGCGACTATTTTTTCAATGAAAGTTTCCATAACAGTATTATTAACTTGTCAATGCTGGTCAGTCCTGCAAAGTGCATGCAAATCCATGTTCTGCCTGAATATCATGCCATTTTGTCAGCTGCGGACTCAGTCCTGCATATCTGAAATCCGGTAGTCCCCGGCATTCTCGCTGATGGCACGCTGGAGTTCCTCCGTCGGTTTCGTCTTCCCGTCCGTAAATTCAACCTCGGCCACCGGAGGGTCGAGCGTTACGCTGGCCTTTACCCCGTCGATCGAGTTGAGCGCCTTCTCGACATGCATGCGGCAGTGGCCGCACATCATTCCTTCAATTCTGTACTTTTTCATTGTCTTTTTGTGTTTATGTCTATTGTCTGTGTTGTGGGTAATGTCTTGCTCTGAGGCTGAGAGCCTTTTCCTTCCGAGCCTGAGGCTGTTGCATACTACGCTGATGCTGCTCAGCGCCATTGCTGCGCCACCGATCGCAGGGTTGAGCAGGAACCCGTTGACTGGATACAGAACCCCGGCTGCAATCGGAACGGCAATCAAATTATAGAAGAATGCCCAGAAGAGGTTCTGCCTTATTGTCCTTACTGTCATGGCAGACAGGGATATCATCTGGGGAATCTTCAGGAGGTCGGATGAGAGTATCGTTACCATGGCAGCGTCCATGGCCATGTCGCTGCCGTGGCCCATCGCTATGCTCAGGTCCGCCTGGGCGAGGGCGGCAGTATCGTTGATACCGTCACCAGCCATTGCCACTACATGCCCTTTGTCCTGAAGTTGCCTGATGAAGGATATCTTGTCTTCCGGCAGGACAGAGGCGCGGTAGGAGCGTATCCCGCATCTGGATGCAACCGCCTTTGCGGACGCTTCGTTGTCGCCTGTAAGCATGAAGACTTCTATGCCCATGTCCTTCAGCTTTCCGACTGCCTCCGCCGAATCTGGCTTCAGCGTGTCTTCGACTGCAAATGCGGCGAGGACGGACCTGTCGTCAGAGAACCATACCACTGTCCTGGCTTGATGTTCCCATTGTGAGGCCAGTTCCTCAAGCTCCTCAGGTATGGTTATTCCGGCGGAGCAAATCATGGACCGGTTTCCTGCAAGGTATTTCACTGCGCCGCATATTCCCGTGACGCCATGTCCCGGCACGGCCTCGAAAGATTCTACGGCGCAGGTCCCGTCCACTCCGGGAAGCGCGTCAAGATACTCGCCGACTGCCCTTGAGAGGGGATGCTCTGATTTCTTTTCGAGCGAAAGCATTATGCCGGCTTTGGAAGGGTCTGCCCAGCGTGCTTCCGTGACTCTCGGACGGCCTTCCGTCAGAGTGCCTGTCTTGTCAAGGACCACGGTGTCCACCTTCCGGGCGGTCTCAAGGCTTTCAGCGTCCTTCACGAGTATTCCGTTCCCGGCTCCTTTTCCTATTCCGACCATGATGGCGGTCGGGGTCGCGAGTCCCAGTGCACAGGGGCAGGCTATGATCATCACAGTCACCAGGGCAAGCAGCCCGTGGGTGAAACCGTTCTCCGGGTCAAGTACGATCCAGCAGATGAACGATACCAGAGCTATCCCTATGATAACAGGCACGAAGACCGCGGCGACCCTGTCCACGAGCTTCTGGACAGGTGCCCTGCTTCCCTGCGCGTCCTGGACCATGCGGATGATGCCTGAGAGCATCGTGTCGTCTCCAGTCCTGTCGGCTGTCATCAGCAGCGCTCCTCTCTGGTTTACCGTGCCGGCAAACACCCTCGCTCCAGGCTTTTTCTCCACGGGAACGGGCTCTCCGCTGATCATGCTCTCGTCTACGTATGAATTCCCGAAAGTCACCACACCGTCTGCGGCAATCCTCTCGCCTGGGCGGACGACTATGGTGTCTGAAGGTCTTATGTCAGAGATGCCGACTGTCTTTTCACCTTCCGGGGTTTTCAGGGTTACAGTTTTGGGACGCAGGCCGGCCAGTTTGCGGATGGCGCCGGAAGTGTTCCTTTTTGCCTTGTCCTCGAGCAGCCTTCCGGCAAGTATGAACGCGATTATCGTCGATGACGACTCGAAATAGACGTGAGGCTCGATTCCGCGGGACAGCCAGAATTCAGGGAAAAGCATGTTGAATACGCTGAACAGCCAGGCTGTTCCCGTGCTGCATGCGACAAGGGTGTCCATGTTGGCGCCGCCATGTCTGGCCTGTTTCCATGCACTGCTGAAAAAGCCTCCGCCAAGCCAGAACACCACCGGCGTGGAGAGTGCGAACAGCAGGTATTTCATCCATGGGACATCCATGAAGACCATGCCGAGCACCATGGTCGGCACTGCAAGCGAAAGCGCGGCTATGGTCTTTCTCTTCAGGCTTTCATAGTGCTTTTCATGAAGCCTTGCGGCCTCTTCATACATGTCTTCCTGCCGGATATTGGAGGTGAGGTCCGGTGCGGCGCCGTCGGGGACAATAAGATCGTATCCGGCATCCTGCACAGCCTTGCGCAGAGATTCCGGCGAGCATCTGGAGGGGTCGAATTCCACCAGTGCGGTTGCAGAGGCATAGTTCACGTTTGCCTGTGAAACTCCGTCCTGCCTGTTGAGGGTCTTGTCTACCCTGGCCGCACATGACGCGCAGCTCATCCCCACGACAGGGAAAGTCATCCTGACTTTGTCTTCCGGTCCGTTACATTTCATTTCCATGATGCAAATATAGCGAAGCGGAATGCTATGGAATTATACAATCATGGAAAAAACTTACACCTTGTCAAGCGGAATCAGCGGCTTTACCTTCAGGGCCTTGAATTCCCTAGGGGTCAGGCCTGTAACGCCCTTGAACTGGGAGCTCAGGTGTGCCGGGCTCGAGAATCCCATCGAGTCGGCGATTTCGCTTACGCTCATCTCGCCGTATGCGAGCAGTTCCTTGACTTTCTCGATGCGCTGGACTATGTAGTATCTTTCGATGCTCATGCCTTTCACCGAGGAGAAGAGCTTGCTCAGGGAACTGTAGTCGGAGTGGCACCTGCTGGAGAGATATTCCGACAGATTCACCTTGCCGGGAATCTGCGTCTGCGAAGACTGGACAAGTTCAATGACGGCAGTACATATGCGTTCCACGGTTCTGGAACGGCGGTCATCAATCAGTGCGAAGCCATATTCCTCGAGTCTTGCGCGCAGCTGATCTTTCGTGTCTGCGTCGAGGCTGCCTTCGACCACCGCGGTTCCGAGCTCAATCCTGAGAGGTTTCAGCCCCAGGTCTTGAAGTATCTTGCCTACCGCCATTATGCAGCGGTTGCATACCATGTTCCGTATATGTATCTCTGCCGTCATCCGGTTTCCGTCTGATTACTTTTGTTTCTCGGCGTTGGCTTTCAGCCTTGCCTTTGTCTGCTCGACTGTCTCGCCTTCTTTTCCGAAGAGCCTGGAGGTCATCGTGTCGCTTACGTTTTCGAAGCCCTTGACGGCTCCTTCTTCAATTGCCTTGTAGCCTTTTACTACACCGTTTTCAATCCTTTGATAGCCTTCCCTGGTATGGTTCGCTATCGATTCGAATACACCCTGTTTTGTCATTGTTGAATCGTTTTTAGTTATGTTGATACTTTTTTCCGGAGTCTGTGCCGATACCGTAGTCCCCGTCATGAGGAGAGCGAGTATCAATGTTGTCTTTGTCATCATTTTCATGTCCTTTTACTGGGCACAAAAATACAGGGAATTATTCTTGTTTTTCGGGATAAAGTCTGCGATTACTGGGGAATTTTACGTATTTGGTAGATTTAAACGGTATTCATCAGTGTCATTTTGCCAGCATGACTATGCTGCCGCATGTTATCAGAAGCGCTCCTATGACGACCCTCACAGTGAGCTGTTCCTTGAGAAATATGCACGAGAGGATGATCGTGATCACGACGCTGAGCTTGTCGACCGGAGCCACGCGCGATGCGTCTCCGCTCTGGAGGGCCTTGAAATAGAACAGCCAGGAGAGTCCTGTGGCGATTCCGGAAAAGATAAGGAAAAGCCATGTGGTGTGCGGGATGTTCCTGATTTCGGAGATATGCTGCCCTGATGCGGCGATTCCCCAGGTGATTACCAGTATGACGGCTGTGCGTATTGCGGTGGCAAGGTCAGAGTTGATGTCCTTGACGCCCAGCTTTGCCAGAACCGCCGTGAGGGCGGCAAAGAATGCCGAAAGAAGCGCGTAGTATTTCCACATGTCAGGGTAATTATTGTTCGTATTGTTTCCTCGAGTATCTCCTGGTGTCGCCCTGACCGGAAAGTACCAGGCTGTCTGCCGTCAACTTCTCTATCTTCATCGTGTCCCGGAAATCAATGGTAATGCCGTTGCCGATACTTTTTCCGTGCAGGATAAGCGTTTCACCGTCAAGGTCCCAGCCTTCATAGAGCAGCGTGGCCATGTTCACCGATGACGCCTTGCCGTCCGGTTCAAGCCTTAGTCCCTGAATCTCTGTCTCCGCCCCTGGGATCGGCTGTACCCAGGTGCCCTCTATGCCGGGCTCGCCCGAGCATGCGGACAGGAGGGCCGGAACAATCGCGGCAAGCACGGATGTAGTCATTCCTTTTTTCATGACTAAACAGGTTTATTTGAGTTCCCTGCCGCAAGAAAAAGCATCGGCTACCTTGCCTCCGAGTTCGATGTACGAGTTGCCGGCGGGGTCGAAAGTGATGGGACGCAGCTTGGACGGGTCAATCCTTCCGTCGGTGAGAATACTTTCGTCAGCTGAAATGTTGACAATACGGCCTACAAGACTGCAGCTTTGTTCATCGTACGAGACAAGTTCACATTCCAGGGCCATCGGCAGTTCGTCGATAAGAGGCGCGTCGACATGAGAAGACCTGCTGGCGTGGAACCCCGACTTGGCGAACTTGTCTGGTTCCCTGTTGCCGGATACGATGCCGACGTAGTCACATGAGCGTACAGTGTCTGCGGTGCCCATGCTTACGGTGAAAGCCTTGCGGTCAAGGATGTTCTGTGTGGTCAGGTGGCCTCTTGAAAGGCATATGCAGATGCTCTCGTCAGTGAAAATGCCGCCCCATGCGGCATTCATCGCATTCGGCCTGCCCTGTGCGTCGTATGTAGCGATTATCAGCACCGGCATGGGGTAGAGCCAGCTCTTTGGTCCGAAATCCTTTTTCATGGCATTTGTAGAATTTCCGCGAATTTATGTATTCCGGGCAGAATTTGCAAGTATGGCAGGCATGCTGGTTCCGGCCATTCAGCACAGTTCAATATATTTTCCTATCTTTGCCGCGTTAAAACCAGATTATGCCAGACAGCAATTTCATAGACTATGTCAAGATATACTGCGCCTCCGGTCACGGGGGAGCAGGTTCGGTGCACCTGCACAGGGCCAAGTATGTCCCGAAGGGAGGCCCTGACGGCGGTGACGGGGGCAGGGGAGGCCACATTATCCTGAGGGCCAACCCGCAGTTCTGGACTCTGATCCATCTGAAGTACCGCAAGCATATCAAGGCGGAGGACGGAGAGAAGGGAGGAAGCGCAAACCGCACCGGCAAGAACGGGGCCGACATTGTGCTTGACGTTCCGGTCGGGACTGTGGCCAGGAACGGTGAAACCGGAGAGGTTCTGTTCGAGATGATGGAAAGCGGCGAGGAGCGCATTCTCTGCAAGGGAGGGCGCGGAGGCCTCGGCAACAGCAATTTCAAGACATCTACGCTTCAGACCCCCCGCTTCGCGCAGAGCGGAGAAGAAGGCGAGGAGGGTGTCTACATCCTTGAACTCAAGCTGCTTGCCGATGTGGGTCTGGTCGGGTTCCCCAATGCCGGCAAGTCGACCCTTCTGAGTGCCGTGACTGCAGCCAAGCCTAAAATCGCCTCATATGCATTTACGACACTGGAGCCGAATCTCGGGATAGTGAGCTATCATGACGGCCGTTCTTTCGTCATGGCCGACATCCCGGGCATAATAGAGGGGGCCCACGAAGGCCGCGGCATAGGCCTTAGATTCCTCAGGCACATAGAGCGCAACTCCGTGCTGCTGTTCATGGTGAGCGTGGAGGAGGATGACATCGCCGCCGCATACAGGACGCTGCTCTCCGAACTGAAGCAGTACAACCCTGAACTGCTTGCCAAGCAGAGGGTCCTTGCCGTTACCAAGTGCGACCTGATCGATGCACAGATGAAGAAGGAGATCCGCCCGCACCTGCCGCGCAAGATACCTTGCGTGTTCATATCCTCCGCTACAGGAGAAGGAATAGAAGAACTCAAGAACAGGCTTTGGGAGGCTTTGCAGAAATGAACGGATTCCTCGAGACCCTGGAGCTGGCCGACAAGAACGCCACGCTCGCCCTGAATTCACTGCATTGCCCAGTCAGCGATTTTGTGTGGCAATGCTTTTCCGATAAGCTGCTGTGGGTCCCGCTGTACCTTGCGGTGCTCGTGTTCCTGTTCCTGCGGCTCGGCCCGAAAAAGGCTGTGGCGGTGACGCTGGCATGCGTACTTACCGTGCTGGTGTGTGACCAGCTGGCAAACTTCACGAAAGAGTATTTCGCCAGGTTCCGTCCATGCTGGGACGACTATATGGTTTCCGGCGGGCTGCGCCTGCTTGAAGACAAGGGGAACATGTACGGCTTCTACTCGGCGCATGCGGCGAACGCTCTGGGCTTTGCCGTGTGCTCTGCATTGGGATTCAGGCTGGACCGCAGCCGCAGCTACCGTCCCTACGGGATATGCATCTGCGCATGGGGAATACTCGTCGGCCTGAGCCGTGTTTTCGTCGGCAAACATTTTCTCGGGGACGTGCTGGTCGGTTTTGCAGTCGGCGCTCTTGTCGGCTGGGCCATGGCGTCTCTTGCCTCGCTTGCCGCAAGGGCTCTGAAGCTATAGCCCGGGACCTCTGATGACGTTTATCTTTTCTCCGGTAACCTCCAGGCTGAGAGGGAGGCGGCCGATGATTTCTCCGTCTAGTTCGACTATGTCAGTCGAATTCATGCTTAGCGGGACGACTTGCAGACACTTGCAGCGCCCCGTAATGGTGTACGGACATTTGTCCATGGTACCGGTGAAGAGCCTTCTCGCCTGGATTGCAAGGGTCGTTACCGGCAGCTTCGGTATTATCAGATAATCGAGCAGGCCGTCATCGGGACAGGCAAGCGGGACCTGTCTCATCCCGCTCCCGGAATATTTACCGTTCCCGAAGCCTATGGAGTAGCACTTGCCGCTGAAGACAGTCTTTCCGTCCGCGACTACAGCCACGTCGAGCGCGCTGGTGTTGAAGACTGTGTGGACAAGCGCGTTGAGGTATATCAGCTTGCTGCGGCGGCCGCTTTCCTTTTCCGCATTGACTCTGCGGCATATGTGGGAATCAAACCCGACTCCGCCCACATTGGCCATGTAGGCTCTCTTGTCATCGGCGCAGCGTGCCTCGATAATATCCATCTGGAGGGTGTCGCCCTTGCCCAGCAGCTCAAGGGCCTTCATCGCGTCGCAAGGTATCCCGAGGGACTTGATCCAGTCGTTGCCGGAACCTATCGGGATTACCGACAGGCAGAAGTCGGCCGGAGAAGCTCCGTTCTCCTCGCACCATCGGCATATTCCGTTGAAGGTTTCGTGCAGTGACCCGTCGCCTCCTACGGCGATTATCTTCCTGTATCCCTTGCGTGCGGCCTTGATGGCAAGCTGCGTGGCGTGACGTTTGTGGTCGGTGAGTGCCGTGACGAAGGGGATGCCGTCCCGTTCCAGCTTCTTTTCAGCAGGCAGCCATTTTCTCATGGTCTTGCCCGAACCGGCACGTGGATTGACTATGAAGTAACAAGAGTTTTTCGGGTCTGACATACTGCAAATGTACGGATATTTTATTACATTTGTAGTCTTTAGAACAGGAATATGGGAAAAGTCATTGCTATTGCGAACCAGAAGGGAGGAGTCGGGAAAACCACGACCGCAATCAATCTTGCCGCGTCTCTGGCGGTTCTCGAAAAGAAGGTTCTGATCATAGATGCAGACCCTCAGGCCAATACGACTTCCGGGCTTAACTTTTCGCCTGACAATGACCAGAAGCGCACCCTCTATGAGGTGATGATAGGTCAGATTGACGTTACGGATGCCCTTATCCAGACCGAGATGGACAACCTGCACATGATCCCTTCCCACATCAACCTCGTCGGTGCGGAGATAGAGCTGCTGAACTTTCAGGACCGTGAATCGGTGATGAAGAACGCTCTTGCCCCGATCAGGGACAATTATGACTACATCATCATAGACTGCTCCCCGTCGCTGGGAATAATCACGATCAACTCCCTTACGGCTGCCGACTCTGTTATTATACCTGTCCAGCCGGAGTTCTTCGCGCTCGAAGGTCTTGGCAAGCTGCTTCAGACAATCAAGATCGTTCAGAGCGAGGTCAATACCTCCCTTCAGATCGAGGGCTTCGTGGTCACCATGTTCGACGGCAGGACAAGGGTGCACTCCCAGGTGCTCGAGGAACTGCGCGACCATTTCAAGGACATGGTATTCAAGACAGTCATCCAGCGCAACATCCGCCTCAGCGAAGCTCCCTCTCACGGGAAGCCTATTATCCTGTATGACATTATGTGCAACGGTTCCAACAACTACCTCAACCTTGCGAGGGAGGTGATGGAGCACAACGGAGAAAAGATATGAGCAAGATACAGAGAGGATTGGGAAAAGGAGTCGGGGCCATTTTCTCTGAGGTCCCGGGAGCCGACCAGCTGCGCAAGCCGGTCGGATACGTCAACAAGGAGGTAGTCGGAACCCGGGGTGTTCGCGAGAATACCGCGGACATTCTCCGCATACCTGTGGACATGATAGAGCCGAACCCCTTCCAGCCGCGAATGTCGTTCGACCAGGCTTCCCTCGAGGAACTCGCCTCGTCCATCCGTACCCTTGGGCTGATCCAGCCGATAACCGTGCGCCGGATTACGGACAACCGCTATCAGATAATAAGCGGCGAGAGGCGCTACAAGGCGTGCCGTATGGCCGGCTTTTCAACGGTCCCGGCCTATATCAGGGATGCCAACGACCAGGGCATGCTTGAGATGGCTATCGTCGAGAACGTCCAGAGGGAGAACCTCGACCCCATAGAGCTTGCACTCAGCTATCAGAGGCTCATTGACGAGTGTTCTCTGACCCAGGATACCCTTGCGGACAGGGTAGGCAAGAAGAGGGCGACCGTGGCCAACACGATCAGGCTGCTCAAGTTGCCGGCAAAGGTCCAGCATGACATCAAGGTCGGTCTTCTCAGCGCAGGACACGCGAAGGCGATTCTTGCGGTTGACGACCCCAAGCTGCAGGAGCAGCTCTGCGACCTGGTTATCCGTGACGGGATGTCCGTCAGGGAACTCGAGGCCCTGGTGCGCAAGGTGCTCGTCGGCCCGGCAGCCGCCTCGGCCAAGAGCGTGCGCAGGCAGCAGCAGGAGCTCCCGGAGGACTACAGGCGCATCCTTGAGCGTGTTGGAAAGTACTTCGCGAGCGAGATTTCACTCAAGAGAAGTCCTTCCGGAAAAGGTACGATGACGATCAGGTTCAATTCCGACGATGAGGTCCGGGCCTTTGTCAAGGCCTTGGATGAAAAGCAGTTCTGATGGAAAGACGTCTCCGGTTCGTGCTGCTGACGCTTGCGGCCTTCGCGGCTGCGGTCTCTTTTGCGCCCTCCGCTTCCGCACAGTTCCGGGAGGAGGCGTTCACCCAGCAGTACAACTCTGACGTATCTGACCAGAACGATTCGGTCGAGGTACTTTTCTCGTTCAAGGAATATTTCGGAGGCCTGGCACACAAGAACGATCTCAAGATAGGCAACATGTTCGCCGGGTCGATGGTCTTCGTCGGAGGCAATCAGATCTACAACCGCCAGTACTGGAAACTGCCCATAGTCTACGGGACCATCGGTGCCGGTCTTGGCGGCGGATTCTATTTCCGGAACAAGGGAGACACCAGGGCTTCCACCCTGTGTTTCATAGGGGCCGGTGTAGCCTACTGGGCTACCATGATGGATGGCGTGATCAGCTACCGTCCCAACGATTATCCTCATGCCGGCAAGGCTACTCTCTATTCCCTGCTTGTTCCCGGTCTGGGACAGATATACAACAAGGAATACTGGAAGGTCCCCATCTATGTCGGCGGCATGGTGGCGGGTCTGCATTACTATTTCACCTTTTCGAAGAATTTCGAGCGTTTCCGCTCGATTTATATTGAGGCGAGTGCGGCGGGATCTGCTTATGACGGGCCTTTCACGGCTGAACAGGCCCTCTACTACCGTAACATATACCGTCGCTACAGGGATTACTCTCTGCTGGCAACGGCTCTGGTCTATGTTTTGCAGATTATAGACGCGAATGTATTTTCATACATGCACGACTTCGAGGTTAACGATGACATTTCGATGAACATGGGCCCGGCAGTTCTGATTCCTGACAACCAGTTTGCCGGTGTCGGACTTTCCGGCGGGAATGTAGGAGTCGGCATCAGACTTGGAATCAAATTTTGACAATGATCGGGAAAACAATATTGCCGCTGCTTGTCCTGCTTTGTGTCCAGACCGGGTCAAGCGCACAGAACTTCAGGTTCTCTGACCTGTTCAACCGTCCGACGCGCAAGATTCTTCTTGCCGAGAACGAGACGCTGAGATTCAACCTCGATTCGCTTCAGGCTCTGGTCGACAGCCTTGAACAGAGACGCTACCTGGAGGACAGCGTCCTCGTAAGCCTGATAGAGGGGAACGAGCCGGATGTCCCGGAGCTCGAGTTCGAATACTCTCCTGAAGTTACCGACAGTCTGCTGCAGCTGTGGTACCGCAGTTCCGTCATCAGCGACTTCGACACCGTACACGAGTATGACATGGACTCCGTGCGCTTTACCTCAAACGTGTCGGACAGCGTGATGATGCAGAGGCTTGCCGACATGAATTCGTTCATCTCGCTTCCTTTCAACGAAAACGTCAAGAACAACATAATTCTCTATTCCGAGAAAATGGACGAGAGGATGGGGCGCGTGCTCGGCCTGAGCCAGTACTATTTCCCTATTTTCGAGGATGTCCTCAGCAAGTATTCCCTCCCGCTCGAGCTCAAGTACATGGCAGTCGTCGAATCCATGCTTAATCCTACGGCCACTTCACGTGCCGGGGCGAAGGGAATATGGCAGTTTATCTATTCCACGGGGCGCAGCTACGGCCTTGAGATCAACTCATACGTGGACGAGCGTATGGATGTCGAGAAGGCTATGGATGCCGCGGCAAGATACCTCGAGGATGCATACAGGATCTTCGGCGACTGGACCCTTGCCATGAGTTCATACAACTGCGGAGCCGGCAATGTCTCGAAGGCGATCCGGCGTGCCGGAGGGAGCATGGACTATTGGGACATCTATCCTTATCTTCCAAGGGAGACCCGTGGGTATGTGCCTGCCTTTGTCGGCGTGATGTATGCGATGACTTACTACAAGGAATACGGGATCGAGCCTCAGGATGTCGGGATGCCCGCAAGGACTGATACCTTCGAAATCAGGAAGAACCTGCATTTTCGTCAGATCAGCGACGTGGTGGGGGTTCCGATTCAGGATCTGGAGAATCTCAATCCCCAGTATTTCAATGATATAATACCCGGTGCCAATCACAGCTACATTCTCAAGCTGCCTTCAAGCTGGACCACCGCATTCCTCGATACGGATCAGGATTCCCTGTATAACTACAAGAAGGATTCGCTCTTCAGCGCGAAGGTGATAAGGGACGTGCACAATTCCGGAAAGAAAGGCTCGCAGAACCGCATTGCGTACAAAGTCAGGAGCGGGGACTATCTCGGCAAGATCGCCGGACGCTACGGTGTCAGCGTCAGCCAGCTGAAGAAATGGAACAATCTCAGGTCATCCGACATACGCGCAGGGCAGACTCTGTACATATACGGTGCATCGCCGTCAGCCTCGAAGTCCTCTTCTTCCGTTTCAAAGTCTCCGTCATCCTACAAGACGGGGTCATACTATACTGTCAAGTCCGGAGATTCCCTGTACAATATCGCGAAACTCTACCCCGGAGTTAGCGCCGAGAACATCAAGGAGGCCAACGGCCTGAAAAACGACAGGATACGTCCCGGCCAGAAACTTAGGATCCCTCTGCCCTAACCGAGTATCATCCGTATGAGCTTCATGAACCTGTAGGGAGGATAACGGAACGGAAGGTCGCTGCCTGCGGGGGATGAAAGTACCGTCTTGCGGTGAGAGAAGGCGAGAAAGCTGTCTTTTCCGCGGTAGCAGCCCATTCCGGATTCTCCGATGCCTCCGAACGGAACGCCGCTGCACGCGATGTGCATGATGGTGTCGTTCACGCAGGCGCCGCCGCAGCGCAGGCTTCTTACGAATTCATTGCCACGGGAGGTCTCTCCGAAATAATACATTGCAAGCGGACTTGGTCTCGACGCTATGAATTCCCTTACGTTTTCAAGGGAGTCGAACTCCACAAGAGGCAGGACAGGCCCGAAAATCTCTTCGTTCATGACTGCCGACTGCATGTCGCTGGGAGCGACGAGTGTCGGTTCGATGAATCTGGTGTTCCTGTCGCAGCGTCCTCCGCAGATAATGCGTGAAGAGTCGATGTAGGACTTGATCCGGTCGAAAGCCTTCTCGTTGACTATCCTCGTGTAATAGGGACTTTCCAGGACGTCCTGTCCGTAGAGCTGCGTGAGCGCTTCCTTGAAACTGGCGATGAACTCATCCTTGATGGAGCTGTGGACCATCAGATAGTCCGGCGCTATGCAGGTCTGTCCCGCATTGAGCGCCTTGCCCCACGCTATCTTCCTTGCCGACGCCTTGAGGTCCGCCCCTGTGTCGACTATGCACGGACTCTTGCCTCCGAGCTCCAGTACTACAGGCGTCAGATGTGATGCGGCGGCCTGCATTACGACTCTTCCGAGCGACGGGCTTCCCGTAAAGAAGATGATGTCGAATTTCTGCTCGAGAAGTTCCGCATTCACCTCCCTGTGGCCCGACAGGGCGGCTATGTATTCGCTGCCGAATGTCTCAGACACCATCCTACAGAGTACGGAAGACACTTCGGGGACAAGAGGGGAAGTCTTCAGGACGGCAGTGCAGCCGGAAGAGATGGCCCCGACCAGAGGACACAGCAGCAGAAGCACCGGGTAGTTCCATGGTGCCATTATCAGTGCGTTGCCGAGTGGTTCGCATACGACCCTTACCGAAGACGGCATGACGGCCGGTGATGGGAAAACCTTCTTTTCCCTGGTCCATGACCCGAGCTTGCGCAAGTGTGTGTCAATCTCGGACCGCAGTATGCCGATTTCTGTCATGTACGCCTCTTCCCGGGACTTGTGAAGGTCCTTTTCGAGGGCTTCATACAGACGGTCTTCCCATTTGGTCAGGGCCGAGTCAAGTTCGCGAAGCATTCTTTTCCTGAACGCCGTGTCAAGAGTCTGTCCGGAGGCGAAGAATTTCCTTTGGGACTCGATGGTTGCAGCTATCTGCATAGTCATGTGGTTTTATTTCTTGCCGTAATACTTTGGCCAGCAGCTCTGGAGGTATTCCTTCATGCTGTCTTCATGCCTGTTTGGCTGAGGGTCATAGAAAACCTTTGACCTCAGAGTGTCCGGCATGAATTCCAGGTCGGCGAAGTGGCCCGGATAGTCGTGCGCATACCGGTAGCCGTCCGAATAGCCCAGCTCCGACATGAGTTTCGTGGGAGCGTTGCGCAGGTGCAGAGGCACCTGGGCAGTCGGGTCGCGTCGTGCCTGTTCGAGGGCCGCGTCGATTGCCAGATATGCAGAATTGCTCTTCCTGGATGACGCGAGGTAAATCGCGCATTCCGAGAGCGGTATGCGTGCTTCTGGCATTCCTATGTTGTGGACTGTCTGGAACGTAGCGTTTGCAAGAAGCAGGGCATTCGGATTGGCCAGGCCTATGTCTTCCGCGGCCAGGATGCACATCCTTCTTGCGATGAAAAGCGGGTCTTCTCCTCCGTCCAGCATCCGGGCCATCCAATAGACGGCTGCGTTCGGGTCTGATCCTCTCACGCTCTTGATGAACGCGGATATCAGGTCATAGTGCATCTCTCCGTCCTTGTCATAGACCGCGACTCCCTGCTGGAGACATCTGGTCACGGTCTCGTTGTCTATGACAACCTTTCCCGATGCAGGCTGTGAGTCGACCACGAGCTCGAGGATGTTGAGCAGCTTGCGGGCATCACCTCCGCTCTGGCGGAAAATGGCTTCCGTCTGGCGTACTTCGATGTCGCGGGCCGACAGCAGCTTGTCTTTGTGTATGGCGTTCATCAGGAGAGTCTGTAGGTCTGACGCATCGAGGCTCTTGAGAATGAATACCTGGCACCGCGACAGGAGGGGAGTGATGACCTCGAAAGACGGGTTTTCGGTCGTCGCTCCGATGAGTATCACGGTGCCCGTTTCCACTGCACCCAGCAGGGCATCCTGCTGAGCCTTGTTGAAGCGGTGTATTTCGTCAATGAACAGTATCGGGGCGCCACTTCCGTTGAAAAGGTTCCTGGACTTGGCCCCGTCTATGACATCGCGTACATCCTTGACGCCTGCGCTGACGGCAGACAGGGTATAGAAATCCCTGTCAAGCGTGGTGGATATGATTCTCGCAAGAGTAGTCTTGCCGACGCCGGGAGGCCCCCACAGTATGAAGGAGGTCAGATTCCCGGAGTCTATCATCTTGCGCAGTATGCAGCCTTCTCCCACAAGATGTCTCTGGCCCACGTAGTCAGACAGAGACTTCGGTCTCATGCGTTCCGGAAGCGGTGGAAGGAGCCTGGTCTGAGCCTCAGACATCTCTTGTCACTTTTTCTTGTATTCGAGTTCGCGAATGTACGAGCGGCGGCGCTTCTTCTGTTCGGGATTGTAGGCCTTGAACTGGTTCTGGTTCTTGACGTTGGTCTCCAGAATGGCATTTGTTTCGGCCCATTTCATTCCGGCAAGAGTGAATTTCCTGAACAGGTCGACCATCACAAGGGAATTGAGTCCGGAATTCTGGTATTCGGGCTTCACTCCTACAAGCAGCATCTCGACGCCATCCTCGCGCTTGATGAACAGCGACCTGAGCAGGTACCACCATCCGAACGGGAAGAGTTTTCCTCTGGACTTCTGGAGCGCCCTCACGATTGACGGCATGGTTATGCCGAAGGCGACAATCTCGTTGTCCTCGTTCCTTTCGACAACACTGACGAAGTTCAGGTCGAGTATCGTAAGGTAGAATCCGAGATATTTGTCTGCCATGTGGTCAGGAAGCACCGTGAAGTTATACAGGTCCTTGTAGCACTCGTTGATTATCTTGAAGATCTTGTGACCGTAGTCCTCTTCCTTAATGATTTTCCTTGTGAGGTTGCGTACATGGACGTTCGCCCTCTCGCTGAGCACCGCTGACACCCTTTCAACCTTGTCCGGCAGTTTTTCGGGAATCGTTATCACGTACTCGATCCAGTCGGCGTCCTTGCGGAATCCCATGTTCTCGATGTGCGTGACATAGTAAGGGTGATTGTATATAAGGGCCATAGTGCTGAGCTGGTCGAATCCCTCTATCAGGAGTCCCTCCGGGTCGAAATCCGTGAAGCCGAGAGGGCCGACGATAGATTCCATGCCGTACTGGCGGCCGAACTCCTCTACCTTTGCCATAAGCGCTGATGACACTTCGGTGTCGTCAATGAAGTCGTACCATCCGAAACGCACTTCCTTGTGGTTCCACTGCTTGTTGGCGAGGTGATTGACTATTGCGGCGATCCTGCCTGCCGGCTTGCCGTCCTTGTATGCGAGATATAACTTTGAGTCGCAGAATTCCTGAGCGGCACCTTTCTTCTGGTCAAGGGTGTC
>CALUTT010000026.1 GCA_944323775.1 uncultured Bacteroidales bacterium
CCGGAGTTGTTGGAGAGGAAGGGCTCGGGTTCCTGCACCCAGGGTCCGTCGATCGTCCCCGACTCGGAATAGCATACCGCCTGCAGGTAACGGTCCTTGCCCCATGTAGACCACAGCATGCCGAGCTTCCCGGTCTGTGTGCGGAACAGCTGGGGACCGTCGGTCACCCATCCCGGCATCTTGAGCCCGAAGGTGGCCTCGCCCAGGGAGTTCATTTCTCCGCAGTAAGGTGCCTCGGAAGCCCTGAACAGCGTCACCGGATGCTCCGACACTGTGTGGGTGAGGTCCTTGGACAGCTCGATGTAGTCCATCGTGCCGTCTATGATCTGTGTCCACTCGTGTACGAACACCATGTAGATCTTGCCGTTCTCCTCGTAGAGCGTTCCGTCGATGCAGTCCCAGTCATGCGGCTGATAGTCGTAGCCCGGAGTGACTGAGAACGGCACGTAGGGACCCTCCACGTTCTCCGAACGCAGCAGGTAGGTCTGGTTGTGGGGAACGTTGTAGCGGCGGGGCACCTGCTCGATCAGGTCGCCGTGGTCGCTCCATGTGCCTGCGTAGTAATAGTAGTCTCCGACCTTGTGAATCTCGGCCGCAGCCGCGAAACCGGCCTTCTCGCACCATGTGCCGCTCAGGTCTATGATGTTGTACGGCCCCTCCCACATGACAAGGTCCTTGCTCTTCCACATCCTTCCGCCGGACGAGGTCAGGTAGTATGTCTTCGTCTCAGGGTCGGGATAGATGTAGGGGTCGCTCATCGACAGGTCGTTGAAATGCTCCGTGCGGATGCGGTTCATCTCCGCCGCCCTCTGGCGCAGGCGCTCCGCGCGCCCCGTAGTGTC
Organism: uncultured Bacteroidales bacterium; assembly: GCA_944323775.1. GTDB lineage: Bacteria > Bacteroidota > Bacteroidia > Bacteroidales > UBA932 > Cryptobacteroides. The sequence continues at coordinate 843 of CALUTT010000026.1, forward strand.
CCCGCGGTCGGCAGCGCTCCCGCCGAAGTTCTTCTGTCCTGCATCCATCGGTGGCGCCTGCTCGCCGGGAAGCACCACTTTCTGCTCCGTGGTCTTCCCCGCTTTGTCACTCGCACCGCCGCCGCAGCCTGTCAGTGCGATCGCGGCCCCTGCTGCCAGGGCCGGAATCAAAATCTTTGTGTATCTCATAAATCGGTATTTGTGTTTTGGTGTCTATCTGAACAGCATGGGCAGGAACTCGTTGAGGCATCTGCGCCACGTAAGCCATTCGTGCGCCGTACCGGGCGACTCATAGTATATTGCATCGATTCCTCTCTCATTGAGAGACTCCGCCATACGGTCAGCGCCGAAGTTCTCTTCGGAACCCATTCCGAGGAAGAGGACTTTCACTTTCTTTGAGAATTCCTCCGGATCGGAGAAAGCACCGTCATACAATGAATTCCAGTCCGGCTGCGGAGGGAGGAATATCGCACCGCTGAACGCTCCTACATATGAGAAAGTGTCGAGATGCGTGAGCGCGATGTCGAAAGTCTGCTTGCCGCCCCAAGAGAGTCCGGCCATTGCCCTGTCAGAGCTGCCTTTCTTTACACGGAACGTACTTTCTATATAAGGTATGGTCTCTTCAAGCAGAATCGGGCCGAAAGAAGCTCCGAAATCATCCCTGCTCTCTCCCCTGCGGCTTCCGAAGATGTATCCGCAGTTGCCATAGTCCATCACGACAATCATCGGCACACACTTGCCTGAAGCGATCTGATTGTCGAGGATATTGGCCATCAGGCCCTGCTGGTGCCATCCACGCTCGTCTTCACCCATTCCGTGCTGAAGATACAGAACCGGGTACTTCGCATTCTTCTTTGTCTCGTACTCGGCAGGAGTATATACGAAGCAACGGCGCATCGCCTGCTCTTTCTCGGACCAGTAATGGCATTCGCGCACCTGTCCGTGAGGTATGGAAGGATCATAAGTATAGTAAGCGGCAGCCTCGGGGCTCTCGGGGATCTCGATTCCGCTTGCCATGACGCCACAGCCGAAGAACGATTCGCTCATCGGATCAGCGACTGAAGCACCGTCGACAACGATGAAATAGTAATGGAAGCCTTCGACCAGAGGATCGGTAGTCACGGACCACTCGCCTCCGAAGCCGCGGGTCATCGGATATTTCTTGCCGCAAATGTCAACAAGGACCTCCCTGGCCTGCGGGGCGCGTACTCTGAACGACGCACGGCCTTCGTCATCGACCTGAGGGTATGCATTGCCGCGCACATTGGTGGATGCAGGCTTCGGCATCTCGAGCATGAAGTTCTCGGAAAGCTGCTTTCCGTCCACGATGTATGTGTACTCGTAGTCATCGGGGAAATCAATGGGCAGAGTGACACTCCATACACCGTCCATGTTGCGTGTCATCACGGCCGGCTCATCGACAAGCGAGATGCTCAGGCGCACATCCTTCGCATCGGGATTGACGTAGTTGAAGGTCGCCTTGTCAGCCCTCTCGTGAAGCAGAAGGGGAACCACCTGCTGGGACGGATCATGCTCGATCTCTGATTCTATGCCCATGAGCTCAAGCATCTTTTCCGCATAGCGGCGTCCGAACTCGCGATATCCGGCAGCATTGAAATGAAGATGGTCAGGAAGGTTGGTAAGTCCGCTGGAAGAAATCACATATGCAGTGGGGATCGTCTCGGAAATGCGGTCAACGAGCAGATTCGCACCTGCACTTGTACCCCCGCGGTCAGAATTGACTACTTCACCGACAAGAAGAGGGACATCCTCGGCGTCAAGTCCCAGGTCGGAGAGAAGGTCCTCGTAAACCTCCTTGACCTTGAGCGGCCACTGAGGGTCATCCCAGTTGGACTCGCCCTGATGCATCAGGATACCTTCGATGACACCGTCCTTCTGGGCGATGCGCGCCATCTCGACAAGCCTTGCATAGGGGTCATTGTCATACTCGCTCAAGGCGGACTTCATCCAGTCGGGCGCCACGTTCGCCGCATAGTTGGCGATTTCGCTCTTCATGAAACCTTCTATCTTGATTCCGCCGATAGCCACATTTATCACACCTACTCTGTGGTCGTCAGGGAGATTGTCAAGCATTGTCCTCCCGAAATAGTCGGCAGGAGACATTCCGTTGCCATATCTGCACAGAGGCGGAAGCGCCTTGTACCATTGTCCCATGACACGGCTCGAATCCCTGTAGTCCACGGCGGCAAGCGTGAGATAGCGGTCGCTTATACCTACCGAGTCAACATGTTCCGGACGCGCAGCACCTTCCATGTTGGACTGGCCAAAACACAGGAAAATATGAAACTTCGGATCCTGGGCATGGGCCGTTGCCAGCATACACAGGGAAATCAGAGAAATAAGAACTTTCCGCATAATTCAGCTGAAATAAGGTTATTAGATTTATTCAAAGATACGCAAAAAACCCGGCTCGCAGTCCTTATGTCCGTTACAATATTTATTTACTGCGTAACAAATAAAAAGCGCCGGAGCGGCATGCTCCGGCGCAAATTATTAGCATTCAACCTGTTAGTTAGACCAACCAGGGTTCTGGGTGATATTGGGGTTGAGTGATGTCACAGTATAAGGGAACGGGAAGAGCTCGTGCTTTCCACTCTGGAAACCAACGGTAGCGCCGTTGTCCTTTGCAGTATGTGTTGAAACAGTGTAGAAGCGGCTGTTATCCTTAGAACCATACTGCCAGGTAACTTGCTGGTCGCCATCCTGAGGCTCGCGGGTGAACTTGTCGTAGAGGACAGGAATGTTGCTTCCTGACTCCTTGAGGATTTCGGTGTCACCCCAGCGGCGGATATCGAACCAACGGGTTCCCTCAAGCCAGAGCTCGAACTTCTTCTCGTTCTTGACAACGTCAAGAGTGAGGTCGGCTGCAGAGTTTACGAGGTACTCGTCCTTCACGCCTGCACGGTCCTGAAGCTGGCGGACAAGCTGCCATGCATCCTCAGGATTGCCGCCGTTCTCTGAGAGGCAAGCCTCTGCATAAAGCAGGATGACCTCAGGGTAACGCATTACAAGAGCGTTATTGATACGTACAGCCTCACCAGGGGTACGGAGGTCTGTTGACTTGACGATAGGCTTGAGAGGGAGATAGAATGACTGTCCGTAGAGACCGAGGTTGTTGAGTCCTACGCGGTCACTGGCAGCCTTCTGCTCACGGGTCCATGAGTTGATGTCAGTGTTGGGATCCTGATACTGAGTCTCATAAATGAGATCCTCGATATTGATGATGGAGCCGTTCAGACGAGCTGAATTTTCCTTGTGGTAAGCCACGAAGTCATCTGCAAAGTGCTGAGGCACACCGCATCCGCCCCAACCCTCGATAGAGCAGCGGGGAGCTACAACGTTTGCCACGAAGTGGTCGGTACGCCAGTTCCAGTACTGGCACATCATCCAGCCTGAACGGTTGGTGTAGTCCCAGAATCCGAGGTTGCCGTTATATTCAAGGTTGGTCTCGAAAATCTTCTCCTCGTTGGCATCTCCCTCGATGTGGAAGTTGTCCTCCCACCTGTCGGCAGGAACGAGCTCATAGTTCTTGGAGTCGATAACAGCCTTGAGGCAGCGCCTTGCGTTCTCGTAGTCACCTGCAAAGAGGTAAGCCTTGCCTGCAACAGCGTTTGCAAAACCGGTGGTAACCTTGACAGCTCCGTCTTTGTCGTTAGGGCCCTGACGGTCATCAAGATAAGGAACAGACTCCTCGCACTCCTTTGCGCACCACTTCAGCAGGGCAGCCTGGTCCATTCCGCCGAGGTCAGGATCCGTGCTGCAGTTGTAAGGGTTCTCGTCAGCAGCGAGCACATGGTCTACGAGAGGAGGGGTTCCCCAGCCGAGGGCAAGCATCATATGGATGTATGCGCGAAGCACACGGGCCTCTGAAATGACCCTGTCCTTGACATCGCTCGTACCGTACTGGAAGTGGTCGGTAATGAGGTTGTCATAATACAATGCATAGTAGAATCCATTGTACATGTTGCGGACAACCTCGGCATTAGTATCATAGCGGAACTCGTTGAGCTGTGCAGCGAAGTCGTTGTCTCCGTAGAGGGCTCCGGCAGCGGTCACATCGTCACCGCACATGTTGAAGGCAAGAATATAAGGGATATAGATTGATGCACCGTTCTGAGCGGTTACATTCCAAAGGAATCCCTGGTATGCCGCTACCAGAGCAGCCTCGGCATCTTCATCGGTCTTGTAGAAGGTGTCGGTTGATACGGCACCCTTCTGCGGGATCTCGAGACGCTCCGGGCTGCAGGCCGTGAAGAGACCGGCCGCGGCAAGTGCTACTATAGGAGCTATAAATTTGATTTTCATATTAATTGTGCAGTTTTAATTAGAATGTGAGGTTTACACCGAGAACGACTTTCCTCGTGGTAGGATAGCTACCTACATCGTAACCAGCTGAGCTTCCGGTACCGGTAGTTGCAGTCTCAGGATCAAGTCCAGGATAGCTGGTGATGGTGAAGAAGTCATCAAGAGAAACGAAGAAGCGCAGGTTGCTGATGAGCGCCTTCTTGGTCAGGCTTTCCGGCAGGGTGTATCCGAGCTGGATCTGCTTGAACTTGAAGAACGAACCGTTGAAGAGCACGGCGCTTGAACTCCAGAATGTCCAGTCGGTAGCGACCTTCTTCATGTCAGGATACTTGGCGTTGTGGTTCTCAGGAGTCCATGAGTTGTTATAGAAATAGGTCAGAGTGTTTGTCTGAGGACGGTCCGCTGAGTAGAGGAAGCATGCGATATCGTTGCCGGCGGTACCGGTGCCGAATACGCTGAAGTCTATACCCTTCCATGCAAGGTTGATGGTGATACCGTAGGTATAGTCAGGAATTGCCTTTCCGATATACTGGACATCGGTCTCGGCAGGAACACCTACAATCTCTCCGGCAGCATTGTAATACTGGGCACCGCCTGTCTCAGGATCAACACCTGCATACTTGAAGCCGCGGAAGTACCAGATAGGATATCCGACCTCGAAAGCTGAACGCATCTTGTTGTTCATACCGCTCACACCGCCTCCGGTAATACGGTCGATAGACCTGTGCAGGGAGAGCACTTCATTGTGAAGGGTAGAGAAGTTGGCGTTGATTCCGTATGAGAAGTCTCCGATGTCGTCCTGCCATCCGAGTTCGAACTCGAGACCGGAGTTGAGGACGTTACCGGCGTTTACATAAGTGTTCTTCACACCTATTTCAGGAACAGGGGCAATCTGCACGAGCAGGTCCTTGGTGGTCTTCCTGTACCAGTCAGCAGCAAAGGTGAGCCTGTCTCCGAACATGCGGGCGTCGAGACCGACGTCAACCTGGTCTGAGGTCTCCCACTTGAGGTCAGGATTTGAAAGGGCGGTAGGGCCTGAACCGTAGGTCAGCTTGCCTTCGTCAAGAGAAGGATTGTACTGATACCACTGTCCGTTGAGGGAAATGGTGGCAAGGTACTGATATCCGCCAAGGACGTTGATGTTACCGTTGCGTCCCCATGAAGCGCGGAGCTTGAGGAAGGAGAGTACGTCACGGCTGACGTTGTCGCGGATGAAGTTCTCGTTGCTGATGGTCCAGCCTGC
>CALUTT010000027.1 GCA_944323775.1 uncultured Bacteroidales bacterium
AGGACAAGCGGCGCCGTCGGTGTAACGGACAATCCGGCGCTTCGCTCTCCGTTCAACTACAACGGCAATGTGACTTTCCTCGCGCTCGAAGACAGCGAGGGTGTCGAAAGGGAGCTCTCCGGAGGACAATACGCGGCAGTCATTATCGAGGGCATACAGGGAGTGGCCGGAATCTACGAACCCTCCGACGGATTCCTGCGCACCCTCAGGCAGCTTTGCGACCGCTACGGGACCAGGCTCGTACTCGACGAGATCCAGTCCGGATACGGACGCAGCGGAGACTTCTTCGCCCACCAGAGGTCCGGAATCAGGGCCGACCTGGTGACCATGGCCAAAGGCATGGCGAACGGCTTCCCCATCGGTGCGGTGATCATCGCACCCGACATCAAGGCCTCCTACGGAATGCTCGGCACCACGTTCGGAGGAAATCACCTCGCATGCACTGCAGCCCTCGCCGTGCTCGACGTAATGCAGAACGAGCATCTGGTAGAGAACGCCCGCAAGGTCGGGGATTACTTCAGGGATGCGTTCCACCCGGACGGCGTTCTGGACGGGGCGCTCGAGGAATACCGCGGACGCGGCCTGATGATCGGCCTCCAGACAAGGCCGGCCTTCACGGGACTGAGGGACAGACTGCTGTTCGAGCGGCACTTCTTCACAGGGGCCGCCGGAAAGGACGTGATAAGGCTGCTCCCTCCCCTGTGCATCGACATCGCTACGGCGGCAGACTTCGTCAAGGCATGGAGAGAACTAAGTTCAGACAACGCAAAACAGACCCAGGCATGAAAGAATTCACATCTATAAGACAGCTTCCGGACCTTCAGGAAGCCCTGCGCGAGGCAAGGTATGTAAAGGAGCACCCCTTCGCCGACCAGGAACTCGGCAGGAACAGGACAGCTCTGCTGGTCTTCTTCAACAACAGCCTGCGCACCAGGCTGAGCACGCAGAAGGCCGCGATGAACCTTGGCATGAACGTAATGGTGCTTGACGTCAACCAGGGCGCCTGGAAACTCGAGACCAGGCGCGGAGTCATAATGGATTCGGACAAGAGCGAACACCTGCTCGAGGCGATTCCGGTCATGGGCAGCTACTGCGACCTGATAGGCGTGAGGTCGTTCGCGCAGTTCGAAAGCCGTGAGGAAGACTATGGCGAGACCGTCCTCAGACAGTTCATAGAGTATTCAGGCAGGCCCGTGTTCAGCATGGAGTCTGCGACCAGACACCCCCTTCAGACCCTCGCGGACATACTCACGATTGAGGAGCACAAGAGCTCCGCGCGTCCCAAAGTCGTCATGACATGGGCGCCGCATCCCAAGGCTCTGCCACAGGCGGTGCCGAACTCTTTCGCCGAAGGGGCCCTGCTCGCCGGATACGACCTCGTGATAGCAAACCCGGAAGGCTACGACCTCGATCCTGAATTCACGCGCGGCGCAACCGTGACGCACAACCAGGACGAGGCGCTCGAAGGAGCCGACTTCGTATATGCAAAGAACTGGTCAGCCTACGGAGGTGACAACTACGGCAAGGTACTGAACCGTGACATGGGATGGACGGTGACCGCCGAAAAGATGGCGCTCACCAACAATGCCTTCTTCATGCACTGCCTTCCCGTAAGACGCAACATGATAGTCAGCGACGATGTGATAGAAAGCCCCCGCTCCCTGGTCATCCCGGAAGCGGCAAACAGGGTCGTTTCAGCGCAGACCATACTCAAGATGATGCTCAGAGACCTATGACGACAGTTGTAAAGATCGGGGGAAATGTAGTCGACAACCCCGCAGCACTGGAGAAGTTCTGCTCGGACTTCGCCGCGATGCCCGGCGAGAAGATTCTCGTGCACGGCGGAGGAGCCCTTGCGAGCAGGCTCCAGAAGGCTCTCGGCATTGAGCCCAGGATGATCGACGGCCGAAGGGTCACCGACGCACAGACACTAAAGGTCGTGACCATGGTCTACGCCGGGTGGTGCAACAAGACCATAGTCTCGCTGCTGCAGGCCAGAGGATGCAACGCCATCGGGCTCTCCGGACCTGACGCATCCATGATAACCGCGACCAGAAGGCCCCCGGTGCCTGCCGGAGACGGTTCCGGGGCGCTTCTCGACTTTGGGAACGTCGGCGACGTCGGACCAGAAAGCGTGAATGTCATCGGCCTCCGCGCAATGCTGGAGGCGGGGCTGGTTCCGGTCTTCTGCGCCATCACGCATGACGGCTCCGGCAACCTGCTCAATACCAATGCGGATTCCGTGGCCTGTGCGATTTCTTGTGCAATTAATGCGAAACTTCTTTATTGTTTCGAAAAAAATGGCGTACTTTACGACAAATTTGACGAGGACAGCGTAATTCCGGAACTAGACCCCCGATCTTACGCTGGCCTGCGTGCGGAAGGACGCATAGCGGACGGCATGATTCCGAAACTGGACAACGCATTCAAGGCTCTCTCCAACGGGACCTTGTCAGTGACGATAATGAACGCCTGCAACCTGCCGGACGAGTCAGGTACAAAACTGCTCTTATGACAAGCCGCAACGAGTACACAGAACTGCTCAGGGACATGGTACGCATCCCTTCCCCGTCTTTCGGGGAGGAAAGGGTGGCGTCGTTCCTTCAGGAAAGGCTTGACTCGTGGGGGCTTTCATGCCGGAGGCTCCGCAACAACCTTGTCTGCGTGTCGCGCTGCTTCAACCCGTCACTCAAGACCCTTGCCCTTGACGCGCATATCGATACGGTGCCCGTCTCGGCCGGGTACACAAGGGATCCTTACGATCCTGGCATGGATGACAGCATTGTCTACGGGCTGGGGGCCAACGACGATGGCGGAAGTGTGGTATCGATGATTGCCGCATTCCGTCATTTTTTTTGCACACCTCTCAAGTTCAACCTGATGCTGGTGCTCAGCGCCGAGGAGGAACGTTCCGGCGACGGAGGCGCTTCCTGGCTCTACTCTGAAGGAGGGCCTCTGGACGCTCACTTCGAGGGACTCCCCTCGCCTGACTGGGTGATAGTCGGAGAACCGACCATGATGAAGGCCGCAACCGCGGAGAAAGGCCTTCTGGTACTCGACGGCACGGCAAGAGGCAAGAGCGGACATGCCGCAAGGGGCGAAGGTGTCAACGCCCTCTACATCGCAATGGACGACATTGCGGCAATCAGGGCACACGAGTTCCGGAGAGTTTCGGACGTTTCGGGCAAAGTCACTCTCAACGTGACGCAGATCCAGGCAGGAAGCGCTCACAACATAATTCCCGACAAGTGCTGCTTCACTGTAGATATCCGCACCAACGAACTGTACGACCCGTCCGAGGTGCTTGAAGAACTCAGGGCCCTCTGCAGGAGCTCACTCGAGGCGAGGAACCTCGCGAACAGGGCCAGGGCCACGCGTGCCGGTTCACCTCTTCTTGCGACGGCACGAAGGCTGGGCCTGGAACTTTTCTGCTCCACCACGGCCTCAGACTGGCTCAGGACACGCAGGGACACCATAAAGATGGGCCCGGGAGACTCTTCGCGTTCGCACACGGCGGACGAATACATACTTGCCGACGAGATATCGGCCGGCATTGAGGGATACACGAAATTCATAGGAGAATTCAACAATGGCTACACTCTGGAATAAAGGCACAGAAGCGACTGACGCAGTCGAGCAGTTCACTGTCGGCAACGACAGGATACTCGACATGGAGCTTGCAAAGTATGACGTACAGGGCTCGAAAGCCCACATAAGGATGCTTCTGAGCATAGGGCTGCTGACCAGAGAGGAATTCGACAGTCTGGATGCCGGGCTCGACAGGATCGCCGCAAGCATCGAGAACGGGACTTTCCGCCTCGAGGACGACGTCGAGGACATCCATTCCCAGGTCGAGCTGAACCTTACGAGGGAGCTGGGCCAGACCGGCAAGAAAATCCATGCCGGACGCTCCAGGAACGACCAGGTCCTCGTCGACGTCAAGCTGTTCCTGCGTGACGAGCTGAAGACTCTCAGGAGCGAGACTCTCGAACTCTTCGACACTCTCCAGGCCCTCAGCGAACGCTACAGGGAGGTCCTGCTGCCGGGCTACACCCACGGACAGGTCGCAATGCCCTCGTCGTTCGGGCTATGGTTCGGAGGCCATGCCGAGGCACTTGTCAACGACATGTACATGCTCGGCGCCGCATACAGGGTCGTCAACCGCAACCCGCTCGGGTCAGCCGCCGGCTACGGCAACTCTTTCCCGCTCGACAGGGAGATGACCACCCGCCTGCTGGGATTCGACTCCATGGACTACAACAGCGTGGCGGCACAGCTGAGCCGCGGAAAAAGCGAGCGCTGCGTCGCATCGGCAATAGGGTCGCTGGCCCTTACCCTGAACAAGTTCGCCTCTGACTGCTGCCTGTTCATGTGCCCCAACTTCGCGTTCATATCCTTCCCCGACAACCTGACGACCGGGTCGAGCATAATGCCCCACAAGAAGAATCCAGATGTCTGGGAGATGGTGCGCGGCAAGTGCAACCGAATACTCTCGTGCGAAAACGAGATCTCGATACTGTGCAGCAACCTCCCGTCCGGATACCACCGCGACAGCCAGCTGCTCAAGGACATACTCTTCCCTGCGCTCGAGTTGACCCACTCCTGCCTCAGGATGACACGCTATATGCTTGAACACATAAGAATCAACGACAAGATACTGGACAACCCGATATATTCATACCTCTTCACGGTCGAGGAGGTCAACCTCAGGACGCTTGCAGGCACCCCCTTCCGCGAGGCATACCGGCAGGTCGGCGAGGAGGTCGCAAGGGGCGAATTCAAATACTCGCGCGCAGGCGCCGGAACCCTGAAGGCTTCCGACCTCGGACACACACACGCAGGCAGCATCGGGAACCTGTGCAACGACAAGATAAGCCTTCTGATGAAATCGGCATCCAACTGGTAAAGCAACACACACTATATGGCACAAAATCGTAAAAAAGCAACCCTCGTTCTGAGCAACGGCCACAGGATGGAAGGATGGAGTTTCGGCTACGACGCCGCCGCAAGCGGAGAAGTGGTGTTCTCCACGGCAATGGTCGGATATCCCGAGAGTCTCACAGACCCGTCGTACTCGGGACAGATACTTTGCGTCAGCTATCCTCTGATCGGCAACTACGGCATCCCTTCCGAAGAATTCGACGAAAACGGACTATGCACGTCGTTCGAATCAGAGAAGATACATGTCCGCGGGCTCATCATCTCCGACTACAGCGAGAAGTACAGCCACTGGGACGCTGTCAAGAGCCTCGACGAATGGCTCAGGGAGCAGAAGGTTCCGGGGATCTTCGGGATCGACACCCGCGAACTCACCAAGATCCTGCGCGAAGAGGGCTCGATGCTCGGGAAGATCGTCCCGGAGGGCGTCGTGGAGGATGACGTGCCGGCCTATGATCCCAACCTCGACAACCAGGTCGATATCGTCAGCTGCAAGGAGGTGATCGAATATCCCGGACAGGGGAAGAAGATAGTCCTTGTAGACTGCGGCGTAAAGCACCAGATACTGCGCTGCCTGATACGAAGGGGCGTCAGGATAACCAGAGTCCCGTGGGACTATGACTTCAACACTCTCGACTGGGACGGCCTGTTCATCTCCAACGGCCCCGGCAACCCCCAGTTCTGCACGGCAGCGGTCGAACACATCAGGACCGCCCTCAAGGGAGACAGGCCCGTATGCGGCATATGCATGGGCAACCAGCTGCTCTCCCTCGCAGCCGGAGCCGGGACTTTCAAGCTCAAATACGGACACCGCAGCCACAACCAGCCTGTGCGCATGGTAGGTACAGACAGGTGCTTCATAACATCCCAGAACCATGGATTTGCCGTTGACAGCAGCACGCTTGGACCTGACTGGGAACCATATTTCGTCAACATGAACGACGGCACGAACGAGGGAATACGCCACCGCAGCAAGCCGTTCTTCTCAGTTCAGTTCCACCCGGAGGCATCCAGCGGCCCCGTGGACACTGAATTCCTGTTTGACGAGTTCATTTCGAAACTATAGAGCCATGATTGACAAAAACATAAGGAAAGTTCTGGTGCTCGGGTCCGGGGCACTCAAGATCGGAGAGGCAGGTGAATTCGACTACAGCGGCTCACAGGCCCTCAAAGCCCTCAAGGAGGAAGGCATCGAGACCATACTGATAAACCCCAACATCGCGACAGTTCAGACATCCGAGGGGGTTGCCGACAAGGTTTACTTCCTGCCGGTGACGCCGTTCTTCGTGGAGAAGGTCATCGTCAAGGAGAAGCCTCAGGGGATACTGCTGTCCTTCGGAGGACAGACAGCCCTGAACTGCGGAGTCGAGCTTTACCGCAGCGGAGTCCTCGAGAGAAACGGGATCAAGGTGCTCGGAACTCCGGTCCAGGCCATAATTGACACGGAAGACAGGGAGCTGTTCGTCCTCAAGCTCGATGAAATCGGGGTGAAGACCATAAAGTCACACGCCGCATCGAACATGGAAGAGGCCAGGGCAGCCGCAGCCACCGTCGGATATCCGGTAATCATCAGGGCGGCATACGCGCTCGGTGGGCTCGGGTCAGGATTCTGCGAAAACGAGGCGGAACTCAACGCCGTCGCAGGCAAGGCCTTTTCGTTCTCGCCCCAGATCCTGGTCGAGAAATCTCTCAGGGGCTGGAAGGAAATCGAATACGAAGTCGTCAGGGACAGCTACGACAACTGCATCACAGTCTGCAACATGGAGAATTTCGACCCTCTCGGGATCCACACGGGCGAAAGCATAGTCGTGGCGCCCTCGCAGACACTTTCCAACAAGGAATTCCACTTCCTGCGCAAGACGGCAATAGACATCGTGCGGCACATCGGCATAGTCGGCGAGTGCAACGTCCAGTATGCGTTCAGTCCTGACGGTGAGGATTACAGGGTCATAGAGGTAAACGCCAGGCTCAGCCGCTCGTCGGCTCTGGCATCCAAGGCCACTGGCTACCCGCTCGCGTTCATCGCAGCCAAGCTCGGCCTCGGCTACGGGCTCTTCGAGCTGAAGAACGCGGTGACCAAGACGACTCCAGCATTCTTCGAGCCTGCACTCGACTACGTGGTATGCAAGATCCCCCGCTGGGACCTTGCCAAGTTCAAGGGCGTCTCCCGCGAGATCGGGTCGAGCATGAAGAGTGTCGGCGAGGTCATGGCGATAGGGCGCAACTTCGAGGAGGCGATCCAGAAAGGACTCAGGATGATAGGACAGGGAGCAAACGGTTTCGTATGCAACAAGCCCTATGACTCAAAGGATCTCGACTATGCACTCAAGATCCCTACGGACACCCGCATTTTCGCGATTGCCGCGGCAATGGAAAGCGGCTATTCGATCGACAGGATACACGAGCTCACCAAGATCGACAAGTGGTTCCTCGACAAGCTCTACAACATCGAGATGACTTACAGGGAACTCGAAGAGTGCAGCGGCATCGGGGAGCTCAGTCCCGAACTCCTCCACAAGGCCAAGCGCCAGGGATTCTCCGACATTCAGATAGCCCGCGTGCTTTCGGTGCGCGAATCAGACATATGCAGCCTGCGCCGCAAGCTGGGGCTCAGGCCGTGCGTCAAGCAGATTGACACCCTTGCGGCTGAGTTCCCCTCCCAGACGAACTACCTCTACCTTACCTACAACGGGAGCAGCGACGACGTGTCGTTCCACCTTGACGGCAAGAGCGTGATAGTGCTGGGATCAGGCGCATACAGGATCGGCAGCAGCGTGGAATTCGACTGGTGCGGCGTCAACGCGCTCCAGACACTCCACAAGAGAGGCTACCGCTCGATAATGGTCAACTACAACCCTGAGACGGTGTCCACCGACTATGACATCTGCGACCGGCTGTACTTCGACGAGCTGAGTTACGAGACAGTGATGGAGATCTGCCGCCTCGAACAGCCATACGGCGTCATTGTCAGCGTCGGAGGCCAGATCCCCAACAACCTGGCCCTGCCTCTGATGGAAAGCGGCATCAACATTCTCGGCACTTCAGCCGTCGACATCGACAGGGCCGAGGACAGGAACAAGTTCTCCTCGATCGTCGACAAGCTCGGCATCGACCAGCCGCGCTGGAGAGAACTCACCACGATGGACGACATCAACAGTTTCATCGCCGAGGTCGGCTTCCCTGTCCTCGTCAGGCCGTCATATGTGCTTTCCGGAGCCGCGATGAACGTATGCTACAGCTTCGACGACCTCAAAGTCTTCCTCGAAATGGCCGTAGAGGTATCGGAGGAGCACCCGGTCGTCATCAGCTCGTTCATGCAGAGGTGCAAGGAACTTGAATGCGACGCGGTCGCCGACTCCGGCAAGGTGATCGCATCGGCCATTTCCGAACATATCGAATTTGCAGGAGTGCACTCCGGCGACGCGACCATACAGTTCCCTCCACAGAAGATCTACGGCATCACCGCTGCCAGGATTCGCAAGACCACGGCGGCAATAGCCAAGGAACTCAACATCACCGGACCCTTCAACATACAGTTCCTGGCGACCGACAACTACATCAAGGTCATCGAATGCAACCTGAGGGCGTCACGCAGTTTCCCCTTCGTATCCAAGGTCCTTAAGGCAAACTTCATAGAACTCGCCACACGGGCCATGCTCGGGGAGCATCCCGACCCCGTCACGGTAGATCCCTTTGACCTTGACTATGTAGGGATCAAGTGCTCGCAGTTCTCCTTCTCCAGGCTCAACCAGGCCGACCCTGTGCTCGGGGTGGACATGTCGTCTACCGGCGAGGTAGGCTGCATAGGCGACAACCTCGACGAGGCGCTGCTCAAGGCGATGCTTTCCGTCGGCCACCGTATTCCGAAAAAGGCAGTGCTCATATCCTCGGGCAACGCAAGGCAGAAGGCGGACCTGCTCTATGCCTGCCAGGTGCTCGCGGCCACAGGCATGAAGATATACGCCACGGCAGGTACCTGCAAGTACCTCAATGAAAACGGCGTCGCCGCCCTGAGAGCTCTGTGGCCGTTCGAAGTCACGACCGAAAGCCATCCCGCGGCCCTCGACCTGATACGCAACCATCAGGTGGACCTTGTGGTGAACATTCCCAAGAATTTCTCCCACAACGAACTCAGCAACGGCTACAAGATGAGACGTGCGGCGATAGACTTCAACGTACCTCTGATCACCAACAGCCGGCTTGCGACCGCTTACATCAGGGCCTTCTGCGCCGTTCCGCTCGACAAGATCAGCATCAAGAGCTGGGACGAATACAAATACTGAAAATACCGCCCGGCAGCGAAATGCTGCCGGGCGGATTCTTTTACTGAAACTGCAGGAGCGGACTACTCCCCGAGGCCGAGGGTAATGCTTACCGTTCCGTCAGCGTCAGTCAGCGTAAGAGTGTTGCCTGACACTTTGGCCCTGGTGACTTTCTTGAGCGCCTCTCCGAGGGCAGCCTCGACTTCCATATCCTCAGGAAGCCCGGCCATCATCGTCATCCCGAGATTGCCTATGGCAAGATTCCCGTTCTCGAACTTGTATGTTCCGTTGACGATATTGACGCCAAGACATCCGTGGACCGTTCCCTCGGTCTGGTCAAATTCCAGGAAAGGGACTTTCTCTGTCGTGGAGACTTCCTCTCCGTTCAGAGTCTCGAAATTCCAGTGTCCCTCTATGCTCTGCTCGCGGGAGCATGAAGCGAGGAACAGGACTGCCGCGGAAACAGCGGCAAGCAAAGTGATGATTTTCTTCATGATGATTTAAATTACTGTTGTCTGTCATTGTCCGGGACGGCCGTGCCGTCTTCGGTAAGATGCAGTTCTATTGTGGAATGTTGTATTCCGGCCGAAACAAGCCTTGACTTGATTTCCTTCACCGCGGCGATGCCCTCTATGGCATCATCGACTCTGATGCGTGCGGCAAGCTCGGTGTCGAACACGCTTGAAGGCCATATGTAAAGCTCATCCAAGCCTCTGACCCCCTTGCACGAGAGTATCGTGTTCCTAAGGGAAGCGGTATCGATACGCTCCGGAACAGAATCGATGCACATGTTGAAACTCTCGATCATCAGCTTCACGGCATTGGCAAGCATAACCGCCGAAATGACGATCCCGACAATCGGATCGAGGCTGTTCCAGCCCGTGAAGCCGATGACAAGACCCGAAAGCACTACGCCTATTGACACCAGAGAATCGGTAGCCATATGCAGGAACGCGCCGCGGGTGTTGATGTCGCCCCTCTGGAAACGTCCGAGCAGGATGGCGCTGATACCGCTGACCGCGATTCCGGCGGCAGCCGTCCAGGATATCGCGGCACCGCTGACAGGCACCGGATCAGACAGTTTCTCGGCACTCTCGACAATCACGAATACGACAAGCACCGCAAGGAGAAAGGCGTTGAAAAGCGAAATAAGCACCGATGTCTTGCGGTAGCCGAAAGTCCTCCTGTCAGTCGGACGGCTGGACGCGAGCCTGAACGCCAGAATGGAGATCAGCAGCGAGAAGACGTCGAAAAGTTTGTGGAGAGCATCGGAAAGCAGCCCTGACGAACCATAGACGAACGCGACGATGATCTCGGCAGCGAAATACCCCAGATTGAGGACCATCGCGATACGGTATGCCGTGTTCAGTCTGCCGGACTGGACGGAAGGCTGGGTGTGTATATGAGAATGTGCCATGAGCTGCAATTGTTTCAGGCCGCAAATTTACAAAAGTTAGAGTAAGTTTGGACTACTCCCCTGCTTGCAATTATGCCGATGGATGGCTAAATTTGCAGTTCGCATCAAAATTGGGAACATTATGTTTGAAAATCTCTCCGAGAGACTGGAAAAGTCCTTCAAGATACTTAAGGGAGAAGGCCGGATTTCTGAAATCAACGTAGCCGAAACCATCAAGGACATACGCCGCGCCCTGCTGGACGCCGACGTGTCATACAAGGTAGCGAAGGAATTCTGCGACAGAGTAAAGGCCAAGGCGATGGGAGCCGACGTGCTCACCGCCGTGAAGCCGCAGCAGATGATGGTCAAGATAGTCCACGACGAGCTCGCGGAATTCATGGGGTCTGAGCACAGTGAACTCAACCTCAAGGGATCTCCCGCCATAGTTCTTGTCGCCGGACTCAACGGTTCCGGAAAGACGACATTCTGCGCCAAGCTCGCGCTCAGGCTCAAGAGCAAGGCCGGCATGAAGGTCATGCTGGCTGCCTGCGACACCTTCCGTCCTGCGGCAGCCGACCAGCTGTGCACTCTGGGAGAACAGGTAGGCGTGCCTGTATACTCTTCCCCTTCGGAGAAAGATCCGCTCAAGGTCGCGAAAGCCGCCATCGACAAGGCCAAGGCCGAGGGGATCGGAGTCGTGATAGTCGACACTGCCGGACGGCTCGTCGTCGACAAGGAACTGATGGACGAGATTTCAGCGATGCACTCCGCGCTGAACCCTTCCGAGACTCTGTTTGTCGTCGATGCCATGACAGGACAGGACGCCGTCGAATCCGCGAAGGCGTTCAACGAGGCCATTGATTACGACGGAGTCGTCCTCACAAAGATGGACGGTGACACCAGGGGCGGTGCGGCCCTCTCCATCAAGGCAGTCACAGGCAAGAGCATCAAGTTCGTGAGCTCAGGCGAAAAGATGGAGACTCTGGACATCTTCTATCCTAAGAGGATAGCTGACAGGATCCTCGGCATGGGTGACGTCGTCTCTCTCGTCGAGAAGGCCCAGGAGCAGTACGACGAGCAGCAGGCCCGCATGCTCAAGAAGAAAATCGCCCGCAACGAATTCACCCTCTCCGACTTCTACGACCAGCTCAAGCAGGTACAGAAAATGGGCAACATGAAAGACATAATGGGAATGCTCCCCGGAGTCGGCAAGGCTCTCAAGGACGTTGATATCCCCGATGATGCCTTCAAGTCTACAGAAGCCATCATACAGTCGATGACCCCCTACGAAAAAGAGCATCCCGAATGCCTCAACGGCTCGAGACGCTCACGTATCGCAAAAGGCTCCGGCACCAGCATCGCCGAGGTCAACAGACTGCTCAAGCAGTTCGAACAGACCCGCCGCATGATGAAGATGGCCGTCAACGGCACGCTGCAGCAGCGGCTCAAATCACTCGGCAAGCGATAGGACAGGGGCTCAGAAAACCAGCCCCATGTCCGCCTTCATAAGAGGTGCGACCTTCTTCTCCGGAACGAATTTCCACGTTCCAATGACTTTCGTATCTCCTACGGTCTCGGGAGTCACCGCGCCGTGAGTGCGGAAGAACTCATAGACCATCTCCCTGATCTCCGGGTACCTGGCGACTACCCTGCCCTCGGCATCGACGTCACTTATACCGGCGCCCTGGGGCAGCAGACCGCCGCCACCGCTGGCCCTGTAGGAAGTCATCGCCACATTGTACCATCCGTTCATCTGGAAAGGCCTGCCGTCGGCCAGAGATACTATCTTCACCCTGCTTCCCGCCGGTTTGGTAACGTCAACCGTGTATACAAGTCCGGCTGCGGAATCGAAGTTGTACGTAGGATACATGAACGACCACCTCCGGGTGCCGTAGCGCGCATCCTCTCCCTGCCTGATCCTGAGCACATGCTCGCCGGGAGTCTGGATCCACCTGTCGTATGAATACTCCAGATAGTCCTTTATCTCGCGGCCGCGCATCCTGACCACGAACAGCTGGTTTTCGTAAGGATAGATCGTGAAGAGGTCGTTGTATATCACGTCACCGGCCTTCACCGTTCCGTTGGTGCTCAGAGGTGCTGCAAAAGAAATGTCGGCCTCAGCCGCTCCCAACTGGACGGTATGTATCAGGTTGATGAAGTCCGACATCCCGGCAAACGCGTCGCGCGAGCGGAGCTCCATTCCGAGAGTTCCGACCTTCTTGTTGGTGAAGGCGGCAACGGCATCGAAATCCTCCCTGAACTCTTCAAGCATGCCGGTATCGACACTGTTCTTGTCGAGGCGCACCACTGAGGCCTCGACGGTCTTGGAACGCAGCTTGCCCAGCGACTTCACGACATCAATCCTGGCAGCGCCTACATAACCTGCACGGGAGCCGGCATTCACCATGAAAGTACCGTCATGCTCCTCGGTGCAAGGCCTGTGGTCGTGCGCCGTGACAAGCAGGTCCACGCCCTCGAGGGAATTCAGCAGGTCAAGGCCCTGGCTCTCCAGCACCTTGCCGTCACCGTCACCTGTCCCTGAATGTACCACGACGATCACCACGTCAGGCTCCTCCTTTCCGCGGACGACATCCACCCACTTCTGTACGCTCGGCACAAGCGAGATGAACTCCATTCCACTCCACAAAGACTCGGTAAGCCATGCCTTGATGTTGGGATTGGTGAATCCGAGCACGGCAACCTTGAGGCCTGCTTTCTCCACTATGGTATAGACAGGAAAATACGGTGTCCTGTCCGCAGCATAAAGCGCGTTTCCGCCCAGCCATGGAATTCCGTAATCCTCAAGCTCGGCATTCACCCTGTCATAGACATGATGCCCCGTCTCGATGTCATGGTTACCGACCACAACGGCATCATAGCCCATATACTTCATGATACGGCTGAAAAGATGAGTGTCGGAGGTATCGACATAGTTATAGTAATAGGCGGCGTTGTCGCCCTGAAGGCAGTCTCCGGCATCAAGCAGAAGCACATTCCCGGGGCCAACTGCGTCCCTGAGGCTGTCGACATAATGTTTTACTGACATCAGGCTTGTCTTGACGGCTCCGCCCTCGACATAGGGAGACGAGAACCACGATCCGTGCACGTCACCGGTGGTCACTACATAAAGGCTGTGCTCCCTGGCACTAATGCTTCCAAACGGAGAAAGCAGGCCGAGTCCGAGCAACAGACAGGTGAAAATAAGGTTCAGATTCTTCTTCATAATGTCTGCAAAAATAACAAGAAACGTATTAAAGTCTCAAAAATATTATATTTTTGTCCAACTTTAAAGACCATCAGCTTGAAATTCACCACAGAAATAAATCCGCCGGAATCCAGTGTGCAATGCACGCTGGACGACAGTATCATGCTGCTCGGGAGCTGCTTCACCACAGAAATGGGAAAGAGGATGCTGGAGTCAGGATTCAGAGCCTGCGTCAATCCTTTCGGAACACTCTACAATCCTGCTTCAATCGCCGGAGCCGTGTCGAGGCTTGACTCCGGGAGTCACTTTACTGAAAATGACTGTGTGGAGATGGGAGCAGGGGCATCTCTGACGTGCAGTTTCGAACACCATACCTCGTTCGCAAGGCCGACGCCGGAAGAATTCCTCGCCTGTGCCAACGGGGCCCTGGACGAGGCGAGGCAGTTCTGGGATAAATGCAATCGCGTCATAATCACGCTGGGAACGGCTTTCGTATGGTCACATAACGGGAAGGTGGTGTCAAACTGCCTGAAGAGACCGGCATCGGAATTCGAAAGGAAAATGCTGACGCCGGCGGTGACTGCCTCCCTGCTAGAAGGCATCGTCATCTCCCATCCGGAAAAGCAGTTCATCCTGACTGTCTCACCGATACGCCATCTGGGCGACGGGGCTCACGCCAACACTCTGTCAAAATCAGTCCTGCACCTCGGGATAGAGAGCATGCTGCACTGCCGGCAGGGACTCGCATACTTCCCCTCATACGAAATTCTCTGCGACGAGCTGCGGGACTACAGGTTCTATGCCTCGGACCTCGTACACCCAAGCGAAATGGCCGTGGACTACATCTGGGAGAAGTTCCGTTCGAGCTGTGTCCCGCAGGACCAGTATTCACGCATTGAGCAGAACAGGAAGAACTCCAGACGTGCAGCCCACAGGCCATTGCATTGATAAAACCAGACAACAGGGTTACCTGCCGCCTCAAGGCTTTTTTATCTTTCCAAGACCTTCTACAGAAGTGCTCACGTAATCCGATTTCAGACCGGAGAGGTCTATCTCGCCCATTCCCGAGATTGATGCGACAGTCTCATCGGAGACTCCTGACACCTTGATGTTTCCCATACCGTTGACTGAAACCGACAGGTCGGAGCAGTCGATATCGTCGACCTCGACATTACCGAGTCCATCCATGCTCAGATCAACTTTTCCTGCCTCCAGACGGCCGAAGCTGAAGTTTCCGGCACCGCCGACAACAAGCTCGAAGTCCTTGACGGAAATCTCGTCCTCCGCCTTGAAATTGACGGCACCGTCAATAGTGATGCTTTCAAGGGAAGGCGCGCTGACGACTACCTTGAACTTGCGGACGTTGCGGAACTTGACTCCGGGCTTGGCCTCAAGTACAAGTCTGCCTCCGTCAACAGTCACGTTCAGGTTGTCGAGCACATCTTCGGATGTCGTGACACTCACGGCACATTTCCCTGTCCTGTAGGTGACATCCGCAGCCATGCCGATCTGGAGCGAATTGAATTCACCGACAGGGATGTCGGAGGTGATCCAGTCACCGTCTGAAGACATCATGTCCCCGTTCACGATGATGGTGTCATTCGCCCCGTCGCTTTCCCAGTCATTCTCCACATCCCACTCCATAATCTTGTTCAGACTCTCGAGGGAGTCGGCTCCGCTGTATTTGAAGGTGCGGCACGAACTCAGGCAAAACAGCGGAAGTGCCAGCACTGCAGCCGCAAGCAAAAAACGATTCTTGTTCATAATATGGCTTTTATCTTTTCAAAACTTCAAGCAAATCTATTCCAAGGTATTCGGCCCTGCTTCTGAACGCGGGCAGCTCGTCCTCGAGGAACTTTACCCTCTCTGACTTTTTTATCACATCGACAGCGTCGTTGGTCACAAAGAAGCCGACGCCCCTCTGCTTGAAAATAAGCTTTCTGTCGGAGAGTATTTCATACGAACGGGCGACTGTGTTGGGATTCACTCCTATCTGCGCCCCCCATTCCCTGACTGAAGGGATTCTGGAGCCCTGCTTCCATTCGCCGCGCAGGATCTTGTCAGAGATATTGTCTGCGATCTGTATGTATATCGGCTTGTTCTCGTCAAACTCCATCATGGCTGTCACAGTTTAATTGTTCTGAGTCTGAAATATATCGCAGCCGCAAGAATCACTATCAGACCCCAGGAATATACGTTGATGAGCGTATTGACATAACCTACGGTCTGCGCACCTGCATCAGCCATCATGCTTATGAGGTCTGTATTGATCAGGAGGACTGAAGTGATGATTCCAAGCATCGTGGAGACAAAGAAGGTCTTGGCGACCTTCGCCCTCTTGAATACAAGAGCGCCCAGGGCCATAAAGAGCACCGAACTTATCCAGCTGACAATGAACGGATATGCAACATTTATCGACATAATGTCGAAATCCTCCACAATGGGCACGTTGAAAGGATTGACAGAAATCAGACGGTATACCGGCTGTCCGTAGCTGTTCGGGAAGAACCAGCACAGCAGCGTGTCGCAGGCGAAAAGCAGCGCGCAGAGCACCACAGGCACCAAGATACAGAGAATCAGCATCATCGAAAGCCACTTCTCGAATGTGGAAGCCGGCACAAGCAGATAACTTGAACCGTAGCGGCGGTCAGTCACTTTTCCGAATATGGCAGCAGGCGACCCGAGCATCACCACTATGTATGCGATGCATACGGCCATCGCCCTCGCGACTCCGGTAAGGTCCACATCCCTGCCGCCGATCAGGAATATCCATGAAACTACCTTGAAGAAGAGGAACATTATCACGGGGAGCAGTCCCAGAACGAGCAATGTCATTCCGTATGCATTCCTTGCATTACGGAGATCATAGGCGAAATATTTCGCGAACCTATTGAAACTGAAAAAATTTTCCATATTCATTATTTGCTGAAAAGAGACTTGATCACATCACGGTTGCGGTGAGCAGCGTTGAAGAGCGCCTCGATGTTCACCTTGCTTTCCTTGCCGCCGACGTTCGGATACACCTGGATGAATCCTCCGGGCAGCTGCTCGGAATAGAGGCTCTCGGGATGGAGTTCGGTACCGTAGTCGAAGAACAGTTTGGATGATATCTCCTCAACCGAAGCATTCAGCAGGACATCCTGCTTTTCCAGGATCACGATCGGGTCGATTATGTTCTCCAGGTCGCGTACCTGGTGGGTGGAGATTACAACAGTAGCCTGCTCGTCAGTGTACTTCAGGATCGCTGAACGGAAACCGGCCTTGGAAGGAATGTCAAGGCCGTTGGTGGGCTCATCCATGAACAGGTATCTGGTATTGCAGGCAATGCTGAAGGCGATGTGGGTCTTCTTGAGCTGTCCTGCGGACATCACCGAGAGCTTCTTGTCGACATCAGTCTCGAGTTCAGCCATGACGGCTGCAAACTTGTCCATGGAGAAGTCAGGATAGAACTTCCCGCAGTTCTTGGCCCACAGGCAGGCCTTGTCATTGTAGGCAGCCACATCATCCGGAAGATACACTATCTTCTCGAGCCATGAAGGACTGCGCCTCGAAGGTATCTCTCCCCCGTCGGCCACTATCGTGCCGGACTGGGGTTTCTTCAATCCGCACAACAGAGTCAGAAGTGTCGTCTTCCCGACCCCGTTCTCCCCGAGCAGGCCATATATCCTGCCTTCCTCGAGTGTCAGGCTGATATTGTCCAGGACCTGATTCTTTCCGTAGCTGAACGCCAGATTGTCGATTTTTATCATATGCTTGCGTGTAGTAGTTTATTAATACACGGCAAAGATATGACAAAGAGTTTACATCTGCAAGCAACCAAGGAAAAAATTTTATCTGGCGAGTTTCTGGCGTGCGGCAAGTTCCCAGGTACGCAGCCTGTCCTTGTAGAGATTGTTTGCGTTGAGCTTGTCTACTGGCAGTGCCGCGTCCGAATTCCCGGACCACCTGCGGCAGTTGTACATCACGTCCCAGATGCGGCCGATCCTGTACTCGCGGCTGATCCTCAGCGCGACGGCATAATCCTCTCCGTACTTGGTGACAGGAAAGTCGATGCTGCGCAGAAGCGGAGTCCAGAATCCTCTGGGAGCACCGAGACCGTTGATGCGCAGCGCATTGTTGCGTCCGTTCTCCTCTGTCCATTCACGGTGGTCAATTACTCCGGGAGGCAGTTCGTTCAGGTCAAAGTCAGTTATCCTGTAGCTGCCGATGACCATGGCGCAGTCCTGCTCATAGAATGCCTGGACGAAACGCCTGACCACATCAGAGTCGGAATACATGTCGTCCGAGTCAAGCTGCAGGGCGAAACGCCCGCAGGACGGGTGGTGGATCGCCGCGTTCCAGTTGCCTCCGATCGCATGGTATCCCGGTTCCTGCCTTATGAAGACGAGCCTCGGATCGTCGATGCTCCCGATGACCTCGCACGTGCCGTCGGTGGAATTGTCGTCGACCACTATCACGTTGAACGGGAAGTCCGCCTTCTGCGAAAGAGCCGACCGGATTGCGTCACCGACCGTGGCGGCCCGGTTCCGGCACGGAATCACCACCGAAGCCTCGACCTCGAAATCTCCCCCGGCAGACAGGTCGACATCCTTGAATACAGGAGGAAGCCAGCCTCCGACAGCCTTGAGATGCCCGCTGCAGGCCTTTTCCATCTCGATCTGGACCTCACGGGCCGAAGGCGAGACATAGTCGAAGAGTTTCTCGCCCGAACTGCGCATATCCTCCTTGTCTTCATAATAGAGATACTCGTTTATGTGTACGAATTCTCCCAGCCTGGAGAGCCTGAGCCAGAGATCATACAGTCCGGCATAACGGTACTCGCAGTCCATTCCGCGCACGGCATCGGCAAGGGCGGAATTGCGCACGAGCAGCAGGCTTCCGAAGTCAAAGTCATCCCGCAGGGAGCCTTTCTGCCAGTCAATCACAGGCCAGGGCTCGAGACAGCCGTCAATACAGTTGAAGCGGTCAGCATACACAAGCACGGCTCCCGTATCGTCGGCAATCCTGCGCATCCTGGAGAGCCCGCCGTAGACCCACCTTGGAGGCACCCGGCGCGTGCTTATGAGACTGTATTCGCCTTCGCATTCCGCGGCGACGGCCCTGATCTCCGAAGTGGAGGGTCTCGGAGAAATATAAAACACCCTTTCTGACATACTTGCCGTATTTTTTTTCAAAACACACAAAGAACCAACAAAAATACTAAATTTGCAATGATGGAAAAGAAACTTGTCATAATTCCTACATACAACGAGATTGAAAACATCTCGAGTATTATCCGCGCCGTGTTCGGCATCGAGGGGGAATACCACATACTTGTAATTGACGATGGGTCTCCCGACGGGACTGCGGACGCCGTCAGGGAACTTCAGAAGGAATATCCGCAGAGGCTGTTCCTGAAATGCAGGGCCGGGAAACAGGGCCTCGGGACCGCCTATGTCGCAGGTTTCAAATGGGCCATCTCGAAGGACTACGACTATGTCTTCGAGATGGACGCCGACTTCTCCCATGACCCACACGACCTGCCGCGCCTTCTGGCGGCATGCACGGAAGGGGGCGCGGACATGTCGGTCGGATCGCGCTACTGCAACGGGATCAACGTCGTCAACTGGCCCATGAGCAGGATTCTGCTCTCATACTGCGCATCGATATATGTGCGCACCATCCTCGGTTTCAAGCTGTTTGACAGCACCGCCGGTTTCGTGTGCTATTCGCGCAAGGTGCTCGAGACAATCGACCTCGACAACGTAAGGATGAAGGGATACGGCTTCCAGATTGAACTCAAATATACGGCCCACAAGCTCGGATTCCGGATTGCCGAAGTACCCGTCGTTTTCGTCAACCGCAAGGCGGGCACCTCAAAGATGTCCGGGAGCATATTCGGCGAGGCATTCTGGGGAGTAATCGCTCTGAGGTTCCGCAGATTCTCCAGGAAAGGCAGATGAAACAGATATATGTAAGGTACATAGCCGGGATGCTAGGAATCAAGTCCTGGCAGGTGGAGAACTGCGCGGAGATGTTCGCCCAGGGCGACACCATACCTTTCATCTCCCGCTACCGCAAGGAGAAGACCGGAGGCCTTGACGATGCTACGGTCGCCGAACTCAAGCACCTCTGCGAGGTATGCGACGAAATGGAGAAAAGGAAGCAGACAATCATTTCCGCCATATCACAGGCCGGAGCGCTCGACGATACCCTCAGGGCAAGAATCGAGAACAGCGTCGATGCCACAGAACTTGAGGACCTGTATCTTCCCTACAAGCCGAAACGGCGCACGCGCGCGACCCAGGCCAGGGAAAAAGGGCTTGAACCGCTCGCTGACGCGATGTGGGGCCTCAAGACCAGGAACCCGGCATCCGACGCGGCGGCATTCGTAAGCGATGAAGTCGGAAGTCCCGAAGAAGCCCTTCAGGGAGCAAGGGACATAATAGCCGAAAGACTCAGCGAGACTGCCTCAGTCAGGGAGGACCTCAGGAGCGTGTTCAGGACAAGGCGCATACATTCCAGTGTGACGAAGGCCGGCAAGGAGTCCGCCGAAGCTGCGAAATACAGGACCTATTTCGACTTCTCCATGCCCCTCGACAGGATTCCCTCGCATAACCTGCTGGCGATACTCAGGGCCAGGAACGAGGGCTATGTGAACATCGAGATAGATGCGGATCCTCAAAGATGCTCTCTCAAGGTATTCAACGGCTTCTGCCGCATGCAGGGCAGTCCGCACGGGGCGCTTGAACAGGAAATCCACACAGCCGCAGACGACTCTTTCAAAAGACTCCTCTACCCCTCGATCAGCGGCGAGGTGATAAGGGAAGCCAAACGCAAGGCCGACATCGAGAGCATCAGAGTGTTCGGAGAGAACCTCAGGCAGCTGCTGCTCGGCGCACCGGTAGGACAGAAAAGGACAATGGCCATAGACCCGGGATACCGGAACGGATGCAAGATCGCATGCCTCGACGAACAGGGCAGGCTGCTGTACCATACCATAATCTACCCCCACCCTCCCCGCAACGAAAAGATCAAGGCGATAACCGAAGTCCAGAAAATCATCTCCGACTATGGAATTCAGGCCATTGCAATAGGCAACGGCACTGCCGCGCGCGAGACGGAGGATTTCATGCGCAAGATAAGGCTCCCCCAGGGATGCAAGGTGTGGACGGTGAGCGAGGACGGGGCGTCGATTTACAGTGCTTCCGAAGCCGGGAGACGGGAGTTTCCCGACGAGGACGTCACCGTAAGGGGTGCTGTGTCCATAGGAAGGAGACTGATGGATCCCCTCGCCGAACTCGTGAAGATAGATCCCAAGAATCTGGGAATAGGCCAGTACCAGCACGATGTGGACCAGAACCTGCTCAGGGAAAAGCTGCAGACCACTGTGGAGAGCTGCGTTAACGCCGTCGGGGTCAACCTGAACACAGCATCGAGCTACCTGCTGGCATACGTGTCCGGGATCGGGCCGTCGCTTGCCGAGAATATCGTGGCGTACAGGACGGCCAAAGGGCCGTTCCGCAGCAGGGGCGAACTGATGGACGTGCCCAGACTCGGAGCGAAGGCTTTTGAACAGTGTGCCGGATTCCTGCGCATCAAGGGTGCGGCCAATCCCCTTGACGACTCGGCAGTACACCCTGAGTCATACGGAATAGTCGGAAAGATGGCCGAGAGCCTGGGAGTGAAGACATCGGAGCTGGCAGGCAACGCTTCGCTGTGCGCTCGCATACATCCCGAGGACTTCGTTACTGAAAAGGCAGGACTCCCTACAGTCAGGGACATAGTACGGGAACTCGCCAAGCCGGGACTCGACCCCCGAGGTGAAGCCGGAGAGTTCAGTTTCGCCGAGGACGTCCGTGACATCGAAGACCTCAAGACAGGAATGGAGTTGCCGGGAGTCGTCACCAACATTACGAATTTCGGCGCTTTCGTCGACATAGGAATACACGAGAACGGGCTCATTCACGTGTCAAGGCTCGGACCGAGGGGCACCGACCCCTCCAAAGTGCTGAGACTGCACCAGCAGATACGCGTAAGGGTGGAAGACGTCGACACAGAACGGTCAAGAATCGCACTTGCCCTGGTCAGTCCTAGTCCTGGGAAGAAATCTCTTTGAGTTCGCTGCGGTAGGCGGTCAGCAGGCGCGACTTCGATATGAAGCCGAGATACTTGCGGTCGGAATCTATCACCGGGAGCCTCCATGCCCCCGTGCGGTCGAACTTCTGCATTACGGAATCCATCTTTTCGCCGTAGTAGATATACTCCGGAGGAGTCTCCATCATGTTGTAGACATGGACACTGTCATAATTCTCCGGGCTGAACAGGTACTTCCTCGCGGCGGCGAGGTCGACCATTCCCTGGAACCTGCCCTTCGAATCTATCACCGCCAGCACCGCCGCATCCGAGTCGGAAATCACGTTCACCACATCGCGCAGCGTAGCGTCGATCTGAACCTTGGGATACTTGTCCCTGATCAGGTCGTTGGTCTTCATCAGCGTCAGAACCGCCTGGTCATTGTCATGAGTGAGCAGATCCCCGCTCTGGGCGATGCGCTTGGTATATATCGAATAGCTCTCGAATATCCTCACAGTCCCGAACGACACTGTCGACGTCAGAATCAGCGGGATCAGCAGCTCGTATCCTCCGGAAATCTCGGCGATAAGGAATATCGCCGTCATCGGAGCCTGCATGACACCGGACATCAGGGCGGCCATGCCGACAAGCACGAAGTTCTGTTCAGGCACGGACACGCCGGCAAGATTCAGGCACCTGGCAACAACAAAGCCGAGTATGGCCCCGACGAACAGAGTCGGTCCGAAAGTTCCTCCTACTCCACCGCCCGAATTGGTGAAGGTCATCGCGACTATCTTGAACACCAGCACGAGCAGGAAGAACGCCGGGACACCCCAGGCGCTTCCGAACATGAATGAAAGAGGAGTATGGCTGTCCGGGACGAACTCCTCGCCATTCAGCATCGAGTGAAGCGCGTCGTACCCCTGTCCGTACAGCGGAGGGAACATGAATATCAGTACGCCGAGCCCGGATGCGCACAGCGCCCACCTCAGATAGGGGCTGGAAATTTTCGAAAGCCTGTCCTCGAGCCACAGAGTCCCGTTCGTGAAATACAGGGAGAAGAATCCTCCGGCCACGCCGAGCACTATGTAGAACGGTATGTTCGACATCGAAAACGGGGTCAGAGCGCAGGCAAACACCGGAGTCTGCCCCCGGAAGATGTATGAAACCACAGTGGCGGAAACCGTTGACAGCAGCAGGGGGAGCATCGACTTCATCGAGACGTTGAACAGCAGTATCTCCATGGTGAACAGCACCCCGGCAAGCGGTGCCTTGAATATCCCGGCCACCGCGCCGGCCGCCCCGCAGCCGAGAAGGACGGTGATGTTCCGGTAAGAAAGCCCGAACACCCTGCCGAGGTTCGAGCCTATCGCCGCCCCGGTATAGACTATTGGGGCTTCCGCGCCCACGGATCCTCCGAAACCTATGGTGAAAGATGACGTGAGTACGGAAGACCAGATATTGTGTGGACGTATCTTGGACTCGTTTCGGGAAACCGCCAGCAGCACCTTCGTCACCCCGTGGCCGATATTGTCCTTGACAACGAACTTCAGCAGCAGCAGCGATATGAACATGCCGGCTCCCGGCAGCACGAGATTGCGCCATTCGAAACCACCGCCTTCGCCCTCGCTCAGCAAGCGGCTTATCACTTCGATGGCACGGTCAAGGATGACGGCGGCGCACCCAGAGAGCACGCCGACCATCAAACTCAGAAACAGAAGTATCTTCTGATCCGATATCCTGAACTTACGCCTATTCACCAGAGTCCGATGAATCGTCGTCAGACCCGTACTGGGCTATGTTGTCGTCAGGGAGGGTATTGTCATCTTCGACAACGGAACTGCTGGGCCCTGCCACTTCCTCGTTCTCGGCCTCCTCTTCCCCTTCGAGCCAGCTCTTGATATCGTCTGCATCATCGATCTTGACCTTGATCTTCACGAGATAGATGTCCTCCGGAAGTTCGATCATGACGGCGTAGAACGGAGTACCGTCAGGCTTCGTATACTTGATGAGATCCGGCAGATAGTCGCTGAATCCCTTGGGGTACTTCTCAGCAAATGCCTCGGCGAGTTCACGAGGCATGTTCTCATAACTGATGATGTGTCTTTTCTTGTTGTCCTGTGCCATATTGTTCTCTAAACGGAATGCAAATATGACACTATTTTCTGAAAAACAAAGATTTTTGTTCCTTTTTTCTTTCGGGATCCCTTTCGACGAAAACAGGGCTCATGTCGCGGGGGTCCAGACCGGTCCAGAACATCACGGATGAAGTGGTCATGGGCGTAGGCATGAAATCCTGCACCTGTTCCATCCATATGCCCTTGAGGCAAGGATTCGCGCTGAGCCTGCGCATGTCCTGCAGGGTACATCCCGGGTGTGAAGAGATGAAATACGGGACAAGCTCGACGTGAGTCCCCTCCTCGGCATTGATCCGGTCAAACTCACGTCTGAGGACCTCGAAAAGTCGGAACGAAGGCTTCGCCATATACCTGAGCACCTTGTCTTCAGTATGTTCGGGAGCGACCTTCAGACGCCCGCTGGTGTGCCTCAGCATTAGCTCGCGCAGGTACTCCTTCCCGCCGTCGGCATTGAAACCGCCCTCCCCGAGGAAAAGGTCATACCTGACGCCGCTTCCGATATAGGAATGCCGCACCCCTTTGACCGCATCGACCTTCTCATACAGGCCGAGCAGCCGTCTGTGGCTTCTTTCCATGTTCGGGCATGGAGACGGAAACAGACAGGACTTGCGCCTGCATGAAGCGCACCTGGACTGATCCTTGCCGTGCATGCCGTACATGTTCGCGGTAGGCGCGCCAAGGTCAGAGATGTTCCCGCGGAATTCCGGCATGCTGACCAGCCGGCGCACCTCCTTGATTATCGACTCCTCGGAACGGGACTGGATGAATTTCCCCTGATGGGCGGCGATAGTACAGAAGTTGCATCCGCCGAAACATCCCCGGTGCGTGATTATGGAGTCCTTGATCATGTCATAGGCAGGAATCCTGTGCCCTTTGTAACGGGGATGGGGCCTCTTGGTGAACGGGAGATCCCAGAACGAGTCCATCTCATCCTGCGTAGCCGGAGGCAGCGGAGGGTTGACCTGAACATATCCATCGCCGACAGGCTCTACTATTACCTGGGGATGGAGCATGTTGGCATGAGTCTCGATATGATGGAAATTCATTGCGAACGCGCGCTTGTCCTCCAGGCAGGTTTCGTACGAATTCAGTTCAAGCACGCCTTCGACGCGGCACTTGCCCTTGCGCAGGAAGGCTATCTGCGGAATCTTCTCGATCTGGCGCACGTTCCTTCCCGACTCTATGGCCCGTGTCAGCTCAAGCATCGTCCTCTCCCCCATCCCGTAGCACAGCCAGTCGGCTCCGCTGTCGACGAGTATCGAAGGCATCAGCCTGTCCTCCCAGTAGTCATAGTGGCACAGGCGCCTGAGCGAAGCCTCCACGCCGCCGATCACTACCGGAATCCCGGGCCAGAGCTGCTTCAGGATCCTGGAGTAGACTGTCACGGCCCTGTCCGGCCGCTGCCCGAACCGTCCGTCAGGGGTATAGGCGTCATTGTGCCTGAGCCTGCGGGCGGCGGTGTAGTGGTTGACCATGGAGTCCATGGCGCCGGAATTCACCCCGAAATACAGCCTCGGGGCACCAAGCTTGCGGAAATCCCTGAGATCGTCCCGCCAGTTCGGCTGAGGGACAACGGCCACTCTGTAACCGTGTTTCTGGAGATAGCGCGCAATGCATGCAGTCCCGAAACTGGGATGGTCCACAAACGCGTCACCTGTAAAGATGATCACGTCGATGTAATCCCAGCCGAGACTGCTGACTTCCTTGGCGGAAGTGGGTATGTTACATTCTGTCAGGCAGTTCAATTCCGAGGATGTTCATACCCTTGCGGAGCACTGAGGCGATTGTCGATATCAGTTCGAGCCTCATCGAACGCAGCGTCGCATCGGGTTCATGCAGTATGCTTGTATCGTGGTAGTACTGGTTGAACTCTTTGGCGAGTTCGTAGCAGTAGTTCGCAACCAGCGCGGGAGAAAGCGAGTCGGCAGCCTCTGAGACCTTGTCCGGATATGAGCAGATCAGCTTGACCAGCCTTGTCTCCTTGGGACTGAGACGCACCTCGGGAGACACCTCGGCAGCGTAGCCGAGTTCTGCCGCCTTGCGCAGTATGGACATTATCCTCGCGTGGGTGTACTGGATGAACGGACCGGTGTTGCCGTTGAAATCTATGGACTCCTTGGGGTTGAAGAGCATCTTCTTCTTGGGATCCACCTTGAGGATGAAATACTTCAGCGCGCCGAGACCTATCATCGAATAGAGCCTGTCCTTGTCAGCCTCCGACATGTTGTCAAGCTTGCCGCTCTCCTCCGAGGTGGCCCTGGCCTCCTGGTACATCTTCTCGATCAGGTCGTCCGCATCCACTACGGTGCCCTCGCGGGACTTCATCTTGCCCTCGGGGAGCTCCACCATACCGTAGGAAAGGTGGTAGATGCTGTCGGCCCATTTGAAGCCGAGTTTGGAGAGTATCAGCTTAAGGACCTGGAAATGATAGTTCTGCTCGTCGCCTACGACATATATGTGAGAGTCCAGGCTGTATTCAGAGAAGCGCTTCTCCGCCGTGCCGAGATCCTGCGTAATGTACACTGAAGTGCCGTCGGAACGCAGCAGCAGCTTCCTGTCGAGCCCGTCGGCTGTAAGGTCACACCACACGGACCCGTCCGGATCCTTCACGAACACACCCATGTCCAGGCCTTTCTGGACCAGTTCCTTTCCGAGCAGGTATGTGTCATGCTCATAGTATGTCTTGTCGAAGGTGATTCCGAGCGCCTTGTAAGTCTGTTCGAAACCGTCGAAGACCCATCCGTTCATCATCTTCCACAGACTGCGAACCTCGGGATCGCCTTTTTCCCACTTGACCAGCATCTCGTGGACCTTGTCCATTACCGAAGGGTCCTCCTTCTCCATCCTGGCAAATTCCACATAGCAGTCGCCGACAAGATGGTCGCCCTTTTCTCCGGTGCTTTCCGGAGTGGCGCCGTTGAAGCGCTGCTGCCATGCATACATGGACTTGCAGATATGCACTCCCCTGTCGTTTACAAGCGTGACCTTTATCACTTCGTTTCCGGCAGCCTTGAGCAGTTCGGAAACCGACGAGCCGAGCAGGTTGTTGCGCACGTGCCCCAGATGCAGCGGCTTGTTAGTGTTCGGAGACGAGAACTCCACCATTATGCGCTTTCCGGTCGGAGGCAGCTGCCCGAATGACGGGTCGCCGGCAGCCTGCTCCAGGGCCTCTTTCCAGTATTCGTTGGACAGGCTGAGGTTCAGGAAGCCTTTTACGGAGTTGAACGAACTGATTTCCGGGCAGTTCTCTACAAGCCAGCCTCCGATCGCCTCTCCCGTTGCGTCAGGGGACTGGCGGGTCAGACGCAGGAGCGGAAATACGACAAGGGTATAGTCACCCTCGAACTCCTTCCTGGTCGGCTGGACCTGAAGCTGCGGGACTGCAGTATCTGCCCCGTACAAAGCCTTGATAGCCTCTGAGGCTTTCGCGGCGATGAATGTTTCTGCTGACATCTATCCGAGATAAGATTTGAGAAGTTTGCTTGCAGAGGGTTTCTTGAGTTTGCGTATGGCCTTTTCCTTGATCTGGCGCACTCTCTCTCTGGTGAGGTCGAGCCTCTCCCCGATTTCCTCGAGAGTCATTTCCTGACACCCGATCCCGAAGAAGGACTTTATTATCTCACGCTCGCGGGGAGTGAGGATCTGAAGGGCACGTTCTATCTCCGTACTCAGGGATTCATTGTTGAGCCCCCTGTCCGCACTCGGAGAATCGTCGTTGGGCAGCACATCAAGCAGGCTGTTGTCCTCGCCCTCGACAAAAGGTGCGTCTACGCTGACATGGCGTCCGGAGACTCTCAGCGTGTCGGCTATCTTGTCTTTCGGGATGTCGATCATCTCGGAAAGTTCTTCAGTGGACGGCTGGCGCTCGTTCTCCTGCTCGAACTTGCCGAGAGCCTTGTTGATCTTGTTCAGCGAGCCTACCTGGTTGAGCGGCAGCCTCACTATACGGCTCTGTTCAGCCAGGGCCTGGAGTATGGACTGGCGTATCCACCACACGGCATAGGATATGAACTTGAATCCTCGAGTCTCGTCAAACTTCTCTGCCGCCTTGATCAGGCCGAGATTCCCCTCGTTTATCAGGTCCGGAAGGCTAAGCCCCTGGTTCTGGTACTGTTTGGCAACGGACACAACGAAACGCAGGTTGGCCCTTGTGAGCTTTTCCAGGGCTTCCGGGTCGCCTTTCCTGATCCGCTGGGCAAGTTCCACTTCCTCTTCCGGGGACACCAGTTCCTCGCGGCCTATTTCCTGAAGGTACTTGTCCAGGGAAGCGCTCTCGCGGTTGGTGATGGATTTTGTGATTTTAAGCTGTCTCATATATGTATGTACAACAATAATTTTCGCGGCCGGAGCCTCCCTCCGACCGCGAAAAAACGCTATCTGTCAGAAAGTACTCAGTCCTTTCCGAAGCCGAAGTAGCCTGGTCTGCCTGCAGGTGTGAGTCCCTCGATGAAGATGGACCTGCGGCTCTTCTTGGCTATGGACACCACATCCTCCGGAGTCTTGACTTTCTGGTCATTGACATAGAGTATCACGAATCCGTCCATTCCGCCTGCCTGGGCAAGCTTTCCGTTGCCTGCGGAAACAATCAGCACACCCTCGTCGGTAGCCTTCAGACTGGCACCGTAGAAATTCACAGTACCGTCATCGGCAACGCTTCCGTTCTCGGGAGTCTCGTCCTTGAATACGACGGGAAGCTTGAGTTCCTTGCCTCCGCGTATTACGGTAAGGGTCGCCTTGTCACCGGGATGGAATCCGTTCACCCTCTCCTGGAGTGAAGCCGGAGTCGTCACCTTGAACGTGTCTATGGCAACGAGTATGTCCTTCTCCTTCACGCCGGCCTTGTCCGCCGTAGAGCCTTTTTCGACTTCGTGAATATATACGCCGTCCAGAGATGAAAGTTTCATTTCGTCAGCCATTTTTTCGTCTATCGCAGACATGGTGACACCGAGCCTGGCTCTCTTGACGACACCGAAATCTATAAGGTCAGAGACAATCTTGCGCACGATGTTGGAAGGCACGGCGAAAGAATATCCGGCATAGGAGCCGGTCGTCGATACTATCGCGGTATTGATGCCGACGAGCTCTCCGGACTTGTTCACGAGCGCACCGCCTGAATTTCCGGGATTGACGGCAGCGTCAGTCTGGATGAATGACTCAATCTTGAATTCACCGTCATAGTTCTGCATGCTGCGGCCCTTTGCACTCACGATACCCGCGGTGATCGTGGAGCGGAGTTCGGCTCCCAGAGGGCTGCCGATCGCAAGCACCCACTCGCCCAGACGGAGCTTGTCTGAATCGGCAAACTGGAGTACGGGAAGGCCTTTGGCGTCGATCTTGATCAGCGCGACGTCAGTGGCCGGGTCACTGCCGACTATTGTGGCGTTGTAAGTCTTGTTGTTGTTCAGCGTGACCTTGATGTCTGTCGCGCCGGAAATGACATGGTTGTTGGTGACGATGTAGCCGTCCTCACGGATAATCACACCGGACCCGCTTCCCTGACGTACCCTGTCCCTGGACTGGTAGTCGTCGCCGAAGAAGAAACGGAAGAAAGGATCGATGTATTCCGACTGTGGAGACGTGGACGTGACCTGTACATACACCACTGCCTCTACCGCATTCTCGGCGGCATAGGTGAAGTCAGGATAGTCGGACATCGCCAAATTGACAGTACGTGTCATGCCGACCGGAGTATATGACATATCAGAGGAATCTATACTTGCAGGTGTTGCAGCCTTGACTATTCCGTATGCCGCTATGGCACTCAGGCCGACTGATGCAATTACGGTAATGATGTTCTTGTTCATAAGCTAACAGTTAAGTTGTTTTCAGCGGCGTAAAAAGTCAAATTATATGCCAAAGTAAAAAAAATTCACTATTTTTGTCAAAACAGACACAACGGAAGAATATGGAATTCAATATTTCGAGTGCCGGACTTCTGAAGGGTATCTTGGACGTCGCCAAGGCCATCCCGGCAAAGACCACAGCCCTGCCTATTCTGGAGAATTTCCTTTTTGTACTCAAGGACGACAGGCTTGAAATAACAGCCTCAGACCAGGAACTGACCCTGCGTACCTCCATTGAAGTGCAGAGTTCGGCTCAGGACGGCAGCATAGCCGTTCCGGCGCGGCAGATGATAGAACTGCTCAAGGCCCTGCCGGACCAGCCTATCACAATCAGGACAAGCGGCACCGGCACCCACGAAGGGTCCTTCGAATGCATATGGAGCAACGGCAATTCGTCGCTGCCTTATTTCGATGCTGCGGACTATCCGGAGATTCACGGAGCGTCAGATGACGCAATGACAGCCGTATTCCCGGCCAAAGTACTGTGCGAAGGCATAAGCAGCACCATCTACGCGACGGCCGACGACGAGATGCGTCCCGCAATGAACGGCATATTCTTCGACATGGACTGCGACACGACCACCCTTGTAGCATCGGATTCCCACAAGCTGGTATGCTATACCACTTCCGAGGCCAAGGTTTCCGGCAAGTCTTCGTTCATCCTCCACAAGAAGGCGGCTGGCGTCCTGAGGTCTATCATCGACCGCATCGATGGGGACGTCACACTATCATATGACTCCGGAAACGTGGTCTTCACCTTCGGGGACACTATGATGGTCTGCAGGCTGATAGTAGGAAAGTTCCCGGACTACCGCAGGGTAATCCCCCAGAATAACTCGAATATCCTGAAGATAGACAGGGCGAGGCTGCTCGACACCGTGCGAAGGGTCGCCGTATGTGCGAACAAGGCATCGAACCACATCAAGTTCGACCTCAGGCACGACCAGCTCGAGATTACGGCCCAGGATCTTGGTTTCGCGCTGGCCGCCTACGAGAAACTGGACTGCGAATATTCCGGAGACGATCTCAGCATAGGGTTCAAGTCCTCCTTCCTCATCGAGATGCTCGGCAACATGAGCTGCACCAGCATAGTGATGAAATTCTCGGACTCATACAGGGCGGCTCTCATAGTGCCTGCCGAGGAAGAGGAGGAGAACGGAAAGATCTGCGGCATCCTCATGCCGATCAAAGTATCGTAAACACCGTCCGTCATGGAGCTTAACCTTCAAAGACCGCTGCTGTTCTTCGACATAGAGAGCACGGGGCTCAACATTCCTTCAGACTCGATAGTCGAGCTCAGTTTCGTAAAAGTGTTCCCGGGAGGAGAACACAGGATCAAGACATGGAAGGTAAAGCCGTGGGACTATGAACTGAGCAGGCAGCGCCCCATGACTCCGGAAGCATCCAAGGTCAACGGCATTACGGACGACATGCTCGTGGGATGTCCGACTTTTTTCGAGGTTTCGGACGAAGTGGCCGGCTGGCTTCGCGACAGCGACCTCGCCGGGTTCAATTCATCGAAGTTCGACCTTCCCATGCTTGCGGAGGAGTTCGAGCGGGTAAAGCTTGCAGGCAAGGACCTGAAAATCGACCTGCACGCTCCCCTGATGGTCGACGTCCAGAACATCTACCACATGATGGAGCCCAGGAACCTCAAGGCCGCATACCGCTTCTACTGCGGAGGAGAGGATTTCGACAATGCGCACACGGCCGAGGCGGATGCAGTGGCCACTTACGAAGTGCTCAAGGCGCAGCTCGACCGGTATGATACCCTCAAGAACGATGTCAAGGCCCTGTCAAGCTACGTTCCCAAAAGGTACGTCGACTTTTCAGGACAGCTAATCTACGACGACAAGGGAGAGGTGCTGATCAACTTCGGAAAGCACAAGGGCAAGAAGGCCAGGGACGTTTACCGTTCCGAACCGTCATACTTCGCCTGGGTCAGGCAGGGCAAGTTCAGCCTTGACACTAAGGAGCAGTTCGCAAAACTTGAAGAACAGTTCAAGCGCGAGATGCTTGTGGAGAAGTTCAACGGCAGGCTTTTCTGATGAACATAGTCGTCATTACTTCGGCCGGAAAGGTCATCGTCAGACCGGACACGACCCTGGAAAGGGACGGAGACGACCTCTACGTACCGGAGTTCATATCATCCCTGAGCTACACGCCGGTCCTCGTGGCACGTGTATGCAAGGCCGGCAGAAGCGTAAACCCCAGATTCGCTTACAGATACTTTGATTCCGCAGGATTCGGCACCCTGCTCTACCCCGACGACCTGATCGACGGGAGCCAAGAGGGCTTCGCCTGCGCATCATGCCTTGACCACAGTTCCTTCATCACCCCGCCGTCACTGGCGCCCGACACGTCCGGAATGGTCATGGAACTTCACAAAGACGGGAAGAGCATCTACAGAAGTGGAGATCTTGACTGCTCACTGATAGTCAAGGCAATAGCCGATGCCACCCGATACTGCTACATACGCAGAGGAGACCTGATAGCCGTCGAGCTGCAGGTCCGCTCCGCTCTGTGCAGAAGAGAAGACGGGCAATGCCGCATGGACGAGTTCCAGTGCGGCAGCCATACATGTGACTTCAGAATCATATTCTGACTGCAATGAGGCTGATACCTTTCTATTCATGGAGCAAAGGCGTGCTGCACCTCAACAGCACGGGGCGCAAACTTGCGAGGCACCCCTGGATGCAGGGACTGCTGCTGCTGATATGTGTCGCACTAGCCCTGCTCCTGGCCAACCTGCCCTTGACCAGGGACATCTACCATGAAATCCTCAAGACCAACATTACGATACACCTGTTCACCGATGACGGTGTAGTGGACCTGCTGTTCCCTCAGGACATGAATGTCGAGAAACTGATCAACGACATTCTGATGACGGTATTCTTCTTTACAGTCGGCCTCGAGATCAAGCGGGAAGTCACACACGGAGAACTCTCATCAATGAAGAAGGCCATGCTGCCCATGGTAGCGGCTTTCGGAGGAGTGCTCGTCCCCGCTCTGATATACACTGCCGTGAATGCCGGGACAGCCGCCTCAAGCGGATGGGGCATTCCGACGGCAACCGACATCGCCTTTGCCGTATGCATACTTACCCTGCTGGGCAACCGGGTCCCCCTGTCATTGAAAATATTCCTGACGGCTCTGGCAGTAGCTGACGACCTGATAGCAATACTGGTGGTCGCCATATTTTACGGAGGGAAAATCAGGCTCTCGCTGCTCGCAATAGCCGGGGCGATAATCCTGCTCACCCTGCTGTTCAGGCGCATGGGGGAAAGGCGCATTTTCCCGTATCTGGCAAGTTCCTTCATAGTATGGGCCCTGTTCTACTACAGCGGAATCCATGCCACGCTGTCAGGCGTCGTCATGGCTTTCCTGATTCCCGCAGTACCCCAATACAACAAGGCCCAGTACATGCGCAAACGCAGCTACTATATCGCCAGACTGGACGAACTTGACGGCGCCAGCAACGAGAAATTCCCCAACACGCCCCAGAAGATGTGCCTGATGAAGCTTGAAGGCATCGCACACGGGACTATGGACATGAGCTACAGGGTGGAGCGCGCCATGCTGCCGTGGGTCAACTACCTGATCATGCCGCTCTTCGCGCTTACCAATGCCGGAGTGGAGATAAGCAGTCCGGAGTATTTCAACATCTTCAGCCATGACCCGCAGACGGGAAGCGTTTCAATGGGTATTTTTCTAGGGCTCGTCGTCGGAAAACCGATTGGAATAACTCTGTTCAGCTTCATAGCCACAAGACTCGGAATAGGTGAAATGCCCAGAGACGCAAGCTGGCCGATGTTTTTCGCGGTCGCCTGCCTCGGAGGAATAGGATTCACGATGTCACTGTTCATCGACAGTCTCGCATTCACAGACGTTGCGGCCCATACGGCTGAAACTCTCCGCGACATGGGAAAAATCGCCGTACTGGCAGCCTCGGTATGCTCGGCCGTGCTTGGCAGTGTGCTGATTGGTCTGTTATCCGCCAGACGGCCTTGCAAATAGATTTTTATTTATTATCTTTGCAGTCTCAAGCCACTTTAGCTCAGTCGGTAGAGCAGCGCATTCGTAACGCGCAGGTCGCGAGTTCGAGTCTCGTGAGTGGCTCGCTTAAAAAACGAAAAAGACGGTCCATCGGGGCCGTCTTTTTCATTTATATGCCTATATTTCAGAGCACTTCAGGCAACTTCTCAAGCCATGTCCCGAGCGCCTTCATCCAGGCACTGCGATAGGTGAACTGCCTGTCAGTCCATCCATGCCCGCCTTCAGGCATGATATACATTGAACAGTTGCGCACTCCGTGCCCGGTCAGGGCTTCAAAATAGCTCACGCTGTTGCTTACCGGCACCAGAGTGTCGTCCGAACTGTGCATGATGAACGCACACGGTGTCTCGCCGGTCACACACTTCTCGTTGGAGAATTCGGCGACCAGCTCATCCGAAGGATTTTCACCAAGAAGGTAGTATCTGGTTCCGGAATGTGTACGGGAAGCTTCAAGAGTGATGACAGGATAGAACAGGACCGTGAAGTCGGGGCGTGTCAGGCTGTCAACGTAATGGGTCGATGCCATTGCTGCAAGATGACCGCCTGCGGAATTACCCTGCACGCCAAGCCACCTGAAGCCGTACTGGGCAGACCGTGACCTCATTATGCGCATAGCCTGCTGCACGTCATCAAGCGGGACTTCCCTGTGACCGTTGGGCAGACGGTACTTCAGAACGGCATACACTATGCCCATCTCATTGTACCAGTCCGCGAGAGAATATCCCTCGGTCTTGTCCCAGACATCCACATATCCGCCTCCCGGGCAAGAGATGATCGCCAGCCCGCAACAAGGTCCGTCAGGAACGAAAACGGAAAGAGTCGGGACCGTCACGTTCGAAACATGATCGCC
This sequence comes from uncultured Bacteroidales bacterium, assembly GCA_944323775.1. Classification (GTDB taxonomy): domain Bacteria; phylum Bacteroidota; class Bacteroidia; order Bacteroidales; family UBA932; genus Cryptobacteroides. The sequence goes on from CALUTT010000027.1 coordinate 34,744, forward strand.
ATAGTCCACCTCGTCACCCGTCAGGCCGTTGTCAGTAGGCGCTCCGTCAGGCCAGACCATTATCACCTCATCGGGGACAGGATAGGCGGCTGCATCCTGGGCATGAAGCGTACATGGCAGCGAGAATGCAAGCAAAGCCGTGGAAAGAAGAACAAGACTGGTTTTCATAGACTTCCTACCTTACCAGTCCGTGTACCGTCCCGACAAGCTCCTCGTAAGGTTCGGAAGCAGTCTCGACAGGAACCAGATACCATTTCACGGTATAGCTCAGAGACTCTCCCGGCCCAAGTTCAGTATAGGCTCCCTGGCTCTCGAGCTCGATAAAGGTCTTGCCCTGGTTCACGTAAACCTGGATCTCGGCTTCCTGAGGAGCGCACTCCCCTTCAGCAAGATCATCGAAGCTCTTTACGAGCATAAGGCCGTTGTCTGCATATGCAAGCCATCCCTTGCCGTTGACGTTGATCTTCCTGTTCTGGTCTGATTCATCAAATGAATACCAGCTGCATCCGTATGCATCGTCGAAATCCATCAGGCCGGCAGGAGTGATCGCGGAACTAAGGGCCTCGAAAAATATGAGGCCGCTGCCGGGAACTCTGGTTATTTCCCAAGGAGCCACTCTGCGCAGGCTGTCAGTATGGTTCGTGATCGTATATGTCACGACCATTGCGCCATCCTTGGCGTCAGCAGTGAACTTCTTGCCGATGCTGTAACCGAAGCGCTCGGACACCTGCCCGGTCATTTCGATGTAGTCATCACCCATGACGACCTCGTACGGCAGCCTGTCATACTCGGCTACCGGAGGCCAGTTCCACTCTGACTGAGGGCTGGTCCAGAAAGTGCTTCCGAACGCATTGAAATTCTGGAGCTGGGAGATGATCTCCTTGTCACCATACTTGAACGACAGGATCTTGGCCCCGTGTTCAGCATCAACCGTCATGGACAGGTCTCCCATTGAAATGCCATAGAGGCCATCACCCAGAGACTCAGTCTGAGGTCCCGCCGTACAGGCGGACACGCACGCCGCAACTGCAAGCGATACGACCGGTAAAACTAATCTTTTTTTCACTTTTAATGGTATTAATGAACAAAACTGTCAGAGAACCGTAACTTTCATCTTCACATCCTCGACTGGCCTGTCCGCAGAGTCAGTGGCACATGACTGGATCTTTTCAACTGTGTCGAGTCCGCTTTCGACCTCTCCGAAAACCGTGTATTCCCCATCGAGGAAAGGCGTACCGCCGACTGTGGTGTAGACCTTCCTGCGTTCCTCCGAGAGTTTTCCGAGCCCCTTCTCGATCACGATGGCATTCGCCTCTGCCTCGAGACGTGACTGGAGGTCTGAAAGCCCCGCATGGTCGCGGTTGCGGCGAAGCTCCAGGATTTCGTCCCTGTGCTGCCGCACAAGTTCCGAGAATGTCCGGTTGAGAGCCTGCATCTCCGACTGGCGTGCAAGGCTGTCAATGCGCCCTTCTGGATAAACCTCGCCCCAGACAATATAGAACTGGCAGCCGCTGCTGCGCTTCTCGGGGTTCGCTTCGTCTCCGAGCCTGGCGGCGCAAAGGGCACCACGTCTGTGGATCAGGGACGACTTGATCTCGGCGGGAATGGTATACTCCACATCTCCGGAGCCAAGCCTTTTGCCCGCAGGAGCTCCCTTGCTTTCCGGGTCGCCCCCCTGAATCATGAAGTTGGGGATCACCCTGTGAAACAGTGTCCCGTCGTAGAATCCCGATGCCGCCAGCTTCAGGAAATTGTCCCGATGCAACGGAGTCTCGTCATAGAGGCGGACAACGATGTCGCCCAGGGAAGTGGATATCTTGACCTTTGCCATAATCTGATGAATTAACGTATCTGTTTGTCAAATTGCATGATGGGGATGACGGCCCGAGCCGCCACCCCCATTAAAGACCATCTTCTCCGTACCTTCTATTCTTCGGCCGGTTTAAGTGTCGTGTAGACATTGGTGACATCTTCGTCATCCTCGAGAAGATTGGTAAGCTTGTCCAGAGTGGCACGCTGCTCGGGTGTGACATCCTTGAGTTCAACGTTCGGCACCTGCTCGAAGCCTCCCGAGATAAGTTCATATCCGTTCTCCTCGATATATTTCTGGATCTGGCCGTATGACGAGTAATCACCGTATATCACGATTACCTTGGTGACGTTTCCGTCCTTGTCCTCCTCGTCAACCTCGAACATCTCCTCAACCCCGTAGTCTATCATCTCGAGTTCCAGAGTCTCCAGGTCCATTCCCTCCTTGGCCTTGATGCGGAACGTGCACTTGCGGTCAAACATGAAGCTCACTGAGCCTGACGTACCGAGAGAGCCTCCGCATTTGGTGAAGTAGCTGCGCACGTTTGCCACGGTACGGGTGTTGTTGTCGGTCGCGGTCTCCACAAGATATGCAATTCCGTACGGCCCGTAACCTTCGTAGATAATCTCCTTGAAGTCGCCCTGCTTGCTCTCGGTCGCTTTCTTTATCGCCCGTTCGATATTCTCCTTCGGCATCTGCTCCGAGCGGGCTTCCGCCATCAGAGCCCTGAGCCTCGGATTTCCCGTCACGTCAGGTCCTCCCTGCTTGACAGCTATCGTTATTTCCTTGCCGAGCTTGGTAAATGTCCGGGCCATGTGGCCCCATCTCTTGAGTTTACGTTCCTTTCTGAATTCAAATGCTCTTCCCATAGGCTACTCGGATACTCTTGCAATATACTTGTTGATCTCGTATGCTTCCATTGACTGAGGATAGTTGTCTGCCACCTTGTTGTAGCAGGCCAGTGCCGATGCCTTGTCACCAAGGGCCTCATACGCAAGCCCGGCCTTGACCAGATATGCCGCGGCAAAGACGTTGTCGGCAGCATCGGCCGCAGCCTCGAAACATGACACGGCTGAAGCATAGTCACCGAGTCCGACATATGCGTCACCCTCGCAAGCCTTGGCACGGGCGGCAAGAATCGGCTCTTTCCCCTTGTACTTCTTCAGGTAAGACAGAGCGCTGTCATAGTTGCCCAGATTAAGCTCGCACACTCCGGCATAAAGATACACCGCCTTGCCGGCCTTGGAGCCGTAGTTGCGGATAACGTCCGCAAATCCGAGATTGTTACCGTCGCCGTTGAGCGCAATGTCATACTCTCCGTTCTGGAAGCTCATCTCGGCAGGGAAAACCTGTTCCTGAGCTTCGGTGCACTGACGCTGATAGACCAGCTTGTAGTAAGCAAGCACGCCAAGTCCAACCACGATTACAGCCGCCAGGGCTCCAAGCAGGGCCTTCCTGTTCTCACTGAAAAACTTTTCGGTCGAGGAAACTGAATGCTCGAGGTTCTCGCGAACCACGGATTCCGTCTCTTTAGAATTTTTGTTTGCCATATCTGATTACGATTATATTCTATTCCGATTTTTAGCCTGCAAATTTATGAAAAATAGTTCAACAATACAATATAAATTGTTTACCTTTGTAAGGTATGCCTGCACTTAAGAAAATAGTTATCCAGAACTTCCGGAACATCGAACTTCAGGAACTGGAATTCTCTCCGAACATCAACTGCATAAGCGGAGGCAACGGCGAGGGCAAGACCAACCTGCTCGACGCCATATGGTATCTTTCCATGACGAAAAGCGCATTCTCATCGTCCGACAGATTCAACTTCAGACACGGATGCGACAGCTTCTCTCTATCTGGAGTCTACGAACTGCCTTCAGGTGCGCTCACCAGGGTGAGCATACGCAGCGAGGCTTCAGGAGAGAAGAAGATACGGCGTGACGACAAGCCGTACAGCAAGATATCGGAACACATCGGGCTGCTGCCAATAGTGATGGTCTCCCCTTCCGACACTTCCCTTGTCAGCGAATCCGGCGATGAACGCAGGAAATTCGTCAATTCCGTACTTTCACAGATGGACAGGGAGTATCTGAGCGGAGTCCAGGCATACAACCGCCTGCTCCTGCAGCGCAACAAGCTGCTCAGGGCCGGAGTTGCCGACGAGTTTCTGCTCGGGACCTTCGACGAGAGGCTCGGAGCCCTCGCCGCGCCAGTCTATCAGAAACGCATGGAGTTCTGCGGGAAGCTCCTGCCCGTAGTACGCAGCTACTACGCCAAGATCAGTTCGGGCACCGAAGAAGTCGGGATTGCCTACAGGTCTGACCTGTCCTCCGGAGCTCTTGCCGACATCCTCAGGGAACACCGGGACAGGGACCGCACGTTCCGCTTCACGACGGCGGGCATACAGCGCGACGACTTCATCTTCACGCTCGACGGACATCCGATCAGGCGCTGCGGTTCCCAGGGGCAGCAGAAATCATTCCTTGTCGCCCTCAAGTTCGCGCAGTACGAGGTAATGAAACAGGTATGCGGGAGCAATCCCACGATGCTGCTCGATGACCTTTTCGACAAGCTCGACATGTCCCGTGTCGGCAACCTTCTTGAAATGGTTTCGGGACAGGAATTCGGGCAGATATTCCTGACCGACTCAAACAAGGTACGCACGGAATCCATCGTGGACTCTCTGACAAGTGACAGGACTTACATAGAGGCGCGGGGAGGAGCCTTCAGGACAATCAATGAGTAGGATGCACAGAAGGGCCGCGACCGGGATGGAAAACCTGGTCAGAGACTGGCTGAAACGCAGCCGGCTCGGCACCGCCATGGATCTGAGGCGGATCCAGGTAGCGTGGAACGATGTCACCGGCGCAGGACGCTACACCTCCAGAATCTTCCTGAAGAACGGCAGGCTGTATGTCACCATGACTTCATCGGTGGCAAGGAGCCAGTTGCTGTTCCAGAAGAGAGCCATCATTGAAAAGATAAACGCCGCCCTTGCACAGGACAGCCTGTACAGCGGGAATTCCGCAGGCGGGAATAACATTCAGGAACTGATAGTCAAATGAAAATAGTCATAGACAAGTCCATTCCTTTTACGGAAGGGGTTTTCGAACCGTATGCCGAAGTGCTCTACAAGGAAGGGCCTCTTATCACCCACGAAGACATCGTCGATGCCGACGCCCTCATAATACGCACAAGGACCAGATGCGACGCCGCCATGCTGGACGGGACGGGCGTGAAGATAATCGCTACAGCCACCTCCGGCACCGAGAACATCGACGTCGACTACTGCAGCAGGCACGGCATCCATTTCCAGAACGCTTCAGGCTGCAATGCAGGAGGGGTTGCGAACTATGTGTTTTCCGCAATATTCGGGATGGCGGCCAGGAAAAGCATATCTCTGGCCGGGGCGTCCCTCGGGATAATAGGCCTCGGGAACGTCGGAGAGCGTGTGGAATCCATGGGACGCTCGCTGGGATTCAAGATAATAAGGAACGATCCGCGAAAGGCTGAAATCGAATGGTACACCCAGTTCAGCAGCCTTGACAACCTGCTCGCCGAAGCCGACATCGTGACTCTGCACATCCCGCTTACCGAAAGCAACAGAGGCATGGCCGACAAGGATTTCTTCGCCAAGATGAAACCCGGAGCGTTCTTCGTCAACACCTCCCAGGGAGATCTGGTGGTCGAGGAGGACCTCATCAAGGCAATACCCAGGCTCGGTCCTGTCGCGATAGACGCATGGAGCCACGAGCCGAACGTCAACACCATGCTGATGAACATGGTAGACATAGCCACCCCACACATCGCAGGCTACTCTCTGCAGGGCAAGCAGATAGGCTCGGCAATGGCCGTAAGGGCCGTCGCCAGATTCCTGAACATATCGGAGCTCTACGAGTTCTTCCCTCAGAGCAAGATCATGGAATACCAGGCCGTGATGCTCGACATCAGGAACAAGTCGCAGGGGCAGATCGCCTCCATACTCCAGTACAACTATCCCATATTCACGGATGATTTCATGTTCAGGATGAACCCGACCAAATTCGAGGAACTGCGCAACAACTACCACTACAGGCGCGAGTTCCAGTTCTGACACCACTATAATTCCAAATACACCAAATTAATCTCCAATATGGAAAAGTCAAGAATCAATGCTCAGATCGAGCGTTTCAAGAAAGGATTTCCCTATCTGGAAATCGTAGCGCCGGCCACGCCGGGAAATGGAATAGAGGTGCTCGACGACGCCAGGGCTGAACAGGCCGCCGCCTATGCCGACACCGCCAAGGTCGCCGGCAAGTGCAAGTTCGTCCCAGCGTCGGGTGCAGCGTCAAGGATGTTCAAGGACATATTCGCAGGCATCGAAACTCCAAACGATTCCGTGCGCAAACTCGCCGAAAACATCGAGAAGTTCGCATTCTACAGCCCCGAAACCTTCGGGAAAGCGCCCTATGACCCGTGTCTGACGGCACACAGGCTGCTTTCCGAAGACGGCCTGGGATACGGCAGCAAGCCCAAGGGAGTGCTTCTGTTCCACCGGTACAGCGGAGAAGTCCGCACCGCACTGGCCGAGCATCTTGTCGAGGGGCAGGCCTACATGAGAAACTCAGACTCAAGCGTCAATCTCGTGGTCACCATTTCCCCGGAACACCGCAGTCTTTTCGAACAGGCCGTCGCCGATATCAAGGATACCTACGAAAAACGCTACGGCGTAAAGTACAACATCACCTTCACGTACCAGAGTCCGGACACCGACACAATTGCAGTGGACATGGAAAACCGCCCCTTCCTGAAGGAAGACGGCACGATACTCACCAGACCTGCCGGACACGGAGCACTGATCTACAATCTAAACGACCTCGATTCCGAACTCGTTTCCATCAAGAACATAGACAATGTCTGCGTTGAGCGCATGCAGCCTGTAACCGTACACTGGAAGAAAGTGCTGATGGGGAGAGCCCTGCAGCTCAGAGACGAAATACGAGGATACATCTATGCTCTCGACCAGATCACGGAAACCCGCCGCGAGATGTCCGACATGGCATATGTTCCGGGCCGGATAATGAATGTCGACGACCCTTATGCAACCCCGGAATGCCAGGCACTGTGCAATGACATAGAGACATTCCTCAAAGAAAAGCTCCGCATCGAAATGCCCCAGGCCAGGGACTGCCGCGACAGGGCCGAGAAACTCCGCGCCAAACTCGACAGGCCCGTCAGAGTATGCGGCATGGTCAGAAACGAAGGAGAGCCGGGCGGAGGACCCTTCATTGTCAGGGACAAGGACGGAGCCACTTCACTCCAGATCCTTGAGGGAGCCCAGATAGACATGAACAACCCGCACGCAGCCGAAGCCCTGCACTCAGCGACACACTTCAACCCGGTAGACCTCGTCTGCTGCCTGCACGACAGCGACGGAAAGAAATTCAATCTCCTCGAACACGTAGACGAAGACACAGGACTCATCAGTTCTAAAAGCTACCACGGCCGTGAACTCAAGGCTCTCGAGCTCCCGGGTCTGTGGAACGGTTCGATGTCAGACTGGAACACCCTGTTCGTGGAAGTCCCGATCGAGACGTTCAATCCCGTGAAAGTCGTGCTTGACCTGCTCAGGCCCGCACACCAGCAGCAATAGCCGCCAGTTCCATTTTTTCTGCCGCCCCCGGCTCATTGTCCAGGAAAGACTTGACCGGGGGCGGCAGAGTAATTTGTTGTACCTTTAATTTATTATTCCTATCTTTGTACGATTTACGCGAAAAAATGTAAGCGCAGGAATTAGCATTATGAGCATACAACAGGAAAAAATCAAGGAATTGGTCGAGCGCAGGGCATCCGCCAGACTCGGAGGCGGCCAGAAGCGCATCGACGCCCAGCACTCAAAGGGAAAACTTACCGCGAGAGAGAGGCTCGGCCTTCTCCTCGACGAAGGCAGCTTTGAGGAGTTCGACATGTTCGTCCAGCACCGTTGCACCGACTTCGGGATGGATGCTTCCCACACGGACGGAGACGGAGTCGTCACGGGACGCGGAACAATAGATGGCCGCGAGGTCTATGTCTTCGCACAGGACTTCACGGTCAACGGAGGTTCGCTGTCCAAGACGATGTCAGAGAAAATCTGCAAGGTCATGGACATGGCCGTAACGGCCGGAGCCCCGATCATAGGGCTCAACGACTCCGGCGGAGCACGCATCCAGGAGGGCATTGACGCACTTGCCGGATACGGCGAGATCTTCGAGAGGAATATTCTCGCAAGCGGAGTGGTTCCCCAGATAAGCGGAATATTCGGACCTTGCGCAGGCGGAGCGGTATACTCCCCCGCCCTTACCGATTTCACCCTTATGATAGAGAACACCTCATACATGTTCCTTACCGGACCCTCTGTCGTCAAATCCGTCACAGGAGAGGTCGTCGACCAGGAGCAGCTCGGAGGCGCCGCGGTTCATACCTCAAAATCCGGGGTTGCGCAGCTCAGCGCGCATGACGAGCAGGAAGGAATCCGGACCATAAAGAAACTCCTGAGCTTCCTGCCGCAGAACAATCTCGGCACAGCGCCGGAAAGACCGACCCAGGACCCTGTCGGGCGCATGGACAACTCACTCAACGACATTATTCCGGACAACCCCAACAAGGCCTATGACATGTACGGTGTCATAGCCTCGATTGTCGATGACGGTGACTTCTTAGAGATTCACAAGGATTTCGCAAAGAACATCATAGTAGGCTTCGCACACATGGGCGGCAGGAGCGTCGGCATCGTCGCGAACCAGCCGAGAGTGCTTGCCGGATGCCTTGACATAAACGCTTCCAGAAAAGCCGCCAGGTTCGTCAGATTCTGCGACGCCTTCAATATCCCGCTGGTCAGCCTGGTCGATGTGCCCGGCTTCCTCTGCGGCACTCACCAGGAATACGGAGCCATCATCTCCAACGGAGCCAAGTTGCTCTACGCTTACGGAGAGGCTACCGTTCCCAAGGTTACCGTAACACTCAGGAAGAGCTATGGCGGAGCACACATCGTCATGAGCTGCAAGCAGCTCAGGGGGGATGTCAACTACGCCTGGCCTTCTGCCAACTTCGCAGTCATGGGAGCTGAAGGTGCCGTCGGAATCATTTACGGAAAGCAGCTCAAGGCCGAAACCGACCCCGAGAAGAGCGCGGCTCTCGCCGAAGAGAAGAAACGTGAATACAACGACCTGTTCTGCAACCCTTACCAGGCTGCCAAGAAGGGCTATATTGAAGACATCATCGAGCCGCGCAACACGAGATTCCGTGTGATCAGGGCTCTTGAAAGCCTCAGCAACAAACGTCAGCAAATTCCAGCAAAGAAACATGACAACCTTCCTCTATAGCATCCTTCCTCTCACTGCGGGAGGAGACAGGATGGCCCAGGTCGACCCCCATGGCTGGACGCTGACTCTGATCAGCGTAAGCGTGGTGTTCCTCGCCCTGATCATTCTGTTCCTGTTATACAACCTTTCCGGCAACATCTTCTCCGGGAAGTACAAGCGCAGCAACAAGAAGACTCAGGCAGGCGGCAGCCATGACATGGACGAGGTTGCGGCGGCAATCGCGCTCGCACTGGACGCCGAAAGCGGCCCCCGCGCAGAAGACCAGGCCGCGATAGCCATGGCGCTGTACCTGTACCTCGACGAGGGCGTACACGATGCAGAGCCGGGTTTCCTTACATTCAATGGCCGCTGCGGGTCTGAATGGGGGCAGAAACAGTTCAACTTCAGAAAATATCCAAGACAATGAAAGAATACAAATTCACTATCAACGGCAAATCGTACAACGTAGCCGTAAACGGCGTTGAAGGGAAAGAAGCCGATGTCACCGTAAACGGTGTATCCTACAAGGTAGAACTTGAAAACGCACCGGCAGCCGCCCCTGCACCGGCGGCCGCTCCCGCCCAGGCTGCAGCTCCCGCGACGGCTCAGGCCGCAGCTCCTGCAACTCCCGCAGCCCCGGCCGCATCAGGCAAGGGCAAGGACATCGTCACTCCCCTGCCAGGCGTAATCATCAGCATAGAGGTCAAGGAAGGAAGCACCGTAAAGCGCGGACAGAAAGTTGCAGTCCTCGAAGCCATGAAAATGGAGAACGACATACTTTCCGACTGTGACGGAGTAGTCACGGCAATCCACGTCGCAAAAGGCGATACCGTCGAGGAAGACGCTAAAATCGTGACAGTCGGCTAATGGAAACCATAGTAGATAGTCTGTCGCAATTCTGGCAGTTCACAGGATTCGCCAACTGCACATGGCAGCATCTTGTCATGATTGTAATCGGGCTTGTGTTCATAGCCCTGGGAATTGTCAAGAAATGGGAACCTCTCCTGCTGGTGCCGATCGGATTCGGAATGATCGTTGGCAACATTCCCGTCTTCCCCGGCCTGCAGGTCAGCATTTACGAAGAAGGCTCAGTGCTCAACATATTGTACCAGGGAGTACGCCGGGGATGGTATCCCCCTCTGATTTTCCTCGGAATAGGTGCAATGACTGACTTCTCTGCACTGATCTCTCAACCGAGGCTGATTCTTATCGGAGCAGCCGCACAGATGGGCATTTTCGGAGCATACCTCCTCGCCCTTGCAATGGGCTTCAGCCCTAACGAAGCCGGCGCAATCGGCATCATAGGCGGAGCTGACGGCCCCACGGCCATCTTCCTGAGTTCCAAACTTGCCCCTGAACTGATGGGTGCAATCGCCGTCTCGGCATACTCGTACATGGCTCTTGTCCCCGTAATCCAGAAACCGATCATGCTTGCCCTTACCACCAAGAAGGAAAGGCTGATCAGGATGAAGAAGCCCAGAGTCGTAAGCCAGAAGGAGAAGATCCTCTTCCCGATCATCGGATTCATATGCACGGCTTTCATCGTGCCGTCCGGACTTCCTCTGCTCGGAATGCTGTTCTTCGGGAACCTTCTCAAGGAAAGCGGAGTCACTAAGAGGCTTGCAACCACGGCCAGCGGCCCCCTCATCGATGTCGTCACGACCCTTATCGGTCTGACAGTAGGTGCATCCACCCAGGCTGACGTCTTCGTGACCGGAAACTCGATCAAGATCTTCGTCCTCGGACTCATATCCTTCGTCATAGCCACGACCGCCGGAGTCCTGTTCACGAAACTTTTCAACCTCTTCCTTCCGGAAGGCAGGAAGATCAATCCTCTGATCGGCAACGCCGGTGTTTCTGCTGTTCCTGACTCGGCGAGAGTATCCGAGACTGTAGGTCTGGAGGCCGACCCCAAGAACCATCTGCTCATGCACGCAATGGCACCAAACGTCGCGGGTGTTATCGGATCGGCAGTCGCAGCCGGAATCCTGCTCGGTTTCCTCGGATGAAATTTACAATAACTATAACCAATCTCTACGTCAATCCCGCACAATTTGTGCGGGATTTTTTTAATTAAATACGTGAAAATATTGGATTTGGCACGAAATTTAGTTAATTTCGCCATGATAACTACATCAGACTAATACCATACAATATGCCCGATAAATTGCAGGAACTGACGGACAGACTCTACAATGAAGGACTGTCCAAAGGCAAGAAAGAAGGAGAACTTCTACTCGCCAAAGCAAAGAAGGAAGCTGATGAAATCGTTTCCAAGGCGAAATCAGATGCTGAAGAGATAATCTCAGCAGCCCGCAATAATGCCGCCGAGCTGAAGAAAAAGGCCGAATCCGACATCAGGATGGCCTCAGCGCAAAGCCTGCAGGCTACCAGGAAAGACATCGAAAATCTGCTTATAAACGCAGCAGTCGACACCAAGGTCGACAAAGCACTCAAGGACCCCGACTTCGTCAAGGAGCTCATCCTGGCCGTCGCCGAGAAGTTCTCTGCCAGCGACCCGGTTGAAATCAGCCTCCTGCTTCCGGCATCCATGAAGAAGGATCTCGAAAAATGGGTCAAGGGCGAGCTTTCCAAGACTCTCTCGGCCGGTGTGAAGGCGGATTTCAGCAAGAAGATCAGCGGGGGCTTCACCATCGGCCCCAGCGACGGCAGCTGGTTCGTCAGCCTCAGCGACGAGACATTCAAGGAGCTTATTGCAGAATACCTGAGGCCTGTCACTCGCAAACTCCTGTTCGGATAGCAAACCAGCCGGAATGAACAACTACGAATACATAATCGCAGGTCTCCCGCTGGTAAGCAACGACGGCAAGACACGGATTGACGCCGACGCCCTGCTGTCTGAAATACGCTCGCAGCTGTCCTCTTCGGACTGCGCGCTGCTCGACAAGCTGCTGTCGGGATTCGATCCGGATACCCTCTGCGAGACTTTCTACAAGGCCATGCTCAAGGAGCGCAACCGCTTTCTGAGGGAGTATTTCCGTTTCGACCTGTGCCTTCGCAATGTCAAGACCGATTTCCTGAACAAGTCGCTCGGACGCCCTGAAGGCACGGACTGCATCCGGCTCCAGGAACTCGGCGAATACGAATTCCCCGCGCAAGAAGCCGCGGAGGCGGTTCTCGCCGGGACGGACATTATCAAGAGAGAGAAGGGGCTCGACGACCTTCTGTGGTCGGAAATCGACAGAATTGACGAGATGGAGGTATTCAGCCTGAATGTCATCCTCGGCTTTGCGGCGAAACTCAAGATCGTCGACCGCTGGAACAGGCTTGACCCCGAGACCGGCGCAAAGCTCTTCCGCAAACTGGTCACACAGATCAGATCCACCTACGACAATAAAAAGCAGAACATATTATGAATACAACAGGAAAGGTAACAGGCATAGTGTCAAACCTCGTGACCGTGTCGTTCAATGGTCCTGTATCAGAAAACGAACTGTGCATGATCGAACTCGCCGGCACGAAACTGCTGGCCGAAGTCATCAAGGTCAACGGCAACAGCGCCTCTGTACAGGTTTTTGAGAGCACGCGCGGACTCAAGAACGGCGATGAAGTCGAATTCCTCGGCAAGATGCTGGAGGCCACGCTCGGTCCCGGACTGCTGTCAAGCATCTACGACGGACTGCAGAACGACCTGACCACGATGACGGGAGTGTTCCTGAAAAGGGGCGAGTACACCGACCCCCTTGACCACGAGAAGCTTTGGGATTTCACCCCACTCGCCGCTCCAGGTGACAAGGTCGTCGCCGCCGACTGGCTCGGAGAGGTAAAGGAAGGCTGGCTTCCGCACAAGATCATGGTCCCTTTCTCTTTCAAGGGAGAATATACTGTCAAGGAAGTGGCACCGGCGGGCCAATATACGATTGACACGGCGGTTGCGACCCTGATATCCGAATCAGGCGAGGAAGTCAAGGTCACCATGGTCCAGAAATGGCCCGTCAAGGTAGCGATCAAGGGCTATGCCAGCAAACCGCGCCCCCAGAAGATAATGGAGACGGGTGTCAGGTGCATAGACACCTTCGATCCGATTGCCGAGGGCGGTACGGGATTCATCCCTGGACCTTTCGGCTGCGGCAAGACGGTCCTTCAGCACGCAATAGCAAAACAGGGCGAGGCGGACGTGATAGTGATGGCCGCGTGCGGCGAACGTGCAAACGAGGTAGTGGAGATCTTCACCGAGTTCCCCGAACTCATCGATGCTCATACGGGCAGGCACCTCATGGAGAGGACAACCATAATCTGCAACACCTCCAACATGCCGGTGGCAGCCCGAGAGGCCTCAGTCTATACGGCCATGACGATATGCGAATACTACAGGGCGATGGGACTCAGGTGCCTGCTGCTTGCCGACTCCACGTCAAGATGGGCACAGGCCCTCAGGGAAATGTCCAACAGAATGGAGGAGCTCCCGGGAGCCGACGCATTCCCTGTCGATCTGTCCGCCATCATATCGACATTCTATTCAAGGGCCGGAATGGTGGTGCTGAACAACGGCAAGACCGGAGCGATCACTTTCATCGGCACCGTATCCCCTGCCGGAGGAAACCTCAAGGAACCGGTCACGGAGTCGACCAAGAAGGCAGCCCGCTGCTTCTACGCTCTTGAACAGACCCGCGCCGACCAGAAGCGGTACCCGGCCGTGAGTCCGATCGAGTCATACTCCAAATACCTTGAATATCCCGAAATAATGGAATACCTTGACGAGAAGATCGAGCATGGCTGGATCGACAAGGTGCTCAAGGCCAAGAACATAGTACGCAAAGGCCGTGAAATGGCAGACCAGATCAACATTCTGGGCGATGACGGAGTGCCCATCAGCTACCACGTCGCCTTCTGGAAATCGGAGCTGGTTGACTTCGCATTCCTGCAGCAGGACGCATTCGACGACATAGACGCCCTGTGCCCGATGGAAAGGCAGAAGTACATGCTCGACCTGATAATGGACATCTGCGAGCGCGACTTCAACTTCGAGCAGTTCGAGGAATGCCGCAAATTCTTCCAGCAGCTAATCAACACTCTCCGCCAGATGAACTACTCTGAGTTCAAGGGCGAGAAATTCATGGAATACCAGCAGCAGTTGACAAAACTTCTTTCGTAATTATGGCAAAGGCATTCAATCGAACATATACACATCTTCAGGCAATCACAAAGGCGACGGTTTCCCTGAAGGCAAGCGGGGCCGCCAATGACGAACTCGCCACCGTAGGCGGGAAACTCGCCCAGGTGGTAAAGACCAAGGGCGACACGGTCACTCTTCAGGTATTCTCCGGCACGGAGGGTATCCCTACCGATGCAGAAGTGTCGTTTCTCGGCGCTCCTCCGACCCTGAAAGTAAGCGAGCAGCTCTCCGGGCGTTTCTTCAACGCATACGCAAGGCCGATTGACGGAGGCCCTGAGATCGAAGGAGAAGAGCGCGAAGTGGGAGGCCCGTCAGTCAACCCTTACAAGCGCCGCCAGCCTTCGGAACTGATTCCGACCGGAATCGCAGGAATCGACCTTAACAACACGCTGGTATCCGGCCAGAAGATCCCTTTCTTCGCCGACCCTGACCAGCCGTACAACCAGGTAATGGCAGACGTTGCGCTGAGGGCGGATGTCGACAAGATAATCCTTGGAGGAATGGGACTTTCAAACGACGACTACCTGTTCTTCCGTCAGAAATTCGAGTCTGCAGGAGCACTTGACAGAATAGTCTCCTTCGTGAACACGACAGAAGAGCCTCCCGTCGAGCGCCTTCTGGTTCCTGACATGGCGCTCGCCGCAGCGGAATATTTTGCCGTGGACAAGAACGAGAAGGTCCTCGTGCTGCTCACCGACATGACTCTGTACGCAGATGCGCTGTCAATAGTCTCCAACCGAATGGACCAGATTCCGTCCAAGGACTCCATGCCGGGATCACTGTACTCCGACCTCGCCAAGATCTACGAGAAGGCCGTGCAGCTCCCCGACGGAGGTTCAATTACGATTATTGCCGTGACTACCCTCAACGACGGAGACATCACGCACGCCATCCCTGACAACACCGGATACATCACCGAGGGACAGCTGTTCCTCAGGGCTGACTCCGATTCAGGGAAAGTCATTGTCGACCCGTTCCGCTCCCTGAGCCGACTCAAGCAGCTCGTACAGGGGAAAAAGACACGCGAAGACCACTCCCAGGTCATGAACGCAGGTGTGCGCCTGTATGCCGACGCTCAGAACGCAAAGACAAAACTGGAGAACGGCTTCGACCTGTCGGACTATGACCTGAGATGTCTCGACTATGCCAGGGAGTACGCTACGAGGCTGCTTTCAATTGACGTGAACATCAGCATCGAAGAAATGCTCGACACGGCATGGGAGATATTCGCAAAGTACTTTTCACCCGCGGAAACGGGAATCAAGCAGTCACTCATCGACAAATATTGGAAAAAATAAACCGTGGCCATCAAGTTTCAATACAACAAGACTTCACTGACAAACCTTGGCAAGCAGCTCAAGGTGCGCCAGAACGCATTGCCGACCCTCAAGAACAAGGAATCGGCCCTGCGCGCCAGCGTACAGACTGCAAAGACCGAGGCCCAGAAACTTGCCGAAGAGCTTGAACGGTCGCTCGCTCACTACGACTACCTTTCTGCCCTGTGGAACGAATTCGACCCCGGGCTTATTACAATTACGGACGTCGACCTCAGGATGGTCAAGGTTGCAGGAGTGAAAACGCCGAAGCTGGATGAAATCCACTACGAGCTCAGACCGTTCAACGCGTTCGTCAAGCCGGCCTGGTATGCCGACGGGGTCGCGATTCTCAAGGAGCTGACAAGGCTCGGGATAGAGTCCGAAATATGTGAACAGAAGCGCAAGATTCTCGAATTCCAGCGCAAGAAGACGACCCAGAAGGTAAACCTTTACGAAAAGGTCCAGATTCCGGGATATCAGGAAGCCATAAGGAAAATCAAACGGTACATGGAGGATGCAGACAACCTTTCGATGGCGTCATCCAAGATCGTCAAGAGCCGTCACGAGCAAGAAGAGGAGGAAGAGTCATGATAATACCGATGACAAAATACGAGTTCATCCTTCTGACCGGTGACAAGGAGAGGTTCCTTGACCAGCTCAGGGAACTCGGAATCGTAGACATACGCCGCTCTTCGAAACCGGTTGACGACATTTCGTCGAGGATACTTGCGGACATCGATGCCGTCAAGGCACGTATCCGGAACATCGAGAACGGCAGCGACAAGACATGCGACGACCTCAAGGCCAGGATTGCGGAACTGACAAGAAGCCTCGAGGAGGCCAGGAAATGGGGAAACTTCGACAAGGACAGGGTAAAACTCTTCTCGATAAGGTTCTACACCGTTTCACGCAAGATGTTTGACCCTGAATGGAAACAGAAATATCCCATCCAGATTGTCAGCGAAGACAAGGACAACATCCGTTTCGTCACTGCAGGCACAGATGAGCGCGTCCCCGCGACAGAAGTCAGCATGCCGCAGAAGACACAGGCAGAGCTGGAATCCGACATTGCAAGACTCAATGCCGAGCTTGACAGCCACAGGAAGGAACTCGCATCTATGAAAGGCGAACTGCCAGAGCTGAAAGCCAAGGTCGAATCGATGTACTCGGATCTCAACGTCTACCTTGCCGGAGTAACTGCCGGCCATGCGGCCGAAGGCAGCCTGACTCTGTTCGAAGGCTTCGCTCCGAAGGAAGACGCGCAGAAGGTCAGAGAGGCCCTCGGGAATCTGGACGTATACTATATCGCCAGTGACGCCACAGTGGCCGACAATCCGCCGATCAAGATACGCAACAACGCATTCGTTCGCCAGTTCGAACCGCTCACAAGCATGTACGGCATGCCTGTGTACAACGAGTTCGACCCGACCGTGTTCCTCAGCATCTTCTTCATGCTCTTCTTCGCCATGTGCATGGGAGACATGGGATACGGGATCACGCTGGTCGCCATCGGCTTCATACTGCGCAAGCGCAAGGCAAACGGAGGACTCGCAGGCATGTGGAGCCTGATTGTCACGCTTGGAATCGCGACCATCGTCGTAGGCTTCCTGTTCGGGACCTTCTTCGGGGTTGACCTCACCACGAAGACATGGATTCCCGAGGCCCTCAGGAACTGCATGATCACCGGAGACGTCACCATCGGCGGTTCAAGCTACGCCAAGCAGATGATACTCTCTCTGCTGATAGGTATCGCGCACATAAGCCTCGCCATGGTAGTCAAGGCGGTGTGGGCCGTGAGACAGAACGGGCTGCGCAACAGCCTGGGTACTCTCGGATGGACTCTTCTGATAGTCGGAAGTGTCGTGGGCCTGAGTTTCGGTCTGCTTGGAGTCATCTCCGAGACAGCCATGAAATGGCTTCTGATAGGCATAGCCTCGGTTTCATGCCTCGGAATCTACATATTCAACAAATGGGGACGGAACCCTCTGATCAACATCGGAGCCGGACTCTGGGACACTTACAACACTGCTTCAGGACTCATGAGCGACGTGTTGAGCTACATACGTCTATATGCCCTCGGAATGTCCGGAAGCATGCTCGGTTCCACATTCAACCTGATTGCCGACATGGTCAAGGGAGATGACCCCACATGGCAGTGGATTCCGTTCGTGCTGATAGTGGTTTTCGGACACGTGCTGAACCTCGCTCTAAGCAGTCTGAGCGCCTTCGTCCATCCGCTGAGGCTTAATTTCGTTGAATTCTTCAAGAATTCGGGATATATGGGAGAAGGCGTAGCCTACAACCCCATCAGAAAATAGGAAACAAATCAAAATCAACCGTTATGTTAAACACAATTCTTGCTTATTTAGGTCTCGGCCTGATGTTCGGACTCGCCGCAACAGGCTCGGCAATCGGAACGACAATAGCCGGCAATGCTGCGGAAGGAGCTCTGAAGAAGACTCCTGAGAAGTCCTCAAGCTACATGATTCTCTCCGCCATCCCGGCTACGCAGGGACTTTACGGATTCCTTGCGCTGCTGCTCTGGACCGGCAGGGACATCGCATCCAACGGAGCGCTGTTCTTCGGAGTCGGACTCGGAGTCGGACTGGTTTGCCTGATTTCAGGAATCCGTCAGGGTCAGGTTTGCGCAAACGGTATCGTAAGCATCAGCCAGGGACACAATGTCATGTCCAATACGATGATTTACGCCGCCCTTCCTGAATTCTACGCCATTCTCGCCCTCCTCGCCAGCATCCTCGTAAACTAGTCTAGAGGAGCCTGACCACGGTGGTATCCCAGGCTTCGACTCCTACGCTGACCTCAGATGCGGGGCATACGTCATGGAGCTCGGTCGGAAAAGCCGCCGAAATACGGCACTCTCGGTCGGAAAAGTTGCAGACAACAAGATAGCAGCTTTCCGCGTCATAGCGGACGAACATGAAATGACGGTCAGGGTCAAACCCGGGCGAAGACATATTGCAATAGCACAGATCCCAGCATTTTCCATTAGAGAATGCCGGGATTGCTGCATATGAGAGCATCTGCCTGTAACGGCCCAGCACGGAAGCCTGGACATCGGAGAGACCGCCACCCTGATGTATGCTGCGGTGCAGGCCGGCAATGCCGGATGGCCGGCACCAGCTGAAGATGGAAGTACGTCCGTTGTCACTCTCGGCGGCATTCTCCCCTACCTCCTGGCCGAAATACAGCATGAAAGAGGCATCGTTGAAAAGCATCGACACTCCAAGTGCCGCATAGGACCTGGAAGCGCTGCCCAGGCACTGTCCGGAAGCGACCCTGAGTTCATCATGGTTTTCCAGAAAGTTGAGCATCCGCGGCTGCAGGTCGGAAAGGTACTGCCAGTTCCAGGTAAGAGCCCGTGCGGTACCGGAACCGCGACTGAGCATCATCAGTGTGTCATACAGCCCCGACTTGTCATAAAGCAGGTCAAAGCCGACATACTCCGAATACTTCCGGTAGTTCTCGCGTGAGTATACTTCAGCAATGAAAAGAGTGTCAGGATAATCCTCCCTGACGGCACTTAGTACGTCCCTCAGCGCATCACACGGGACAAGCTCCACCATGTCGCAGCGGAAGCCGTCTACGCCAAGTGCCTTCCAGAACTTCAGCACACGGACCATCTCTTCGCGGGTGCGAGCCGAACTCCAGTCATTCTTCAACGTGTCGGTCCAGTCGGCGTCACAGTAGTCATGGTGGACGATACCCCCTGAGTAATCCTTCGCCACATGGTTTGGTATATAGTCTATGATGAGTTTAAGGCCTTTCCTGTGGACCCTGCGCACAAGAAGGGAGAACTCCTTCATCCTCTCGTCGGGATTGTCCGCCATGTAGGGATTTACGTCCATCCAGTCGGATATCGCATACGGACTTCCTGGATCACCCTTGACGAAATCCTTGCCGGTCGCATGACGGGGAATTCCGGTCAGCCACAGACAGTCAGCCCCTAGAGACTTGACATAATCAAGAGTCTTAAAGTCCCATGATGAAAAGCGGCCCTTTCCCCACAGTCGAGCCAGAGCCTGATAGATAATATGTTTCATATGTTTCAGAACGGATATCCTACCCCGAAATGTATTGCGTACCCATCTCTCTGCAGCCATCCCGAAGGTCCGATCCAACGCATGCCGGGATCCCTCGAGGGGTCCCTGAACTTGAATCCAGCGTCAAGGCGAAGGAGGATGAAATCAAGGTTGAGTCTCAGGCCGGCCCCCCAGTCGGCGGCAAGGCTGCCCGGAAACGCATCCTTGAACGCATAAGCATACCAGATGTTTCCAGTTTCGGCAAACAACGCTCCCTCTAACTTCCAGAACATCTTGAAACGGTATTCGACATCAAGCTCGAGCTTGACGTCACCTGTCTGGCTCGGTATCAGGAACACGCCAGGATCCTTGGAATATCCGGGTCCTAGCGTCCTTGCCTGCCATCCCCTCATACTGCTTGCACCGCCGCAATAGAACTGCTTCTCGAACGGCAGCGCGGATGAATTGCCGTACGCACGACCGAGTCCCATCCCGAGATGCACCGCCAGAGCCTGCGACTCGTTCCGCCCGAACCTGAAAGCCTTCCCGAGATCGATCTGCCCCCTCACATACTGGCTGTACGGAAGTCCAAGCACGGTATGCTGCCCAGACTCGTTGGAAGGGAGCAGGGGGTTGAACAGGGACACGACATTTCCTGAGAGGTCCAGGCTCAGCCTCGCAAATTGGTACGATGATTTGGGCACTATGGACGCATCGCTGGTATAGTAGACGGTACCGCCGACCCCAAGGTCGATTTCGTCGAAGAAAGAGCTCCACAGATACGGGTTCTGGAGCAGAGTCCCGACAAAATCATCACTGATGGCGTACAGCTTGACTATGCTCAGCTGAAGAGGATAGAACTGATAGAAGAAGTTGTTTCTTACCTGGCCGGAATAGCCGTATGAGAAGTTGGCCACGTTACGCTTGTACTCCGGCCTGTTCTGGTAGTTGAACGACGCGCCAAACTCAGTCCGCGGGATGTTGCGGCCCTTTATCTTGCTGATAGGATAGCCCAGGGCGTGCGGAAGGCTGAGGGTCGCCGACACTCCAAGTTCCGTGGAGCCGACGCTGGTCCCGGGCATAATCTGCCAGTTGCCGGTAAAGCCCAGATTGAACCACTCCCCCCCTCCGAAAAGGTTCTTGTGGAAAAATGTCAACTGAGGCGAGGCCCCGAGCAGGCCCGAAGAGTTGGAGGACACCTCGACATTGGCCTTGAACCCAACCATGTCCATTCCGTCAACCTGGATGTCGCAATCGACCACGGCGCTGTCAGCAGGGCTGACCTCGATGTTCACCTGATTGAAAAGACTCAGGGCCGAAAGCCTGTAGTAGGTAGTGTTGACTACATTCTCGCTGTAATATGCTCCGGGCTTTATCGCATTGTACTGCGAAAGAAGCGATACACGGAAAGGAAGATCCGAAGGATAGCTGACCGTAACGCGGCCGAAGCGGTACTTCGCAGGTACCGCGGACGTGTCGGGAATCTCGTTGCGCCCGAAAGGCCTTATCCGGTAATACAGGATGGTCTTCTCTCCGAGCGTATCCGCCTCGAAGGAATAGTTGTTCTTGCTGAATTCATAGTACCCCCGGTTCCTGAAATATTCGGCACCCCGCACGGTCTCGTTCTCGAGAGACTGCTCGCTGAGATAATCACCGGTCTTCACGCTAAGGTTGGCGGTGTCAGCATAGAACTCGTCCATGAACTCCCCTCCCGGAACGTCGAATACCAGGCTGTCTATCCTGAGCCTGTGTCCGGTATGTATCCGGTATGTCACATAAGCCTTGCGCTTGCGGATCACGACAGAGTCAGTCACTGATGCCCCGTAGTATCCGAGATAGTTCAGGTGCGTCTTCAGGTTCTCGCATGAATTGTCCACGAGCAAGGGGTTGAATACGACAGGAGGGGTCCCTATCTTCTCCCAGAAAGCGTTGATGCCCTCTCCGCTGCCGTTCGACCAGTTGTAGATGTTCAGAAAAGGGCTCCATCCGTTTGACTGCTGGCGGATATACTGGTAGAGTCGTGCGGTCGAAAGACGCTTGTCTCCCTCAACTGTGATTTTGTTCGAGGCAAGCCGGTACTGGCCTTCAGGCACAAGTTTGGTCGTGCTGCAGGAAGCGGCAGCAAGCAGGACGGATAATATAAGAAAAAGCCTTCCCCGTTTCATCTTCTCATGAATTCAGACAGCGTGACTGCCGTCGCGACCGCTACGTTCAATGACTCGGCGCCGGACTTCCCGAACGAAGGAATGCGTAGCCCGAAGTCAAGTTCGGCACGCACAAGCGGGCTTATGCCCCTTGATTCATTTCCCATAACGACAAGCCCAGTTCCGGACAGTGCCGCATGGTAGATGTCTTCACCGTCAAGCAGGGTGCCGTAGACAGGAAGCGAAGCCTCGCGGAAACTGCGGCATACGGACACAATATCAGCACTGTATATCCCTACCCTGAACACTGATCCCATGCTTGACTGCACCACCTTGGGACTGAACACGTCCGCACAGTCGTCAGAACAGTAGATCCTTCTGACTCCGAACCAGTCGGCGATCCTGATTATTGTTCCCATGTTGCCGGGATCCCGGACCGAATCCAGCGCCAGGCACAGCCCTTCAGGCATTGGAGGGATGCCCGGATGCGGGATCTCGACGAGGGCCAGTACAGGAGAGGGGCTGCTGCACAGACTGATACGTTCCATAACTGACCGTCCGACCTGCTCCTCGCTGTAGACAGCACGGACATTGAACGAGGAGCGGATGGCTTCATTCACCATCTTCTCCCCCTCGACCACGAACAGCCCGTACTGCTCACGGAACTTTTTCTCCCTCAGAGAGCGAATCTTTCTGATTTCTGAAGCGGTCAACATTCTGCAAAAGTAATCAAACTAGTTCAAATTTCTCTGATTTTGATTAAATTTATAGGCAGTAATTCCAGAACCAGTCCAGATGATCGTCACTCTTTCAATACTTCTCATTTCGGTAATATTGTTCGTAAGCGGCAAGGTCCGCTCCGACCTCGTGGCACTGTGTGTCATGCTCGCTCTCGTCGTCTGCCAGATACTCACAACGGAGGAGGCCCTGTCCGGATTTTCCAACTCTACCGTGATAATGATGGTCGGACTCTTCATCGTGGGAGGCGGGATATTCCACACAGGCCTCGCCAAGATGATAAGCAGCAGGATACTCAAGCTCGCCGGAGGCAGCGAGACAAGGCTATTCCTTCTCGTGGTGCTTACGACGGCCGGAATCGGGGCATTCGTGAGCAATACCGGGACAGTGGCCCTGATGATGCCGATAGTCGTCAGCATGGCCGCAAGCGCGAATTCGAGTTCCGGCAGGCTGCTCATGCCACTTGCATTCGCAAGCAGCATGGGAGGCATGATGACCCTTATCGGTACGCCTCCGAACCTCATAGTCAGCGACACGCTGGCCGAGGCAGGTTTCGGGTCCCTTTCCTTCTTCTCCTTCCTCCCTGTGGGAATCCTGTGCGTTGCAGTCGGCACGCTTGTGCTGCTGCCCCTCAGCAAGTGGTTCCTGTCAGGCAAGGGGACGGCAGGCAGGCGCAGGGATTCCGGCAAGACTCTCGGGCAGCTGGTAAACGAATACAGCCTGTCCAGAAACCTTTTCCGTGCCATGGCAGGTCAGAGTTCGACAATATGCGGGAAGACCCTGGCCGAACTCGATGTCAGACAGAAATACGGCATAAACATACTCGAAATCAGAAGGAACGGAAATGTCCAGGGACGATTCATGAACACGGTAAGGCAGATTTCCAGCCCGAACACTCCGATAGAGGCCAACGACATACTCTACCTGTCAGGCAAGCCCGAACAGATAGAGTCCTTCGTGTCAGACTGTTCACTGACAATCCTTGACCCGCACAGCTCCGAAGAGACAGGCACAGGCGATGCGGCCAGACTGGATTTCTATGATATCGGGATAGCCGAGGTCCTGCTGATGTCATCATCAAGACTGAACAACCTTACGGTAAAGGACGCCGGATTCAGGGAAAAGTTCAGTCTCAACGTGCTCGGCATACGGCGCAAGAACGACTACCTGCTGCATGACCTCGGCGAGGTCCGCATGCATGACGGTGACGTGCTGCTCGTCCAGGGAAACTGGAAAGACATCGCCCGCCTGTCCGAAGAAGACGAGCAGTGGGTCGTACTCGGGCAGCCTCTCCAGCAGGCAGCCAGAGTGACTCTGGACTACAAAGCCCCCATCGCCGCCCTCATCATGGCAGCGATGATTGCGGCCATGGTGTTCGACATAGTCCCTGCAGTGGCTGCTGTACTGATTGCCGCGGTGCTGATGGTCCTTACAGGATGCGTCCGCAACATGGAAGCCGCATACAAGACAATCAACTGGGAAACGATAGTGCTCTTCGGGGCGATGATGCCAATGTCCCTTGCACTCGAGAAGACAGGTGTGTCGGAGCTGATGTCAGGTTTCCTCGCCTCAAGCCTGGGAGCACTCGGCCCGCTGGCCCTGCTGGCAGGAATATACTTCACCACCTCGCTGATGACAATGTTCATCAGTAATACGGTCACAGCCCTTCTTATGGCGCCGATAGCGCTCCAGAGCGCCATCCAGATAGAAGCCAGCCCCGTACCGTTCCTCTTTGCGGTGACGGTCGGGGCCAGCATGTGTTTCGCATCCCCATTCTCCACTCCGCCCAACGCCCTCGTCATGTCGGCGGGGCAATACTCCTTCATGGACTATATCAAGGTCGGACTCCCGCTGCAGATAATAATGGGAGTGGTGATGGTCCTGGTTCTGCCGCTGATTTTTCCTTTCTGATCCCTGCGCGGACTAACGCTCCCTGCACACTGCCGCAGCGAGCGCGGCACCTGCCATTGGAGCGACAATGAACACCCAAAGCTGCCTCAGGGCCTCGCCGCCCTCGAAAATGGCGGGACCTATGGACCTGGCCGGGTTCACGGATGTTCCCGTTATGGGGATGCATACTATGTGGACGAGTACCAGAGTGAGGCCTATGGCCAGGCCGGCGAAATTTCCGGCACCCTTGACCGGATCAGTCGTGCGCAGGACAACAAAGACGAAGATAAAGGTGAATACAGTCTCGGCTATGAGCGCCGGCACGAGATTGCCCTCCGCAAAGGAGTTGGCTCCCGTCTGCGTCGCACCGGTCGCAACGGCTCCCGAATGAACCAGAGCAAATATGATTGCAGAACCGACGACTGCTCCCAGAACCTGCGAAACCATATAGCCGAGAGCCTCTCCGGCCTTCATGCGGCCGCTGAGCCAGACTCCAAGGGTAATCGCAGGATTGATATGGCATCCGGAAACCGGACCAATGGCATATGCCATAGCGACTACGGCAAGACCGAAAGCGAATGCGATTGTAAGCACCGCCGATACACTTGTGGCGCCGCCGTTCATTACGGCAGCTCCGCAACCCATAAGCACAAGCACCATAGTGCCCAGAGCTTCAGCAAAATACTTGTTCTTCATATCGTCAGATGAATTGATGTGGATTGTCTGAATACAGTTCAGCGAAACCGAGACGCAGGCATTCTACCAGGTCCCTGCTGTTGTACGCCTCCGCCGAACACTGCTCGGTAAGACGGTCTCCGGCATATCCGTGAAGCCATACTGCAAGAAGACTGGCTTCAAGAGTGCCGTATCCGCGCGACACCAGACCCGACAGCAAGCCTGTCAGCACATCACCGCTGCCGCCCTTGGCCAGACCGGCATTGCCCGTAGTATTGCGGTACCCCCAGTCATGGCCGGGCACGCACACGGTCGTAGGATGCCCTTTCGAGACAACTATGCAGCCTGTCCGGTCTGCAATCCCACGTGCCACAGCAAGTTTGTCACCATCCAGCGGCCTCCCGGCAAGCCTCTGAAGCTCCCCGTCATGAGGAGTGAGGACGGACCCCGGAGTGATATGGCTCCCGTCAAGAAGATGCCTGCGGACCGACAGGACATTCAGGGCGTCGGCATCCAGGATCATGGGAATTCCGGCACGGGCGGCAGATTCGACGAGAGATTCAAGGGCATCGGCAGTGCGAGCGTCCCTGCCAAGTCCGGGACCGGCAGCAACGGCATTGTACCGGGACAGGTCAATTTCCCGCGAAGAAAAGCATGGTGCCTCATCAATCGAAAGCATCGCCGAAGGATTCGCCACGGCACATACACCGGCCGCAAACCTTGAAGTATGGAGGGTGACAAGCCCGCATCCCGACTTGAGCGCGGACGCCACGGAAAGCACGGCCGCACCAGGCATTGCATCGCACCCGCAGACCAGAAGAAGATGCCCGTAGTCACCCTTGTGGGATACGGCTTCCCTGTGCAGAAGAAACTTCTTCAGCAGCACCCTGTCTATCAGAATATCGTCAGGCATAAAAATACGGCCGTTGTTCCAGTGTCTTGACAAAGTTAGCATTTTTTTTGAATTTGCTCGGCGCACACTTTTTTATATCTTTGCATTTGGAAAATTACACCTTTATGAACATTATTCTGAAAATGACGGCATTATCTACCCTTGCGGCTCTGGCCGTTTCCTGCGGGGAAAAGCCGGTCTCACAGCAGGAGGGCGACTTCAGATATCTGGTCGACGAATTTGCGGACATCAAGATCATGCGGTACAGGATCCCCGGCTGGGACGACCTGACTCTCCGGCAGAAGGAATATGCATACCACCTCGGAGAGGCGGCAAAATACGGCCGAGACATACTCTGGGACCAGCATTGCAGCTACAACCTGCCCATACGCAAGGTTCTGGAAAACATACTGGAAAACTATGACGGAGACCGTGAATGCAAGGATTTCAGCGACTTCACCGTCTACGCCAAACGTGTTTTCTTCAGCAACGGAATCCACCACCACTATGCTGAGGACAAGATTTTCCCCGACTGCAGCCGCGAATACTTCGCCACTCTCATGAAGGCCGTCGGAATCGACGCCGAAGAGGGTGAAATGATGCTCGAAGTGATCTACAACCCCGACATTTTCCCCCAGAGGAAATCCAACGACGCAAGCGCCGACATCGTGCTGCAGTCTGCCGTGACATTCTACGACGGAGTGACGCGCGACGAAGCGGAAAAGTTCTATGCCGCCCTTCAGAAGCCGGACGACAAGACCCCCGTGTCATACGGGATCAACAGCAGACTCGTCAAGGACGAGGACGGCCGCATATATGAAGACGTATACAGGATCGGGGGGCTCTATTCACCGGCACTCGAGAAGATCGTCGACGAACTCGGCAAAGCCGCCGAAGTTGCCGAGAGCGACCTCCAGAAGCAGTACATCTCGACTCTGATCGAGTACTACAGGACAGGTGACCTGACCCTCTGGGACAAGTACAACGTCGAATGGGTGCAGGACACACTCTGCACGGTCGACTTCATTAACGGGTTCATCGAAAGCTACACCGACCCCCTCGGAAGGAAGGGAAGCTGGGAAGGCATGGTCAACATCAAGGACCATGACGCATCTCTCAGGACCGAGGTCCTGAGCTCGAACGCACAGTGGTTCGAGGACAATTCACCGGTAGACCCTCGCTTCAAGAAGGAAAAAGTGAAAGGTATCTCCGCCAAGGTCATCAACGCGACCACCCTCGGAGGAGACTGCTACCCTTCCACGCCCATCGGCATCAACCTTCCGAATGCAGACTGGATACGCAAGGACCACGGCTCCAAGTCGGTGACAATAGCAAACATCACAAAGGCCTATGACCTCGCGGCGCAGGAATCCCCCAAGAACACTCTTGAAGAATTCGCCTGGGACGAAGAGGAAGTGGCTGCGGCAAGGAAATACCTCTCGCTCACTGACGAGATCCACACCGACCTCCACGAATGTCTCGGACACGGTTCAGGCCAGCTGCTCCCCGGAGTATCGCCGGATGCGCTCAAGGAATACAGCTCAACGCTAGAAGAGACACGCGCCGACCTCTTCGGCCTGTACTACATGGCCGATCCAAAGCTGGTCGAGCTCGGCATACTGCCCGATACGGAAGCCTACAAGGCTGAGTACGCCAACTATATCCGCAACGGCATCATGGTCCAGTTCAGCCGTGTGGAACTCGGCAGGAAAAACACCGAGGCCCACATGCAGAACAGGAAGCTCATCGCTGAATGGTGCTACGAGCACGGCCTCAAGGACAACGTAATCGAGAAGAAGACCCGTGACGGAAAGACCTATTTCGTCGTCAACGACTACGAGGCTCTCAGAGGACTCTTCGGGGAACTGCTCGCCGAAGTCCAGAGGATAAAGTCAGAGGGAGACTACGAAGCCGGCCGCAAACTCGTCGAGACCTATGCCGTGAACATCGATCCCGCCCTGCACAAGGAAGTGAAGGAAAGGTATGACGCCCTCGGACTGAAGCCATACGGCGGATTCATCAATCCTGAAATCGTACCGGTCGTCAAGGGTGGAAAGACTGTGGACTACCGCATTGAGTATCCTGACGACTACCTCGCCCAGATGCTCGAATACGGCAAGAAATACGCTACACTCTAATTCAACAACAAAACAGCACAAAGGAGATGTTTGCCGAATTGCTACAATCATCGTACTTCGCGCTTTTCGTGATAGTCACGATCGGATTCCTGCTCGGCCGGATCAAGATCAAGGGATTGTCCCTGGACATATCGGCAGTGATATTCGTCGCTCTCGCCTTCGGCCATTTCGGAGTCGTGATCCCGAAAGAATTCGGCGACCTCGGTCTCGTCCTGTTCATATTCACGATAGGAATCCAGGCCGGTCCCGGCTTCTTCAGTTCCTTCAAGAGCAAGGGCAAGGTTCTGATAATCCTCACGACCATCATCATTGTGTCGGCCGCCCTGACCTCAGTCGGGATGAAGTATATCTTCCACCTCGACACCCCGAGCACCGTGGGACTCCTTGCCGGAGCACTCACCAGTACTCCGGGACTGGCAGTCGCTATCGACAGCACAGGCTCCCCTCTTGCCTCCATCGCTTACGGAATCGCATATCCCTTCGGAGTGATCGGCGTCATCCTGTTCGTGAAGCTGCTTCCCAAGGTAATGCGCATTGACCTCAACAAGGAGGCCGAACGGCTCGAGAAAGAACGCCTCGGAAAGTATCCGAAACTGAACACCTGCTGCTTCAGGGTCACCAACGGCAGCGTCCACGGACATACCCTGGCACAGCTCGGGATAAGAGCCTCGACTGGTGCCGTAATCTCACGCATCAAGAGCGGCGACACGATACTCATGCCGTCGGCAGGCTACCAGATCCAGCAGGGCGACATCCTTCAGGCGGTAGGAACCGAAGAATCCCTGGTGCAGCTGTCGATGCTGCTCGGAGAGAGGCTCAACGGTGAACTTCCACTCGCCAGCAGGCAAAGCGTCGAATCCGTGCTGCTGAGCCGCAAGGACATGGTGGGGAAAAACCTCGCCAGCCTCAATCTCCAGCAGAATTTCGGATGCACGGTCACAAGGATACGCCGAAGCGGCATAGACATTACGCCTTCACCGGACCTTGTGCTCAAGTTCGGCGACAAGCTGACTGTCGTGGGTGAACTTGACGGCATCAAAGGCGTCTCACACCTGCTCGGCAACAACGTCAAGCTCCTCTCCGACACCGATTTCCTGCCGATAGCGCTGGGAATAGTACTCGGAGTGCTCGTCGGCAAGCTAACGATCACCTTCCCCGGAGGCGTGACATTCTCCCCCGGACTCACAGGCGGCGTTCTCCTCACTGCATTGATTCTAAGTGCAATAGGCAAAACCGGTCCGATACTGTGGACCCTTTCAGGACCTGCCAACCATCTGCTCAGGCAGTTCGGACTGCTGCTTTTCCTCTCCGAGGTGGGCACATCCGCAGGGCAGAACCTCGTCTCCACGTTCCAGGAAAGCGGATGGTCAATGTTCATAGTCGGAGCCGCCATAACGATGGTCCCGCTGATTTCGGCTACCCTGATAGGGATTTTCTGCTTCAAGGTGTCTGTGCTTGACCTGCTCGGAACACTGACCGGAGGAATGACCAGCACCCCCGGACTCGCCGCAGCAGACTCCATGGTTGACAGCAACATACCTGGAGTCGCCTATGCAACCGTATACCCCATAGCGATGGTGTTCCTGATACTTTCGATACAGCTGATCGTAGGTTTCGTGGTTTAAAAGAATCCGTCCCTATTTGCTTTGAATGTGAGTTTTTGCTATATTTGGCCCGTTTTTTAAAGACTCGGAAATGGATATCAAGAGCATCGGAGTACTCACTTCCGGAGGCGACGCCCCCGGAATGAACGCCTGCATCAGGGCGGTCACCAGAGCTGCCATTTTTGAAGGCTGGAAAGTCTACGGAATATACCGCGGATGGGAAGGCCTGATAATCGGGAACATAAAGGAACTCACGACAGAGAGTGTCAGCAACACCATACAGAGGGGCGGAACCATAATCAAGACCGCACGCAGCGAGGAATTCCGTACCGTTGAGGGCAGGCAGAAGGCCTACGAAAACATCAAGAAGTTCGGCATCGACGCCCTTATCGTCATAGGCGGAAACGGCTCGCTCGCCGGCGCCCAGGCCCTTGCAAGCGAGCATGACGTAACAGTCATAGGGCTTCCTGGAACAATTGACAACGACCTCTACGGCACCGACTCTACCATCGGATACGACACCGCGCTCAACACAATCGTGGAATGCGTGGACAAGATCAGGGACACGGCTACCAGCCATGACCGTATCTTCTTCGTCGAAGTGATGGGAAGGGACGCCGGGTTCCTGGCACAGAACAGCGCGATTGCCGCTGGTGCCGAGGCAGCCATAATCCCGGAAGACAATACCGACATCGACCAGCTCGCCACCTTCATCGGGCGCGGCATACGCAAGAGCAAGAACAGCAGCATCGTAATCGTGTCAGAAGCTGACGGGGGCGCCATGCACTACGCAGAACGCGTACGCAAGGAATATCCCCAGTATGAGGTACGCGTATCGATACTCGGGCACCTGCAGCGCGGCGGCAAGCCTACGGCTTTTGACAGAATACTTGCCAGCCGTCTGGGTGTAGCCTCCATAGATGCCCTCAAGGAAGGACAGAGGAACGTAATGATAGGAATCAAGAACGACCAGATCGTATATGTCCCTATCGCACGTGCAATCAAGATGGACAAGCCGATCGACAAGGAACTTATAAACGTTCTCAGCATACTGTCTATCTGAGACAGTTGCGGGAACGCATTTCAGGGGTATTAGCTCAGTTGGTAGAGCGTCAGGTTCGCAATCTGAAGGTCAGGGGTTCGATCCCCCTATGCTCCACAGACATCATTCAGGCCTAGAGCGGGTATATTCCGGCTCCCGTATAGGCGAACAGATCCTTCGGGGATATCTTAAGCTGCAGTCCCCTCACCCCGGCACTTACATATATATAGTCATACATCAAGGCTGATTCGTGGATAAATGTAGGATAGCGCTTCTTCATTCCTATAGGAGAGCAGCCTCCCCTGATATATCCGGTCAGGGGCAGCAGTTCACGGACGTGTACCATCTCGCAGCTCTTGTTACCGGAGATCTTTGCTGCAAGCTTGAGGTCAACTTCCAGAGCCCCAGGAATCACACATACGAACAGGCCGTTCCTGTCCCCGCGAAGGACCAGGGTCTTGAATACCATATCGATGTCCTCCCCCAGTTCCGCAGCGACATGCTGGGCAGAGAGGTCGTCCTCCGAAAACTCATAGGGTACAAGCCCGTATTTTATGCCCGCCGCATCAAGCAGCCTGGCGACATTTGTCTTTAGCATTTTGGCACGCTTATTGAAATAAATCAAGTCAGGAATAGATTTTTCATAGGTTAAATTGGTTAGAATCAGCAAGGGCTTCGATGTGAATCGAGGCCCTTGCGCTTTATGACCGCGGCAAATTTACAAAGAAAAACCCTAAGCGTTGCAAGTGTGGATAAAAATCTTAACTTTGCTTTCCGATCCAAAACAAATTCCTCTGCAAATGCGACACAAGAGATTCATTCTACCTGAAGAACTTATTCCGACCCAATGGTACAACATACAGGCCGACATGAAGACAAAGCCGGAGCCTATGATTGACCCGCGCACCAGAAAGCCGGTCAAGGCCGAAGACCTGTATCCGCTATTCGCCACGGCGTGCGCCGACCAGGAGCTGAACCAGACTGACAGGTGGATAGACATTCCCGAGGAGGTCAGGGCCAAATATGCAAACTACCGCTGCACTCCGCTCGTCCGTGCATACGGTCTCGAAAAGGCACTCGACACTCCGGCACACATTTATTTCAAAGACGAGAGCGTCAGCCCCGTGGGGTCGCACAAACTCAATTCCGCACTCGCCCAGGCATACTACTGCAAGAAGGACGGCGTCACCAACGTCACGACCGAGACTGGAGCCGGACAATGGGGAGCGGCGCTGTCATACGCATGCAGCGTCTTCGGACTGGAATGTGCAGTCTACCAGGTAAAGATAAGCTACAACCAGAAACCCTACAGACGCAGCATCATGCAAGTCTTCGGAGCCCAGGTGACTCCTTCTCCGTCAATGTCCACCCGCGCCGGAAAAGACATCCTCACGGCCATGCCCAACTGCCAGGGGTCACTCGGGACAGCAATCTCCGAGGCGGTCGAACTTGCAGAGATGACACCAGGGTGCAAATACGCCCTCGGCTCTGTACTGAGCCACGTCTCGCTGCACCAGACTGTCATTGGGCTCGAAGCTGAGAAACAGATGGAAATGGCGGGTGAGTACCCGGACACGATAATTGCTTGTTTCGGAGGCGGCTCCAACTTCGGAGGCATCAGCTTTCCGTTCATGAGACATAACCTGCTTGACGGACGAAAGACAAGATTCATCGCCGCAGAACCCGCGTCATGCCCCAAACTGACCCACGGCAAATTCTCCTATGACTATGGCGATGAGGCAGGATACACTCCAATGATCCCGATGTACACTCTCGGACACGACTTCCAGCCAGCCAACATACATGCCGGAGGCCTGAGATACCACGGCGCAGGAGCGATAGTGTCACAGCTCAGGAAAGAAGGCATGATAGAGGCGGTTGACATCAGGCAGCTCGATTCGTTCAAGGCAGGATGCATGTTCGCCAGGGCAGAAGGCATAATACCAGCTCCGGAATCATGCCACGCAATCGCAGCTACAATCCAGGAAGCGCTCAAGTGCAAGGAAAGCGGAGAGTCCAAAGTGATACTCTTCAACCTTTCAGGCCACGGACTCGTCGACATGAGCGCCTACGACCAGTACCTGTCCGGATCGCTTCTTGACACAGGCAGCCAGGAGAACATCTAATACAGGCTGTCGCCGGCGGCAAGGTATTCATCCCCGTTGAAGGCAATGCAGACTAGTCTGCCGGAATCAGGATACTCCGGATAGTTGCAGTGCGAACATGACGGGAGATGGAAAAGCGTACCGTCGGCACAGACCAGCACGAACTCGTCGGCGGCCTCATTGTACTCCGCCGCGACAGGGGCTGATTCAAGTCTCATCGGCCTGCCGTCCATAGTGTATTCCAGAGGCCTCTGACTCCAGACACTCCCCTTCGAGGAAATATAGGCGACCGGCCTTCCGAGCGAATCCGTTCCGGCAACACATACCGAGCTTGCCCCCACGGCGACGCAGTTCAGACTCACATGCCCGTAGTACTCTTCGTAACTGGAATTGAAATCAAACACTGAAGCCCTCAGGTCCGGACTGAAAAGCACAAGCTCCGAACTGTCGGTCAGGGCGCAACAAAGCCAGTCACTTCCGGAAAGCCCGACACACTCGCCCCTGGCGGAAAACGGAAGACGCCTCGGCTTGGAATAAGGGCTGTCCCAGAAGTAGGCGCAGTTCTCCCCTCCTGCCGCTATCACAGCGCCGCCAAAGTCCGCGGCAAGCCTTGCCGAAGCCCCTGAGGGCAACTTCATGGCAATCAGGCGGCCGTCCAGCAGACATACCATGCTGCTGTCAGACCCGGCTACAAGGGCATCCTGGACACGGGAAATGAACTTCACTCCTCCATCCAGGCCGAAATCCACCTTTCCTCGGCACGCGGGAGGATTGCCTCCGGCCAGTTCAACCGTCCCGTCGGAACGCAACACCGCAAAGCCGTCCCTGTAAGGAACGGCATCCACGTAGCGCGGAAGAGCACCCTGCCCCGAAAGGCAAGGCTCCGGCCCGGACAAGACCAGGGCCAGAGCCATAACCATCAATACAAACATGCGAAATGCAATATACTCTACCTGGAAGCGCTGCTGCGGATCCTGAAGTAGTCGAACGACGCCTCGACAGGCACCGTCTCCGGAGCCTGCTGCGATGCACCGCTTCCAAAGCCGCCAAACCTCATCATCATGCCGTCGCAAGCCATGAGTCCGGCCTTGACATCCTTCAGCACCGTGCTCACCTTACCTGCCTCGACAAACTTCTTTCCGTCGACGGAGTAGTAGGCAGTGTATTCGCAGCCCTTCTTCACGAGACGCAGCCACAGGGTATTGTCCTTGACGCCCTCAAGGCTGACATTCATGCTTGCCTTGGTATAGCCGTCGGCCTCGCATACGAACTGCAGGGCAGCCGATCCGGAAGGTCCGCGACGCATCATCGCGGCACCGTAAGAGAGCTTGACGAAGTTGTCGTCGTCCTGGTATGCAAGCAGACCGGCGTTCTGGGCAGGAAGCCCGGGTGCCGCCGACAGGCTGAGCCTGGTGTCGGCAGTCCAGTCGCTGTTGGCGCTCTGGAGGAAGATATTGGATGCATTGTTGCCACTCTGGGTAATGTCGCCCTCGGAAGTGGTGATCACAAGTGCTCCGTCGGCAAGAGTCCAGTCGGACTTGTCTTCGCGTACCACGCTCCATGCAGAAGAGAGGGAGGAAGACTTGAACTCGTCGGAGACAGCCTTCACACCGAAATTCACCACATATTCAGAGAAATCGGACGTAACCTTGTCAACAACCTTGACAACGGCTGTTCCAGGCACGGCGGAAGCCTGCTCCACGACAATCTCGAGAGAAGGGTCCGCAGCGGTCGCACTGACAACCGGAGCCTTTGAGGCAGCCTTGCCGAGCACGGAATACTGGACCATGCCAGGCTTCAGTATGGATTTTCCGTTCACCTTGAGGGATGAAAGCGACAGGTCGGGCATGACCTTCACCGCAAATGAGTCGCTTCTGGTGACAGAACCGTATTCGACTTTCACAGTAATAGTCGCGACACCCTGGCCTACAGCCTTCACGAGACCGTTTCCGTCAACAGTCGCAACGGAGGGATTGTTGCTGGAGAAGCTGAGCTTCGCACCGGCAATGTCGATGAAGGAATCATCCGTCAGGCACGCAGTGACCGAAGTCTTCGCGGATTCCCCGGCCTTGAGGACAGATACGCCGCAGTCAGCAACGACAGTCTTGAGCTTCGGGGTATATGCCGGGTTCATTACGGCGCTGACCACGGTCCTGATATCTTTGGATGAGGAGCCTATCTCAAAATCGTAGCGGCCCGCATCATAGCATATCCTGTCATTCTCCATGTCCCAGAACCAGAGGTCAGAGCAGTCCACGGGAATCTCGACGGTCTTGGTCTGGCCGGCAGGAATCGTGACCCTCTTGAAGCCCTTGAGCCTCTTGATGGGGCGCTGTGCGGATGCAGGGCTGTCAGGAGTAGATACATACAGCTGGACTACCTCGTCACCGTCATAGTCGCCGGTGTTGGTGACATCCACGCTGACCGTGATCACGTCGTCCGGAGTGATGGAGGTCTTGCTGATGCGGCCTTCAGAGTACTCGAAATCGGTGTATGAGATTCCGTAGCCGAACTCATAAGATACAGGCTTGTCGAAATACCAAAGGGTCCTGCCGTTCTTGCCTTCGCCGCCACGCAGGGTGTAGTCTGTAATAGGAGGGAGATCCTTCACGCTCCTGTACCAGGTAGCGTTGAGTTTTCCGCCTGGAGTCACGTCTCCGAAAAGTATCTTCGCAATAGCGGCACCCTGGGCCTGTCCGTTGTATCCGGTCCAGATTATACCGCTCACGTTGTCAAGGTTCTTGAACTCCTCTACCTCTACGCATCCGAGCGTCTGCATCACCACGATGGTGCGGGGATTGACGGCAGCGACGGCCTTGATCAGGTCAAGCTGGTTGCCGGGCAGGTCCAGAGTAAGGCGGTCGGCCTCCTCGGTCGCGGTGTTCTCGTCAGTGCCGACGAACACGAAGGCAACGTCGGACTCCTTCGCTACACGGATCGTCTCGGGGTCAATCTCGTCATCCTGAGGAGCGCTGTAGACAAGATAGAGGTTCTGCGGACCGTTGAGTCCAAGACGGAGAACGTCGGACTCCATCGGAGTGCTGGCTCCGTATACGCCACCGACCCTCTTGCCGGAAGCCTTGGTGGCCTCGAGCGTAGAGAGCAGGTTGCCGCTTGCGGAATTAACCCTTGCCTCAACGATTCCACCCTCGGTAGGGATGTTTACGCCGAAGATGATCTTGTCCACGTCAGTGAGGTCGACTCCCTCATACATGGTCCACGAGCCGTCGTCGATAGAGCGTACCTGCTCTTCGGAGCCCATGCCGGAACCTACGGTAATGCCCTCAGAAGATGCGGAGAACTTCGTGGCGTCATACCTGGTCACGCTTCCGTCCGACTTCACGAGCTCAAAATAGGCCACATAGAGCAGATTGCTCTTGCTCTTGGTGCTTCCGCCGCTCGCAAGCCTGACATCCACGTCAAGGCCGCGCTCGGAAATGTAGTCGCTGATGCCCTTGTAGGGGGAGATACGGCTGCTCTCCTCCGGACGGCCGGAATACGGTCCGAGCTCGACTTCGTCAGCCTGAGGGCCGATCACCGCAATTGACTTCACTGAAGAGAGGTCTACAGGGAGAGCCCTGGTCGATGTTCCGGGGACAACCTCGTCCTTGAGCAGGACAGGTGTCCTGGTGGCGACTTCCATCGCAAGCGCCTGATACCTTTCGGCGTTCACCATATCGGCCGGGTACATCGCATAAGGCACCATCGGTGCAGGATCGAATTCGCCGGTACGCATGCGGACGGTAAACACGTTTACAAGAGCCCTGTCTATTTCGGCCATGGTGAGCAGTCCCTGCTCATAAGCGTCAATCGCAGCCCTCTGGTAGACACTTCCGCAGTCGCTGTCCACGCCGGCCTTGAGGCCTGCGGCAGCCGCTTCCTCGGCAGTCTTCACATAGTAATGACCCGTATAGATGTCCTCAATCGCGGCGCAGTCGCCCGTCACGTAGCCGTTGAGGCCGTAGGTGCGCCTTGCAATTGTATCAAGATAGAACGCGCTGGCCGATGTCGGGACACTGTTGACGGCATTGTAAGAAGACATTATCGAAGGGAGATTGTCATTCTCGATTATTTCCTTGTAAGGGTACAGGTAGAACTCCCTCATGTCGCGGCTGTCCATGTTCGAGCTGCTCACGTGGCGGTCGAATTCGCTGTTGTTCGCGAAATAGTGCTTTGCACACGGAACAGCCTTCATGTAGACGGGGTCGCTCCCCATCATTCCCCTGACGAAGGCGCCGGACATCACGGCAGACAGATAAGGGTCCTCGCCGTACGACTCCCCCGTCCTGCCCCATCTGGGGTCGCGGACAGGCTCCACCACGGGTGACCAGAAGGTGAGTCCCTTCGTGCCGGTCTGGAAGATGGCCCTGGCCTCGTCGGCGATGGCCGACGCCTCGCGCTCGAGCAGGTCAGGATCCCAGGAAGATCCCAGAGCCACGCTTCCGGGATAGGAAGTGGGACCCTCAAGGCCTACGGAAGGGTTCGGGCCCGAAAGCACCCCGTGAAGCGCCTCGCTCCAGAGGTTGTACTGCGGTACGGAAAGTCTCGGGACTGCCGCCATGTTGTTTCCCAGAAGGCTCTCCTTCTCTTCGAGGGTAAGGCGCGAGACAAGGTCGACCGCACGTTCCTCGAAAGAATAGCTCGGATTCTGGTAAATCGGAGTGTTGCCGTCAGTCGCGGCAGGACTGAGCAGCAAGTACAGCAATGTTAGAATTCGCATAAGAATCGGATATTGGGGTTAGTATTCATGCCATTGTGGTCAATTCCAAATATAGCAATTAATTTTCAAATATCACCCCGGAGGAAGCCGATTTCAAAAACACATCCGTACACGACTACAGTTCCACCTCTGGCCATCCGTCGGAAGTCCACGATATTTCACGGATCAGCAACTTGGACCTGTAGTCGTAATCCCTGTCATAACCATGCATGAACATATAGTCCCTGCCTCCTGAAGACACCACGGCGCAGTGACCGACACCCGAGTAACGGTCATTTCCACACGCGACGACTGTGCCGGCCCCGTCCATAAGAGACCTTCCGTCACGGTCGAGGTAAGGTCCCGTCAGCTTCCTCGACCTGCCTACGACAACGTTATAGGTGCTTTCTGCACCCCGGCAGCAAAGGTCGTATGAAACGAAAAGATAATACCATCCGCCATGCCTGAAGATGAACGGAGCCTCGACTGCACCGTCTCCGGGATCGAAATCCTTCCCCCGCGGATCAGGTTCGATACCGTCTGCAGTTCCTGAAATCACCCTGGCGGTGCCCTCCGGCCTGCGGCATAGAGGATACCATTCCTGAGGTTCGGCGACACGCGTAAGCGACCCGTCAAGGCGGAACATCTTAATACCCCTCCAGAACGAGCCGAAAGACATCCATCCGATACCGTCCTCGTCGACCGTCACATTGGCATCAATCGCATTCCACTCGTCCCGGCCCGGGACAGACTCTATGACCATTCCGTGGTCAATCCATCGGTATTCGTCCGAATCAGGATTCAGAGTACGGTTAGTGGCTACTCCGATGGCCGAAATGTTCCGGCCGAAAACCGAATAGGAGTAATACACATAGTACTGCCCGTTGAAGTATTGGATGTCAGGTGCCCACGGCATTCCGTCGAAACCTTTTTCCCGGGCCCATTCCGGAGTACTTTCCAGCACATTTCCCTCGAACTGCCAGTGAACCATGTCGGCGGAGGACATTATTCCCATCCCGGTGGTTATCACATAACAGCGTCCGTCACAGAATGCCACTGCAGGGTCATGCGCATCAGGATATACAAATCCTGAAGGTTCCGTTTCCCCGGCACTGAGAATATGCATGGCGGACAGAGTCAACGCCATGCATAAGAGAATTTCACGTACTGCCATAGTATTCACTGGACTTTCTTTCCCCATAGAGTGACAGAAGGATCGCTGCCTATTCCGGCATACACTATGGTCTCGCAGCGCGGCGAAGCCTCCCAGTCAGCCTCCCTCTCGACACAGACTATGCTGTCTCCGAGAGTAAGGTACCCGGTATCCTCGTCATAGCTCCAGTTCCCCGTCAGCGCGCCCGCCATGGTGCCGTCTTCCTTCAGTGAGAGTTGCCTGGACTCGTCCTGGACCCCGTAGCTGTAACGCAGATCGATGTGTTCCCAGACACCGACAAGCTCGTCACGCGACACCTTGGTGTCAGGAAGCCCGGCATACCGTTCAGGAAGAGCTATCGGCCACAGGTTGTCGAGTTCGGAAGGTGACTTCGGACACCAGACAATGCGGCGTACGTGCCCCATCATCAGAGCATTGCTGTATGCGTTTCCGTTAACCCCCGAAGGGAGTCTCGCCTGGGAGGAATAGAACCAGTCTCCGCTGATCTCATCCTGGAAAAGACAGCAGTGAGAAAAGCCCACCCAGCCGGCACCCTCGCTGAAACGATACGGATGAGTGACTATCGGATAGCAGTCACCCCTTCCGTTGGTACAGTTGCGCCCGGTGATGTCAAGATACGGCCCCTCTATTCTTTCACTGCGGACCACCCTGGTGTTGTAAGGGACATCCAGGGCGTCATATGCCATGAACAGATAGTAATAGCCGTCCTTGAAGATCAGTTCCGGAGCCTCGCTTCCCTGCCAGCGCGAACCGGAGGTGCGGGTGGCGACACGGATTCCGAAACGGGACGAAAGCTCATCGGCACTGTCGGACCAGGGATCACCCGGTCCGACAAGTGTCTTGCCACTCTGAGGGTCAAGTTCGACAAGAGCGAAGCCACTGTGCCACGAGCCGTATATCAGATAGTGCCTGCCGGAGCCTTCATCAATGAAATAGGTAGGGTCGATCGCATTATAGTAGAAGTATCCGTCCCAATCACCTTCGCCATTGCGCGACCACCCGTCAGGCCCCTTGTCAGAAGACGAACAGATGACATAGCCCTTGTCCTCCCATACCCCGTCAGCGGGATCCGAACTCTCGCACATGCCGATGAAGGCCCTTTCAGTCCAGCTCCCGTCATATCCGAGAGCCCCTGTCTTGATACAGTTGTTGACGACGATACAGTAATACATTCTCAGAACCGTCCTTCCTCCGACGGTCACAGTCCTCACGACAGGTGCCCAGAAACCGTAGTCTATCGACGCCTCCGGTATGGGGTCCAGCCCCATTCTGGACCTGATCGAATTCAGCGAATCCGCAACCCATGCAGGAGCCTCGTTCATCGGGCCCGGGACATAGGTCCAGTTGACCAGGTCTTTGGAGCGTTTGCCGGGGAAATGCTTTCCCCGGGTGGCCTTGAGGTGTTCGTTGCCGTAAGAAGCATCCGTGCAGAACATGTAGTAATATCCGTCATAATACGCTATGCTGGGATCATGCACGTTGGCAAGGTTCCACTTCCCGTGGTTCTCCCATGATGCAATATCCGAATAGTCGTCAGGATAGTCGGGGATACGGACGTCACCGTCCGTCTCCCCTGGAGGTCTGGTTATTATCCCCGTTCCCTGCGACGGATCCTGACACGAAAATGCCGCAAGACAGAGCAGCACGACTGACAGAATTGTTGGTATTCTCATCATTCCTGAATGATTTCAATTTTAAACCGGCCGTCAAGACGGATTACTTCAGCTCCACTACCGGATGGACGGACCACTTGCTGAGGAACTCGTCGCTGTTGTCGATATTGTTGTTGGCCGAGTTACCCTTCAGTTTCGGATTGGAAGTCATGGTGGACTGATAGACAGGGAAATACTCGTGCCCAGGCTGATAGTACTTGTAGGAATAGTCGCTGGCTGTCTCGACGGTGAGTTCGTCGGTGTTCGGCGTTCCGTCCAGCATGTAGCAGCTGTGCTGCCTGATCTGGTCAAGCCGTCCCTCGTCATAGAAGAATCCCCAGCGTATCAGGTCGATTCCCCTCCCGTTCTCGCATCCGAATTCCTTCGGACGCTCGACATTCGCGATCTGTTCGAACAGATGGTCCTTTGTCGGGAAGTCGGCAAGTTCGAGATTGGCGAGACCTACCCTCGAGCGTACCTCATTTATGTAGTCGATAGCGATCTGGGTAGGCCCGTTGATCTCGTTCTCGCACTCGGCGGCACGAAGCAGGACATCGCTGTATCGCATCAGGCGGATATTGATGCCGCAGTGCAGGCCGGTAACGATGGAACTGCATACGTCATAACGTCCGTAGGTCCACTTTGCAATCGGGATGCCGCCGGAAGCGTTGTTGGATACCGGGGTTTCAGTTATCGCTCCCTGATAGAGCACATTGGCCCTGGGATCGCCGTTAGGGTAGGCAGCAGTCCTCGCCCCGGTGTAAGTGTCATACTCGCTCTCGTAGGTCCCGAGAGTCCAGTACAGCCTCGGGTCCAGAGTGCCGTCCGTGCAGCGCTCAGCCTTGAACAGGTTGTAGAGCCATGGAGAAGCGGCAAGGTCAGCCCAGCTTCCATACGCCGCAGGGGCATAGTTGGACTCTACGGCATGTCCCTGGGTCGCGTCAGGAGAGATGTTGACCGGAGTCCACTCCTCATCAACGCCGCCCGTGCCGTAATCCATGTACTGCACCTCGAAAAGGCTCTCAAGGTTGTTCTCGGTGTCCTCGCTGAAGTTGTCGCCGTAGTCAGGCATCAGCTCATAATGGCCGTATGTGCCGCCGATGATGTCCTTCAGGACAACGTATGCCTCCTCGTATTTGTGACGGAACATCAGGGCCCTTGCGTAATATCCGGCCGCAGCTCCGCAGGTCGCCCTCCCGGCTGCGAACTCGCCTCCCGTGTCACGCGACGGCAGAAGGGACATCGCCTCCTTGAAGTCACTCTCCACCTGGTCGAACACGGCGTCCTGAGAGCTTTCCTCGGAGTACATGGTCTGGATTGACGAATACTGGGCGTAGTCGATGAACAGAGGCACCTGCTGGTAATATGTTACCAGGGTATAGTATGCGAGCCCCCTGAGGAACAGGGCCTGCCCCTTGATCTTGTTGTACGAGTCCTCGTCAAGGTTGGCCACGTCAACCTTGGAGAGCACGAAATTGCAGCGGTTCACGACATGATAGCAGTCTCGCCAAATCCAGAGGTTCCCGATCTCATCAGTATTGACCGAATTGAGGTTATCGTACGGGAGATACCACTGCTGGGATGAATTCCATACCTCGTCGCCACGGACAGCATCCATGGTATAGCCCACTCGGGCGAAGGTCCCCTCGAGACGGATTCTGTTGTAGCAGGCTATTATGGCTTCCTCGAGATCAGCCTTGTTGTTACCGAAGTCGTATGTCGTCTGGTTGTTCGGGTTTCTTACATCCAGTGCACTCTCGCAGGATGCTGCACCCAGGACAAGTGCGGCGACAGACATTATCAAATATAT
This sequence comes from uncultured Bacteroidales bacterium, assembly GCA_944323775.1. Lineage (GTDB taxonomy): Bacteria > Bacteroidota > Bacteroidia > Bacteroidales > UBA932 > Cryptobacteroides. The sequence goes on from CALUTT010000027.1 coordinate 76,935, forward strand.
CTTTTTCATATCAGTATCTTGTTTACTCAAAATATTTTGGCGCCGTTAGAAAGAGACCTTCACACCGCACATCACCGTTACGGGATTAGGATAAGAACAGTAGTTGTATCCAGGAGTGAAAGTACCTCCGGCAAAATCGATATTGTAGCCTCTGTACTTGCTGATGGTGGCAAGGTTCTGGCCGGAGACATAAAGTCTGAGTCCATGGATATAGTCCTTGAACCACTTGTCGGGGAAATTGTAGCCCAATTCAACATTGGCTATCTTCCAGTATGTTCCGTTCTGGAGGAACCTGGAGCTGAACATGTCGTTGGTAATGGATCCGAGAGTCTTGTAATATACGGCAGGGATTTCCGTACTGGGATTCTCCACCGTCCATGAGTTGAGCAGATCAACACTCTTGTTTGTGATTCCGTACGAGCTGCGCAGGGTCATGTCCACATAGTCGAGGACCTGGAATCCGGCGGCACCATAGGTAGACACGCTCAGGTCAAAGCCCTTGTATTCGAGGCGGAAGCTCAAGCCGAACTGCACCTTGGGCATGCCGCTGCCTATTATGGTCTGGTCGGCACCGGTAATCTCGCCGTCATTGTTCACATCAGCGTATGCAACGTCACCGGGCTGTGCACCGTTCTGGTTGACATGCATGCCCTCTGAGTTCACGCGGTTGTCTATCTCGTCCTGAGACTGGAATATTCCCTCGTACACATAGCCGTAGAACATTCCGACTTCTCTTCCGACCTCGGTGCGGGTAAACGCATCGTTCCTCGCAAGCTCACCCATTCCGAGCGCAAGGACCTCGTTCCTGGGGAGAGTCATGTTGGCGGACACGTCATAAAGCAGTTCTCCGTGATAGTTGTGATATGAAAGGGCAAGTTCCAGGCCCGTATTCCTCATTGACGCGGCGTTCATGGTCACGGTAGTATTGGTAGCGCCGGCTTCAGCAGGCACTGCCACGCTGTAAAGCAGGTCTTCAGAGAGCGAATCGTACCAGTCGGCCGTAAACTCGAGGTCGCCGTTGAACATCGCGTAGTCGAGACCGATGTCAAGAGTCTTCTTTTTCTCCCACCTGATGGCCGTGTTGACATAGTTGGATATGGCAGAGCCGGTGACCTTGTTGTTGTCGAAGCTGTATGTATAGTCGCCGCGGCTCATCACGTCCATGTACTGGTATTCGCCTATGTTCTCGTTACCGAGGACACCATAGCTTGCGCGGATCTTAAGCAGGCTGACAAGCCTCGGGTCGACGTTGAAGAACTTCTCCTTGTCAATGCGCCATCCGGCAGAGAATGAAGGGAACCATCCCCAGTGGTTCGTACTTGACAGACGGCTTGACCCGTCACGGCGTACCGTGGCCTGGAAAAGGTATTTCCCGTCATAGTCGTAGTTGAGACGCCCGATATATGAGATAAGCACATGCTCGCTTTCATATGAGGTGGAACGCCATGAGGTCGCATTAGAAGTCTGGAGGTAGTAAGGCTCCGGGAAATTGTACCCTATTCCTACCAGATTGTGGTATGACTCTCTCTGGAAGGTATATCCGGCGACTGCATTGAGGTGGTGCAGTCCCATCTTGCCGTCATATGTCACGAAATTCTCTATCAGCCCGTCAGTATAGCTGCGGTAGCCCTCGTTGAGAGTCTCGTTGCTCTTGGCCAGATAGTTCGTATTGCTCTGGAAGAATGCAGGGATGAAGGTAAAGTCCTTCGCATAGGTACGGCTGTATGAAAGATTGAGCGTGTAGTCCAGCTTGTGGTTGCTGAAATTCGCGCCGAACAGGCCGAACAGGTCGACGACAGCAGAACCGGTCGCCACGACGCGGTCCACCGTCGTATTCCTCTCCAACAGACTGTTGGTGAGAAGAGGGTTGGTCATGCGGAGGTCCCCGTGCTGATTGTCATAGTATGTTCCGAATCCGAACGAATCGTAGGAATAGTTCTTTGCCGCAGGATAAATGGCATCGAGGCACCATGTAGCGTCATCATAGGCCTTGACACTCGGAGGCATCAGAAGCGCTGACGCCATTACGGGATACTGCTGCCCGTAGAGACCCTGCACGTACTCGTTGGCGTTCGAGAGCGACATGTTGTCCTGGATACTGTGGCTATAGACTATACCTGTCCTGAACTTGACGAACTTGATGTCCATCGTATTGTTGACACGGGCGGTGAAACGGTCGTAGTTCGGACCTGCACCGACGAGCGTTCCCTTCTGGCTGTAGTAGTCAAGCCCGACATTGTAAGTGCTGTTCTCTCCGCCTCCGGAAAGATTGATGTTGTGGTTCTGGCGGATACCGGGCTTGAACATCTCGTCAAACCAGTCCGTATTGATCACATTGGGGTCGAGATAGAGTTCGCTGTCCGGATTGTAACCTTCCGGAGGAGTCATTCCGCTGTTCGCGAAGGCAAGACGGACATATTCGCCGTACTGAGCGGCATCCATCACGTCGTAGACTCCCTTCTTGATCTGGTCGACACCGACATAGCCGGAATAGTCGACCCTCATAGGCTGGTTCTTCTTGCCTCCCTTGGTCGTTATGATCACCACTCCGTTAGCCGCACGGGAACCGTAAATGGCAGCCGCCGAAGCATCCTTGAGCACCTGGATCGTCTCAATATCGTTTGGCGAGAAGTCGCGGATGGTGGTTCCCATGGGAACTCCGTCAACGACATACAGAGGCGCAGTGCTGCCGAAACTGCCCAGTCCGCGAATGCGCACTGAGGGGTCGGCGCCGGGCTGGCCGTCAGAAGTTATCTGTACACCGGCGACCTTGCCCTCGAGCATCGAGGATATGTTGCTGTGAGATACCTTTTTCATCTCGTCGGCATCGACCACGGAGACGGAACCCGTAAGGTCAACCTTGCGTGTCGTACCGTAACCGATGACAACCGTTTCGTCAAGAAGGGTGTTTTCAGTTTCAAGCACCAGGACGCCGAGTTCAGCCTTGCCGGCAACCTCGACTGAAAGGGTCTTGTATCCGATTGAAATGATGTCGATGACGGCGTCAGACGGAACGGAAATGGAGAAGTAACCGTCAAGGTCGGTAGTCGTGCCGACTGTAGTGTTGTCGTGAAGAACGACACCGGCGCCGGGCACTCCGAAGCCGGAATCGTCCACTACCTGGCCGGTGACAGTAATTTCATTTGCCTGCAAGCCCGACTCGGCCACGAAAACCGTTTCAGAATAGGCGGCCGGAGCCGATGCCATCAGGGCACATATGGCTATTGTTGAGAATGTTCTTTTCATGATATTGGTCTTGTTTAGTCGAATTTGAGACTGGCATGCTCGGTCGCGATGCGGAAATTAAGGTCGGAGGCATCAACCGCGATTCCGTCATAGTACTGATAATGCGGCGTTCCGTCAGCGGAGATGACATAATAGCGTACGCTGACCTTTCCGTCACCATTGTTGGCCACTGTCACGGAAACAGACGAACCGTCCAGCTGGGAAGCGAAGACATCAAAGTTCCAGTCACTGACAGGAGTCACAATGCCGTCATAACCTGTTCCCCAGCCGTAGTTGTCCATACGTACGGTAGCGTACTCGGTATCGTCAGAAGCAATCAGCTGGACAGAAGGAGAATGCCAGTTTTCAAGATTGTCGCTGGACAGGGTCATGCTCACGCTCTGGCTCTCTCCGGGCTTGACATTCCAGACGTTGGAGAACACCGTAAGCCATGCAGAGGAGAAATCCTCGGCACCGACAATTTCAGTCTGCGCGGGAAGCAGGCTCTCGGCAATCACCAGGTCACCCGCAATCTCCACAAGACCTTCCGCAGCCTGATAGGACACGGTATACGCATCCTCATACGTGCCGGGAATACCCTCGTAGACCACCTTTCCGTCCTTGAAGTCGACACTATACTGGGAAGTGGACAGTTGCATGGTGCTCCCGTCGGCATAAACGGCATTGACAACGACATTGGCGGGCGAAAGGGTCACATACTTCGCACCACCGATAATATAGGCCGTCGCATGGGCCTCGATTTCAGCGGCAGGATTCACCACTTCAATATTGTAGTAGCCCGCCACAGGAGTACCTGGATTCCCGAGTTTCGTCTTGGCATAGGAATACACTATAGTCTTGACTCCGGGAGTAGTCAGGTCAGGAACGTTAAACGACAGATCGTCATAGCCGATCTGCTGGAACGAGCCGTCTTCGAAAGTCACAATGGCGGTCGCGTCACCCCAGAAATCGGTGTCACCCACCTCGATTGTCTCCGGATAGCCGCTTACCGAAACTGAAACCGGCTCCTGGTCCTCGATTGAAGTCACCTCGGACGGGGTGAGATATGCCTTCTTCATCTCAAAATAACTTCCGTCAGCAACGAGGAAAGCCCAGATGTCACCTGTAGCGGCAACAGGCTGCTGATAAGTTTCCGTGAAGGTCACCGTACCGTCAGCCGAGGTGTTCCGTACAGTCACGAAAGCATTTCCCGTAGTCGAGTGGTCGACCTGCAGCAGCACCGAGGCACCCTGCATCACATTGCGGAAATCGTTCCAGATGTCGCCGTCACCATCCAGATCCTGATAGTCATGACCTATCATGGCCGCATTATAGTCTGAGTTTCCCCAGCCGTAGGCATCCGAACGGAGAACGAAATACTCCGAATAACCTTCAGCGTCACGCTCATAGGGCGTAGTCACGACTAGATTCCAGTTGTTCCAGTTGCCGGCTCCGCTGCTGTGGTTCACGAACTCGACCTTCAGCATCTTTCCAGCAGGAATCGCGAAATAGTCGGAAAAGGCCGTCCACCAGGCTGCAGAACAGTCATCTGCCCCTACGATTGTGTTGACAAGAATGATCTCCTCGACATCACCGTCTCCAGAACTCGGAGGATTGGCTGCATCGATCCGGTCCTGAAGATCCTCCGGAGGATTGACCTCATAGAAGGAAATCTCGGAACATGCGGAAACCGCAAGCGCCAGCAAGGCGGATGAGAGACCTTGCATCAATGATTTGATTCTCATGGTTAAATTAAATGTTTGTTGATATTAAGTGAAACTAAGAGCTTACTTTTCAAGTATGTACACCGCGAATGTCTTCGGTCCGATTTCCAGCGGAAGGCTCTTCCCCTCGAAAACAAGAGGAGACCTTGCAGGCAGTATCTTATCAGGCTCGTCAAGAGTATTGTCCGCATCAAGGTCGTCGCTGTGATATGTCACGGCCTCCACGCCGCGCACCGTCTCCTTCCTCTTCAACCCGTCAAAGTCAATCCTTATCTGCCTTGATGAATCGGACACGTTGGCCACCTTGACATATATGCGGTCCATGGCGGAATCGAGCACCGCGCTCGCGAACAGACCGTTCTGCCCTTCCGCGCCTGTAATGCTGCGTCCGTCCTCTCCGGTCAGTTCAAGCACATTGGTCCCCTTGTAGCCGGTGTAGAGCTGCTGCACATAATAGCTGCATGAACGCATGCTGCGGAGATTGTCGTACCAGATGAGGTCCGGCCTCCACTGCCAGCCCTCGACATGTGCGAAAAGAGGAGCATATGTGGCCATGTGGACTATGTCCGCGTTTCTCTCGAGCCCTGTCATGAACGCAGCCTCAAGCAGCGCCGCCTCGAAGTGGTTCCATTTCTTTCCGTCACCATGGCAGGCATATTCTCCGGCAAACACCTTCGGACCCTGACGGTCATAGTCATCATATCTGGCACCCTGGGAGAGGAACCATGTCTCGGGACGATAGAAATGCTCGTCTACCAGGTCAGCTCCGAGCCTTGCCATCTCCGGCCACAGATAGTCGAAGTCCGCACCTTCCGAATTCGGGCCGGACGAGCCCACTATCTTTATGTCAGGACAAGCTTCCCTGATGGCAGCGATGAACGGCTCGAGATGAGCGACATATGTCTCTCCCCACTGCTCGTTGCCTATTCCTATATACTTGAGGCCGAACGGCTCCGGATGCCCCATCTCAGCCCTCAGCGAGCCCCATTCGGTAGTGACGTCCCCGTTGGCGAACTCGACAAGGTCAATCGCGTCGTCAATGAATTCCTGAAGCGCATCCACGCTCTGGTGGGCACTCTCGTCTTCATTCTGGAACTGGCATGCCAGCCCGCAGCTCAATACCGGAAGCGGCTCCGCTCCGATATCTTCGGAAAGCAGGAAATATTCATAGAAGCCGAGGCCGTATGTCTGATAGTAGTCGGGATAGAAGCGGTGCTTGAACGTATACTGCCACCTGTTCTCGTTCAGGGGGCGGTTCTCCACCGGGCCGACACTGTTTTTCCAGCTGTAACGTGTCTGCAGGTCGGTTCCCTCCACAATACATCCTCCGGGGAAACGGAACAGCCCGGGATGCAGATCATACAATGCCTGAGCCAGATCCTTGCGCATGCCGTTCTCACGCCCCATCCAGGTGTCAACCGGGAAAAGCGAGACATGTTCGATGTCGACGGTCTGCGTACCGGCAAGGAAAATCCTCAGCGTAGCCTTCGGATCCGTAACTTCAGAACGCATTATGACCTCATATTTCTTCCAGTCCCGGGAATCCACCCGCACCGTAGCAGTCGCACTCGCCTGCACCTCGCCCATTGACGCACGGTCAATGAACTCTATCTCGAGCGTTCCGGTCCCGCCGTCAGGGACTCTCGCCCACACGCTGAATCTGTATTCCCCGCCTTTCCGGAGACCGATGCCGAAGAATCCTTCGTTCTCAACGGCAGTATGCTTGTGTGGATGTCCGGGGTATATCAGTCTCAGATAATGAGGATTGCGTTCAAAGGGACCGTCATCCCTGAGTTCATACTTTCCGCCGACCCTCCAACCCTGAAGATGGTTAGGGAACTCGAAAGAGCGGTTCTTGACGAGCTCGGCGTATAACCCTCCGTCAGCCGCAAAGTTGATGTCCTCAAAGAAAATACCGTACATTGTCGGCTGCACTTGGGCACCCGGTCTGTCGACTCGTATTTTAAACACATTGGTCTGGGCAAAAGCCGATACGGCAACAAGAGTCGCGACAAGCGACACCAGAAATCTGATCTTCATTTTCAGGTAAATTATTGGTTATTATACGACGAAGCGACAACTTCCTGTGTCGGGAAGCTGCAGAATCGTATTAACAGTTTATCTTAGGAACAATTGTCTTAGTGCGTTAAATTATTTGTTATCTATGTTATCAGCCGGACCGCACTATGTGGTTGGTGGATGGTTAATTTGCGGTCCAACTCTGCAAATATAGTTAATTTCCTGAAACATTGGAATTGACGACCGCTTTTTTTCCGAAAATGAAAGATGGCCCCACGGCCGGCTGACCGTGAGACCATCTTTTATGTACTGAATCCGCAGCCGGAAACTACCAGCCAAGGATCTTCATGAAGTCGTATGCCTCCGGATCGGGAACATAGGCCTTTGCAGCCTCGTAGTCCGCGGGAGTGATGTAATGGCAGAGGTTCTTGTAGTAGTTCCTCGCTATTCCGCCCTCGATGTCGACCCTGCGGGGAGGGATCTTGCCCTCGCTGTTCTGCAGATCCTTCAGATAGAGAGGCTTGGCCTCGCCGAAAGCGTTAACGTATACCATGCACCCGGTCTCGCCCTTTGAATAGAGCTCATATACGCCCATCGCAAGTTCAGAGCAGTATGAGAGGTCATATGCAATAGGATCCTGGCAGCGTACGTCGTAGCCGATCTCCACGGGACGGGTCTTCACCTTGAGCCCCAGACGCTTGATTTCCTTCTCGAGAAGCTCGTTGAAAAGCACGGCCTTGGAAATCTTGCCGAGCTCCGGATGACCGTGCTCGTCATAAGTCATGTGAACCCCGGCAGCCTTGATGTCGTCTGCGGCCAGATCATGGAACACACCCTCGGCGACAACGACGGTACCGTATCCGATACCGAGAATCTGGCGCTTGATGATGGCAGAAAGCGTGAGCTTTATGATCTTGTCGATGCTGATCTCGACCTTGTTGAACATTTCCGGGATGATGGTCATCGGGCAGTGCGTCGCCTCGCCGATTCCGAGAGCAAGGTGCCCGGCAGAGCGTCCCATAGCAGAGATGAGCAGCCAGTTGCCTGACGTGCGGGCATCCTCGTAAATGGTCCTGGCAATGTGAGCGCCCTCGTCCTTTGCGGAATTGAAGCCGAAGGTAGGAGCGTTGTCAGGGAGAGGAAGGTCGTCGTCGATGGTCTTCGGGACGTGGATGTTGTGTATGGGATATTTCTTGGCCTCGAGGAACTTCGCGATGCGGTTCGCGGTGGAAGCGGTATCGTCACCTCCGACAGTCACAAGAAGCTTTATGTTGTTGTCCTTGAAAAGTTCAAGATTGAAATTGTTCTCAAAGTCGGCGTCAGTCGGCTTGAAACGGCTCATCTGGAGATAGCTTCCGCCCCTGTTGAAATAGGCGTCAGCCTTGAAGAAGTCGAGGTCCTCGGTGCGCGGAGACTTTGAGAAGAGTCCGCTGTAACCGCCATGGAGTCCGATAACCCTGTAACCGTTGTTCAGGAAAGTCTTGGCAACGGAGCAAACCACGGCGTTCATGCCTGGAGCAGGGCCACCGCCGCAAAGAATAATTATTGAATCTTTCATTGTCGTAAATAATGAGATTTTTAGAATCTCGCGAATTTACTCATTATCGCCGTAAAACACAAAAAAATGATTAACTTCGCATTTCTATGGACAAGACAACGGCCAAATACAGGATAGATGAACTGCGGCGCATACTCAAGGAAAACAGCGACCGCTACTATCTGGACAACGCCCCGACCATGTCGGACTACGAGTTCGACCAGCTGATGCATGAACTCGAGGGTCTCGAAAAGGAATACCCCGAATTCGCAAGAGCGGACTCCCCCACCCGCAGGGTGGGCTCCGACCTCGAGTCCGGAGCCGACGCGGCCGGGAAAACCGTTTTCGTCCAGAAGCCGCACCGCTATCCCATGCTCTCGCTCGGCAACACCTACTCCATATCCGAAGTCGAAGAATTCGTCGCAAGGGCAGAAAAGGCCCTCGGAGGAAGGAAATTCAGCTACTGCTGCGAGCAGAAGTTCGACGGCACGGCCATATGCCTGACATATTCTTCCGGCAGGCTCGTCCAGGCCCTCACCAGAGGCGACGGCACAAAAGGAGACGACGTCACTGCCAACGCGCTGCAGATATCCAACATACCCAGGACCCTGAAGGGAGACTACCCCGCTGACTTCGAAATCCGCGGCGAGGTACTCATGCCGTACGAGGCGTTCGACAGGCTCAACGAAGAGCGGCTTGAACAGGAAGACCCTCCGTTCGCGAATCCCCGCAACGCGGCATCGGGCTCACTCAAGCTTACCGACCCCAGGGAGGTCGCGTCAAGAGGCCTGTTCTGCGTGCTGTACCACATCCCCGCCGACTCGCTCTCCTTTGAAAGCCATGCGCAGGCCATGGAAGCCGCCCGCAGCTGGGGACTCCCCGTCTCCGACAAGGCAAGGCTCTGCCACGGAATCGACGAGATAAAGGCCTACATAGACTACTGGGATGTCCAGCGCAAGTACCTCCCTTACGCCACCGACGGCATAGTCGTCAAGATAAACGAGATGGACTGCCAGAGGGCTCTCGGCTACACGTCCAAGTTCCCAAGATGGGCCGTCGCGTACAAGTTCAAGGCCGAGCAGGCCTGCACGAAGCTTCTGGGCATCGACTATCAGGTCGGAAGGACAGGAGCCGTGACCCCGGTCGCGAACCTCGAGCCTGTCCAGCTCAGCGGCACCGTCGTGAAGAGGGCCACCCTCAACAACGAAGACCAGATGCGCCAGATGGACATACGCATCGGCGACAGCGTATATGTCGAGAAAGGCGGCGAGATAATCCCCAAGATCACCTCCGTCGAGCTGTCACTGCGCCCCTCCGGCGCCAAAGTCCCCGAATTTCCCAGGCTGTGCCCGGACTGCGGGACTCCGCTCGTGAGGATGGATGACGAGGCCAGGTGGTTCTGCCCAAATACATACGGATGCCCTATGCAGATCAAGGGGCGGCTGATGCATTTCGTATCGCGCAAGGCAATGGACATTCTGGCCGGAGAAGCCTCGATAGACCAGTTCTACGAGGCCTCGATAGCAAGACGTCCGTCCGACCTCTATAAAATCAACGCCTACCAGCTTCTCAGCCTTCCGGGCTGGCAGGAGCGCTCCGCGAGAAAATTTCTGGACAGCGTCGCCACCTCCCGCAAGGTCCCCTTCGAGAGAGTGCTCTACGCCCTTGGAATCAGGTACGTCGGCGAGACCACTGCCAGGACTCTTGCGAGGCATTTCGGCAGCATAGACGCCCTCGCCGCCGCAAGCCGCGAACAGCTGCTTGAAGTCGGAGACGTCGGGGAAGTGATAGCCGGAAGTGTCGCGGACTTCTTCGCAGGCAGCTACGGAAGAGAGGAAGTGAGTCTGCTCAAAGAAGCCGGGCTGCATTTCGAGACAGACCCGGACAGCATTCCAGGCAGGCTTTCCGATGCTCTGGAAGGCAAGACAATAGTTATCTCCGGGAATTTCTCCATCAGCCGTGACAAGATGAAGGAAATGATCGCGGCACACGGAGGCAGGCTGGCGTCATCAGTCAGTTCACGGACATCGTTCCTGGTCGCAGGCGAGAAGAGCGGCCCGGAAAAACTCAGAAAATGCGAAAAACTGGGAGTCAGGGTCATCTCCGAGCAGGAGCTTCGATCCATGCTTCCCGGCGACGACGGGAAAATCCGGGAACCGGAACCTTCCCTGTTCTGAGCCTGTTGTGTATCGGCAACCCAAATTTCGGCACGTGTGAAGAAAAAGAGAATAAAGATATCGAAGGGAATTTCCGACCTTTTCTCGGAGCAGCTGTGGAAGATAGACACCACAGGCTGCTCGAAGTGGTATGCCCGGCTCGTCAACCTCACACGCCTGATCAACATCACGGTCAACAGCTTCACCCGCAACCACATGGGATTCCAGTGCGTGGCCCTGAGCTACTTCGTGCTGCTCGCCCTCGTGCCGATGATCGGCCTGATGTTCGCCGTGACCGGCGGACTCGGGATGTCCAACCTGATCACCGCAGTGCTCTACAAGATCTTCCCGGCCAACCCCGAATTCGTCGGAATACTGATAGAGAAAGCCGCAGGGATAATCGACGGAGCCAAAGGCGGCGGTACGGGACTTGTCTCGGCACTAATTTTCATGTGGGCCATACTGTGGATGATGTTCCAGGTCGAAAGGGTCTTCAACAACATCTGGAACATACGCAAGATTCCGCGCAAGCTGTACACACGTTTCGGGTTCTACCTTCTGGTCATCCTGCTGCTTCCGTTCATCGTGCTGACCTTCGGCGCCGGAATAGCATACCATGCCAACCTGCCCAACCTGTTCGGGCTCGACCTCTCGCAGCTGAGGTTCCTGCCCAAACTGCTCAGCACGCTCGGACTCTACATACTCTCGACATTCACTTTCAGCGCGATGTACACTTTCATACCCGCGACGCTGGTCAAATACAGGCATGCTCTCAAATCAGCCGCCCTCACGGCTGTTGTTTTCGTGATTTTTCAGTATCTTTACCTCGAAACGCAGTTTTTCGTAGGACGACTCAGCATCGCATATGGTGTGATAGCCGCCATACCCCTGTTCCTGATATGGCTCAACATCAGCTGGCAGATCATCATATTCGGCGCGGAGCTCACATACGGCTTCCAGAACTTGGACAATTACAAACCCCAGCATTGGGACAGTTAGCATACAGAAGATGAGTTTTTCAGAGTTCACACAGGAAGACTTCAGTCTTATCGACAAGGCCTACGGCTCCTTGATGGAAGTAGCGCGGCCCAGATGCCGCAACGAAGAGGAGGTCCAGACGGTCATCAAGTCATTCGAGTTTGCGAACCAGGCACACAAGAACGTCCGCAGGCGTTCAGGCGAGCCGTACATCCTCCATCCCATCGAAGTGGCGAAAATAGTAGTCTCCGAGATAGGGCTGGGGTGCAAGTCAATATGCGCGGCGCTGCTGCACGACGTCGTCGAAGACACCGGGTACACGGTAGACGACATCCGGAACCTTTTCGGAGACAAGATAGCCCTGCTCGTGGACGGGCTCACAAAGATCAAGACCGTCCTCGACAACGAAGACAGGAAAGGAGTGACGGCCAGCACAGAAAGCCTCCAGGCCGAGAACTTCAAGCGTATACTCCTGACCCTCAACGACGACGTCAGAGTCGTGCTGATCAAGCTTGCGGACCGCCTGCACAACTGCAGGACCATCGAGTTTATGCCCGAACACAAGCGTGACAAGATCCTATCCGAGACCATGTTCATCTTCATCCCGCTCGCCCACAGGCTGGGCCTGTACGGAGTCAAGTCCGAGATGGAGAACATCTGGCTGAAATACAAGGAGCCGGACGCATACCGGGAAATCAACGAACGGATCAGCAAGGACATAGCCACCCGCTCAAAGGACATAGACGAGTTCATACTTCCAATCGACAAGGCTCTGAAGGATGCCGGGTTCACCTTTACCATCAAGAAGAGAATCAAGACTCCCTACTCGATCTGGTACAAGATGCACACGAAGAATGTCCCCTTCGAACAGATATTCGACCTCTACGCGGTGCGGATCATATTCGAGCCGATGAAGGACAGTCCGCTGAGCGAGAGAAACCAGGCATACCTTATCTTCGCCACCGTAACGTCCCTCTACAGCGAGAACACGCTGCGCAGAAGGGACTGGATCTCGCATCCGAAGAACAACGGCTACGAGGCGCTGCACTGCACCCTGATGAGCCACGCAGGAGTCTGGATGGAAGTGCAGATACGCTCCAGGCGCATGGATGACATCGCCGAGAAGGGAATCGCCGCCCACTGGGCCTACAAGAACGACGGATACATCTCCGAAAACGACTCCGAGATGGACAAGTGGCTTGCGCAGGTCCAGGAGATACTCCTGAGCAAGGACGTCGGCACGCTCGAGCTCCTCGACATCATCCACAACGACCTGGTCAGCTCGGAGATAGTCGTCTTTACTCCAAAAGGAGAGCAGAAATCCATTATTAACGGCGCCACGGCGCTCGACTTTGCATACCTCATCCACACTGACATCGGCAATTCCGCGATTGCGGCGAAGGTCAACATGAAGCTCGTGCCGCTGTCACATGTGCTGCGCACCGGCGACCAGGTGGAGATAATAACCGCGGCAAACGCGACCCCCAAGGTCGAATGGCTGCAGTTCGTCCACACGCGCAGCGCAAGAAACGCCATCATCGACTTCTTCCGCGGACAGAAGGACAACATCTCCACGAGGGGAGAACAGATCTTCGACGAGCGCATACGCCTGATGGGTCTTCGCAGCAGCAAGGAAATAATACGGAAATTCCTGGATTTCTGCCAGATACGTGATGTGGACGAACTCTACTTCCGCGTCGGGCTCGGAATCCTTGGGCCGGAGCAGTTCAAGACAATCATCGACGAGGACAGCTTCAACTCCGCCAAGAACAAGAAGTTCGTCATCAAGGAAAACGGCGACAGCGACATAAAATACGTCATGGCCAAATGCTGCAACCCGATTCCTGGCGACCCGGTAGTGGGATTCCTGAGCGGAGACAACACCGTTGTCGTCCACAAGAAATCCTGCGAGACCGCCCAGAAACTCGCAAGCAAGTACGGGAACCGTGTCGTCATTCCGCAGTGGACCGCCAACGAGAAGGACTACCCCATCCGTATATCCCTCAAGGGAATAGACAGGATAGGGCTGCTGAGCGAGATTTCAAGCTACATATCCAAGGCGCTCGGCATCAACATGCGCAACCTCCAGCTTACTACCGACGACGGCGTGTTCGAAGGGTACATTGACCTGCTTGTCCGCGACAAGAGCGTGATGGACAGCATAGTCGGAGGCCTGAAGAAGATAGACGGAATCCAGGACGTGATCAGGACCGACATATGACAGCGACAATGGACAGACTCAGACACTACCTTCCGCTCATCGCAGGGCTGCTGCTGTTCCTGCTTCCCACGATGCTCGCCACACATTCGTGTGCCAACACGACCGAGGCGCCGTCCGGAGGAGACAAGGACACCATACCTCCATACATTACCGACATAGTTCCCCTGCCGGGCGCGACAGGAGTGCCGCTCACGGGCATGACCTTCGTGTTCACCTTCAACGAATATGTCGAAATCACCAACACCAGCAACATCTTCCTGTCCCCGCCGACAGGCAAGACCCCGCGCTCCAGAATCAGGGGAAAGAACCTGCTGGTGACAGTCGAGGACACCCTGAAGCCCAACACCACATACACCCTCACCTTCACTGACGCAATCGCCGACGTCAACGAGGGCAACGTCTTTGCAGGCTACACCTATGCCTTCTCGACAGGAGCGAAAATCGACTCCATGATGGTCACCGGCACTGTCAGGGACTGCAACACCCTCGGCTACGTCAAGGGAGCCACCGTAATGCTCTACAAGGATTTCTCGGATTCCGCCGTATTCAGCCACCGCCCCGACGCAGCCGTGAAGACCGACGACTGGGGATACTTCGCGCTGCCTTTCATAAAGGATACCGTCTACCGGCTCTATGCCATCGTCGACGGCAACAACAACAATATCTGCGACCCCGAGACCGAACTCGTGGCCTTCGAGGATTCTCTGGTGCGGCCATTCCAGACAGCGTCCGACACCACGCGCGAAATGCTCCGATACGACATGCTCGACACACTCGCCTGCCTTGCAAGATTCAGCGAATATGACCTCAAGCTTTTCCGCGAACCTGCATCAAGGCAGCTGATCACCGCCCGCGAGAGAAATTCGGAACGCTCGGCGTACATCAGTTTCATGGCGCCGGACGCGCGCATCGACTCTCTGAAGATAGACGGCTACCGGCAATCCCAGATAATCACACAGTTCAACCTGCTCCGCGACAGCCTCGAGATATGGCTCAACAGCCGCAAGGCAGCCCCTGACACCATCAAGATCGACATCTCGTACTACAAGACGGACTCCCTTGGGGCGCTGACACTGCAGAGCGAGAACATCAGGCTTCCGCTTGCAAACGAAAAGAGGACCTACTCGAAGCGCTCGCGCAGGGACATCACGTCTAAAGACACCACCTGCGTGCTCACGGTAACTGCAGACTCCAAGACGGTCGAGCAGAACGGAATCGAATTCGTCTTCAACTATCCTCTGATATACGAGAACTTCGACTCGGTGCAGTTCACCGCCATCACCCCGAGGCAGACCTCTCTCAGGCAGGACTTCACCGTAACAAGAGACACCCTTAACCTGCGCAGATACATACTCAGGCCGCAGGAGAAACTCCAGACAGGATACCAGTACAAACTGAAGGTCCCTTACAGGGCATTCAGGGACATCAACGGCTTCTACTCCGACAGCACGGACGTGAACTTCAGCCTCCCGAGCGACCAGAACCTCAGCACTCTGACAGCCGAACTCAAAAACGTGCACGGCAGCTACATCATCGACCTGCTGGACGAAAAACGCAGCAAGGTCCTGCGCACGTTCGTCGTTGACAGCGACACGACCGTCTCATTCCCCTATCTTGACGAAGGCAGGTACAGCATCCGCATCACCGAAGACAGAAACGGGAACTCGTACGTCGACACCGGATCGGTGCTTGAAGGCAAACAGCCCGAAAAAGTCAAGTTCTATGAACTCGACGGGCAGGAATACATCAGCGTACCGGCAGCCAGCGAGCTGGTCCAGACCATAGACATGGAAAGCCTGTTCAAGTAAGCACATGAAACGCACGATATCGATACTGGCGGCGGCATTCGCCTCCATGCAGCTGCTCCAGGCACAGCAGAGCCTCGTGCCTGACAGCACGTTCGTCACCGGGGCCGAGCCGGCAAAGCAGGAACTGATCAACGACTACTCGATGATAGGCGTCAACTATGGCGTGACCTTCTCCAACATGTACTACAGTCCGAGCAGGCACAACAGAGCCTATGTCTTCTCGCCGAACTACATAAGCATCATGTACACCAAGTACAGCAAGATGTTCGGATACATCCCCAACTTCGGGTTCAGCATCGGCGTGGCGACCGGCAACGAAGGCTTTGCATTCAAGCCCAACCCGCAAAGCGGCTATGTAGACAACGTGGACGGAGCCCAGAGAGCCTCGATCAGAGTCATCGAAGTCCCCATGCTCGCACAGGGCCACGTAGACTTCGACCCCCTGAAACTCATGATAAGCGCCGGAATATACGGCGGCTGGAGGCTCGGGATACAGAGGAGCGGCCCGGAGCTTGACCCGCAGTGGCAGAACGCATTCCGCGACTACGAGAACCGCTTCGACTACGGTCTTCAGGGAGGCGCCGGAATCGCGTTCATGCTCGATCCGGTCGAGATACACTTCAACTGCAACATAAGATGGTCATGGTCCAGCATCTACCAGCCGGACTACCACGACAAATACTATTTCAACTATGCCTATCCCCTGGACATATACGCTACGGTCGGAGTGCATTTCCAGATCACCAAGCGCAGGGGAAAGACACGCAGGGAACTGCGCAGGCAAGCCTACGAGCAAGTTTATGGAAAGGATCAAGACAGTACAGGTCAGGATAGGCAAGACACTGAGCATAGGCTCTGAGTCCCCCATCGTGATACAGACCATGTGCAACACGCACACCAACGACGAACAGGCCACGGTCGCGCAATGCCTGAGACTGGCCGCAGCCGGGGCGCAGATGGTCAGGCTCACAGTCCCGGGACTTCAGGACATCCCCCACCTGAAGAACATCCACTCGGCACTCCGCGCCAAAGGATGCGAAATCCCGCTGGTGGCAGACATCCACTTCTCTTCCGAGACGGCGATCGCCGCCGCAGAGATAGTTGAAAAAGTCCGTATCAATCCCGGCAACTTCCACCCCGACCACCAGAAGGCAAGGGAGCAGTTCGCAAGACTGATAGACGTATGCAGGGAAAACGGGACGGCCATCCGCATCGGACTCAACCACGGCTCACTCGGGAAATACATCACGGATCTCTACGGCAACACGCCGCACGCAATGGCGCTCGCCGCGATGGAATGGGTCAAGATGTGCACAGACGCCGGTTTCATGAACGTCGTGGTATCGCTGAAAGCCAGCAACACACTGGTCATGACAGAAGCATACAGGGAACTCTGCGGAATGATGAAGGAGAGCGGCACAGTGTTCCCGATGCACGTCGGGGTCACCGAAGCAGGCAATTCGGAAAGCGGCAGAATCAAATCCTGCGTGGGAATAGCA
The DNA here is from genome assembly GCA_944323775.1 of uncultured Bacteroidales bacterium. GTDB lineage: Bacteria > Bacteroidota > Bacteroidia > Bacteroidales > UBA932 > Cryptobacteroides. The sequence goes on from CALUTT010000027.1 coordinate 94,102, forward strand.
ACATTGCTCCAGGAAGGGATAGGCGACACGATAAGGGTGTCCCTGACCGAAGACCCTGAAGCCGAACTTCCCGTGGCAAGATACCTTGCCGAACACGGAGCCGACGCCTCCTGCGGAGGCGATGCCATGCTGGACGCCGCAATCAAATGGGGTCCGAAACTGCTTCTGCGCGAAATCGACGAAATCCCGTCTTCGGAAAAAATCCCCGAGCACCTCGCGGACGAAATCATGCAGGCCGCGAGAAGAAGGTTCTACAAACCGGAATACATTGCATGCCCGGGTTGCGGCAGGACCATGTACGACCTGCAGAACACCTTCGAGCAGGTCAAGAAACGCACCGCACATCTAAAGGGCATGGTCATCGCCGTCATGGGATGCATAGTCAACGGACCGGGCGAAATGGCCGATGCAGACTGGGGATACGTAGGCGAAGGAGGCGGCAAGGTCTCGATCTACAGGAAAGGCACACCTGTGCTCAGGCACGTGCCCGACAGCGAAGCCATTGACCGGCTGCTCGAACTCATCGAGGCGGAAGGGCACTGAGGCCGCTTCCTCCCCCCTATTCTACATAAAGCAGGAGTCCTTTCAGATACTCGCCTTCCGGATGATATATGCTGACAGGATGATCGGCCCCCTGGCAGAACCTGTCGAGTATCCGGACGCTGCGGCCGGTCTGCGCGGCAGCGGAGAAGACGGTATTTGCAAACGTGATCTTGTCAACGACCTGGGAACAGCTGAAAGTGAAAACCAGTCCGCCGGGAGCCACCTTTGAAATGGCAGACGCATTGAGCCGCTGATATGCCCTGAGGGCATTCTTCAAAGCACCGCGGTGCTTGGCAAAAGCCGGAGGATCGACGATCATCAGGTCATACTTCCCGGCTTCGCTCGATGCGAGGAAATCCATTGCGTCAGCACAGTAATTGCCGAAAGTGACCTCGCCGCACGAATCCCGGTTCGCAGCGATGTTCTTCTCCAGCAGAGAGACCGCCCTGGCAGAGGAATCAACAGAGTCGACCGACTCCGCCCCACCCGATGCGGCGTAGATGCTGAAGCCGCCGGTATAGCAGAACAGGTTCAGCACCCTCCGTCCTGCAGCATACTTTCCGACCAGGGCACGGTTGTCCCTCTGGTCAAGGAAAAAGCCGGTCTTCTGTCCCTCAACCCAGTTCACAATGAAAGTCCTGCCGTTTTCCCTGACAGGCAGCTCATCCTGGACAAAGCCATCACGACGGTACAGATATCCGTCAACCAGGTCCAGTCCGGCCTTGAACGGAGCCGTTCCCGCACTCTTGTCATACACGGCCTTGAGCCTGTCCGTGAGCAGTTCTCGCAGGGCGTCGCATATGCGTCCCTTTGACCTGAACATCCCTACGGAATGAGCCTGAAGCACGCACACGCCGTCATACCAGTCGATTATCAGCCCCGGAAGGCCGTCGCCTTCGCCGTGCACGAGCCTGAAACAGGTAGTCGGGGCAGACTCCCCCGACGCATCGCAACGCAGGCCGACAGCTTCCCTTGCGGCAATGGCCCGCGCCAGAGACGCAGTCCAGAAGCCGGGGTCCCTCGGATCCCCGTCAAAAGACAGGATACGGACGGCAATGGACCCAAGCTGATAGTGGCCCATCGCAAGCATTTCACCCTCTGCGCTGTACACCGCGACTATGTCCCCTTCGGCAGGAGAACCCTGGATCTGCGCTATCGCACCGCTGAACACCCACGGGTGGAAACGGCGCAGCGACTCGTCACGGTTTTTCTTCAGAATTACCTTTATCATTGGCTGCATTCTGTTCTTTTGGACTGTTGTTCATCTGCTCTGGCGTCAGAGGATTCTTCTCCGACTTCAGGAGCTTGAGATACATCTCGCGGCAGATCCACGCATCTGTTGCCGCATACATCTTCTGGGCATCGGAGAACTCCTTGGCCTCCCAGTTCGAGAGCTGCTGGGTCTTCGAGATGCGGCAACCGAGAATGATGGCCGCCATCTTCTTGACACTCTTGTCCCGTATTCCCCATTCACAGACTATCTTCTGGAGATCCACAAAAGACTTCGCCTCGAACTTCCCGTAATACTGAAGACCACGGACATCATCGTGGACGGCAGCGCCGACCTTGATAATATGGGGGTTTGAAAGCACCGCACACATCAGCCGCCGCATTCCGAGCCTGTTCACCCTGAACAGGAAAGCCTTGTCGGCTCCGGAAAGCTGCAGCAGCGCGACATGGTTGTGCGGCTGTCCGGGAGAGAAAACGGGACGGGTCTCGGTATCGAAGCCGATTACCTTCTGGGTCATGAGATAGGCTATGGCCCTGGCGTATTCGAGCCCTGGTTTCTCGATAATGTGGATCTTGCCGGGAAAACTTCCTGGCGGTAGTTTTTCGATTTCGTCAGGCAGTATGCTAATTCTGTACATAAGATGCCGGTATCAGTATGATTGAACCGTCGTCCGTGTCAGGCTTGGCGACTGGCACGTACGTCTCGGTCTGGACAAAGGATATGTTGTGTGTAAAGATATTGCGTTCACGCATTATGGCATGACAGTGCGAGACCACCTCCGAAAAGCCGTCCAGCAGGACGAAGTCCCTGGCAATCAGGCGGCCGTAGGTCATCGAGCTCTTGCTCATCACTGATATCATGTCGGCAAGCTCGCTCTTGAGGGAGTCCACGTTGACCTGAAGGTCATTGACGATCACTGCGTCCAGAGGACGCGAGAACCTCGACGCATAGCTTGCGACCAGACTGTGAAGCAGCAGGCTGTCAGAGCCTGCCTGAGACGGGAACACAAAGCAGCGTGAATCGGAAGAAGAGTGGGCAGCGGCAGCCTTATCAAACGCGCCGGCGTACATCAGGCTGTCGGCATACGAAAGGTCGGCCAGAATCCCGACATTGAGCGCCCGGCCGCTGTTCCTGGAGAAAAGCTTATCCAGCATGCAGTCCATGGGGGCGATGACGGGGACGTCGCATCCCGTACTTCTGAACAGGGTGTCAACGTCAAAGGCTCCGAACTCCGACATCAGAGGATCGCCGAGTATGACCAGCTTGGCAGGGGCCTTGGAGGACATGCCCTGAATGTCGTATGGACTGACATGGACCACAGTGTCCAGGGCGGCGATCACCTTGCGGACTGTCTTCTCCCTGAACGCCACTGCGGCGGCACTGTCACGCAAATCCCCGCTGGGGCTGTCATCAGCAATGCACACCAGGGTCTCGCCGGCAAAGTCAGGCAGCCCGTCAGGCGCGAGCCTGGCGTCGACATTGTCGCGTTCGTCACACGCTGCAAAACGGTCTGCGAAAGTAGCGCACTGCTCGGAGCGGCCCAGCAGCACGATCGAGCCGGACGGCCTCGGATGAGACACGGACTCGAGAATACCGAGAGCATGCTGATCATTGCCGGCTATCACGGATTCCACATACGGCACAGTCGTCCGCGACGGAAGTCCGGGACGCGAACAGGCATACATGACACAGGCAGTGGCGGCAAGCACGAGCGCCGACTTCATAAAAGTTTTCATATATGAGCTACTGAACAGGCCAGGTTCCCCACAATGTAGAGCAACATGGCGGAAAAGACTGCAAAAGACCAGTGCAGGCCGGCAAGCGCGCACACGGCGGCACAAAGCACCACCGCAAGCACAAGCACAGAGCGCTTGATCTTCAGGGAACGGCCGTCACCCTTGTGGAACTTCAGTGACAGCATCCTCAGACGGCAGACGAGCAGGGCGCTCATGACCACGGAAAGCACCGGCAGGAAAACCGGTCCGGAAGCCCACCGCGCAAGGAAGGCTGAATCTCCGGAGCCTATCAGGCAGCACAGCGACGCGCAGAAAAGTGCATTGGCCGGAGTGGGAAGCCCGGCGAAATATGTCCCCTGGGAATCATCGATATTGAACTTCGCCAGCCTCAGGGCGCTGAAGATGACCATGAGCAGCGGCGCCCAGCAATACCAGGCCCCGGGCGAAAGCGTCTCCGACAGGTTGAAAAGCATGACCGACGGCAGAAGGCCGAAAGTCACCAGGTCGGAAAGCGAATCGAGTTCCTTGCCCAAATCGGAATAAGCACCCAGCAGCCTTGCGGCGAAACCGTCAAGGAAATCGCATACCGCACCGGCTATCATGAACGCGAAGGCAGCGTCGAACTCCCTCCTGAACGCAAACACGACCCCGACGGCCCCGCAGAGCAGGTTCATCGAGGTTATCGTGTTGGGTATTGAACTCCGAAGCGTCATTACCTTATTCCGAGACGCTTCTTGAGGTCCTTGGGCAGAGCTGACTTGTGCAGCATAATGTCCATGCTCTGGGCCTTGACGAACGACTCGGTCACATACCAGATGCCATGATACTTCCCGGAATTGCCCCAGGAGTTCTTGACCATGTAGTACTTCTTGCCGTCCTGGTCACGCGCTATTCCGAAAATGTGCATGCCATGGTCGTCGGTAATGGTCTTGTTGTCGAAATCCTCCTGGCGGCTCTGCTCGCTGACCTCTTCCTCGACAATGACCACGGGAGCCTTGTCATCAGCGCCGTCCTCTTCCTTGCCGACCCAGCGTTCCTGGTCGGAGCCGGGAGCGGAACTGGCCTCGACATCGATGAAGATGCCCAGCCCGTCGCGCGTGAATCCCGCATGGCTGACGTCAGTGCCCCAGGCCACCGTGTATCCGTTCATGATTGCCGCGTCGAGCACCTCCATGAACTCGTCAAGCGGGATATTGTAAAGGACATCCCACCTCCAGTTGTCTGAAACCTCAAGAGGGCACCATTCATAGTACGGCTGGTATGAGAAAGACCCGAGGGTGATATAGTCGTCAGGATTGATCTTCATGGCGTCACGGTAGCTGAAAGGATCGTATTCAGTGCCGTTGACGGTGAAAGTCTCGGGATATTTTCCGAGATAAGCGTCAAGTATGGCCTGGAAGCCGGGCTTCCACGCAGTGGTGAGTGTCCTGTTGGGGTTCTTCGCGACGGCAGAGATGTATCCGCGCAATACCGCATCAAGCTCAGACTGGGCAGGGAGAGTGGTGCCGTAGTTCATTCCTGTCATCTCGCTCTGGGGCACAATGCCATAGTCCCTTACGATATGCAGGACATCGTCCGCCTCGGATCCCGCGCTGAAAGTCAGGTTGCCGTCAAGACGGACGTATTTTTCCGCCCTGTCCATATATGAATGCGACACTACAAAGAATTCAGAGAAGTCGGGATAGTCCGCAGTATCCTTGATGCCGGCGAGCCTGATGGCCTCAGACTCAAGGAAGCTGATGGTGGAATAAGCCCAGCAGGTGCCGCTGTTTGCCTGGTCCTTGACGGAGGTGACAGGGTTGGCCTTCACGGTCGTGAAGGTGAACTCCGCGTCGGCCAGGGGGTTAGACCTCTGTGCGACTGCAGACATGCACGCGCATGCCAGAAACGCAGAAATGACAAACTTCTTCATATACATCTGATTTAATTTTTGCGGAAGCCGAAGTTACGAAAAATCCGTACGCAAAGCAAATAAAAAGAAGATGACGGCCGGAAAGCTATTTCGGCCGTCATCCCAAAAAAACTTATGGACGCAGATTATTTTGCGATAACCTTGGCCATTTCAAGAACCTTGTTAGAGTAGCCCCACTCGTTGTCATACCAAGCGCAAACCTTGACGAAGGTAGGATCGAGCTGGATTCCGGCCTTGACGTCGAAGATAGAGGTATGAGGGTCGTTGCGGAAGTCGGTTGAAACGACTGCATCCTCGGTGTATCCGAGAACACCCTTGAGTTCGCCCTCTGAAGCCTTCTTCATCGCAGCGCAGATCTCCTCGTAGGTGCAAGGCTTCTCAAGCTCTGCGGTGAGGTCAACGAAGCTGACGTCAGAAGTAGGCACACGGAGTGACATGCCGGTCAGTCTGCCGTTGAGGACAGGGAGAACCTTTCCTACAGCCTTTGCAGCACCGGTAGATGAAGGGATGATGTTCTCGAGGATTCCGCGGCCACCTCTCCAGTCCTTCTTTGAAGGGCCGTCAACGGTCTTCTGGGTAGCGGTTGCAGCGTGAACGGTTGTCATGAGACCCCTCTTGATTCCGAAGGTGTCATTGAGGACCTTGGAAATAGGTGCGAGGCAGTTGGTGGTGCAGGAAGCGTTGGAGATGATGTCCTGGCCTGCATATGTGGTATGGTTTACACCATATACAAACATAGGGGTGGAGTCCTTTGAAGGAGCTGACATGATCACCTTCTTGGCACCTGCCTGGATGTGCTTGCGAGCGGTCTCGTCGGTAAGGAAGAAACCGGTAGACTCAACTACAACCTCGGCGCCTACCTCGTTCCACTTGAGGTTGGCAGGATCCATCTCGGCTGTGATGCGGATCTTCTTGCCGTTTACGACGAGAGTGTTGCCCTCAACAGAAACCTCTCCCTTGAAAGTACCGTGTACTGAATCGTACTTGAGCATATAGGCGAGATATGCAGGATCGAGAAGGTCGTTGATACCTACAACCTCGATGTCATTCGAGAAATTCTCGACTGCAGCACGGAAAACCATACGGCCGATACGGCCAAATCCGTTAATACCAAGTTTTACCATTGTCTGTAACTATTAAATTAAAAATGTGTTTAAAAATCACGCTATGATTTCCATTCTGAAATCGCGCTGCAAATTTATCAAAAAATCTCTTCAAAATCAATTATCTTTGCATAAAAATATCGCAATGAAGATACTTGTCACAAACGACGACGGATACAAGTCCAAAGGCCTTAATACACTGGCCCGAATACTCGCGCAATACGGCGAAGTCACGGTGGTCGCCCCCAAGAAACCGCAGAGCGGAATGTCAATGGCGGTGACCATGGGACTCAGGCCCATAGCGGTCAGGGAACTCGGCACCGACGAAGGGATACGCTGGTGGTACCTTGACGGAACGCCGGCCAGCTGCATCAAGTTCGGACTTGACAACATCCTCCACCCGGAAACGCCGGACCTGGTCGTAAGCGGAATCAACCACGGCAGCAACGCCGCGACAGCCGCACTGTACTCGGGCACTCTGGGCGCAGCGATGGAAGGGGCGGTCAACGGCATCCCCGCAATCGGCGTCAGCCTCGACACCTTCGACCCGGACGCAGACTTCTCCGCCATTCGCAGCATGCTGCCCGGAATACTTGACAAGATACTCGGCGGCGATGCATGCAAACGCCGCGGGACCTACTACAACATCAATTTCCCCTGCCTCCCCCTGGACAGAATCAAGGGAGTCAGAGTCAGCCGCATGGGTAAGGCCCACTGGGAAAGGGAATACAGGCCGTACAGGGAATTCCTGGCCTCCCTGGGAAAGACACCAGACGAACAGGCCGAGAAGTACATCGCCTCCAGCCTGCCGGACGAAAAGATATATGTCATGGCCGGAGACTTCACCAGCGACAGCGGCAACTGCGATGACGCCGACCACCTGCTTGTCGAGCAGGGATACGTCACCGTGACCCCGCACAACATTGACAATACAGACACGGCAGAATACGACAGGCTATGCGCTATTATCTGATTGCAGGAGAAGCATCCGGAGACCTTCACGGGAGCAACCTGATCAAGGGACTCGTGAAATGCGACCCGCAGGCATCCCTGAGGTACTGGGGTGGAGACATGATGGACTGCGCCGCCGCGGCATCCGGCGGAGAGCACAATCTTGTCCGGCACTACAGGGACGGAGCCGTCATGGGAGCCGCCGAGGTGCTTGCTAAAGGATTCAAGCTGCTTTCAAACATCCGCTTCTGCAAACGCGACATCCTGCAGTGGAAACCAGACGTCGTCATCCTTATCGACTATCCGGGATTCAACATGAGAATAGCCAGGTTCTGCCATGCAAGAGGGATCAGGGTCTTCTACTACATAGCTCCGAAAACCTGGGCCTCCAGGGAGGGACGCAACAGAAAGCTCAAGGCATGGGTTGACATGCTCTTCCCGGTCTTCCCGTTCGAGCTGGACTACTTCAGGAGCAAAGGCATACGTTTCGAGTACAACGGAAATCCGCTCGTGGACGCAGTTGACTCACATGCGTACACACGTCCCGTCGAGGGAGACTACATAGCCCTGCTCGCCGGCTCGCGCAAAGCCGAAATCTCGCGCATGATGCCGGTTTGCATGGCTCTCGCCGACAGACTCTCCGCCCTCCCGCAATACTCGGGATACAAGTTCGTCGTCGCCGGAGCCCCCGCCAGGGAAAGGTCAGACTACGAGCCATACATCGCCGGGAGGGAAAACGTCGAGCTGATCTTCGGCAGGACATACGACATCCTCAAGTTCGCGCGTGCCGCAGTAATCAATTCGGGAACCGCATCCCTCGAGGCAGCACTCATCGGGACGCCACAGGTAGTCGGATGGAACACCTCCGCACTTACCTACTGGATCGCAGGAAAAGTACTGAGAGTAATGGATCACATAAAGTACATCTCCCTGGGCAACCTGTGCATCGACAGGCCGGCATTCAAGGAGCTGATCCAGGACGATTTCAATCCAGACACCCTGTACAGCGAAGTGCGGGCACTCGTGGAAGACAAGGACTACAGGACAAGGATGCTTTCCGACTATGAACAGATACGTCATTCACTCGGAGGCAGAGGAGCGTCAGAAAAAGTGGCAGGAGCGATGACACGCATGCTCCTCGCAAGCATGCCCCGCACAAGCCTGCCCCTCGATGGAAACGGCAATACCGGCAAAGGAGAGGGTAAAGGAGCTTGCTGAAGATTGCCTGATGCCATGCGGATAGTCTTGAAGAACAGCAGGATATGGTTCAAAACGCCACACTGAAGGGCAAACCAGATGGGCAGAAGACGTATAGAGTTCCGCACGAACGGGCTTTCCGGTGGCACCGCATAGGTTCCGGAAGTCTCGGAAGCTACATGTAATAATCGTAGGTTCCGTCGACATCTGCGATGAAGTAGCAGCCGTCGCTGGTAAATTTCACGCGATAGACATCGATTTCGGTTTCGCGGAGCGTGTCCAGCAGATTTTCCGGAACATCGCCTCTATACCTATATCCGTTCTCGAAACAGAGCATCACGGCGTCATCGGTCATGTGGGCTGTCCATAGCTGGCCGAACTTCTCGATTCCCTCCTGTATCCATTCAGTAAGTTCGTCTGAAGATGCAGAGACATGGTCTGAGGAAATGACTATCCATTCACCTTGATCGTTGAATGCTACGGAAGTTACAACTTCAGCTTCATCATTGTATTCACGCAGTTTCTGCTCCAGGTCAGGATCAAGTTCATCCCATACGAAACCGTTGTCGCCGTACAAGATAAGCCAGCATCCGTCTTCGGTCAACTGCACGTCATCGATATACTCATCATCTTCCTGCAGGGTGGCAAGTTCAAGAGCCAGTCCGACAGGGACATCAGGACAGACACAACTGTTCCGTCCGTTCAACGCCAGATCTCCGCCTGTCATGGTAAGTGTAACATTACGGCAGCTTCCCCACTCGCTGATCTGATCCCTGATTACGGACCTGCTGTCCTGGGCAGACGCAGTAATTGACGAGGTCATGAGCACCATCGCCAAAGCAAACAATTTCCAGTTCATATACGCTTGTTTTCTCATAAGGTTAAGATCATTTTTTTCCTGACACCCATCCGCACGCCACGGCATCTGCAAGTTAATACTGCCTGGGCCCGAAAATGGCGGTACCTATACGTACCATCGTGGCTCCATAACCGACAGCAATACGCCAGTCGTCAGACATCCCTATTGAAAGCTCCCTGAATGAATCCAGTTCAGGGAACAAATCCCTGAGATAGTTCATAAAATGTGAAATCCTGGCAAAATCGGCACGGATATCGTCTTCATTGTCAGTGTTGGTAGCCATACCCATCAATCCGCAGAAACGCACGTTGCAGTAGTCAGCGGCATGGAAAAGGATGTCAAGAATCTCCTCCTCCACAAAACCCTGCTTGGTCTGTTCGGCACCGAGATGCAGTTCGAGAAGCACGTTCACGGTGCGGGACGCTTCCCTGCCCCAGCTGTCAACAGCACGAAGCAGATGGATGGTGTCGACAGACTGGACCAGATCGGCATGCGGCAGGACAAGCTTGAGCTTGTTGGTCTGCAGATGCCCTATGAAATGCCACTCTATATCCTCCCGCGGCACGCCGAGACGAGAGTGGAGCTCTTCGTACTTTGCGGCGAATTCCTGCGGCCGACTTTCGGCGAAACGGTGCTGTCCGGCATGGAGAGCCTCCACTATGGACTCCACCGGGTGGAATTTTGAAACTGCCACCAGCTTGACTTGCGGCGGCAGTTCCTTAAGGATATTCTCTATGTTTGAAGAGATTGTCTCGTCCATGCTCTACTTTCTCTGTTTACGCTGCTGTTCACGCATCTGCTGTTCCTGCATCTTCTGCATCTGCTCCATCTTGATCTGCCACTTGCTCTTCGGCATAGGCTTGCCCTCGGACTCGCGCACCTTCCTCAGAATCGCATCCTTGTCGATAGACTTGCGGATGATCAGAGTCTGCGCGATGGAGATCAGCTGTGAAAGCAGATAGTAATAGCTGAGCGCCGCGGAGATGTTGTTGCAGATGAAGAACATCATGATAGGCATCATCCACAGGCTCATGAAGCGCATCGAGACGGCATTCGGATCATTCCCGGAAGGCTGCGACGCCATAGTGAACTTGGCATAGACCCACATCGTCACGGCCATCAGCAGGGCAAACAGCGAGAGGTGGTCGCCGAGCAGAGGAATCCTGAACCCGAAATCCACGATGGAATCGTAGCTCGAGAGGTCGTCGCACCACAGGAAAGGCTGCTGCCTCAGTTCGATGGAAGCCGGGAAGAAACGGAACATCGCCCAGAGGATAGGCAGAGTCAGCAACATCGGCAGACACCCTCCCATAGGGCTGGCGCCGGCCCGCTTGTAAAGATTCATAATCGCCTGCTGCTTCTTGAGCTGTTCCTGCTGGTTGTCGGCATGAGGGTAGCGGGCGTTGATCTTCTCGATCTCGGGACGCAGGGCGCTCATCTTCGCCGACGAAGCATAAGACTTGTAGGTCAGAGGCGAAACGACGATCTTGATTACAAGGGTCATCAGAAGTATGATGAGGCCGAAGCTGCTGATGAAACGGCTGAAGAAGTTGAACATCGGGATGATCGCATATCTGGTGAACCAGCCGACGAGCCAGCCTCCCAGAGGTATGATCTTCTCGTATTTGTTGTCATAGCTGCGCAGAGTCTGGAAATGGTTGGGACCGAGATAGAATTCGGTCTCGACCGTACGCGAGGGACCGTCAGGGAGGTCAAGCCTCATTTTTGCGCTGCAGGCCATCAGGTTCCTCGCCGGGTCATCCTCGGGGAAGAAGCTTACGCTCAGGTCACCCGACGCGAACTGATCCTTTGCATGGACTATCACTGAGAAGAACTGCTGCTGGAAAGCGAACCAGTCGAGACTCGACTCGATCCTCTTCGAGGCGCTCCTTCCGCGGCCGATCTCCTCGGGCTTCTTGTCGCCGTCGTAGTAATAGTCAAGCTTGGAATACTGGAGTTCGTTCTTGTAGCCCTTCTCCATGCGCGGTATCGTCACGTTGAAGTCAAGGTCATACATGTTGACATTCCCGGGAATGACATTGTCCATGCCTACGAACGACAGGGAGTTGTCCAGCATGTAGCTGTCCTCGCCGAGCGAATAGCGCTGCTCGATGTACCCGCCGCCCGAGAAAGGCAGCCTCATGACCACCGACGAATCGGTAAGTTCAGCAAGCTGGAAGGTGAAGTCCCTCGTGTGCAGGTATTCGCCGGCATATACGCTCAGGGAGTAGTCCGCCTGTCCGGGACGAAACAGGTAAAGGTCCGTGCTGTCATAGTTGTAGTAGTCCTTGACACGTACGGAATACGGCTGCGCACCCCTGGTGTTGAACTCGACACGCAGGCGGGAATTCTCGATTGCGACTATCTCCCCTTCACTGGCCGCCGCAAGGTTCAGAAGGGAGTCCTTGTAGACCGCCCTTGAGGCACCGTCGGAAGCCGAACCGCCGAAAAGCGAATCGACCTCGTCAGCGGAAGAGGATTCGAAAGGCATGGAAGCCCTCGCGATCGAATCCTGCTGCGCAAGATATTCTGACTGTTTGCGGGCCCTGCCCGACTCGTATACGCTGAAACCTATAAGTATTGCAGCAATCAGTACAAATCCGATGACTGAATTCTTGTCCATCACTGTTTCTCCTCTCCTTCCTCTTCTTTGCGAATCTGGGCCTCAAGTTCCTTGAGCTGCTGCTTGGATTCCTCAATACGCTGGCGCATCAGCTCGATAAGAGGAGAGCTGTTCTTCGATTCAGCGAAGAATCCTATGTTGTTCTCGTAAGTTGCGATGTCCTGCTGCAGAGAATTGTACTTTGCGATCAGGGTGTCCTTGTGCGAACGCTCGGAGCCGCGGGACGGGCGTCCCTGGCGCTGACGTGCAAACAGAGGGAACTTTGACTGCATGGCCTGCCTGAAATCGGCAAGGACAGCATCCTTCTCCTTGAATGGCACATGGCCTATGGCATTCCAGCGCTCGTTGAAGGCACGCATCTGCTCGGCATTCGCAGTCTCGTCCTGGGAAGGCTCGTAGGCGTTGACCTCCTCGATAAGCTTGCGCTTGGCCTTGAGGTTGCCGTAGAAGTCCCCTTCCGGAGACGCATTGGCGTCCCTGTTGGCAAAGAACTCGTCACATGCGGCGCGGAAGCGCTTCCAGAGCTGCTCTGACTTCTTGCGCGGAACGGCACCTATCTCCTTCCACTGCTTCTGCAGAGAAATAAGCTGGTCGGTAGTCTTCTTCCACTCGGTGCTCGTCTTGAGAGCCTCGGCCTGGTCTATTATCGCCTGCTTCTTTGCCAGGTTGTCGTTCATGTTCTCCTTTACAGCCGCATAGAACTCGCGCTTGCGGGCGAAGAACTTGTCGCACGCGGCGCGGAAGCGGTCGTATATCTTCTGGTTTTCCTTCTTGGTGGCAAAACCTATCTTGCGCCACTCGGCCTGCAGGGACTCTATCTCCTTGGAGAGAGCGTTCCATTCCGCCGAACCGGAAATCTCGCGGCCGGCGATGTCCTCAAGCTTCTCGCACAGGACACGCTTTTTCTCGAGGTTCTCCTCGTGCTGCTTCTTGAGAGTCTCGAAATATGCCTGATACTTCTTGTTGATTACGGAGGTGGCAGCCTTGAAACGGTTCCATATGTCCTCCCTCTTCTCCTTGGCGACAGGTCCGAGCTCCTTCCACTGCTCGTGCAGCTTCTGAAGCTCATGGAAGGCACTCACGACATTCTCGTTCTCGGCCAGCTTCTCGGCAGCCGCGCACAGGGCCTCCTTGGCCTCGAGGTTCCTGCGGAAATCAAGGTCGCGCAGATCCCTGTTGATCTGGACCATGTCGTAGAACTTCTCGACATAGAACTGATAGGTGTCGTTGATGTCCCTGTATGACTTCACGGGAACAGGCCCGGCCTCGCGCCAGCGGTTCTGGAGTTCGCGGAAAACCGGGAACTGGGAACTTACGTCCTCCTGTCCCTCCACGAGAGCCTTGAGTTCGGAGATGATCTCCTGCTTCTTCGCAAGATTCTCCTCACGCTGCGCTTCCTGCTGCCTGTTGAATTCGGCCCTTTCCTTCTTGTAGTCGGCATACATAGCCTTGAAGTTCTGTTCCACCGCCTCGAAAGGGTTGTCCTTGGAACCTTCACTCTGGGCGTCAACACCCGCTTCCCCCTTAAGTCTGGAGAGGAGTTTGTAGAATGCGGACTTCACGGCCTCGGCCTCCTTGGAGCGCAGCATGCTGTCAGCCCCGGACTTGATGCTGACGAACAGGTCGGAAAGTTCGGCGAGAGTCTTGTCTGCAAGATCCTCCGCAGTGTCTGTTACCTTGTCAGCCACCTCGGATACGGTCTGCTGAATCTTCTCCGGGACCTCCTGGATCTTCTCGGGAATGATGTTATCGCTCATGATGTCAGTTTTATGGTTGTTGTCTTCCATTTTAAATTACTTGCAAGTCTACAAATATAAGCATTTTTAGGAACTCCGCGGCATTTTATCGAAAAGAGTCCCTAAATTTGCAGCACAAACAAAGAAACACACAGATGAGAATAGACATACTCACGGTCGTGCCCGAGCTGCTTGACAGCCCCCTGGCCCATTCGATAGTCGGCAGGGCACGCAGGAAAGGCCTCGTGGAAATCAACGTGCACGACCTGCGCAAATACGGGATCGGGCCGAGGAAGAACGTCGACGACTACAGTTACGGCGGAGACGCCGGCATGGTCATGATGGTAGAGCCCGTGGACATGATGATACGGGAGCTGAAGGCCGAAAGGGACTACGACGAGATCATATACATGTCCCCGGACGGGGAAAGGCTGACCCAGGCGATATCCAACGAACTCTCGCTCAAGGAGAACATCATCCTGCTCTGCGGACACTACAAGGGTATAGACCAGAGAATCAGGGAACACCTCGTCACGCGCGAGATCTCCGTCGGCGACTATGTAGTCAGCGGAGGAGAAATCCCGGCCGCCCTGCTTGCGGACTCGATAGTAAGACTGATTCCCGGCGCCCTGAGCGACGAGACATCGGCACTTTCAGACAGTTTCCAGGACGGACTGCTCTCCCCTCCCGTCTACACCAGGCCCGCCGACTACAACGGCTGGAAAGTACCTGACGTACTGCTCAGCGGGAATCCCAAGCTCATACGCGCATGGCAGGACGAACAGGCTCTCGAACGAACAAAAAGACTCAGACCGGAGCTACTTATTAAAATTTTTTAAGAATTAGATAATTTTTTTTCAATTTTTTTTGAAAAAAGCATTGTAAATCGAAATTTTTGTTTACCTTTGCTTTCGGAAATGAAAACAACTCTACTCTGAACATCTGTTTAGAGACTTCTAACCAACAATAATTGACCTTCTATAAGGTAATACACTACTAACTAACCGTAA
>CALUTT010000028.1 GCA_944323775.1 uncultured Bacteroidales bacterium
GTTCGAGAGGGTCGTGCTGTGACCTTTGTACTCGTTTCTGATGCGTACCACGCTCGGTTCCGTCCGTGTGCCGAGCAGCCTGTTGGCGCCGCGGGAGAACAGTTCTGTCCACACGGAGCGTACAAGCGGTTCCTGAGGAATGCTCTTGACGGCTGCCTTTACGACAGGATTGAACATGTCATTGACCCAGTCTCCCATGGACAGGGATCTTTTGGTGTCTATCTTGTCTACTACGGCCTTGAGCTTCCTTTCGTCCGGCGGGAGGCCCTCCTCGGCTTTCTGGAGCATGGTGAACAGGCAGCAGGTCACGAACTGTATGCTGATTTCAAGGAAATCGAGCGAGTAGTTCATCGCAGCGGAAAAATTTCCCTTCTCGACCTCCCTCGCAAGGGAAGCGACGGGTTTGGCAAGCGGGGAGGGCAGTGTCCTGATGCTCTGCTCGACAAGGCTTGCGTATGCCAAGGCTTCGTCATTCGTGTATTCTCGCAGGAATTTCATGATATGTCGCTTTTCGTGTTATCGCCTGTTGTGAATGTATTGTCTCCGTCTTTCCCGGAGCCGTCGGTGTAAAGTGGCGTCTGCGTGACGACATCGGCCACTATTATGCTGATGTTGTCGCGGCCTCCGGCCCTGAGCGCTTCGGCTGCGAGTCCGGATCCTGCCTCGGCGGCACGCCGCACGGACAGCAGTTCTTCGATGCGTGCTTCCTGCAGCATGTCAGTCAGCCCGTCGGAGCAGATCAGGAAACGGTCTCCCGGCAGGAGCTTCCCGCTCACGTCCGTGGTTACGACATCGGGCATGGTACCGCCTCCGACGCAGCTGTACAGGACTTTTCCCTCGGGGAGAGGTGTCATGTCGCGCTCCAGAAGGTTCTGGTCCCTGGTCATGAGCTTCAGTATTGATCCTCTCATCCTGTATGTGCGGCTGTCTCCGACATTGACGAGAACGGTTTTCCCTTCGGCCCATACGAGTCCGGAGAACGTGCACCCCATTGGCCTGTCGAGGCCGCCTTGACGGGACATTCCGTTCAGTTCTGCACTGATGTCACGCAGAGTGGAGACTATCATGCTGTCGGGGCGGCTCCAGTCTGATGACTTGTCGTACAGGGCTGCCCTGAACCTTTCGAGTGTGTGGCTGCTTGCCGTCTCCCCGCATCCGTGCCCTCCCATGCCGTCAGCGACGGCGAGCATGTAGCGGTCCGTCGGGCTGAGCTCGATTGAGTGGCATTCCTGTGCGTCCCTGACAAGCAGAGGCCCTATGGAGAGCATGTCCTGGTTCGAGCCGCGCACGAGGCCGGTATCGGAAAAACAGTAGATGTCGAGTTTCATTTTCCAGTGCGTTTGACGGTGAAGTCGATGGTGGCGATACGCAGTCTGTCTCCGGGCCTGAGAGCGTGCCATTCTGATTTCTGCAGCTTCATGCCGTTCAGGAACGTGCCGTTGGTGGAGCCGTTGTCACAGATCATCCATGAAGAGTCTGCGTCGGAGTATTTCAGGGCGCCGTGCGTGCCGGACACATACGGGCAGGAGGACAGTTCCGGGAATATCCCTCCCTTGCGGCCGAAAGTGCCTTCGCAAATGGTCAGGGACATGGAATCGCCTTCGAGGACGATGCGTGCCCGGCTGCCGGAAGAGTCAGTCTTTTCCATGGAAACGCCGGCAAAGAAACTTTCGGCATCGATCAGCAGCTCTCCGCACCTGGGACATGAAGTGCCCTTGCGCGGAACCTTGCATTCCGGGCAGAACATTATGGGCTTGCCGCACTGGTCACACCAGCGGCTGTCGTCATCGATTATGCTATGGCAGTTGGGACAATTCATATTACATCCTCCTTCATTATCAGTTTTGGCTGGACCTGACGGTAGGCGTCCGTCCTGGCCGCTCCGTCGGAAATCAGCGCCTGCATCTGGGAGTTCACTCTCTTTGACACGGCCGCCCTGACCTCGCGGAACAGATTGCGCACCTCGCGGGCATTCCCGAAATCGCTGTCGCGGGTAGCGTACATTTCGGCAAAGCGTTCCCTGAGTATTTCTTCTGCTTCCGGGCTGATGCTGTAGCCGTTTTTGCGGCAGGTCAGCCGGAATATCTCCATGAGCTGGGTGTCGTCGTAGTCACTGAATTCGATGCTCTTGTTGAACCGTGACCGCAGTCCGGAGTTTGAGTCAAGGAATTCCTGCATCTCGCGAGTGTATCCGGCAGCTATGCATACGAACTTTCCTCTGCGGTCTTCGAGCAGCTTGAGAAGTTCCGCAATGCATTCGTGCCCGAATTCGTCGTGCGGCCCGTGAACAAGCGAATATGCCTCGTCGATGAAAAGCACTCCGCCTGCAGCCCTGTTGACCGCTTCTCTGGTCTTCGGGGCCGTCTGGCCGCTGTAGAGAGCGACCAGGTCGCCTCTCGACACTTCGATCACGTCTTCGCGGGGGAGGACGCCGAGCAGATGGAGCATGCGTCCCATGAGCCTTGCAACGGTGGTCTTCCCGGTTCCCGGATTGCCGAGGAACAGGTAGTGGTCAGCAGGCAGACTTTCCTGCGCGGTACCGTTTATCTCCGCTTCGAGCTTCATCTGCCTGAGTTCGTCAACCATCATCCTGATTTCTTTCTTGACGTCGTCAAGGCCGACGAGCGAGTCTAGTTCTGCCATGCATTCTTCTTCAGTGACAGCCTTCGGCTCTTCGTACGGGATGTCGCCCGGAATGATCGTGAGGAGTGTCTCCCGGCTCACATTTTCCTTCGGGATGGAATTCACTCTCGTCGCGATTGCGCCGCTTACTATATCCAGCAGGTTTCTGGCTTCCCGGGCATTGCCGAAGTCCTTGCCGGACTTTTCCGAGACGGTTTTCCTGAAGTACTTCAGGACGGTGTCAAGCGTCCCTTCGGAGATGATGTATTCCCTGGATTCGGCCATGCGCCTGAAAATCTCGGTAAGTTCCTCGGGGGAGTAGTCCTCTATGTTGATCCTGTGCGTGAATCTGCTGCTGAATCCCTGGTTGGCTTTCATCAGGTTGTCCATCCTGTCCTTGTAGCCGGCACATATCACGACGAACTTGCCCCTGTCGTCTTCCATCCTGGTCATCAGCACCTCAAGGGCCTTGATCCCCTCGGTGTCGCTGCAGTGCCCTGTCTCGTCGAAAGGTGCGAGAGCGTATGCCTCGTCAAGGAAGAGCACCCCTCCCATTGCCTCGTTGACGGCCTTGTCCATTTCCTTGTCTGCCTCGTTTATGTAGCGTCCGACTATGTCCTTGCGCTTTTTCTCTATGACCTTGTCCTCCCGGCAGATTCCGGCGGCCTTGAGCACCTTGCCCAACAGCCTTGCGGCCGTGGTCTTTCCGGTTCCAGGATTGCCGGTGAGTATGATGTTCACCGGACGTATTGCCGCCTGTCCGCCGAACTCCATCAGGGTGCGCTGGTATCGCATTTCCTCGGTGAGTTTGCGGATTTCGTTCTTGAAGCCCTCCATCCCGACCAGGCTGTCCAGAGCGGACAGTATCTCGTCGACGTCAATCTCCCTGTGCGCATCCTCTCCCGCAATGTCCTGCCATGTCAGGATGTCCTTCTGCTTTTCTGCCTCTTCGCCGGAGAGGGAGCCGATGCGGCTGTCGTGTCTTGTCAGGCATCTCTCGAGGAAACTGCGGACCTCCCTGGCGTTGCCGAAGTCGTCAGTGCGTGTGAGGTACATCTTTTCGAATACCTGGTCTGCCTTGGCGGCGGCCTCCGGATCGAGGGAGAGCCCTTTTGCGGAAAGGGACCTCATGAATATTTCCTTGAGCTGATCGGCGTTATAGTCCCTGAAATGTATCGTGACATCGAAGCGAGATCTCAGGCCAGGGTTTGAGCGCAGGAATCCCGTCATCTTGTCTTCGTATCCAGCGACTATGCACACGAACTTTCCGCGCCGGTTTTCCAGAAGCGGGATCAGAGTGTCGATGGCTTCCTGGCCGAAACTGTCCGAGTCTCCGTTCTTGAGCGAGTATGCCTCGTCGATGAAGAGCACTCCTCCCATTGCCTTGTCGACCATCTGAACGGTCTGTTTTGCCGTGTCTCCTACGTAGGGTGACACAAGGTCATTGCGGTGGACCTCTACCAGATGACCGTTCGGAAGCACCTGCAGGCTTCCCAGAATCTTTGCAAACAGCCTGGCGACCGTAGTCTTTCCCGTGCCCGGACCTCCGGAAAACACATAGTGAGACTTGATCCGGGGCATGGCGTCGGGATTTTCCTTTCTCTGCCGCCTGACACTGTCGAGAATCGTGCGGACCTCGGCCTTGAATTCGTCGATCCCGACAAACGAGTCGAGCTCCTTCATTATTTCCTGTTCCGTCATTTCCTTGAACGGTTCTCCGCTGATGTCGCACTCCTCGATGACCTTGCCTCCTCTCGCGAACATGTTCATGGCGGCATCTTCAGCCTTTCTGTAGGCAAGCATTCCGTTTTCACCTGAATTGCCATCGTGGAAGATCTTCTTGAACACGAGGCCCAGTTTCTTTGCGGCCTCCTCTGACAGGGTGAGCCGGAATTTGTTTTCGATTGTCTTCATACACAGGTCGGACAGCTGTCTGTCATTGAAAGGCAGCAGGTTAAAATGATACTCGAAAAGAGACGAAATGTGTCTGTTGGTCCTGATGAACTCCCCGAAACCTTTTTCCAGGCCGCACAGTATCACTACCGGCATGTCCTTGCCGGTGTGCATCCTCGAGAAAAGTTTGTCCAGCGGACTGGCCCATCCTGACGAACCTGTCAGGTCCTGGCAGTTGGTTATTATCAGGATTCCGTCGGCGATGCGGGCAAGGTTGTCGTCGAGATTCTCCCTGAATTCATCCCAGTCGGATGCGTCTATCCTTTCGGGCGCCGTCCCCTTGACTGCCTTGAAATCCCGGAGTACCGATGACAGAATGTCGGCGAGGAAGTTCTTCCCTGTCCCGGCGTCCCCCGTGATTATGCAGTCAAGTCCTGGCCGGGAGTCTGTCCCAGTCACTCTCCTGAAGGCCTCGAGGCCCCTGCACCTGGCTATGTAGTTCTCGAACAGGGGCAGAATGTTGTTCTTGGCAATCAGGTCAGCGGCCCGGGGACAGGCGCCTTGTTCCCGGCTTGCGGAACTCACATGGCTTTCCAGCAAGGTGCCGCACCATTTGCAGTATCTTGCTTCATCCCTGTTGGGCTTGTTGCATTTCTGGCATGTTTTCACTGTTGTACGGGTATGTTCTTGAAAATGATGTATCCTCTTCTGTATGGGTATGCGTCAGGGTCGAATTCCCTGAGAGGGATTCTGATGTCGACTCTGCGGGCGCTGCGGTCAAGGTCTCTTATGGTCACCGTGCCGCGGACCTTCTGGCCGTCAGAAAAGTTGAACACCGGGTCTCTGTTCGAGGCATTCATCGTGGCATCGCCTATGGTCACTGTCATTTTCCCTTTCGCAGCTGAATATGCATTGCCTTGGTCGTCAATGGCTTCTGCTCTCGATACTATGTTTGCCGACGGCTCTTCGATGACTATGAACGGCGTCATGTCCGCGCCGCTGGAGTTGCTCAGGCTGAAGCGGAACACCCCGTCGCTACTGATTTGCGGCGTTCCGTCAGAGGCGGCGGTTATCCCGTCCGCGGCCGAAATCGTTATTCCGAATTCCGTATCCGCTGCAGGTTCCACGGTCTTTGTCGCTGCCGTCTTGGCGGTCTGCCTGGCAGCCGGTTCAGCGGATTGAGTGGCCTCTTGTCCGGTTTCCTGCACAGCGTCGTTCGTCCGGGCGCTTTCTGCAGTTTCTGCCGTCACCTCCTGACCGGCGTCCGAATTGCGTTCGGCGCTGAGCATCCCCCAGGCGACGGTAGAGTTGGACATGAGTATGAAGGATGTTATCAGGGCGAGGATCAGTGGCCCGGTCTTTCCGGCAAGGGATTCCTTGTAGCAGTCACGGTAGTAATCCCCGTTTGCTTCGAGAGAGGAGCGGAAGCTGGCGTCGTCGCTCCTGAAGGCGAAGTGCAGCGGCTCCAGTACGAGTTGCTCGAAGTCGGCCTTGCGCATCGAGAGCAGTTCCGCGGAACCCTCATTCCGTGGTACGAGCCTGAAAAAGAAATAGGCGGCGAAGCCAAGGGTCCCCAGGAGGGTGATGTAGGGGACGAGCCTCCACAGCAGAAGCCGGCTGGCGATATACAGCACACCCATTGATATGAAGAAGCAGACTATCGACTCGAAGAAGCCGAAGATCCTGTCTTCGCTGAAAAACTGGTTCAGCAGCAGGCAGAAAATTACCGGCCCGAGCATCAGGTATACCTGTTTCCTGAGCCAGGTATCCTGTATCCACGGTTCGTTGAAAATCCCCACCGCAAGGAATCCGAGCGATACCAGGAAGAGCAGCATACCGGCCGCTATGAAGACGTACTGCAACAGTCCGAGCAGAAGTACAGGCTGGAAACTTCCGGATTTCTCGACGGATGAACGTGCGGTGCGGTAACGCCTGAATGCGACGTCGTCAGGGTTGCACTGGCCGAGTTTCTCGACGTAATCACGAGTGAGCTTTTCGTATGAGTATTTCGGTTTGAGGTTGGCCTTCGGGTTTTCCTGGTACTGTACGGCAATCCATGCATATAGGAATCCGGAGCGCATTGCCTGCCTGACAGTTTCGGCTCCGGACCGTTTCCTGTACGAGTCGAGTTCCGAAACGTTTCTTGTCACCGTGCCGTCGCTGAAACGGTATTCCGGGACGTATCCGAACCCTGAGACGGCCTTCATCATTGCAATCTGCCGGTCGTAGGGGCCGTATTTACGGCTGTTGTCGGTCCCGTTATAGTCTGTGCAGTATTTCATCCACCTGTCCTGGGCGTCGAACCGGCTGCCCTTGGTCGCGAAAAACCTGCGGATGTAGGACGAGGGGTAGGCTCCCGGGGCAAATGACTTGACGATAAGGTCAACGAGAGATGCCTGACAGACGTCTCTCCACGGGTTTGACTTGTCCGCCCAGTTGTCGTAAAGCCTGTCGCGGTCGGCATGGAAGTGTCCGTAGTAAGCATTGAACGCCAGGTTGACCAGTTTCCCCAGTCCCTGCCCGGTCATTGCGTACCAGGGGTCCTTAGGGTCCGATATGAGGTTGATGTCCGCCGAAGGGTTTAGTGTCTGGATGACCAGGCGGTAGAGAACCTGGAAATCCCTGACCCCGGTGCGCAGACTCTCTAGCCTGGAGGCGTCGCTTTCTGAAAAGACCCTCACCATCTCCACGAATGCCGGCGAGCTAAGGAAGCGTTTGTCCTCATCACGGACAATACGGTGAGTGGCGCAGAACTTGAGCACTTCCGAGGGGTTGTGGCAGTTCATGGAAGTGAATCTGTCATCCTGTCTGTTCTTGCCGGAAAACGTGTGACAGAGGGAGGATGTCTCATACAGGCACCATGCGAAAACCTCTGCCGGGTATTGTGCCACGGGGTCTTTGAGCGCTTTGGCGACTCTGTTCCTGCACAGGTCGGCTTTCTGCTTCCCGAACCTGTGACGGCAGTATATGTACAGAGGGTTGTCCGGGTCCGCGAGGCTCCCTGAAAGGGTGGTCCCCGCAAGGCACAGGTCTGTCAGCGACCTGTATTCATGTCCGCTCAGATCATAGTAGGGGAGGTCTGGATCCATGGTCATGGCAGCTTCGTAAAGGCCTGCAACCTGATTCTGCGGGTACATGTCCTCGACTATGCCTTCAAGTGCTACCTCGAGCTCGGGCATGCTGTCGCGCAGCCATTCGGAGAGCCTTCCCTTGTAGAGATATCGAATGCCGAGCTGCTGGTCCTGCATCATGAACCGCGCGAGTTCGGCCGGTGTCCCGGCAATCTTCCCTTTTGCGGAGTCGAATACGATGTGGAGGGAGGCCGGGCCGTCGGCGGTCGGTACATTTTCCCCTTTCAGGCACCGTTGTATCTCGTCGAATCCCCAGCGGCGCTTCTCGTCGCCTGCAAGCAGCCCCCGCACCATGCTCCTGAGAGGTTCGGGCATCGAGTCCGGGACAGGGACCTTCCCCTGCATCTTGAGCCTGACCAGTTCGCTTTCCTTCTTCCGGAATTCTCCGGTACCCATCCACATGGCCAGGGCCGTCATGCCCAGTGCGTAGTAGTCATAGGCAGGTGTCATTATCGCATAGGTTCGTCCGTCGATAATCGAGGCTTTGGTGTATATCTCCGGCGCCGCATAGATGACGCTTCTTTCCTGCAGTCCGTTGACGCTGCCGTCAGGGGTCAGGATTTCGGATATCCCGAAGTCCGAGAGCACGCAGAAGTCAAGGGAGTCGTCTGTGAAAAGAATGTTCTCGGGTTTCGTATCCTTGTGGAGTATGCCTGCCTTGTGGAGTTCGTTGAGGTTCCTGGCCGTCATGACGACGGTCTTGAGGATGGCCTCCGCGTTCCCGCGGAAGTCATGTGATGCGGCGGATCCACCCTGACACAAGTCCATCAGTACATAGGGTCTTTGCGTCCCGGACACTTTCAGGGTGCCGTACAGCACGATGTGCGTCGTGGCGGCCCTGTTCCTGATTTCATCAAGTTTTTCGATCACCGGTTCCAGCGGGGCGCGTCCCTTGCGGTAGAGTTTCAGCGCGTAGCGTGTCCCGTCCGAGCTGACTACGTATACTTCGGCTTCGGAGCCCGCCCCGAGCAGACTCTCGACCGTGTATTCCGTGATTCCGATCAGGGCTGTGTCTCCGTCCTTGAGGCTGCGGGAGTCCAGAGTAGGGTCTTCACCTGCGACTGCCGTGAATTCCGGACTCTGCATGGTACCGCCGGACGCAGTGACAGTTGAGTCCGCCAGCGCCGTGCCCTCGGATATTCTGGTCCTGTCTGTGTCTGTCATAGTTCCTTTTGTTCTGTGATAGTATGCTCTTCGTATATCCATCTGCCGCCGTGCCAAGGTTCGCAGCATTCAGACGGCTTGAGGTGGCGGCATCCGCAGTAGTTGCACACCCAGGCGACGGGGCTGGTGCCTCGCACCTTGCGTATGATGGTTATCTTTCTTGCGGAGTAGTAGTTCCTCTGCTGTTGGGGGGTCGATCCCGGAGGGGGGACCATCGAACTGAGAATGGAATCGAGTTCCGCCTTCATCTTTTCGTATTCTGCACGCATGCGTTCCTTGTCCGGACCGGACACGGTCTCTTCCGGCTGTTGCGTGATGCTGGTTTCTGCGGGCTGTGCGGATTCTTGGTCGGATCCGGTCCGGACTCCTGCCGATTCGAGAAGATCCTTGAGCCTGAGAATGTCAGGCGGAAGCTGTTCGCTGCCGGAGCTGTCCGTAAGAGTCCGGACATGGGCTGACTCGGCAAGTCTCACTGCAAGTTCCGCCGCCCTGACGAACATGGGGTCCTGCATTGCTCTTTTCAGTTCCATGGCTGCAGCCGGGGTCAGAGGCTCGTTGCATTTTCTGCAGAAGCTCCCTGAGTTGCGCGTGCCGCATCGTGGACATACTGTGCCCTCGCGGCTCATTCCGCATTCGGGGCACTCGGTGGCTCCGGGAGGAATCTCGGCGCCGCAGAAAGTGCACCAGGGCGCAAGCGGCTGTCCGCACCCTGGACAGAATTCCCAGCTGCTCTTCACCTCAATGCCGCAGTGCGGGCACTTCCCGGTATCCGGAACGCTGCCGTCCGGAATGTTCTGTCCTGTCCTTGTCTGTGAACGGTGGCGGACTTTGCTCCGTATCCTGTGATCTGACATAGGGGTCGGTATTGGTGTATTCCTCCGCAAGATACGAATATTTCACGACATTGCCCACTCAAAGTATTTTCGAGGATTGTTGCACATTTTTTCGGTAATTTGATAAAAAGTCGTAAATTGGCACGCTGTTTCCGTTTGAGCGGAAGCAATGAAGTTTCACAAATAAAGAATACTGTCATGAAAAAGTATGTTTGCAAAGTCTGCGGTTATGTCTATGATCCTGAGACAGGTGATCCGGACAACGGTATAGCTCCCGGTACGTCATTTGATGCACTTCCCGATGACTGGACCTGTCCTCTCTGCGGAGTCGGCAAGGACGAGTTCAAGGAAGAGGAGTAATTAATTGAAAGATATGAACCTGGACTTCAGAAAAATATGGAGTTCGCAAGGCGCAGGCGGGAGGCCGGGGCGCCTTGTATTTGTGTTATCGGCAGCCGTAGCCGTAATAGTCATCGTCGTTCTTGTAGCGGTTCTCGGCAGGAGGCGTCCTGCCGAACAGGAAAATGTCGCCGTTGTCCAGACACAGACCGTGCGTACTCAGGATGTGGAAGTATACGGGGAATATCCCGGCACGATACGCGCTCAGCAGTTCGTGGAGGTCCGTGCCAGGGTAGAAGGGTATCTTGAGAGCATGCTTTTCGAGGAGGGGTCCTATGTCGAGAAGAACCAGAAACTTTTCATCATCGACCCCCGGCAGTACCAGTCAATCGTCGACAAGGACAAGGCCCAGCTCGAGAAGAACAAGGCCCTCGCCCTTCAGGCGGAACGCGCCCTGATGAGGATTCAGCCCCTTTACGAGCAGCAGGCCGCCAGCCAGCTCGACCTTGACAACGCTGTCGCGAACTATGAGACTGCCAAGGCTGAAGTGCAGATGAGCGAGGCTGACCTTGCCCAGAGCGAGCTTGCTCTCGGCTATACGGTCGTCCGCTCCCCGATAAGCGGATATATCAGCGAGCGCTATGTGGACATAGGCACGCTCGTCGGCCCAGGAGGCCAGTCGCTGCTCGCAACTATCGTTAAGAGCGACACGGTGTTCGTCGAGTTCAAGATGACGGACCTGGATTACCAGAAAAGCCGTGCGAGAAACGTGAACATCGGACAGACCGACACTTCACGCAAGTGGGCTCCCTATGTCAAGATCACTCTTGCCGACAAGTCCGTGTATCCATACAGCGGTCTCGTCGACTTTGCAGACCCCCAGGTCGATTCAAAGTCGGGCACTTTCTCCGTCAGGGCCAAGATGCCGAATCCCGACCATGCCCTTCTCCCTGGACAGTTTACGAACGTCACGGTGCTGCTTGACGTGCGCGAGAACATAGTCGTAGTCCCTACGAAAGCCATAATAACGGAAAAGACCGGTTCCTATGTGTTTGTATTCCGGCCCAACGGCACCGTCGAGAAACGTTTCATACAGGTAGGGCCTGAAGTCGGCAACAATACCGTTGTCGAGAGGGGACTCATCGCCGGCGAAGAGGTGGTGGTCGAAGGATATCATAAGTTGATCCACGGAATGAAGGCTCGCAAGGCATGAAATCTGATTTCTTCATAGACAGACCGGTATTTTCCACGGTCATATCTGTTCTGATTGTCATAGTCGGTCTCATCGGTCTGACGATGTTGCCTATTGACCAGTACCCTGATGTGGTGCCGCCTCAGGTCAGGATTTCCGCATCGTATCCGGGTGCGAGTGCCATGGCTGTGTCCCAGGCTGTGGCGACGCCTATAGAACAGGAACTGAACGGTACTCCCGGAATGCTGTACATGGAGTCCTCCAATACCAATACCGGGTCTTTCACCGCGACCGTGACATTCGACAGTTCGACCAACCCTGACCTTGCGGCCGTCGAAATCCAGAACAGGGTGAAGGAAGCGGAATCGCGGCTTCCGTCCGAAGTGGTCCAGAACGGCATATCTATCGAGAAACAGGCCCCGAACCGCCTGCTTACAATAACTCTGCAGTCCTCCGACCCGAAATTCGACGAGGTGTACCTGAGCAACTATGCCACCCTGAATGTAGTGGACATGATCCGCCGTGTGCCGGGAGTCGGCAGAGTCCAGAGTGTGGGCGGACGCTATTACGCGATGCAGATATGGGTCCAGCCGGACAAGCTCGCAAGTCTTGGCCTGACGGTCAGAGACCTTCAGGACGCCCTTAAGGACCAGAACCGGGAGTCGGCGGCCGGAGTTCTGGGTCAGCAGCCTATCGAGGACGTCGATGTCACTACGCCTATTACGGCGACCGGCAGGCTCTCCAGCGAAAGCGAATTCGAGAACATTGTCGTAAGGGCCTCGGATGACGGTACCATCCTCAGGATGAGGGATGTCGCGAGGGTATCCCTGGAAGCCCAGTCATACAATACCGAGAGCGGTATAAACGGGAAGCACGCCGCCGTAATCAATATCATGATGCTCCCAGGCGCCAATGCGATGGAGGTCGCCGAGAATGTCAAGGAAACCATGAAAGAGATCAGCGAAGGTTTCCCTGACGGCATCACGTACGACATACCGTTCGACATGACCGAATACATTTCGGAGTCGATCCACGAAGTATACAAGACGCTTTTCGAGGCCCTCCTACTGGTGATTCTGGTGGTGTTCCTCTCTCTTCAGAGCTGGCGGGCGACACTTGTCCCTGCCATTGCGGTGCCCATATCCCTGATCGGTACATTCGGAGTGATGCTGATATTCGGCTACACTTTGAACACGATGACTCTGCTTGCCCTTGTCCTCGCCATCGGTATAGTCGTGGACGACGCCATTGTCGTGGTGGAGAATGTGGACCGTATTATGACTCAGGAGCATCTCGGGCCCAAGGAAGCGACGAAGAAGGCCATGAGCGGAATCGGGAACGCCCTCATAGCGATGTCCCTGGTGCTGTGCGCCGTATTTGTTCCGGTCAGCTTCCTGTCCGGAATTACAGGCCAGCTTTTCAGGCAGTTCAGTGTCACGATTGCTGTTTCGGTAATAATATCGACGGTGGTCGCCCTGACATTGAGTCCTGTGATGTGCGCGACTTTCCTTCGTCCTGATGATGGAGGAAAGAAGAATTTCATCTTCCGGAAGATAACGTCGTGGTACTCCAAAGGCAACACTTTCTATTCCGGAATCGTGAGGACGAGTCTGAGATATTCACGCCGCATGTTCGCAGCCTTCGGTGTGGTTTGCGTGGGCATTTTCCTCATGGCGAGGATTATCCCCCAGAGTTTCCTCCCCTCGGAGGACCAGGGTTACTTCACGGTCGAGCTTGAGCTTCCCGTAGGGTCCACCCTTGAACGCACCAGGGCCGTCGCGGACCGTGCGATGGACTTTTTCATGCGGCAGCCGGACATTGACAACGTTCTCAGCGTGGTGGGATCGTCACCGCGAATAGGTACCAGCCAGGCGAGCGCGCAGTTTACCGTGATGCTCAAGCCCTGGAAAGAAAGGAAGGAAAGGGATATCACCCGCACGATGCAGGCGGTGCTTGATTCTCTGTCACAGTATCCGGAGGCAAAGGTGTACACGAGTACGCCTGCGGTAATCCCCGGTCTGGGATCATCGGGAGGCATCGAGATGGCCCTTGAGGCAAGAGGCGACTGCTCGTATGAGGAACTCCAGGCCGCAGCCGACACGCTTGTCTACTATGCATCGATGAGAAAGGAGCTTTCAGGCGTGTCGAGTGCCATGCAGAAAGACATCCCTCAGCTTTATTTCGATGTTGACAGGGACAAGGCCCAGCTGCTGGGTGTTCCTATTGCAGACATATTCTCTACCCTGAAGGCTTTTACCGGATCGGTGTACATCAACGATTTCAACATGTACAACCGTATCTACAGGGTTTATCTTCAGGCTGAAGGGCCGTACAGGGCGCACAAGGACAATCTCAACCTCTTCTTCGTGAAGAGCGCCAACTCCACGATGGTCCCGATAACGGCGCTCGGCACCACTTCGTACACTACCGGTCCCGGTACCGTGAAGAGGTTCAACATGTTCAACACGGCGATGATCAATGCCGAGGTCGCACACGGATACAGCTCGGGCCAGGCGATGGACGCACTTGAGACCATAGTGTCCGAGCACCTCCCGTCCAACGTGGATGTAGAATGGAGCGGCCTGTCTTACCAGGAGAAGAAAGAGGGCGGCAAGACGGGCATCGTGCTTGCACTGTGCATGCTGTTCGTGTTCCTGTTCCTCGCCGCTCTGTATGAAAGCTGGAGCGTGCCGGTTGCAGTCCTGCTTTCTCTGCCGATTGCAATAGCCGGAGCCTACCTGGGTGTCCTGATATTCGGCTATGACAGCAATGTGTATTTCCAGATTGGACTGGTGATGCTCGTGGGACTGGTCGCCAAGAACGCTATCCTTATCGTCGAGTTTGCGAAGGAAAACGTCGAGAAGGGAGAGGATCTTGTTCAGGCCGCATCCGATGCTGCCAAACTTCGCTTCAGGCCTATCATGATGACCTCTCTGGCATTCATTCTCGGCATGCTTCCGCTGGTCATGGCTTCAGGGCCCGGTGCGGCGAGCCGTCAGAACATCGGAACCGGCGTGTTTGTGGGAATGATAGTCGCGGTCACCGTCGGAATAGTTTTCGTGCCTTTCTTCTTCGTATGGGTCTACCGTCTGAAGGAGATTATGCGAAGGAAAATCAATATCAGAAGCGTGGCTAGGCTGTGGAATCGCAAGCCCAGGATGCTCGTCGTGCTCGTTCTTGCCGGGACTCTCGGACTCTCGTCCTGCTCCGTATCGAGGTATGTGACCGAGCCGACGGCAGGGCTTCCGGAGCATTTCGGGGATTTTGTCTCCGAGGATTCGCTGACGGTAGCAGACATCGAATGGACCGAGCTGTACGGTGATACCCTGCTGAGCAGGATCATCCGCGATGCACTCGAGTATAACAAGGACATGGAAATCGCAGCGCACCGCATACAGGAGCTTGAGTACCGGTACAGAATCCAGAATTCGCGCCTGTTCCCGTCGATTTCCGGAACCGCGAGCGCGGACAACGAGTACAACAATTATGACGGGGCCAAACCGGTCAATGATCCCGAAATAGGTGTCAAGGCCCAGTTGAACTGGGAACTTGACCTTTGGGGACGCCTGAGCTGGGCGAGCAAGGAGGCTTCGGCCGAGTATCTTGCAAGCATCGAGGCCCGCAGGGCCCTCCAGATGACTCTGATCTCCGAGGTCGCTACCTGCTATTTCGAACTTGTGTCGCTTGATGACGAACTTGCCGTCGTAAAGGCAACGGTCAAGACCCGCGAAGAGGGCGTGGCCAAGGCTGAACTGCGTTTCCAGAGCGGTCTGACCAATGAAATTCCATATCAGCAGGCAATAGTGGAACTTGCTTCGGCATCTTCGCTCGTGCCTGACCTTGAACGGCAGATTGCCATGAAGGAGAGTGAACTGGCGTTTCTGGCAGGTTCCTACCCGCATCAGATGGAACGCCGCAAGGCGACTCTCGTCAGGCTGTCTTATCGTGACAAGTTGCCGGCAGGCCTGCCTTCGCAGCTTCTCGAGCGGCGTCCCGACCTGCGCGAGGCCGAGCAGAAACTCCGTGCCGCCGAAGCCGCAGTGGGTGTCGCGAACGCGGAGCGTTTCCCTTCGTTCACGATAAATCTTGTCGGAGGACTCGAGGACAACAATTTCAACGGCTTGCTTCAGTCTCCGTTCCACTACGCTCTTGGAAGCCTTGCGTCGCCGATTTTCAACTTCGGTCGCAACAAGGCGAATTTCAAGGCCGCGGTCGAGGCGTACGAAGGTGCCAGGGCTGAATACGAAAAAGCCGTAATGTCAGCTTTCAGGGAGGTATACGATGCCGGAGTGACTTTCAATTCCGCTATAAAGAACACCAACCTGCAGACCGAGTTGATGAACGCTTCATTCAAGTATTACCAGCTTGCCAGTCTGCAGTATATCAACGGTGTCATCAGCTACCTTGACGTGCTTGACGCCCAGAGACGTTATTTTGACGCCCAGATTTCTCACCTGACGGCTGTCAGGGACGAATATCTGGCGATGGTGGCACTCTACAAGGCTCTTGGAGGAGGGTGGCAGTGATATCAGCATCCCTTGCCGTCGATGCTGCATGCAGCGCCCTCTCCTGATGGCCTTGACCGGAGTCCGGCATCTTCGGGGATCAGGGTCACCCTACCGTCTTCAAGCACGAAGCATGGTATCCCTACATCTCCCTTCTGGCGTGAAGTGGCGAAGGCGGGGTCCGTATCTCGCAGCCTGAGGAACTCCTTGAGTTTCCTGACATGGCTGCCGATGTCGATGATTTCGTATGAGTCATTTCCTTCCACCTGCTGCTTGACGTAGCTGCAGTCAGGGCAGCTGTCCATAGAGTATATGCGTATCATAGTGTCTTTTTCTGCAAATTTGGGTAATAAAAGCTGAAATTCAAGCAGGCCGATGGAAGAAAAATCAGGATTCTCTCCTCTGATATGTGAAAATCCGCGTGTCCTTGTGCTGGGATCTCTTCCCGGTGACAGGTCGCTGCAGGCGGGGGAGTATTACGGCCATCCCTCGAACCGTTTCTGGAGAGTGATCGCTGACCTGTGTTCCGAGCCTCTGCCCTCAGGATATCCGGCAAAGAAAGCGATGCTCGCACGCAACCGCATACTGCTTTGGGATGTTTACTCTTCTGCAGTCAGGCCGGGGAGTATGGATGCGGACATTAGGGAAGGCAAGTACAACGACATAGCGGCTCTGGTTTCATCCTGCCGCAGCGTGGCTGCGGTTGCGCTGAACGGCAAGACCGCCGAAAAGGCGTTCTTCCGTTATCTGGACACTCTGTCCGCGGAGAAACGTGCCGTTTTCGACGGTCTGCATGTCTACTCTCTGCCGAGCACAAGTCCTGCTAACGCGCGCTGGGGCCTGCAGGCTCTCGAGAAGGAGTGGTCTGTGATATTCAGTGTCTGAATGCTCACTCACTGACCTGAATCAATATAGGAATCATGAAGTTTACTGCTACTGCTACGGGTTTGCCGTCAACCACAACCAGCGCCGGAGTCCAGTCAGGCGAGGCTGATATGGCCTCGAGCGTAGCCTTGTCGATATCCGGGGCTATGCCGCGGACCATCTTGACATTGCAGACTTTGCCTGTTTCGCTGACAGTGAACTGGACCAGTGCCCGTCCGCCCTGCTTTGCGCTTTCCGGATATTTGAGATTGTCCATGAGCCATCGTGTGAATCCGTCGATTCCTTCTCCGTTGAACTTCGGCGGAGTCTCCACTGCATCAGGATTCAGTGCCGTCGTCTTGTCGCCATCAAGGGCCGTTGCGGTATCAGTCATGCCCTGTGTCGTCAATTCCGGACGGAATTCTTCCGAAGCGGCTGGAGCGGCCTTGACGTCCTTGCCTGAACACAGGCACAAGGTCGTAAACAGCAGAGGAAGACAGGCCAGGTATGCGAGCCTCTTCCATTTGTCGGTCTTTTTTCTGATCATCATCGTAATACGGTTTTTTAGGCTGCTGTGCCTGAAGTTGTTGGCAATCAGAAAACGTTCCGTGCCGACAGCCTTCCTGACAAGCAGAAGTTGATATTGTTTTGCATCGATGCCTTGATTGATGACAGCCTCGTCTGCCTGGTATTCGTGGAGCATCTTAAGTTCGCTCCTCATCAGCCATACGAGCGGATTGAACCATTGGAAAGCTGCAAGCATATCCATCAGTAGCAGGTCTGCCGAATGATGGAACCTTGCATGCATTTTTTCGTGTGCCAGTATTGCGGGATTGTCCGCATAGTCTTCGCTGCTTATGAATATGTGCCTGAAGACACTGAAGGCGGAGCGGCCGTCAGGAATGATATGGACAAAGTACTTCCCTTCGCGCCGTGCGGCGTACTTCCGGCATGATCCGAGAGTCTTCACTATGGAAATGCCCGTGCATGCAAGTACGGAAGCGCATCCAGTCATATAGGCATATTCCAATATTCTGTGCCATGAAAGACCGCTGCGGGCTTCGGTGTCAGTTCCATCCTGTATTACTTCAGGAAGCACAATGTGCGGGAGATCCGCTACATATTCCGCCACCCGTCCTTCAATTTCTGCCAGAGGCAGCAGCAGGCATGCGGCGCTTCCCGCCAGTATCGCCATGCGGTTGAGACGGAAGAACGTTGTTTTCCTCATCACAAGCATGTAGAAGGCGTAGAAGACGCTGAGCAGCAGCGAAGTTTCAGCCAGATAGGATATCATTTCCTTGAATTGTTTTCTATTTCCGCAATCAGTTTCTTGAGCTCGTCAATCCCCATCTTCTCTTCCTCCACGAACTGCGATACGAGGCTGAGGTAGGAACTGCCGTAGTACCTGTCAACCATTTCGTCCATCTCGAGGCCGCGGTATTCGCGCTCCGAAATTGCCACTCGGTAGATGTAGCTGTTCGCCATCGGGCTGCGTGTTATGAAGCCCTTCTCCTCGAGGAATCTGACCTGGGTGGCTACAGTGTTGTAGTTCGGCTTGGGAGAGGGGAGGGCGGCGACTATGTCGCGTATGAACATCTCTCCGTTCTTCCAGAGTATGTTCATTATCTGTTCTTCTTTTGCCGTGAGTCTTTGTTTCATGTGTATTTCGCTTTTTCCGCATGCAAGATATGTATAAAAAAACAGAACTCCTAATTTTTTTAGTAGTTCTGTTAATTTTTTTAGGATATTGGCTTCCCGAGAGCGTGCCGGCCTATTCTCCGAGTTCGTCTATCTGTCTGAGAAGTTCATCGAGCATTGCATTCTGCTGTCTGTCGTGGATTGCACCGCAGATGCCCCCACCGAGCAGGCCAAAGCCGCATCCGCTGAGGAATCCGCGCATCAGGTCACTGTCAAGTCCTGCATCGAGCGTTTCTACCACTACCCAGATGAACCACAGAACAATGAAAGGGAAGGCGAATTGTTTCCATCTTTTTTTGAGTTTTTTCATTCTTATAATCTCTTTGCCGGCCAGTGCGAGGTTTTCTCCCATCACGTCGGAAGGCCGTATCCTCCATGTTGAGAATATCGTGAATGCAACCGCGGCGAGCAGGAACAGGGCCGTGACCGCCCCCAGAGCGAAACTCAGTCCCACTATGTGATGCAGTATCCGATAGCAGAATGCTGCTCCCAACAGTCCGGCCAGGGACAATACGGCGGTGTGCCTTTTGACCGTGCTCAGTTTGTCCTTCATGGAACGCCTTATGTGTTCCTCGGTGATGACGGTCTGATGTTCGAGTTTTTCGTGAAGCAGCATTATTTCCCGCCTCATCCGTTCAATATCTGTGTAACTGTCCATCTTGTTTTGTTTTAGTCGTTTGACATTGATTTCAACTGTTCCTTTATCCGGATCAGACGGACGGAAACATTCTTGGTGCTGATGCCGACAATCTGGCCGATTTCCTCGTAGCTGAGGTCTTCGAGCCACAGCAGGACTATCGCCCTGTCGAAGGGCTGCAGAAGTGATATCCTTCTGTGCAGAAGCCTCAGCTGTCTGTTGTCCGTATCGCTCTCATCGAAAGGGTCTATGTCAACCCTCAGTGGAAGGCTGTCTTTGGATTTCTTTTTTCTGGTAAAGCTGATGCAGGTGTTCAGACTGACTCTGTAGACCCATGTCCTCACACTGCTGCGTCCTTCGAATTTCTCAAAGCCCTTCCAGAGGTTGACAAGGACTTCCTGAACTAGGTCGTCCACTTCATGTCTGTCTTTTGAGAACATATAGCACACAATGTATATCGTGCTCTTCTGTTCCCGGACCATTTGCGCAAATTTCCTTTCCGTTTCCATCTTTTTCTGAATTCCTTGCCCATTAGACGCGGGACTGCGCGAAAAACTACACTGACTTGGGAAAAACTCACATCACATTATGGAACCCCGTTACATGCCGGAGTTACCGCACACGGTTCATGCCTCCATCAGCGCCATGAAGACTTCCGGATTGCGTATTTCTCCGTCGGAGGGTGCCTTTGCCTTTCGGTATGAAACTGTTCCGCGATACGGCGAAGCCTGCCTTTTCCGAAAGGAAGGAATTGATGCTGAAGCCATTGTCGCGCACATGTCCGAGCAAGGCCGCCTTCATGCCCAGGATGTACCAGAAGTCCTCCATGCGCTGCTTGAGTACGGCGGCAACGGATTTGTTGTCGGTCTGCGGACGAACCTTGTCCATCAGTGAAACCAGTTTCGCTACCGCGTCCGAGAAATATGCTGCGCCTGCCTTTATCCTTTCCTGGAGTATTGGGTTGTCTGCGAGCCGGCGGTACTGTGCGGCGAATTTTCCGGAGACGGGGATGATGTCTTCCTCAAGCTGTGCGATACATTTTGCGCACGACTCGATATGGCTGTCCCAGTCATGTCCGCTGCCGTTTTTCATTGCTGTTTGGAGAGCCGTTGCTGCACTCAAAGTCTCCCTGAACCCGAAGAGTTCGTCGAGGCAGTGGATCAGGTAGTCCCTTGCCATGGCGCTGATGTCCTCGTCACCGGGGACATGTCTGCCTGCGTCCCGGTTGAATTCGTCTACAGTGGCGTCGCTTATTATAGAGCCGAAGCCGATTCTCTCACCGAGGACCAGCCCTTCAATGGTGCGGCATCTGCTCAGGGCGACATAGGTCTGTCCGTGGCTGAATGCAGCTCCGGAGCAGATTATCGCCTTGTCGAAGGTGAGTCCCTGGCTCTTGTGTATGGTGATTCCCCATGCCAGTCTGAGAGGATATTGCCGGAAGGTGCCGATGATCTCTTCCTCTATTTCGCCACTTGTGTCGTTGAGTACATATCTGGCGTTCGTCCATTCGGCAGGGGATACCTCGATTTCTTTTCCGTCATCTGCGAGACGTGCCGTGATTCTTGTCTCGTCTATTGATGATATCGTGGCGATGGTACCGTTTACATACGCTTTCTGCGGGCTGATGTCATTCTTTATGAACATTACCTGGGCACCTTCCTTCAGGTGCAGTTCAGTCTCGGCCGGACATGAACTCTCGGGGAAATCGCCATCCACTGTGGCTGTAAAGCTGTATTCCTTTTTCCTGATTCCGTCAAGTTTCCGGGAATTGAGTTCCGCGGCCTGTCTGTTGTGGGTGAAGAGCCTGATGTATCCCTGCGAGTCGGGCGGGTCGAACTCGGGTAAGTACCTTGAATTCAGACGCTCCAGAGTCGCCCTTGTGCACCTGTTGTCGCGTATGCTGTTGAGTATGGCGATGAATCCGTCGTCCTGCTGCCTGTAGATGTGCTGGAGCTCGATGCAGCAGTACGGAGTCTGTCTAAGTGCAAGGCTGCTGAAGAAATACGGGCTGGGATAGTATTGCCTGAGCAGCTCCCAGTCCTGGCTTGTCGTGACCGGAGGAAGCTGGTGGATGTCTCCGATGAGCAGCAGCTGCACTCCGCCGAAGGGCATTGAACTTTTTCTTGCTCTCCTGAGCGCATCGTCGACCGCATCAAGCAGGTCTGCCCTGACCATGCTTATCTCGTCTATTACAAGCAGGTCGAGACTGCGGATTATCTTCAGCTTTTCACGTGTGAAGCTGTATCTGTATCTGGCGCCCTTGCTGTATGCGATTCCGGGAAGGAAAGGCGTGAACGGAAGCTGGAAGAACGAGTGTATGGTCATCCCGCCTGCATTGATTGCGGCGATTCCGGTGGGTGCAAGGACTATCATGCGCTTGCGTGATGAAGCGGACACTTCCTTGAGGAATGTGGTCTTGCCTGTACCGGCCTTTCCTGTCAGAAAAAGGCTGGTCCCCGTTTCTTCGACTATGCGTCTTGCCTGTTCCAGTTCTTTGTTCATGTCCGATCGGTTCCTGACGAATCCGCAAATTTATTCCATGCGGCGGTAAAATACAAAGATACGTCATCATTTACTGCTGGCAGTCACTGAATTGGCTTGCTGCCTGGTTAAAGATGAAAAAAATGAGTATATTTGGACATTGATTATAAAATCCTCAAAACCATGAAGAAGCTCATCATGTCGGCGGCGACAGCCGTTCTGTTTTCCGCCGTGTCATGCTCCGCAGTGACAGGGCATGACAGCACCCCGGTCTCTCAGCTGGATCTTCAGCGCTATCTCGGCACCTGGTATGAAATTGCCCGCTACGACCACAAGTTCGAGCGTGGAATGGATGATGTGACGGCAGAGTATTCGGTTACCGACGACGGGAAGATCCTCGTCATCAATTCCGGATGGAAGGACGGCGTCAGAAAAGTCGCCGAAGGCAAGGCCAAGTGCCCGGATCCGGTCGGCAATCCTGCACATCTGAGGGTTTCTTTCTTCCTGTTTTTCTATGCCGACTACAACATTCTGTATATTGATCCAGGATACACGCACGTGCTGATCGGCAGCAAGAGTGACAAGTATCTCTGGATAATGTCCAGGACCCCGACCCTGGATGAATCAGCCCGGAACGCTATTCTCGAAGAAGCGGCCAGGCGAGGCTATGACACCTCGAAACTGATTTGGGTCAATCACGACAGGTCAAGCGTCAAGTAAGAAAAATCCGCGGGAGAGCAATTGCCCCCGCGGATTATTATTTTCAAGGTTGACTGTTCGTGTAACGGTCACTTTGCCGGTACGGCCTCGGCTGCGGCAATCATTCCGAGATTGATCAGAGAACGTGCA
This sequence comes from uncultured Bacteroidales bacterium, assembly GCA_944323775.1. Lineage (GTDB taxonomy): Bacteria > Bacteroidota > Bacteroidia > Bacteroidales > UBA932 > Cryptobacteroides. The sequence goes on from CALUTT010000028.1 coordinate 22,209, forward strand.
CTTGCCGATTCCGGAACGATGTGTACGTTTGCCGTGTCAAGCCCCATAAGTATAGGACCGTTCACTTCTGCGCCGCCGAGCATCTCGACCAGTTTGTACGAGATGTTGGCAGAGGCGAGGTTGGGGAATATGAAAGTGTTCACCTCCCTGTCTCCGAGTTTGTTGAAAGGGTACAGGCGTGCCCTGGTCTCCCGGTCGAGGGCGATGTTGGCCTTCATCTCGCCGTCTACGAGTATGTCGGGATACTTCTCGTGCAGTATTTCGACCGCTTTTGCAACCTTGACAGAGCGGGAGCCCTCGTCTGTTCCGAAGTTGGAGTATGAGAGCATCGCGATTACCGGTTCGATACCGAAGCGGCGTACCGTCTTGGCGCTCATGCGCACGATTTCGACCAGGTCTTCTGCGCTCGGTGAAGGGTTGACGGCGGTGTCGGCGAAGAACATGGGACCGCGTTTTGTGGTCACTATTCTCATTGCGGCGAGCCTGCGCTCTTCCGGAAGTCCGAATACCTGGCGTACGAGCCCGAGTGCCTCGATGTAGTTGTGCCCGTATCCGAGAAGAGTCGTGTCAGCGTCTCCGGCCGAGATCATCATCAGCGTGAACCAGTTGCGCTTCATCATGAGCTTTATGGCCTCGTCATGGTTGACACCGCGGCGGCTCATCTTGCTGTACAGCAGGTTGGCGTAGCGTTCGCGCCTGTCCTTCTCCTCATCGCTGCGGAAGTCGAGTATATAACGGTCGTCGAGCGAGAGGTTGTGCTTTTCGAGTATCTCGTGGATCTTCTCCTTGCTCCCTATGAGGACAGGCGTTGCGACTCCGTCGGTCAGCAGGTGAATCGCCGCCTTGATGGAATTGATGCTGTCTCCTTCGCTGAATGCCAGCCTGCGTGGAGTGGCCGTGCATGCCATGGAACGGATTGACCGCATGAGCTTGTCATCGCGGCCCATGCGTTTCTCGAGCTCCTGCGCGTAGGCGTCCCAGTCCGTAATGGTCTTTCTTGCCACGCCGGATTCGATGGCGGCTTTTGCGACGGCCATTGAAATGTGCGTTATCAGTCGTGGATCAAGGGCTTTCGGGATAAGGTATTCGCGCCCGAAGGAGATGTCGTTGTCGTTGTATGCGGCTGCAACCATATCCGGTACCGGTTCCTTGGCGAGTGCGGCAAGTGCACGGACGGCGGCTATCTTCATCTCGTAGTTGCTCTTGGTTGCGCGCACGTCGAGCGCTCCGCGGAATATGTACGGAAAGCCAAGAAGGTTGTTCACCTGGTTGGGATAGTCGGAACGTCCGGTGGCGAAGATTATGTCGGGACGTGCGGAGTGGGCGACTTCATAGCGTATCTCCGGATTCGGATTGGCGAGGGCGAAGACTATCGGGTCCTTGGCCATGCTTCTGACCATGTCTGCGGTCAGAACATCGGCGACTGAGAGCCCCAGGAACATGTCTGCACCCTTGATTGCCTCTTCCAGGGTATTGACATCCCTTGAGGTTGCGAATGTGGCCTTCACAGGATTGAGGTCAGTCCTTCTGGTGGAGATGACACCCTTGCTGTCGCACATCACCATGTTCTCAGGCCTGACTCCCAGTGCAAGATAAAGTCTGGCACACGAGACGGCTGCAGCGCCGGCTCCGTTCACCACGACCTTTACGTCTTCAATCTTCTTCCCGCAGACTTCAAGGGCATTGAGGAACGCCGCAGCGGAGATGATGGCCGTTCCATGCTGGTCATCGTGCATCACCGGTATCGACAGTTCGTCACGGAGGCGCTCTTCGATTTCGAAGCATTCAGGCGCCTTGATGTCTTCCAGGTTGATGCCGCCGAAGGTTACGGATATGTTCTTTACTGTCTCGATGAATTTCTCCGTGTCCCGGGTGTCGACCTCTATGTCGAACACGTCAATGTCGGCAAAGGTCTTGAACAGGAATCCCTTGCCTTCCATTACAGGCTTTCCTGCCTGGGCTCCGATGTTTCCAAGTCCCAGGACGGCAGTTCCGTTTGAAATCACGGCTACGAGATTGCCCTTGTCCGTGTATTTGTATGCATCGTCGGGATTCTTCTGGATTTCCAGGCACGGCTCGGCTACTCCCGGAGAATAAGCAAGAGAAAGGTCTTTCTGGGTACTGTAAGGTTTTGTAGGGATAACTTCGATCTTTCCCGGGCGGCCTTCTGAGTGATAGGCCAGAGCTTCATCCCTGAAGCTTTTCTTATTTGTTTCCATTGTCTGTCAATTTCGTAAAAACTCTGCAAGTTACTAATAATTTTGTTGATATGGGACGCTGCAGGGCATGGATCATAGCATTTTTCGCCAGGCCTCATATGCTTTGAGTAGAGTGTCTCATATCCTGATTGCGAATTTCCGCAGTCGCGCGTCCAGCATGTTCTCGGGGACGATTTTCTTTATGCATCCGGCTATTATGTTGAGCAGCCCCTCCCTCAGGTAGCCCTCACGTATGGCGATCGAGATCTCCCGTACCGGGACACATGAGCTGCACTGCGGATCTTTCTTGTCCCGGGTCTCTCCTACAATCGGCCTTACATTCCTTCTCTGTCCGCTGTCCAGAAGGGGGACGTGCATTTCCGGGATAACGGTGTAGCCTCCGTTCCTGTCCACTATCCTTATCAGGTTGTCGATGCTGCCTGCCTGATATTCCGTATGTGTCCGTCTGCGGTTATGGCAGAAGCTGAACACCTGGCTGCACAGGCAATGTCCTTCCTCAAGTATCCACAGGCGGTCGGACGGCAGCTGTGAGGCCGGGATTTCCTCCAAGTCGTGCAACGGGTCGGAAGGGGAGACGTAGGCGACGAACCTTTCATAATACAATGGTATTTCAAGAATACCGCGCTGTCCAGTCGGTGTCGACAGTATTGCCATGTCTATTTCGGAATTCAGAAGTCTGGATATCATGGATCCTGTCCTCATTTCATAAGCCTTCATGTGGATGCCCGGGTGCGTGGCAGTTATGTCTGCGAAAAGGTCTGGAAGAATATAAGGTGCGACGGTCGGAATCAGTCCTATGGAGACTTCTCCCTCTTCCTGGCCCCTCTCGCTGCGTACGATTTCTTCTATCTGGGCGGCATCGTGGAGCGTGGCCTTAGCCATGGCTATGATCTTCTCGCCTATGGCGGTAGGCTTTACGGGATGGGAGTTCCTGTCGAAAATAGTGACGTCAAGTTCCATTTCCATGTTCCCTATGGCCGTACTCAATGTCGGCTGCGTTACTCCGCATGCCTGGGCGGCCTTTACGAAATTTCGGTAGGTATCAACTGCAACAACGTACTTCAAGGTATTCAGATTTGTCTTCATTGAGGACAATTTTTAACTTTGGGTGCAAATATATAGATTTTTTCAATGACAATATATATTATATTGATTTGTTTTATATGCAATCCAATTCTATCTTTGCAATCACAGACAGGAAAAGAATATAAATAATGATTAAATCTAAAAGATATGAGTGCCATTAAGCTTGACAACAAGGCTTTCAGGGAGAAAGTCTATGATTATGAGAAGAACCAGAACGAATGGAAGTTTGAAGGAGACAAGCCGGCGATAGTTGACTTCTTTGCAACCTGGTGCGGCCCGTGCAATGCCATGGCTCCGGTTCTTGAGGAGCTTTCGGACGAATATGCCGGCAAGCTGGACATATACAAGGTTGACGTTGACAATGAGCCTGAGCTTTCAGCCCTGTTCAGAATCAGGTCTATTCCGACGCTTCTGTTCATACCTGCGGACGGGACCCCGTCAATCAACGTGGGTGCACTGCCCAAGGCGCAGCTCAAGAGGATAATCGAGGAAAAACTGCTTTAGTCTTGCGATTGTCCGAAACGGGCACGCCCTGTACTCCTGGAGGGTACAGGGCGTGTTTTGTGTATGGTAAGATCCAGGGTCGTTTATTCGGAAGCGAGGCCGGAACCTCCTCCCAGGGCGTGATACAGGTTGATGACACTCTGGATTTCGGCATATTTGTCCGATGCCTGTGCAAGTTCAGCGTTCAGCAGGGTCTGCTGGGCTGTGAGTACCTCAAGGTAGTTGGTCAGTCCGTGCTTCATCAGCAGGCTGGTGTTCCATACGGCAGCCTGGAGATTCATTATCAGGCGGCTGTCCACGTTAAGCCTCTGTTTTGCTGTCTGCCATGCCACGAGAGCGTCATTGACTTCCATTCCGGCGTTGATCAGCGTCTGGCGGAATGTCAGGATGGCTTCCTGACTCTGTGCCTGGGCAATCTTCAGTCTTGCAATGCTTGTCCCCCGGTCGAACAGGGGAGCGGTAAGGGAGGCTAGAAAATCCGCTATCCATGCCGAAGGATTTGTTATCGCCGTGCCCAGTGCTGAAGTCCATCCAGCCGAACCCCCGAGGGTGATGTCAGGGTAGAACCATGACCTGGCGAGGTTTTCCGCGTAGAAACTCTCGGCAAGAGCATATTCGGCCTGGCGGACGTCCGGCCTGTACTTGAGCAGATGCACGGGTATTCCTATGGACAGGTCTTCGGGAAAACTCTGGTCATCGAGCCGTCCCCGTCTTATTTCCGCGGGGCCGATGCCTAGCAGGGAGGCAAAGGCGTTCTCCTGGGCGTAGATCTGCTGCTGCATGCTGTAGATCGAGGCCTCTACCTGGAGCCTGTTGGCACTCGCCTGGAGCACAGCCGCCTCGTTTGTCTTTCCGGCTCTCTTGAGCGCTGAAAGCGAACGTATGTTCTCTTCCCACGTGCTCATTGTCCGCTTGCTTATTTCCATCTGCTGGTCGAGCATCAGAAGGGTGTAGTAGCTGTCGGCGATTGCCGCGATCAGCTGCGTCTGGACTGCCTGACGGTAGGCAATGGACTGTTCCAGGGCGGCTTCAGCGCCCTTGCGTGTATTCCTGAGTTTCCCGAAAGCGTCAATTTCCCATTCAAACGATGGCCGGATGTATGCGGATGACCCCTGGCCTGCGGATGACTCTGTGCCGGCTGACAGCGTCGCGGACGGCAGAAATGCCAGCCTCGATGCCTGAAGCGTCGCTTCCGCCTCAGTGACCTTCAGCCTGGCGAGGTTCAGGTCCGTGTTGTTTTCCAGCCCGGTCCTGATATAGTCTCTCAGCAGGCTGTCCGCGAACAGCTCCTCCCACGAGATGAAAGCGAGCGAGGTCGAGTCGCTGCCCGTCGCCTCGACGGGCATGTGGGTGTAGAGGCTGTCTACGATGGGCATTTCCGGCCTTTTGTATTCAGTGTATATTCCGCAGGAGCTCAGGAGCAGCTGCAGGATGAGTATGCTTGTTGCCAGTCTTTTCATTATTCGGTCTTTTCTTTGTTTCTGCGAGGCATGATCTTTTCCTCCAGCCTCATGAATATCATAATGAGTATCGGAACTATGAACAGCAGGGCGATGGTGCCTATCAGCAGTCCGCCTACCGTACCGACGCCTATCGAATTGTTTCCGTTGGCGCCGACCCCGCGGGAGAACATCAGCGGCAGCATGCCGAATACCATGGTCAGGGATGTCATCAGTATGGGGCGCAGCCTGACTCTGGCAGCCGATATTGCCGCAGCCGCGATCGACATGCCCTGCCTGCGTTTCTCGCTCGCGTATTCAGTGAGCAGGATCGCGGTCTTTGCGAGCAGTCCGATCAGCATTAGCAGTCCTACCTGGAGGTAGATGTTGTTCTCGAGTCCGAAGAGCCTCGCGAAAAGGAAGCTTCCGGCGAGTCCGAAGGGCACTGACAGCAGAATGACCACCGGAATCAGTATGCTCTCGTACAGTGCGCACAGGATCAGGTAGATGAATATCGCGCATATGACGAACACGACTGCCGATGAGGATGAGCTTGAAGCCTCCTCCCTTGTCATGCCTCCGAATTCATAGCTGTATCCGGCCGGGAGATATTCGGATGCGACTTCTCGGATTGCCTCGATGGCTTCTCCGGAACTGTGTCCGGGTGCGGGGGATCCGTTGACGGCAATTGACGAGAACATGTTGAAACGCGAGAGCGACTGCGATCCGTATATTCTGGTCAGGGTGATGTACTGGTTGACCGGTGACATCTCTCCGGCACTGTTCCTGACGAACATGTTGGCGAATGATTCCGTGTCAAGCCTGAACTCCGGGGAGGCCTGTAGCATTACGCGGTAGAGTTTCGAGAACAGGTTCATGTTGGATGCGTAGCTTCCTCCCACATAAGCCGAGACAACGTCAAGGACATCTCCGGGAGAGACACCGTTGCGTATGCATCGGGCGGCGTTGACTTCCACAAGATACTGTGGATACTTGGTGTCGAACGAGGTGGAGGCGCTGCCTATCTCGGGCCTGCGGTTCAGTGCGGCGATGAAGTCGTCTGTTATTGACTTGAGGTCTTCGATGCTTCCTCCCTTGCGGTCCTGGACATGTACTTCGAAACCGCTCGTTGTTCCGTATCCCGGAATCATGGGGCGGGTGAAGACGGTGATTTCTGCTGATGAAATGTCCGAGGTCCTCCTCCTGATCTCGGCGATGACAGAGTCTATGTCGTCTCCCTTGCCTTTCCTTTCGCTCCAGTCTTTGAGTCTGATGGTGAACATGCCGTTCGTCGATCCCTGACCGCTGATGGTGCCGCTGCCGGTCGTGGATGAGTAGGCTTCGATCTGCGGTATGCCGGCAATCCTGCTTTCAACCTCGTCCATGACTTTCGAGGTGCTTGCCATGTTGGTTCCGGGAGGGGTGCGCAGGTCAAGGTATATGGTCCCCATGTCTTCGTTAGGCACGAATCCGGTCCTTGTCGTGGTCATCAGGTAGACAAGGCCTGCGAATGCTATTACCAGCATGGTGACGGTAGTCCATCTGTGGCGTGAAAGGAAGAATACGGAACTCCTGTATTTTACGAGAACACGGTTGAACACGATGTCAAACGCGTGGTGGAATTTCGTCGAGAAGCTCATCCTTGTGCCTTTTGCATAGGTGCCGTGAGGCGACATCATAAGAGCGCACATCGCGGGACTTAGCGTCAGGGCATTGAGGAGGGAAATCGCGACGGCCACGGCCATGGTGATTCCGAACTGGTAGTAGAAGACTCCGGAGGTGCCGCCCATGAAGCTGACGGGGATGAATACCGCCACGAACACCAGAGTAGTCGCAACGAGTGCTCCGCCGACTTCACCCATTGCCTTGACGGTCGCCTGGTACGGGGAGGTGTAGCCTTCGTCGAATTTCGCCTGTACGGCCTCGACCACTACGATCGCGTTGTCCACTACGGTACCGATTACCAGTACGAGAGCGAACAGCGTGAGCATGTTCAGACTGAACCCTGCGATGTAGATGAAGGCGAAAGTCCCCACGAGGGATACGATGATGGACGTGGCGGGAATCAGTGTGGCCTTGAAACTCTGAAGGAACACGTATACGATCAGCACTACGAGCAGTATTGCCTCGAGCAGTGACTTCACGACATTGTTGATGGAGGCATCGAGGAAGTCCTTGGTGCTCATCAGGTCCACGAGCTCCAGACCTTTGGGCAGCTGGGCCGATAGCTCTTCCATGAGGTCGTCGATCTGGCCGATGACTTCGTTGGCGTTGGAGCCTGAGGTCTGCGCGATGGAGCAGAGAGTCCCGACGTGTCCGTTGACTCTTCCGAGGTATTCGTATGTCCTGGAGCCGAGTTCCACGCGGGCGACGTCCTTCAGACGAAGCAGGGTGCCGTCGTTCTCCGCCTTGACAACAAGATTCTCATAGTCGGCGACGTCCTCGTAGCGTCCCCTGTAGCTGAGGATATACCTGAAGGTGTTGTCGGATTCGGCTCCGAGGGTTCCGGTCGGGGATTCGAGGTTCTGCTCGTCAAGAACTTTTCTTATGTCGGATGGCATCAGGCCGAATTTGGCCATCTTGCCTGGGTCAAGCCATATGCGCAGCGAATAGTCGGCACCACGCACGGTGACTTCTCCTACTCCGGGGATGCGCGAGAGCTGCGGTTCGATGTTGATCTTGAGGTAGTTGTTGATGAATTTGTCGTCAAACGAGTCGTCCGGGCTGTACAGGGCGATGCTCTTGATGGTGCTGGTCTGCCTCTTGCGCACGTTGACTCCGCTCCTTGTAACCTCCGAAGGCAGAAGTCCCTGTGCAGAGGCGATGCGGTTCTGTACGTTCACCATGGCCATGTCGGGGTCTGTGCCCTGGCGGAAATAGACCTGGACGCTGGCCGAACCTGTATTGGTGGCGGTTGAGACCATGTACATCATGTCCTCTACGCCGTTGATGGCTTCCTCGAGCGGTACGATTACGCTCTTCTGGACTGTGGACGCGTTGGCTCCCGTATAGTTCGCGCTCACGCTGATTGTAGGCGGCGCTATTTCGGGGAACTGTTCGATCGGAAGGTTGGCAAGAGAAATGATTCCAATCAGCAGTATGCTGACAGAGATTACTCCGGACAGTACGGGCCTGTCGATGAATGTCTTGATGTTCATGCTTCCTCCCCGCTGTTTGACTGTGTGAACTCTTCGGCATTGGGTATCTGCGTGCCTTCCTGGACAAGTCCTGCTCCTTCGGCGATTATCACGTCGCCTACCTCAAGTCCGGACTCGACGACGTACTCGCTTCCGTTGTTGAAGCTTGCCACCTTGATTTGAGAGGCGGAGGCCTTGCCGTCAATGACCTTGTAGACGAATATCCTGTCCTGTATCTCGAATGTCGCGGACTGCGGAATGACTATGCAATTCTGGATCTGGCGAGGGATTATCACCGAGCCGCTGCCTCCGTCGCGGAGTATGTGCCTGCCGTTCGGGAACGACGCGCGTATGCTAATGGCGCCTGTGTTCTCGTCGATGGTGCCGCTGAGTGCGGTGATCTTGCCCGGCTGGTCATAGAGCCTTCCGTTGCTCATCTGGAGCCTGACCTCCGGTATATCCTTCAGTGCGCTCTGCATGCTGCCGCTCTCAAGAATCATGTCGAGCATCTGGTTTTCCGCCATGGAGAAATAGGCATATATCTGGCTGTCGTCCGATACCTTGACCAGCGGTTCTGAAATTGAGCTGCTGACCAGCGCGCCCACCCTGTACCGGGTCATGCTTGCCACCCCGTTCACCGGAGAGCGCACCTCGGTATACGACAGGTTGTTGTATGCGCGTGTCTCTTCGGCTTTGGCAAGGGCGAGACTGGCCTCGGCCTCGACGAGGTCGTTCTGGGCTGTCATAAGGTCGAATTCGGACACGACTTCGTTCTGGTAAAGGTCCTGCGTGCTCTCCAGCACAAGCCGGGCGGTGGAGAGAGCTGCCTCTGCACTCTGTACGTTTGCCACGGCTATTTCATACTCAGCCTTGTACTGGGTCTGGTCTATTACGAACAGAATCGAATCCTTGCGTACGGGGTCGCCTTCGTTAATGCGGATTTCCGTAATCATGCCGCTTACCTGGGGACGTATCTCGACAGTCTGCCGTCCTCTGAGCGTGGCCGGAAACGCGCTGTCAAACATACGGTCGCTCAACTCGACCTTCATCAAGGCGTAACTCTTGCTCTCGACACCTGCCTTGTTCTGTGTTTTACACGATAAAAGAAGCACGGCCATTGCGGCTGTTGCCAAAAAAGTAGATATTTTCATGGGTTTGAAGTTTTACGCCCGTTTATTTGCAAAAATCATGCTAGGAATATGCCCGTTGCGGGCTCCGACTTGCTTTTCAGGTCCGGAACCGGCGCCGGTTTGTGACATTAGAAAAAAATATTTAGATTTGCAGAAATTTGCGAATAGCCCGCAACGGGCGCGAAACAAAACTAAGATGGAAAAAAACTCAAACGGCTGTACATCACTGGTACAGGATCCGGACGGCGGTCCAGATGACACGTTGCCCATGTCCGTAAAGTCTCATTTAACCCTCAGGTCATCATTTTCAGTCGAAACGGAGGTTATATGAGCGAAATTTTCATTATACTGCTTCTAATACTGCTGAACGGTATTTTCGCGATGTCGGAAATGGCCGTCGTGTCCGCGAGGAAGTCCAATCTCCAGGCTGATGCCGGAAAGGGGAGCAAGGCTGCGAAGACTGCCTTGAACCTTGCCTCTGATCCGGACAAGTTTCTGTCCGCAGTCCAGATCGGCATTACTCTGATCGGCATCCTCACCGGTATTTTCTCCGGAAACAAGATTGCCCAGGCTCTCGCGTCGCTGCTGGTAAGTGCCGGCCTTGCATCGGGCTTTGCCACGGCTCTCGCCCAGACGATAATAGTCATACTTGTCACATATCTCAGCATCGTGTTCGGAGAGCTTGTCCCCAAGAGGATAGCCCTGAGCGCTTCCGAGAAGGTCGCAAAGGTGGTTGCAGGGCCGATGAAGGTGATTTCCGCGATAGCGTCGCCTTTCGTCTGGCTGCTTGCGAAGAGCACAGGACTGGTAATCAACCTGCTCGGTGTCAAGGAACAGGAATCCAAGGTCACGGAGGAGGAGATAAAGTCTATAATCCAGGAAGGGACTGACGAAGGGGAGGTCTCTCCTGTCGAACAGGACATAGTGGAGAGGGTGTTCGCGCTCGGTGACCTCAAGGTCGACACGATAATGACCCTGCGGGGAGACATTGTCTGGATAGACCGAGAGATGGACGAACAGCAGATACGCAGCACTATCGAGGGTAATCTGTTCGAAGTATATCCGGTAGCTGACGGCGATCTCGACCATGTCGTAGGAGTGTTGTCGCTGAAGGATTATGTCCTGAATATCGGCAAGCCCGGCTTCAGTCTCGACAACATGGTGCACGAACCTGTGTATTTCCATGAAAACATGAGTGTATATGCCGTCCTGGAGCAGATGAAGAAGATGAAGATCAGCCGTGCGCTGGTATGTGACGAGTATGGCTCATGCTCCGGGATAATCACCCTGAAGGACATCATGGAGGCCCTCGTGGGCATCGTCCATGACGACCATCAGAAGGAACCTGACATCATTGCCCGCAGGGACAACGACGGATGGCTTGTCGACGGACAGTGCTCGATGTACGACTTCAGGATGTTCTTCGACATTGACGACGGAGATTCCGATACCGAGTACAATACAGTCGGAGGGCTTATCCTGGACGAACTCGAGCATGTCCCCAAGGCCGGTGAGAAGACTTCCTGGAGGGATTTCTCCTTCGAGGTAGTCGACATGGACGGCGCGAGGATCGATAAGGTGATAGTCAAGCGTCAGGCTGCACCGGTGCAGGATGCGCAGGACGAGGAAGACAGGGACTAGGCGTGCCCGGTCCTCCGTCCGGAAGATTTTGTAATACAGGAGGATCAGGCAATTATGGTCAACAACAAATATATTATCAGGCGCTATGCGCTTTTCGCCGTATCGCTGTTTATCAATGCGTTCGGCGTATCTTTCATCACGAAGGCCCTGCTGGGTACTTCTCCTATTACCAGTGTCAACTATGTGCTCAGCATGTTCACGCCTCTCACTATGGGGCAGTGGACAATCATAGTCAACCTGCTTTTCGTACTGCTCGAGACGCTGCTGATGAAAAGGGAAGACTATCGGAACGATGCCCGCATCTTCTGGATTCAGATTCCGGTGTCGCTGTGTTTCGGCACTTTCATAGACTGGTCGACCGCGGCCTTGTTCTGGCTCGACCCGCAGACATATCCGCTGCAGCTCGTGAGCCTGTGCGTGGGCTGCGTTATTCTCGCCGCGGGAATCGCCCTTGAAGTGAAGGCGAACGTCGCGATGGCGAGCGGAGAGTATTTTGTCCGTGTAATATCCCGTCGATACCGCAAGGATTTCGGATACACCAAACTCGGGTTTGACATTTCCCAGGTCGTTATCGCCTGCGCGCTTTCTCTGGCGTTCATGTCGAGCGTGAGAGGTATCCGTGAAGGTACTGTAATCGCGGCTCTTGCCGTCGGCCCCATTGTGCACTTCATAAGCCCGAGACTCAGGTTCCTGGACAGCCTGATAGGTGTGACTCCGGAAGCTCAGGAGAAGGCTCCTCAGAAATACCGCGGAGTCGTCATCACCATTGCCAGGGAGTTCGGCAGCGGTGGCAGGCTTCTTGCCGAAATGCTTTCACGCGAACTCGGTATCAAGCTTTATGACAAGTCTTTCATCAGCATGGCAGCCCAGCACAGCGGGATTGACGAAGAGTATATCAGGAAGAACGAGCAGTCCATACCGTCTTTCTGGCTCAAGTGCATCCAGAACTACGACACAGCTCTGGACCGCAGCCTCTCGCCTGACGACATACTTTTCCTCTCGGAGAACAGGATCATACGCGACATCTCCAGGGAACCCTGCATCATTGTCGGCAGACTTGCCGATTTCGTGCTGAAAGACAGGCCTGACGTAATCAGGATTTTCTGCTGTACCGACAGGGACAGTGCCTGCCGTCGCTGCGTAGAGGAATACGGCGTGGGTGAGGAGAATGCCGATGCGGAGATCAGACGTGTCAACCGCAACCGCGCGACTCATTATGAATACTATACCGGAGAGAAGTGGGGCGATCCACACAGGTACGACTTGATGCTCAATACCGGACAGATCGGACTCGAGACGGCATGCCGCATCGTCTCGCAGCTCTACCGCGAAAAGGAAAAGAATACAGTGCACGACAGTTAGTCATGTTATTACCGATAAGTAGTTATGTCAAAAAGATCCTTCTTTATTATCCTTGTCGCGGCATTGGCCGGCTTGCCTGCCGCCGCGGATTCATTTAAAATGGCCGTCATTTCAGACGTGCATCTCATGGCACCGTCGCTGCTTAAAGAGGACGGAGAGGCTCTGGAAACCTATATAGCCCATGACAGGAAACTGCTGCGCGAGGGCCCCGCTCTGATGGCCGAGGCCTCGGAGCGCATCCTGTCTGAATCGCCGGATGTCCTGCTGATATCAGGCGACCTGACCAAGGACGGCGAGACTTCATCACACCTGTATCTCAGGGACAGTTGTCTTGCCCCTTTGCGCAAGGCCGGAATCCGGATATATGTGGTCCCGGGGAATCATGATGTCAACAACCCCCACGCCGTCGAGTTCGACGGTGACAAGACTGTGAGAGTGGACACGCCCTCAGCCGGGGAGTTTGCCGAAATATATTGCGATTATGGCTACGGAGAGGCTCTGGCACGCGATCCGTTCTCGCTGAGCTATGTCGTGCAGCTCGCTCCTGGCCTCCGGCTGCTGTGTCTGGACGCATGCAGGTACGAGGACAACAGTTTTGAGCAGAACACCTGCATAACATCAGGACGTCTGAAGGCGCAGACCGTGAACTTCATCAAGGAGCAGGCGAAGGCTGCGCGTCAGTCCGGAGACAGAATGATCGCCATGATGCATCACGGAGTAGTGCATCACTGGAAGCTGCAGGAAGCAGTCATGGACGAGTACCTGGTGAAGCACTGGAAGCGGATAGCCCGGCTTTTCGGAAGGGAAGGAATAGATGTGGTGTTCACGGGACATTTCCATTCCCAGGACATTTCCTCGAAGGGCAAGGTGACTGATGTCGAGACAGGTTCTCTGGTGTCGTATCCTGCTCCTATACGGTTCGTCTCCATATCCGGGGACAATATGGAGATAAGCACCGGACTGCTTTCAGGCTCCGGGCTCGTTTTCCCTAGCGGCAACAGTTTCGAGGAGGAGATGCTTGAGTATGCTGACGGGGCGATGAGGAGCGTGGTTGACGCCATGATTCCCGAAAAGGTCGACCCTCAGGTCAAGGAACGCTGCTGCGCCATTCTTGCCAAGGCATATGTCGCGCATCTCAAGGGGGACGAGAAGCCTTCGGATGAAGACCTTGAAGAACTGAAGGCTGCCTCGAAGGAGTTGCGAGGGGAGTCTTTCATCTATTCGGTCGTACTCAATCTGGTTGGGAAGAGCTTCTGGACGGATCTCGAACCCTCAGACTGGGACACGGTCATTACTCTCCGCCCTGCCGCCGGCAGATAGCCAGCGGCTTCAGGCCTGTCCGGAAAGTGCGCAGCGTATGCTCCGGAGTATCCCGCTGTCAGCCGGAAGCCATTTTACAGAGTCGAGTTCGCTTGCGGCAAGCCACCTGGAAGACTCATGTTCCAGCAGCCTGAGGCCGGCGGAAGCTATGCTGCACCAGTAGAAGTGAAGCGTGACATGGAAGGCCGGGTAGTCCCACCCGACAGTCCCGATAAGGTCGCCGATGACTATTTCGGCATCGAGTTCCTCTCTTATCTCCCTGTGCAGGGCCTGTTGCGGGGTTTCTCCGGCTTCTATTTTTCCGCCGGGGAATTCCCACCAGTCCTTGAATTCTCCGTAGCCGCGCTGGGTGGCGAATATGCTGTCCCCGCGTCTGATGACGGCGGCGACGACTTCAATGTTTTTCCTTTCCTGCATTTTATATTGAATAAGCCTGCAAATTTATTGTAATTTCGGGACAAACTGCCGGTCCATGTCTGGGATGAGAAGAATATTTGTTATCTGTGCTGCCGGTCTTTATTGCCAGCTCACCGGCCAGGCGGGAGCATGCGGCATTGGAATTGAAAAAGGCCGTCCGGAAATCGGGCGGCCTTTGCATATGAAATCCTTTTCAGACTAGAAACCGAGCACGGTCCTTACTGAATACTGCCAGAATTTGTTGTATGCCCAGCAGTATACGAACGATGCATTGTCAAACATTATCGCCCATGTCTTGGTGTCTGAGCATATGCTTGATGTCCAGAACTGGTCCTGGTTGTAGTCTACGGCATATTCCACTTTCTGGTCGTCCGCAACCTTTGCCATAGTCTCGTTCAGTGCATCGTTGATGCGGCCCTTGTTAGACCATGAGAAGTTGCCGTACGTGTCGGCGAGGAACGAGTCGCTGTCGTTGAGAATGATCCCGCCGAGTCCCCTGAGAGCATCGAACCACTGTCCTACAGAAGGCAGGTACCAGCCGGTTGAATTGGCCGGAGCGGGTACGATCGTCTCGAAATCAGAAACTGCCTGGAATACTCCGTATGCCGTAGGATCGGCGTTGAGATCTTCCGTGCGCTCGTTGAAGATAGCCTGAGTGTAGGCATATCCGTTGACGTCAGCGTTAAGGGTCGCATATGTCTCCTTCTCCTTGCCTTCTATTTCCTCGTCGGTGTCGCAGAGCTTGTTGAATCCTATCTCTGACTCGTCGCGGGTCCATGAACCGTTGAAGTAGTACCAGTAATAGTAGTTGTATAGTCCGTTCGTCGCGGTTGCGAGAACAAGACCGTGGGGCTCAATGCCTTTTTCCTGGAGAGCGGCTTTCTCGGCTTCGCCCATCCTTTCCACGTCAGTTGTGAACACCAGGCCGATAACCTGGGCGCTCTTTACTTCATCCTCTGCGGTTTCCTTGTCAAGCAGGGATCCGTCGGCAAGATAGAAGTCGCCGACTGCTGCATCTGCGGCAAGTTTGTTTCCGCTGTAGACAGTTACGGGTACAGCTGCCTCGACGCCGTTCACTGTTACAGTAATGTTCGCTGTTCCTGGTGCGACAGCAGTCACGATTCCGCTTGCATCAACGGTCGCCACTTCTTCGTTGTCGATTGTCCATTCAGGAGTGCCATAAGCGGCGTTTTCAGGAAGAACCGTGAGTTCAAGCTGCTGCGTACCGGTCTTTGTGAGTTCGACCTTCTCGGGAGTGACGCTCACAGACTCGATGCTGATCTCAGGAGTCTTTGAACAGGCTGCCGCAAGCACAAGCAGGGCAGCGGAACAAAATGTTAAGGTTTTCATGATGATAATATTGTTTTGATTGGGAAAAAATACAGACCGGTTGTCCCGAGCCGTGTGACGGCGGAGGCGGGACTGCAGTTTCAGTATGTTACGGACAGAAAGAATCTTCCGGTCCAGGCAATAACACTTCTAACATCTTGATGGCAATATAGTGAAATAAAAATAAAAAAACAACCCTCTGATGCTGCTCAGAGGGCTGTAGGAGGCGGAAGTGATTGACGGACAGAAACAAAAAAATGAAAAAAATCAGTCGCGGTATTTCAGCTCCCTGATTTCGAGCCGTATCGGCGTGCCGTTCCTTTCAGTGATCCTTTCTGTCCAGTTGCCTTCCTTGTCGACTTTGAATGTATAGCGCAGCGATGTTTCTCCTCTGTTGCCGGTGAGGTGCTGTTCAGAGCGGAAACCGTTTTCGTCGTATGTGGTGCTTATGTCCATTCTTCCCAGAAGCACGCTCTCTGTGTAGGCATTGATCACGCGGCCGGTCGAGTCATAGACGTTTCGGAATTCGCTCAGGACTTTTTCCCCGTCCGCTGAGTACATCCTGTTGGAGATGTTGCGTCCCTTGCTGTCATATGCAAGTATGCGGTAGCCTCTGTCGGTCTTTCCGGACAGATTCAGAGTGACCTTGACGCTGTCTTTGCCGAAATATCGGTATTCTTCGCGTTTGCGCAGGCTGTCGAGTCCGTCTCTGACTGTCAGCGAATGCAGACGTCCGTTCCGGTATGTGTATGTGGTCGTTTCTGTGACATCTCCTGATGCCGAAACTGCTTTTTCTGACTTCAGCAGTCCGTTTTTGCCATATGTGAAAGTTTCGCTGCCGGTTGGTTCGTTGCGTGAGTTGTACCGCCTGAGCAGAGTCTTCCGTCCGAGTTCGTCAAACTCTATATATATATTGTCAAGTGAAGGCTCGATCCGAGAGGCGACGTATCCGTTTGAGGTAGAGTCGAGGCTGTACACGGTATTTCTCATTGAAGAGATGTTGCCCTTGAGTTCATACTGCACCATGTCGGGCTCGGATGCCGGTGTCCATGGCCTGCATGATGAGAAGGCCAAAAGGAGGGCACAAGGGAAGAGTATTTTATCAATTTTAAGCATATCTTCAAATGTAGTAATTTTTTCTGTTCATGCAACACGTTGCGCGCCAAATTCTTATAATTTTTCGACAAAATAAAAATAATTAAATAAAAAATTTTATTTTATCTTTTTTTTACTTAACTTGCGGGCAGTTGTGTATTATTTTAATCCTTATTCAAAATGAAAAAAGCAATTCTCCTATTCGTGGCTGCATCCTTCCTGTTGGCCGGATGCAAGAAGACCATCGAAACACAGCCTGATCCCGTGATCAATCTTCCGGGAATCACTGACAACAAGCTTGCTTTCACTTCAGAAGGCGGCTCCCAGACAATCGAGTACACTGTCAGCAATCCTGTAGAGGGTGCTAAAATGACAGCTGAAGCCGATCAGGACTGGATTACCAACATCAATTCCGAGACTGACGGAGTAGTGAGCTTCGATGTCCAGGCAAACACGAACGCTGAAAGCAGAACGGCTGTCATCAGACTTGTGTATGAGTATGGTGACGCGTCGGTTTCAGCTGAGGTCAGCGCAACCCAGGAGGGTTACGACGCTTCCTTCTCATTCGAGGTCCCCGCTGAAGCTGTAACAGCTACTTCCATCAGAGTCCTCTCCAGCTGTCTGAACCCTTCTCTCCGCTGGTATGCTGATCTTGCGGTTACTGATGAAATCGGAGAAACATTTGCCGAGGATTACAGGACCAGTTTCCTTGAGTTGGTTGCTTTCTACGAGGTCCTTGGCCTGACGCTGGATGACATGCTGTATACAGCTGACTATAAGGATGATTATACATACTCCGGACTTAACCAGCTTACGTCTTACACTCCGATTGCATTCGGAATGGATCTCGAAGGCAATTATACAACCAGCATGGAGTTCGGCGAAGCGGTATCAACTACCGAGATGCAGCTCGTTGACCTCGACTTCGATATCAAGACTAACCCTGGAACCAACTTTGTGACGCTTGACATCACTCCTTCCGATCCGGATGCTTTTTATTTTGCAACCGTTATCGATGATTCTTTCTATGAGGCAGGCTACAGCGACGAAGAGATCATGACCGAGATATGTGAAAACTACGGTTCATATCTTGAGACTTATGCTCTGCAGGGTAACGTTACTGAATACAAGGTGACCGGAATGTCTCCCGAGACTCACTACTATGCAGTCGCATTCGGTGTTGACCTTAGCGGATACACCTACAATTCCGAGATGACTAAAGTTGAGTTCAGCACGATTGCCAGCCAGCCTACTGACGCTTTTGCCGAAGGTAGCATTGACAACTATTGGGACAGTGAGGATATCGTTGCCTACAATCCTGACTATGCGAAGTATGTGGGAGAAAAGCCTCTCTTCGCTGCATTCGATATCACCTACAATGAGACCGCTGCAGGTGCATACGCAATACTTTGGAATGGTGATGTTGCAGCCGAGTATCCTGAAAGTGAGATCTATAGCAGCACTCTTTCTCAGGGTGACTACTTCGTCAAGGGATCTCCTGCAAATATCTTCTACATGAACTATAACGAGACTGTTACCGCATGCGTGATTGCCGTTGACGAGAGTGGCAACTATGGCGACATGTCAATGAAAGTCATTACTCTTACTGAGGATGGCGTATCATCTGACTATGCACTCTTCGACGAGTACTTCAACAGCCTTATGGGTGCAAGCTCTGTATCTGCCAAGACCTTCAGCACGACAATCAATGTTCCTGAACGTCCTGCAATGGAGTTCTCCAAGGCTTCTGAGTCGGTAAAGGCTTTCAAGGGCGTGACCCTCAAGTAAGATAAGGGAAATCTCCGAGTAATATGAGGCGGTTCCATTAAGGGGCCGCCTCATTTGTTGCAATGGATATCCGGCCAGCTGAGCCGGCGCAACAGAATACGTCTGACTTTTTTCCGTACTGATGCTCGTGCTTAGCAAAAAAAACACTATGTTTGTATGTTGCTGACCGCAGATAACCAACAAAACATAACATCATCATGAAAGTCAAATCCATGCTCTATCTGTGCGGCGTGCTTGCCGCCGCGGCATCTGCCGTGGCCTTGCCGCAGCCTGCATCGGCAAAGGTCCCCGGGAACGCGGACAGCCAGAAATTCATGCAGACAATCACCGACGCTCCGCTTACGTTCTGCAACCCTATCGAACTTGTCGTAGGTTCCGAGAGGGCAAGGCGCGGCGGAGAACCCGTTGTCCTGATATTTCAGGACGAGTACTACCTGTTCGTGACCGGCAGCAGAGGATACTGGTGCTCTGAGAACTTCCGCGACTGGACCTATATAGACGCACCTACATTCCCCGGAGGGGTAGTCTCCGTGGTCGAGCGCAAGGGCGTGCTCTATGCCTGCTCCATGAACTCCTACAACGTCTTTTCATGCAAGGACCCCAAATCCGGCAAGTGGGAGCAGTGCGGGACATTCAGCAGTGACCGTTACGGGGATGCCAACATGTTCGTCGACGATGACGACCGTCTGTACATGGTGTACGGCTGGTCTCAGCTGATGCCGTTCAGGATTGTCGAGCTTGACCCGAAGACATTCAAGGAAATAGGGGAGACCAAGGTCCTGTTC
This sequence comes from uncultured Bacteroidales bacterium, assembly GCA_944323775.1. Classification (GTDB taxonomy): domain Bacteria; phylum Bacteroidota; class Bacteroidia; order Bacteroidales; family UBA932; genus Cryptobacteroides. The sequence continues at coordinate 41,461 of CALUTT010000028.1, forward strand.
TTCAGCGACTACAAGAACCACGGCTTCGAGCGCCGCAGAAATGACGACGTAATATTCTCCATTTTCGCAAACAACTACCGTCCGTACTACGACGAGGAGTATCCTTGGATCGAGGGTCCCTGGATCACAAAGCACAACGGCAAGTACTACCTCCAGTATGCGGCGATAGGCCTCGAGTTCCTCTCATATTCCCATGGAGTGTACGTGGCTGACAACATAATGGGCCCCTACGTATATTCCGAGCACAATCCTCTGACCTTCAAGACTACGGGCTTCGCACCCGGAGCTGGACACGGCAGCACTTTCCATGACAAGAACGGCCAGCTGTGGACGATCTGCATGATCCCTGCCTTCTACAGCGGCAACGGCGGCGCTGAACTCGCGCTGTATCCTACCGCAGTGGATGAGGACGGAGTCATGCATTCCAACACGGCTTTCGGCGACTATCCACAGTTCTATCCCGGAGTGGTCCAGGATGCCGTTGACAACAATTTCACAGGATGGATGCTGCTCTCCAAGGACAAGAGGGTGGAAGTGTCGTCTACTTTTGAGGACAACGTCGCCTCTAATGCCGTGGACGAGAATTTCATGACCAACTGGATAGCCCAGACCGGCGATGCAGGGGAGTTCATGACCGTCGACCTCGGCACCGAGTGTGAGATCAACGCCATCCAGGTCAACTTCGACCGTGCCGGTGCTTCCGTACAGGTCGGACGCGGGGCGCCGCGCCCTGCAGACGGAGTGGCCGAGCTCAAGCGCTACCAGTGCTACACGGTGGACGTATCCTCTGACAACGAGAACTGGACCACTGTCATCGACAAGAGCCAGAATACCCAGGACCGTCGCCATGACTACACCGAACTGACCGAGCCCGTGAAGGCAAGGTATGTAAGGGTTACCAACGTGTTCACTCATGACGATGCCAAGTTCGGAATCAAGGACCTGAGGGTGTTCGGCAACGCGGATGCGGCAAAGTTCACCGAGGTGACTGACTTCAAGGCCGTGCGCAGCATCGAGGACCGCCGTGATGCCGACCTGCTGTGGACGCCTGTCCCCGGAGCGGACGGATATGTAGTGCGCTACGGCATCGAGCCGGACAAGCTCTACAACAACTATATGGTCTACGGAGACAACAAGCTCTCGATAGGCAGCCTGAACACCGGTTCTGAATACTACTACGAGATAACTGCCTTCGACAGCGGAACCGACAGCTACAAGCCCGTAAGCGAGGCCGTGAACGGTACCGGAGCCGAGATTGAACTGACCAAGGAACGCTCCGGCGGCGGATGGGGCGGCGGTGCCAACACCACCCGTCTGATGACCTACCAGGGTGTTGACAAATATGTGTTCGACAACATAGATCCGGGCACATACACTCTGCGCCACTCCTACGGTCCTGTGCTGTGGAGCGGTGAACTTACCGAAGACCAGCTCATCGGCTCCTCCGACAAGCCCACGGTGACGGCATTCCTCACCTGGCTCGGAACCGGAGTGGAAGTCCGCGGCAAGATGGAGATGAAGGTAGTGCCGGGCAAGGAGCACGGCAAGATTGTGGTAACGATGACTTACGACAAGTAGCCTCCAGATGCGGTCAGCAGATATCCGCTGATGATTCAAGTTACCCTCCGAGTCTCATCGGAGGGTTTTTTCGTCCCGTCCAGGGTTCATGGCGGCATCCCGCGCCTCGTCCCTGTCCATCCTTTCCTGTATCCTTGAGCTTGCTGTCTCGACCCGGCCGAGGGCCTGCCGTACCATCTTCCTGTGAAAAGAGCGGAGCTGTTTCTTGTGGGCGCAGAGTTTCTCGGTGCATTCCCTGCAGGTCAGGGCCAGGTGGGTCTCCTCGTGGAAGCGCTCGGGGTGAGTGCGGAACGTTATCTCCCATTTGGCGAACAGGCCAAGAGCAAGTGCAACCAGGCTCCATGTCGCAAATGAGGGTATGAAGATGAGCGGGGTGAACATCATCAGGTAGTCCCAGTTGTAGATGCGGCAGGTCCCGCAGCACTTGTTCTTAAGGAACCAGGTTTCGAAAGGGCAGAAGAACAGAATGCAGACCATATCGCACACTCCGTAGAAGAGCGAGACCAGAAGGAGCGCACCGCGGTCAATCACATGCGTGAAATACAGTGCGGCTATCGCTCCGTTGAGCGCAGTCCAAGCCAGGGCTATCGCGAGCAGGCTCCTGCGGTAGTCCGGTGCGGGTGCAGGGGCGGGCGAGGGCTTGTAATTCCTGCCGAAGACCTTCTGGCAGCCCATGCTCTCGTTCCTGTCGGGAAAGAAGCGCAGCGTCATCTCGGATGCGAATATGATCCATACAGTAGCCATGACCCAAGGTCTGGCAACACCTCCGGACAGAGATCCCTCTGAGGACGGATCAAGTCTGTCGAAGGCATATGACGCAGCCGCCGCAAGGAAGAGGCAGCTCCTGAAGATCAGCTTGCAGTAGTGTATGGCTGAGGTCCTGGATATCTTGACGGTCCCGATCTTCATGCTTGTATTCACTTTGTCTGCGGCTGTGCGCCTTCCTGTCCGGCCTCATCGGCGGAAGAGGGAATCAGGCGGTCGGTGTAGAGTATGCCCTCGAGATGGTCTGTCTCGTGCTGGAAAATCACTGCCGTGTAGCCTTCGACGGTGTCGCGGACCTGCTGCAATGTCTGCGGGTCCGTGTAGCTGACCACAACCTGCATGGAGCGTTCCACTTCGCCCCTGCGGTCCGGGACGGAGAGGCAGCCTTCAGGGCCGGTCTGCTTCTCGTCGGACATGGACTCTATGCGGATGTTGGGATAGACCTCGAAGGGATGCCCGGGCTTGTCGTAGCGCATCACGGCAATCACTCTGCGGTTGATTCCGACCTGCGGCGCTGCAATTCCCACTCCGTCCTGGGAGGGGTCCGTGACGGTTGCGACCATTTTGTCGGCAAGTATCCTGTATGTTTCGGACCTGATCTCGCCTGCGGGAAGGTCCGTGCTCGGAGTCCTGAGCACAACCGAGTCTGCGGGGTCGGTGACCAGCAGTACACGCATCGTGGAGCCGCTTCCTTCGATGAGCGCCTTCTCGGCGGAGGAAAGGCGTGATGCTCCGCGAGTCGCGCCGCATCCGGACGAAACAACGGCGGCAGTCGCAAGGAGTGCCGCCGGAAGTATCAGATGTCTTGAAATATCGTGCATGAAAGTAAAGTTACGAAAAAAAGAATTATAGTATCTCATTCCCCGACATACTTCCCGGTGAACTCCCGTATCCTTTGGGCGTACTCTTCGGGATCTTCGCGGCAGGCGAGTGCATGGGCGACGCCTGGCAGGGTCCAGAGCTGCGAAGGTGCAGTGCAGGCATCGTGGAGAGGGTAGACCATCCAGGTGGGGACGAAGGTGTCGGCCTCTCCGTGGATGAACATCATGGGGAGGGTGTTCTTCCTGACCTGTTCAAGCGGGGATGCCTGCCTGAAGCTCCAGCCGTATTCGATGCGGCATAGCAGGTCGGCGAGATCCAGCATAGGGAAGGCCGGAAGAGAAAAGCGCTGCCTGAGCTCGTTCTTGAACTCGTCCCAGACGCTCGTGTAGCCGCAGTCCTCGATGAAGCACCTGACATATGGCTGGAGCTGCGGCCTTGAGGGCAGCTCTCCTGCGACACACATGGTCGTGGCGGCGCCCATTGAGATCCCGTGCACGATTATCCTTGTGTTCTCTCCGAAAATCCTTACCGCCTCTTCCATCCATTTCAGAACGTCCAGCCTGTCTTTCCAGCCCATGCGTATTGCCTTGCCTCCGCTCAGACCGTGTGCGTAAAGGTCGGGCAGGAGGACGTTGTAGCCCATGCGGCTGTAGATATGCGCAACCATCATCATCCCAAGGGCGTTGTCGGTATATCCGTGCACGAGTACGGCTGTCTTGCCGCTTCCTTCCGCTGAGGGAATCAGCAGGGCGTGCAGGCGTGTGCCGTCGTCTGAGTCCATGTAGAGGTCCTGAATGGCTCCGGAGGTTCTCAGAGAGTCGTACCAAGCGAAAGTCTGCGGGTAGTTCTCTGCCATGCGTTCCTGCGAAGCGGCTATGTCGCGGCTGTATGTCTGGAGCGCCGAAGGCTTGAGGGCGATGTTAAGCAGCATCTGCGCCCCGCCCAGCGCTATGACGAGCAGCGCCGCTAGCACTGCAAGGCTGCGTCTTGCTGTCTTTGCAATATTCATGATGTGCGGGTTTGTGTCCTGGTGTTCCTGTCGACGGTTTCCGCGATGTCTTCGACCTTCCTGTCTGCATAGCGGCGGAAGGTGTCCAGACACAGCGGGCAGGCGGTGACTATCACGTCGGGAGACGCCACGGTCAGGTTGTCGAGGGCGTTCTGCGTGATGACCCTGCGCTTGTCGAAGCCGAGCGTAAGGCTGCCGACACTGCCGCCGCAGCAAATGCTTTCCCGGCGGTTCTTCTCAGCCTCGACCAGGCTGCCGACCTTTCGGAGCACATTGCGCGGCTGCTCGTATATCCCGCATCCGCGTCCGAGCTCGCACGGATCGTGGTAGACGAATGTCCTGTCCTCTGCTCCGAGAGCGAGCCTCCCGGAGGAAACCAGTCCTTCGATGAACTCGGTATGATGGACTATCCTGATTCCGTCGAGCCTGTATTTCTCCTTGAAGATCCTGTAGCAGATAGGGCAGGTGAGCAGCAGGGTGTCAGCTCCGGAGCTCAGGATGATCTCCGTGTTCTTCTTCATCATCTGACGTGCCTGGTCGATGCGTCCTGCCATCCACATCGGACGTCCGCAGCAGATGCCGCCGTCCTTGTCCATCAGTTCATAATCGATCCCTGCCTTGCGCAGCAGCGATTCCATGGCCTTTTTGATCGAGGGGGTGAGAGCGGTCATGCATCCGGCGTAATAGAGCACCTTGCCGCGGCTGTCCACAGTGAGAGGGGATGTGTCGATGGAGGTGTAGTCCGGATTGATGCCGTAACGGCGGACGGACCTCTGGGCTATGCGCAGCCGGTCGCCTTCGACTCCGACAGGGCACACTGCGGTGCACTTGCCGCACAGCAGGCATTTGTCGCTGATCTCTTCGATGCGTTTCTCGTTGCCTCTGCGTATCTGGCGGTTAAGGTAGACCGTCGTGTCGCGGGTGTTGGCCTTCTGGACGCTCATCGGGCACGCGTCGATGCACAGTCCGCAGCCCGGACACGAATATACCTGGGTCTTGGCAAGTCCCTTGCGGGCATTGCGTATCTTGATTCCGGCGTTGCGCAGCGGAATCAGAAGTATCTCGGAGGGTATGTGCATGTAGCGCGTGAACGGCAGGACGACGAAGAATATGCCGAGCGCGCATGAATATGCCCACCACCAGGGGAGTACGCTTGCCTGGTCACCGAGCAGGGGTGTCAGCAGGTGGTTGATCGACCTGGTGAGGAAAGAGCCTCCGCTGATGTTGGCAGTGAAGCTCTCGGCAAGCAGCCTGAGTGGGAAGATCGCCCACAGCGAGTAAAGCCCCACCATGTCGAGCAGGCTCGGCCTGGTAGTGCGTCTCATCCCGAACAGCCTGGAACGCAGGCGCTTGATCATGGCCAGGGCGATTCCGCTCAGGACCACGAGCAGGAAAAAGTCCATCAGGAAGAACAGCACCTCTCCCTTCATCGTGTGCTCGTCCTCCGCCACGAAGTAGCGGAAGAAGATGGGGTAGTAGAACAGCTTCACCCTGTGCGGAGTGTAGAGCAGCACCTCTATGTGCCCGACGACTATCAGCATGAACCATCCGAAGGCGATGCTTGAGTGCATGTAGCCCAGGAGCTTGTTGCGCTTCCATATCTTCACGTGCAGCAGGCAGTCGCAGAAGATGTCCCTGACGTTCTTGAGCATTGTCTTCGGGGTGACGAGCGACACGAGGAAGCGCTTCCTGTCCGCGCCCGGGAGCTGGAAGAATATCCTGCCCAGGGCGAACACGCAGTACGTGAGTACGAACGCCATTCCTATCATGAACGGCAGAACGAAGTTGTTGTATCCTGACGGAAATCTTTCTACCACCTCAGTCTTCCTTATAGAGTTTGCAAATTGAGAGTATCAGATGTCTCGTATTGATTCCGCGAGGGCAGACTATGGAGCATTTCCCGCAGAGCATGCAGCAACGCAGCATGTTGACTGCCTCCTTCTGCTTGCCGCGCTGGAGGCAGTGGAGAACCTTTCTCAGGCTCATGCCGCTGAACGTCCCGGCGGGACAGGTGGCGCTGCAGGAGCCGCAGGCCATGCACTTCCACGCGTCAGGCTCGAGTTCATGCAGTTTGTCGAACAGGGTGAAGTCCACCTTGTCCATGTCGATTGTCGAGCTCGGGGAGAGTTTGAATCCGAAGATGTTGTCCATGTTGCTCCGCTATGATCTGTAAAGGAACGAGACTATTTCGAGTGCGGCCGTGTCGGCCTCTGCGAGTGTTTCCGGAATGGTCTTGGGCCCGGTGCATGCCCCGGCATAGAAGATTCCCTCGAGAGGTGACTGGACTACGGCGCTGACGTTGTTGCGGCTCTTGAAGAAGCCGTCCGTGTCTACCGGCAGCCTCAGCATCGATGCGAGGGATTCCGTGTCGCGGCCGCAGACCATGCCTGACATCAGCACCAGCAGGTCGAGCTTGACCTTGACCGGCTTGCCGGCCAGGGTGTCCTCGGCCTTAACCACGACCCTTCCGTCGATGTCCTCGCTGACTTCGGAGACTCTTCCCCTGATGAAGCGTATGCCATAGTCCCTCTGGGCGGAGATGTAGAAGTCCTCGAACTTCTTCCCGAACATCCTCAGGTCCATGTAGAAGCAGTATACAGCGGCATCGGGGAACTTCTTCTTCATCTCGATGGCCTGCTTGACAGCAGTGATGCAGCAGACCTTTGAACATTGGGAGTTGCGCGCCTTTTCGTCACGCGAGCCGACGCAGTGGACGAAGCCCATCGCCCTGATTTCGCCGCCGTCGACCCTCTTGTCGCTGCCGGTGTTGAACCAGTGCTCGAGATCTCCGTTGGTTATGACCCGGTCATAGACTCCGTAACCGTATTCTTCCTTTTTCGCAGCGTCGAAGAGAGAGAATCCCGTCGTGAAGAGCACGGCCCTCGCGATTACTGAGATTCCGTTGGAGAGCATGATGTTGTAGCCGTCGCGCAGCCTGTTCATGAAGGAAATCTCGGTCTCGAGGAATATGTTGGCCTCGGCGGTGTCCCTGATAAGGCCGGAGACCACCTCGCCTGCAGGGGTCATGTCCGGGAACAGGCAGTGCCACTGGGCGACGTGCCCTCCGAGGCGGTCCTGCTTTTCGACTATTATGGGCCTGTAGCCCAGCCTGAGGAGCCGCTTTGCGGCCTCAAGTCCGGCGATACCTCCGCCCACTATGACTATGTTCTGTTTCATCGTGTCGGTCTTTTGGCTTTCAGCAGCATCTCAGTACTCCCGGGAGTTCCGGCTTCATGAGTTCCTTCCGGTCGACTCCCTTGTATTTGTCTTCAGGCCTGTAGGGTATGCCTATCTTGTCTAGAAGGGGTTCCACGGCGACCTGGTGCAGCTGCAGCCCGAGGTCCCACGGATCGTAGCCCAGGACCAGCCCCGCTACTTCCTCGTATGTGAAGACGGGTATGCCGTACCCGTTGTCGCCATAGGTCTTGCCCTCGGTCTCGGCTATCACGTACTGCCACCTGTCCAGGAAGTAAGGGCAGCCCGGGCAGTTGGTTATTATCATGTCGGGGTGGTACGGCTCCATTGACTCGAAGTTCTTGTAGGTGTTGGAGAGCGAGTACCCGCGGTTCGCCTTGACGTGATACTGCCTGAACCCGTAGCCGCAGCAGTGACGGCGTTCGGGATAGTCCACGACGCTTCCTCCCCAGGCCTCCACCATGCCGCAGAGGACGTAGGGATATTCGGCCCCGCCGACTCCCTTGGACGGGAACATCTTTGAGTAGTGGCATCCGATATGCTCGACTACCTTGAGAGGTTCCCCGGTCCTGGCGTTTACCAGCCTGTAGCGCGCTTTCTCGGCTATCAGGTTGCGGTACTTGTATATCAGGTCGCTTGCGTGGGCGACGTATTTCGGCTTCTTGAACTCGCGGCGGCAGGCCTTCCAGAGGAGCTCGCGTATGCGGGTCTCGAGCTCGGGGAACTCGTTCCAGGTCTCGAGTATCTCAATGTAGTTGCCGAACGAGGTGATGCATGAGGCGACGTAGTTTTCGTAGCCGGCCTCGGTCATCAGCGAGAACTGTCTTGCGACTATGGTCATCACAGTCTCCTGCGGGATGGTGTCGCAGTGGTAGGCGATACCGCCGCATGTGGTGTGGCTGGGTGTCTCGTAGAAGTCTCTTCCGAGCACTCCGCGGCATATCTCCAGGAACATCCTTTCAGCCCCCGGGAAGAAGTTCTGCCTGATGCAGCTCCTGACATAGAACCAGTGGTCGTCAGGTATTTCCTTCTGGTAGTCGGCCCAGATTTTCTGTTTGCCCTGATATATCATATTGTCTCCATGTGTGTGTTCCGTTGTTGTCTTGCGCCCTGGAAGCTACTCTTCGTTAAGGTGTCCGGGCGAGTTCTTCTCGAATGCGACCCTTGCGTATTCGTCGATGTCGAGCCCCATCTCCTCGGCCTTGATCCTGGAGTATCTCTCGACAGTCTCTATCCTTTCTGTGCCTCCCGTTACGTCGAAGATGCTCTTCAGCTCGTCGAGGGATTCCTGCGGGATCTTCCTGAGTACTCCCGGCCCTTCTCCCTGGTAGTTGGCCCCGAGCCTCTGCAGGCTGTCCCTGAGGTGCTCCGTGTGCCATTTCCATACAGGGCCTGACTCGACGTGGTCCTCCCAGCGGAAAGTGTCGGGATAGATGCAGTATCCGTACTTGAGGATGTTGCCGGTGAGCATGCGGGTCAGAGGCAGCAGCTGGCGGCCCTTCTCCGAGCAGGTGAAGTACCCGAGCCTGGCCGAGAGGTTCCTCAGCGCCATTATTACAAGTCCCGGGCCGTTCTTGCGCGGACACCTGGTCACGCATGACATGCACTCTCCGCAATACCAGATGGTGTCGCTTTTCAGCAGCGCCTCTATCTCGTCCTCGTTCTTGCTCTGGACAGTGTCAACGATCTTGCGTGGATCGTAGCGGTAGAATTCTGCCGCCGGACATATTGCAGTGCATGTGCCGCAGTTGATGCAGGTCTTCAGACCCTCCTTCACACGGTAGTCCTTGATAAGTTCGTCGTAGAGTTTGCCCATAATGCGGATAATCTGTTTGTTTTTGCCGTACCCTGTGTGCCGGCACGGCGCCGTAAATATAGGCTTTTATTTTCAGACAAAAATAATTAGATTTGTAAAATTGAAGCCACAAGAACAACACTAAAACACTTTAGCATATGAAATACAATGACTTGGGCAAGACGGGACTCAAGGTCCCCGTGCTGAGTTTCGGTGCGTCCTCGCTCGGAGGAGTCTTCCACTCTATCAAGGAGCAGGAGGCCCTGAAGGCTGTCTTCACCGCCGTGGAGAACGGGCTGAACTTCATTGATGTCTCTCCCTATTACGGCCACTACAAGGCCGAGACTGTGCTGGGAAAGGCTCTTGAGAAGCTTCCGAGAGAGTCCTTCATCCTTTCGACCAAGGTCGGCAGGTACGGGAAGGACGGGGTAAACACCTGGGACTACTCCGGCCGCAGGGCGCAGGAAAGCGTCCAGGAAAGCATGGAGAGGCTTCACGTAGACCACATCGACCTCATCAATGTCCATGACATAGAGTTCGCTGACCTGCACCAGGTGGTGGGCGAGACCCTCCCGGCTCTGGTAGAACTCAGGGACAAGGGAATTGTGGGGCACGTTGGCATCACTGATCTCCAGCTCGAGAACCTCAAGTGGGTGATAGAGAATACGGAGCCCGGAGTTGTCGAGACGGTGCTGAACTTCTGCCACTATACCCTCAATGACGACAAGCTGGCCGATTTCCTCGGCTTCTTCAAGGATCGCGGCATAGGGGTAATCAACGCTTCACCCTTCTCGATGGGGCTTCTCACCATGAGGGGTGCACCTGACTGGCATCCTGCACCCGCTGCCCTCAAGGAGGCCTGCCGCAAGGCCGCCGAATTCTGCTCGCGCCAGGGATATCCCATAGAAAAGCTCGCACTGCAGTTCGCGGTCAGCAATCCCGATATCCAGACGACCCTGTTCAGCTCCGCCAACCCTGACTCTGTGCTGAAGAACATACGCTACATCGAAGAGCCGATCGACTGGGACCTCGTCGCCAAGGTCAGGGAGATCATCGGTGACCAGCAGAGGGTGAGCTGGGCCAACACTTGATCTGAAGCAGCTATGGGAATGACTATTATCGATGCACACTCGCATCTGTGGCTCCGCCAGGACACCGTGGTGGACGGCTATGAGATCAGAACGCTTGAGAACGGCCGGTCCCTGTTCATGGGTGAGGTCCGCCAGATGCTTCCGCCGTTCATGATTGACGGCCGCAACAGCGCGGAAGTATTCCTTTCGAACATGGACTACGCCGGGGTCGGTGCCGCCGTGGTGACCCAGGAGTTCATCGACGGCATCCAGAACGATTATCTGCTGGAGGTAAAGAAAAAGTATCCGGACAGGTTCTTCGTATGCGGGATGTGCGAATTCCGCAGGGACGGTTTCTATGCCCAGGCCGAAGACCTGATAGAGAAAGGCTTCCGCGGGATAAAGATCCCTGCCCAGAGGCTGCTGATGAAAGACAGGCGTGTACGCCTCGATTCGGACGAGATGATGCGCATGTTCCGTCTCATGGAGAAGAACGGTGTAATACTTTCGGTCGATCTTGCCGACGGCGACACCCAGGTCGGAGAAATGGAGGAGATAATTGCGGAATGCCCCGGCCTCAAGATAGCGATCGGCCACTTCGGGATGGTCACGACAAAAGGGTGGAAGAGCCAGATACTTCTGGCGAGGAACCGCAACGTCATGATCGAGTCCGGAGGAATCACGTGGCTTTTCAATGACGAGTTCTACCCTTTCAAGGGAGCCGTCAGGGCAATAAGGGAGGCTGCGGACCTGGTCGGAATCGAGAAGCTCATGTGGGGCTCGGACTATCCCAGGACCATCACTGCCATCACATACCGGATGTCATACGACTTCGTCCTGAAGTCGCCGGAACTCACTGACCGGGAGAAAGAACTGTTCCTCGGCCTGAACGCCAGGGACTTTTACGGATTCGGACCGCTGCCGGATCTTCCGTACATCAAAAACATGTCAGAATGAAAAACCACAAGTACCTTGTTCCGCTGGCCCTTGTCTTCAGCCTCTTTTTCCTGTGGGCTATAAGCAGCAACCTGCTTCCCACGATGATCAGGCAGCTGATGAAGACTTGCGAGCTCAACGCCTTCGAGGCTTCGTTCACGGAGTCCGCATACTGGCTGGCGTATTTCATCTTCCCGATTCCGATCGCGATGTTCATGAAACGCTTCAGCTACAAGGCGGGCATTATAGTCGGGCTGCTCCTTGCGGCTGCCGGAGGACTGCTGTTCTTCCCTGCATCGCTGCTCAAGGAATACTGGGCATACCTGACCATATTCTTCATAATCGCCACGGGAATGTGTTTCCTCGAGACGGCCGCGAACCCTTATGTCACGGCTCTCGGTTCGCATGAAACTGCTCCGAGGCGCCTGAATCTCGCGCAGTCGTTCAACGGTCTTGGCGCGTTCGTCTCTGCCATGTTCCTCAGCAAGCTCGTGCTGACAGGCTACAACTACACACGCGAGACACTTCCTGACGACTATCCGGGAGGATGGGACGGCTACATCCAGATGGAAACCGATGCCATGAGGCTGCCTTATCTGATACTCGCAGGCGTGCTGATAGTGATAGCCCTGGTGTTCGTGTTCTCGAAGATGCCCAGGATCAGCGACGAGGCCGAAGGGGTGAAGAAGAATTCCTCCCTTATCAATTTCAAGGTCCTGCGCAGATCCCACCTCAAATGGGGAGTCGTGGCCCAGTTCTTCTACAACGGAGGGCAGACAGCAATAAACAGCCTGTTCCTGGTCTACTGCTGTACCTGTGTCGGGCTGTCCGAAGACAAGGCCACTACTTTCTTCGGCCTGTACATGCTCGCCTTCTTCGTCGGCAGGTGGGTGGGGACACTGTTTATGGTGCGCTTCAAGCCGCACAACATGCTTCTGGTGTATTCTCTGGCAAACATCCTGCTCTGCGCGGTCATCGCCGTGTTCGGAGGTATGGCAGGTCTTTACGCGATGCTCGCCGTGTCGTTCTTCATGTCGATAATGTATCCGACACAGTTCTCCCTTGCGCTCAAGGGCCTGGGTGAGGATACCAAGAGCGGCGCCGCCTTCCTGGTGATGGCCATCATCGGCAATGCCTGTATCCCTCAGCTGACAGCCTATTTCCTGAACCACAACAGGGAGGTCTATCATCTTGCCTATGTCATTCCTCTGATATGTTTCTTCTTTACCGCTTACTACGGCTGGAAGGGGCATGTCGTTAAAGATTAAGTAGATATGAAAATAAAAGCACTGCAAATAGCCGGCACCGGGGCCGTCAGTATGACGGAAGTCGAGAAGCCGGTACCCGGGGCGGGGGAGATACTGCTCCGGATAAGGTATGTAGGATTCTGCGGGTCCGACCTGAACACCTACATGGGGCGCAACCCGATGGTGAAGATGCCCGTGATTCCGGGACATGAGGTCGGCGCCGTGATTGAGCACGCAGCCGAAGGCGTCCCCTCTGAATTCACCGAGGGGATGAACGTCACCGTGAATCCGTACACCAGCTGCGGGAAATGCGCGTCGTGCCGAAACGGCCGTCCGAACGCCTGTGAACATAACGAGACACTTGGCGTGCAGCGGAACGGTTCCATGCAGGAATATCTCGTCCTGCCATGGAACAAAGTGATTCCGGCGCAGGACCTCTCATTGAAGGAATGCGCCCTGATAGAGCCCATGAGCGTAGGCTTCCACGCCGTTTCCAGAGGCCAGGTCACCGACATAGACACTGTGGTCGTCATCGGATGCGGCATGGTAGGGCTCGGTGCGGTGATCAGGGCGAGTCTGCGTGGAGCCGAGGTTGTCGCCGTGGATATCGATGACGAAAAGCTTGAGATCGCCCGCCGGCTCGGGGCAAGGCACACCGTCAATTCAAGGAAGGAAGACACCGTGCAGCGGGTCAGGGAAATTACCGGCGGATATATGGCGGACGTGGTCATCGAGGCTGTCGGAAGTCCTGCGACGTACGTGACGGCGGTAGATGCCGTGTCATTCACCGGCAGGGTGGTGTGCATCGGCTATGCCAAGAGCGAGGTGTCTTTCCAGACCAAGTACTTCGTCCAGAAGGAACTCGACATCCGCGGGTCGAGAAATGCGCTGCCCGAGGACTTCCGTGCCGTGATCCGCTATCTGCGGAATTCGGACTGCCCGACGGACCGGCTGATTTCCGGCATAGTCCGTCCCGAGGAGGCCGGAGAGGCTCTCAGGGGCTGGTCGGAAAATCCCGGCAAGGTATTCAGGATATTGGTTGAATTCTAATAGTAGCAGCATGAAACCTCTTGACAGCCGCACCGCGGCAAAGACAGTGCGTCCCGAGCGAATAATACAGTTCGGAGAAGGCAATTTCCTCAGGGCATTCGCCGACTGGATCATTTCAAACATGGACGAGAAGACGGACTTCAACAGCAGCGTCGTTGTCGTCCAGCCTATCGAGAAGGGAATGGTGGATGCCCTGAATGCACAGGACTGCCTCTATCACGTGAACCTTCAGGGACTCGAGAACGGACAGCCGGTGAACTCATACAGGCTGATCGACGTTATCAGCAGGGCTCTGAATCCGTATCGTGACTTCCGCTCGTTCATCGCCCTGGCCGAACAGCCGCAGATGCGCTTCGTGATATCGAACACCACCGAGGCTGGAATAGCATTCGACCCGTCCTGCAGGCTTGACGACGAACCGGCGAGCTCGTATCCGGGCAAGCTGACGCAGCTGCTCTACCACAGGTTCAGGTACTTCAACGGTGACAGGAGCAAGGGGCTGATAATATTCCCTTGCGAGCTGATATTCCTGAACGGACACCGGCTGAAGGAGACTATCGGCCAGTACATTGATCTGTGGAATCTCGGGGACGGGTTCAGGGAGTGGTTCGAGACTTCCTGCGGCGTCTATGCTACTCTGGTAGACCGTATAGTCCCGGGCTTTCCCCGCAAGGACATCGACAGCATCAAGGCTGAACTCGGCTATGACGACAACATGGTCGTGCGCGGGGAGGCTTTTCACCTCTGGGTAATCGAGGCCCCGCAGTCGGTCGCAAAGGAATTCCCGGCTGACAAAGCCGGATTGAACGTGCTTTTCGTCCCTTCCGAGAAACCATACCATGAACGCAAGGTGACTCTGCTGAACGGTCCGCACACAGTGCTCGCGCCGGTGGCCTTCCTGTCGGGAATCGACATCGTAAGGGACGCCTGTCAGGATTCCGATATCGGCAGGTATGTGCACCGCGTGATGTACGGCGAGCTGATGCAGACCCTGAATCTTCCTGAAGAGGAGCTTGTCCGGTTTGCAGACAGTGTGATGGAGAGGTTCAACAACCCCTTTGTCGACCATCAGGTCACTTCCATTATGCTTAATTCGTTCCCGAAGTATGCAACACGCGACCTTCCGGGGCTAAAGACTTATCTTGCACGCAGGGGCTGCCTTCCTGAAGGTCTTGTGCTCGGCCTCGCGGCGATTATTGTATACTACCGTGGCGGAAAACGCTCCGACGGTACTGACATCGTTCCTGAAGATGCTCCGGAGACTCTGCAGCTCCTATCCGGACTCTGGGACAAGGGCTCTGTTCCCGAACTTGTAAAGACTGTTCTGGGCTACACCCCGGTTTGGAACGAAGACCTGAACGGGATCCCAGGGCTCGCCGGCCGTGTCGAATACTACATAGAGAGCATACTCGGGCACGGAATGAGGGAGACCGTAAGGCGTCTGCTTGCCGGCATATAATTCCCGGAAGAGATGGCTGACTACATACAGATCAATCCTTCCGACAATGTGGCCGTCGCGCTTCGAGACCTTCCTGCAGGAGTGCGGGTGCGGTCTATGCAGGGCGACGTCACTGTGCTGGAGGCCATTCCCCAAGGGCACAAGGTGGCTCTCAAGGACTTCCGTGCCGGGGAGAACGTCGTCAAGTACGGATTTCCTATAGGGCACACGGCATGCGCCGTAAATGCAGGGTGCCTGCTGGACGAGAGGAACGTGAAGACCAATCTCTCGGGGCTGGACACGTATTCATATACGCCCGACTTTTCAGCGCCTGAATTCGCCGACGAGGGCAGAACCTTCATGGGCTACCGCAGACGCGGAGTCGGAGTCGGAGTCCGCAACGAGATATGGATAATACCGACGGTCGGCTGTGTCAATGGCATAGCTGAGGAACTGTCCCGTATGCTCAGGCAGGAGACAGGCTGCCGCGGGGTGGACAACATAGCTGCCTATACCCACAACTACGGCTGTTCCCAGCTTGGAGACGACCACGAGAATACCCGCAGGATACTGCGCGACATGGTGCGGCATCCCAATGCCGGAGGTGTGCTTGTCGTAGGACTCGGCTGCGAGAACAACCAGCCGGAGGCATTCATGGAGTCGCTCGGGGATTATGACAGGACGAGGGTGAAGTGTCTTGTCTGCCAGAAGTCGGGGGACGAGATAGGGGATGGGATGACGATGCTGCGGGAACTCTATGCTGCGGCAAGCCGTGACAGACGGGAGGCTGTCCCCTTGTCTGAACTCAGGGTCGGCCTGAAATGCGGAGGCTCTGACGGGCTCTCCGGCATAACTGCCAACCCTCTGCTCGGAATGTTCTCCGATTATCTTGTTGCCCAGGGCGGAACGACGGTCCTGACCGAAGTGCCGGAGATGTTCGGCGCCGAGACTATCCTGATGCAGAGATGCCGGACCGAGAAGGTCTTCAACGATATGGTGTCAATGATAAACGGGTTCAAGAAATACTTTCTGGACAACGGACAGCCGGTCTATGAGAACCCCTCGCCAGGCAACAAGGCTGGCGGCATCTCTACCCTGGAAGAAAAGTCCCTGGGATGTACGCAGAAATCCGGAACCTCAGAGGTTGTCGACGTCCTCGGATACGGGGAGCGTCTCAGACTCCGTGGCCTGAATCTGCTCTCGGCTCCTGGCAACGACCTTGTGGCGAGTACAGCTCTCGCTGCCTCCGGATGCCACCTTGTGCTCTTTACAACAGGCAGGGGGACTCCGTTCGGGACCTTCGTGCCCACGCTCAAGATATCGACGAACACCGCCCTTTACGACAAGAAGCGCAGATGGATGGATTTCGATGCCGGAACCGTTGCGGAGGGCGAACCGCTTGCCGAGCTGTGCCGCAGCTTTACCGAGAGAGTCATCTCTGTTGCCAGCGGCACAAGGGCGAGGAATGAGGAGAACGGCTACGCCGAGATAGCCATACTCAAGACGGGGGTGACGCTGTAATGTCGTTGCGCCCTAATAGTATCTAAAAAATATTAGGTATAAAAAAGAAATTTGTATATCTTTGCACATCGGACTGATTGTCCCGGTGTGTTGAATTGTATGAAAAGATCCACGATTGAAGATGTCATGTTCCCCGGATGTCCGGTGCGCAATATCTTGTCCCGTATCTGCGACAGGTGGTCTCTGCTTGTATTTTATCTAATAGAAAGATCGGAGAGGGGCAGCCTGCGCTTTTCGGAACTCAGACAGCATATGCCGGACATTTCGCCGAAGATGCTCTCGACGACTCTGCGCACGCTTGAGGAGGACGGATACATTTCCCGTACTGTCTTTCCGGAAGTGCCGCCTCGCGTCGAGTATGCGCTTACGGAGCGGGCCGAAAGTCTGAAACCGGTTCTTGACTCGATGCTCGAATGGGGAGCCCGCAATATGGATGCAATAATGAGAGACCGCAAGAATGCACACGCACCGGCAGTTCCGGACAATGGTTCAAATTGATTGAAACAATATGAAAGCAGTGCAACTGGACCGCTATTCGACAAGGAAAGCGGCAAGGTTGTAATCAGAATACGGCAATAAATAGACTGTGGCAATATGATACGTGAGATAATCTTCAGCCCCACGGGCGGTACGGAACGTGTGGCGCACATTATTGTTTCTGAACTTGGAGGAGAGTCCGGGCAGGTGGATCTGACTGACCGGCATATGGATTTCGGCGGAATATGTCTGAACAGGGAGGACCTCGCTGTGATTGCTGTCCCGTCGTACGGCGGCAGAGTGCCGGCCATTGCCGCGGAACGTATCAGCAGGCTTCAGGGAAACGGTGTCGTTGCCGTCATAGCATGTGTATACGGCAACCGTGCCTATGATGATACTCTTGTCGAGCTTGAAGATCTGGCGAGGGGTGCAGGATTCCGTGTCATTGCAGCCGTTGCGGCCGTGGCAGAGCACTCGATCGCGCATCGCTATGCTGCGGGACGCCCCGACGCGCGGGACAGGGACAGACTGGTATCATTCGCCTCGCAGATAAGACGCAAGATCGGAGACGAAGATTTCAGTGAACCTGCGGTTCCAGGGAATCATCCGTTCCGCAAGGCCGGGCGTGCCGGAATAATACCGAAACCAACGGGTGCATGCGTCAAATGTGGCCTCTGTGCCGCAAAATGCCCTTCAGGTGCGATTGACCCTGATGACCCGTCAAAGGTAGATTCCAAGGCATGCATATCATGCATGCGCTGCATCTCCGTCTGTCCCCATGGAGCCAGAAAGGCAAGCCCTCTGATGATTGCCCTGGCGGACAGAATGCTTCGGAAGCCGTGCTCTGAGAGAAAAGAGTGCGAACTGTATATCTAGACGGAATTGAAAGAGTCTATCCTGTATTTCCTCGGGGAGACACCAGTCATTCGTCTGAAGTATTTCCCGAATACGGACTGTGACAATAAGTTCTCGACTCTTTAGCTGAGAGTGCATGAAAGGAAAAAAGACAGGGAGCGCCGGAAATGACGCTCCCTGTGTTGTCTGTATTGAAGTTTTTCCGCCTACTTGACTGAGTTCAGGAATTCGCGGGCAGACTCAAGCGTAACGGGACGGATGACCTTCTGGCCCCTCTTGGCAGGAACGCTGGCAGGTGACACTGCAGATGTAGCGGTCCCCGTTGTCGTGAACTGGGTCACTGTCATCTCTCCGTATCCGAGAGATCCGTTTCCGTTCATGGGGAAGCCGAGTGCGACATAGTCGGTTCCCGGCTCGAACCCTGTCCAGATGTAGTCGTCATCGGCGAACATCGTGTAGCCGTAGACTGCGGCGTAATCCCTGACATAGTCTTCAGGCTTGTCATAACCATCTATGCCGGCACCGATCTCGAGAAGGGTGTTGTAGTCTTCAAGAGAAGAAATCATCTGGTAGTATGCACGGGTGTTTTCTCCCATGGTGTACTTGATGGTGGCCTGGGTGTCCCCGATACCGGATACCTCGATAGTCAGAGGAGAGGGAAGAGGAAGGGACTCGTCGGCAAATCCTGATGTGAATGAGAAGCTGCCGTATGAAACGGGCATGAGTGAAGAGTCGAATCCGACAACGCCCATGATGTAGTCATAGTTTTCGTATCCGTTCAGTGCTACGGTCATGTTCGTTCCGGCCTCGGTGTAGGGAACCATGCCGTACATCGCATACATCTCCAGCAGCTCGTCGATGCTCATTCCGAGGTCCTGAAGCACAGACTTGGAGACTACGAGCAATCCTGAGTATGCCTGGCTGTCATCGTAAACGGTTGACGTGAGGTCCATTGCGACAAGGTCGTATGCGTCTACGGTGAATCCGGCGCTTGCAGCCATGATCTGCGAGGTGACAGTCTCGGACTCGACGCCTGACTCAGAGACGCCCTTTGCAAGCACGAAGTACGGTCCGATCGTGTCGCGTGCGACGCTCACGGTGTTGTCCGCACCGTCGACTGCAAGAGTCTGGATGTCCTTGAGCGAGCCGTCGGCGAATGCGGCCTTGAGGTCTTCAAGTGACTCCTGGACAGCGGAGGTGACTGCATACTTGACTTCAGTAATTGCCTCGGACGGAGTGAACGTGATGTCGAAGCAGCCTTTGTTGCCGGCATAGCTGAGATTCATCCCCAGGGAAACGTCCTCCAGGTCAACCACGATGTTGGAGGTCTCGGAATCGAGGTATCCGCTTCCCGTTGCCCTTACACTGACTGTGTAGGTCCCGGCAGACATCCCGGTGAATGTGACTTCACATTCTTCGACGATTGTCTCTGAGTCAGCTTCCTGGGTGCTGCACAGGTAGCTCTCGGCGCCTTCGACCGGCTGCCATGAAATGGTGAACCAGTCAGGCCCTGCCCCGGACAAGGTCAACTGGGGACTTGCCAGCTGGGGCTGTCCTTTCTTGCAGGACGCCAGCGGCAACAAAGCAAACACAGCAAGTACTGCTGTCAGGATTGCCATTTTTTTCATACACTACTTGATTTTGAAGTTAATACTGGGTGCAAATATACAAAAAAATGTATAATATGCTGTACATTAGTATATTGATTGTCCTTATAGTTTGTTATCATCGAGTGCCGTAAAAGGACGTAAAGTTATGTTTTCCTAAGCGCGGGATATGTGTTGGATAACAGTTTTTGATATTTCGGCCCGAAAATCTGAATGATTTTAAGATTGCATAGTCCTGCGGTTCATGTCGTATGTGCATGGGGCCCGCAATGAGGCGTTTAAAAAAAATCGTTTATTTTTGCGCCCTGAAATTTATGAATTGAAGATGAAACAGTCTGTTGAGAGAAGCGGAATGCTTCACGGCGCACTCCTGGTTGTACTTTTTTCGTGCGCGGCGACCTGTATCGGTGCGATGAGCTGGGTACAGGCGATTTCTTTCAGTCCTCTGGTCGTGGGCATCATAATAGGCATGGTTTACGCCAACACTCTCCGTTCCGGCCTGCCCGGAAGCTGGAATCCCGGAATTTCTTTCTGCTCAAAGCGTATTCTCAGGATCGGAATCGTGCTGTACGGTTTCCGTCTGAGTTTTCAGGATGTGGCAGCAGTCGGTCTTCCCGCAGTGGCCGTCGATGCCATTGTCGTTGCCGGCACAATAGGTCTGGGGCTTGCCGTAGGCAAGTTGCTGAAGATGGACAGGGAAACGGCTCTTCTCACCTCCTGCGGAAGCGCTATCTGCGGTGCGGCGGCGGTAATGGGCGTCGACGGCGCAATCCGTCCGCAGCCGTACAAGACTGCGGTGGCCGTCTCTACGGTGGTGATTTTCGGTACGGTGGCGATGTTTCTCTACCCGGTTGTTTTCCGCTCGGGTGTGCTTGACGTGAATGCCCCGCAGATGGGAATGATTTCCGGTGCGACTATCCATGAGGTGGCCCATGTCGTCGGCGCGGGCAATGCCATAGGGCCTGAGGCCAGCAACATAGCGATTATCGTCAAGATGATACGCGTTATGATGCTCGTGCCCGTGCTTCTGGTGATTGCCTTCCTCTATGCCGGCAAGGCGGCGGAAAAGGGCGGCGGAAAGGGCAAGATCGCAGTTCCGTGGTTTGCCGTTCTGTTCCTTGTCGTTATCGGGTTCAATTCTCTGGACCTGCTTCCGGAGGGAGTGGTGTCGTTCATCAATTCTGCGGATACTTTCCTTCTGACGATGGCAATGACCGCTCTTGGTATGGACACGACCTTCGACCAGTTCAAGAAGGCCGGGCTCAAGCCGTTCCTGCTTGCGTTCGTGCTGTTCGTCTGGCTCATGGCGGCCGGATATTTGCTTGTCAGGTACCTTGTGCCTGTGCTGGCATAACTGATTTTGCCGATTTGAGGCTATTTGATATTTTTGCAACCCGAAAATGCTGAATGTTATGAAAACGAGTCAGATTGTTGTACTTTTCGCCGCTGCGGCGTTGCTGGCCGGCTGCGGCAAGAACCAGAATCCCGGTTCTCCCGACATTGTCTGCGGCGAGTACACCAGGATATGCAACATGGTCCCCTGTGTGGGCTGTGCGTCCGAGGACGGGGATGCCTTCTACTACTCCGTATTGGAGGGAGACTACCTTGCTCTTGTCAGGCAGAACAAGTCCACGGGGGTCAAGATGGTACTTGACAGGATACCGCGCCCTTCCGATTCGCGCACGGATTTCTCGTTCCAGTATATCATGGCCGACGGGAACTATGTATATTATATGCCCTTTGATGTCAGCGACTCTGACAACAGGACTTACAAGATCTGGAGGATAGGTAAGGACGGCTCCGGGAAGACCATGCTGTCCGGCCCTGACGATGTGCTGCTGGAGTATTATATTCTCGGCGACAGCATATATTACAGATACCTGTTCGGCAGCAGCGGGGTGTGGTCATGCGGACTTGACGGCAGCGGGGCGTCCCACCTGCTTGACAAGGAGATGAACTATCCGATCCTTTATTCAGGACGCTACTACTACACTTCTTACACTGACTATCCTGTGATAAAGCTCGTCTCATGTCTGGAAGACGGCTCCGACGAGAAGCCGCTGATGGAGTGCGAAGGCAATTTCTGTTTCGCCATCGGCGACAACGGCAAAGTGTACGTCGCCGCGCCGGGCCAGGAAGGATGGGAGATTCTCTCGATGAATACAGACGGAAGCGCCCTTCAGACTCTTGCTGCCGGGCTGCCAGGTGTCACTTACATCAATTCCCTTGGGGGAGATGTCTTCTTTTCATGCTATCAGGGAAGCAGCTCCCTTTCAGCCGGCCTTTACAGGCTTTCCGGCTCCGGCCTCAAGTGTCTTGTCAGCGCAAAGGTGATGAGTTTCTGCCTTCTCGACTCAGGACGCATCATCTACATGAATGCCGACGACACTTCATGCGGAAGGCTCGGTGCATCGTACATGACAGACATCGAGGGCAGTTTCAACGACAAGCTTTAGGCGGGCGGCGGACAGCCGTCTTGCGGCAGTGCAGGGTGCAGATCGAGCTTTCGCGAGATTTGCGCCCTTGCCGTTTTTTGTCACATAGCCGAGTTTTGGATAAAGACGTTTGCCTTACGGAAATATTATAGTGCCTAACAAAATACTGTCAAAAAAAAGTCTCCACGGAGTACGCGGAGACATAGGAATAAAATCCTTCGGCATATAGCCTTATTGTGGTAAGATGTAGAACTTACGCTACAAATATAGCCGTTTTTTGCCTGATTATCAAATAGTTTTCATAAATTTACAAAAATTGTATTTTTATGGAGAAAGTCTTAGGTCTGGATTTGGGAACAAATTCCATCGGATGGGCTATTGTCCGTCATAATGATGACAAGTCATACTCATTACTTGATAAAGGCGTCAATATCTTTCAAGATGGTGTTGCTTATGATAAAGGCGGAGAAAAGCCTGCAGTACAGGAAAGGACTGCGGCAAGAGCGTCCAGACGGCATTACAACAGGCGGAGACTGAGAAAAATTCAATTGTTGAGAATCTTGGTTGAACAGAAATTATGCCCGTATATCTCAACGGAAGATCTTGACGAGTGGAAACTCCATAAGAAATATCCGCTGTCCGATGACTTCATTGCGTGGCAGAGAACAGATGAAAGTGCTGGGAAAAACCCTTATTTCGACAGATATCGTTGTCTGACGGAAGTCCTGGATATGAATAATCGTTCCGACCGTTACTGTCTTGGAAGAGCATTGTACCATATCGCGCAGAGAAGGGGTTTCCTCAGCAATAGAAAGGAATCCACAAAAGAATCCGACGGTGCTGTAAAGGCTGGAATTCAGGATATCACTGATGATATCAGAAAGGCCGGATGCGAATATCTCGGAGAGTATTTCTTTAAAATCTACGGAAGCCGGCAGAAGATTAGAAACAGATATACTTCGCGTACGGACCATTATAAGAAAGAATTTGATGCAATTTGTAATAAACAGGCATTGGAGGATACACTAAGGATGCAGCTTGAAAAAGCCATCTTCTTCCAGCGGCCCTTAAAATCCCAGAAAGGCCTTGTAGGAAAATGTACATTTGAAAAAAGCAAGTCAAGATGTCCCGTATCGCATCCGCGTTTCGAAGAATTCAGGATGTTGGCTTTTATCAATAATATTCGTGTGAAAGACAATATTGACAATACCATACGCTCTCTTGATAACGTCGAAACCGAAAAGATAATTCCCTTGTTCTACAGGAAGAGTAAACCGCAGTTTAATTTTGAGGATATCGCCAAGACGATAGCAGGAAAAGGAAATTATACCGATGGTGAAGATAACGCAGACAAACGATATTCATTTAATTTTAAAATGTATACGTCTGTGCAGGGTTCTCCTGTGACGGCAGGCCTCAAGACAGTATTCGGAGAAAATTGGGAAGACGCAATTTTCAGCAGGTATTTGCATTCACATGGCAAGACCAAAGACCAGGTCATCAATGATGTTTGGCACGTATTGTTTTCATTTGACAATGATGAAATGCTTTATTCCTGGGGCGTCAGAAATCTCGGGCTTTCGGATAAGGAAGCGGACGCTTTCTGTAAGATGACTATTCCTCAGGGCTACGCCTCATTAAGTCTGTGTGCAATCAACAAAATCATGCCATATCTTCGGTCGGGTTGCAGGTACGATGAGGCGGTGATAATGGCTAACCTGGCGTCCGTTACAGGATATGCCAAAGACAGCCTGGAATTGAATAGAATAAAGGAAAACGTCTCAATAATAATCGAAGACCATTCAAGGAATCCTCTGGAAAACAGCAAAAGTATTCAGAATGTCGTTGAAGACTATCTGAGAGGATGCTGTAACGTCGATGCCGCTCATTTGGCACGGCTCTACCATCCGTCAATGTTGGAACTGTACCCTCATGCGTCTGCAGAAAACGGCATATACAAATTAGGCTCTCCAAGAATATCCTCTATCAGGAACCCTATGGCCATGCGCTCTCTTTTCCGTCTGCGGAAATTGCTGAATTTGCTGTTGCAGTCTAAGAAAATCGACGACAGGACAATTGTCCAGATAGAATTTGCAAGGGGGCTGAATGACAGTAATATGCGAAAAGCCATAGAACGCTATCAGAGGGAGCAGAAAAGAAAGCGTGATGATGCCATGACCAAGATTCAGGAACACTTCGGGAAACAATATGAACCGTCTGAGGCGGAGATCCTGAAGTATCTATTATGGGTAGAGCAGGATCATAGATGCCCTTATACCGGCAATGAGATTGGGATTGAGGATTTTATCGGGCCGAATCCAAAATATGACATAGAACATACGATTCCACGCTCCCTTGGTGGTGACAGTTCGCAGATGAATCTGACATTGTGCGAAAGCCGGTTCAATAGGGAGACAAAACGGACGACATTGCCTGCCATGCTGCCAAATCATGACAAAATAATGGCCGTCATCGAATCTTTCGGATGGGATAAAGAAATCGGACAGCTCCGGAAGCAGATAGAGAAAACCAAAACATATTCTTCGACAAAAGAGGAAAAAGACCGGAAGATACAGTACAGGCACTATCTTAAAATGCGGCTCGGTTATCTGGAAGGGAAGTTGAAAAGGTTTACGATGACTGAAGTACCTGAAGGGTTTTCGAACAGACAGGGAATTGATATAGGGATTATCGGACGCTATGCAAGATTGTATTTGAAATCTGTTTTCCAAAATGTCTACACGGTCAAAGGCGCTACTACGGCAGAGTTCCGGAAAATGTGGGGACTGCAGGAAGAGTACTCGAAAAAGGAAAGGGATAGCTATGTCAATCATTGTATCGATGCGATAACCATAGCTTGTATAGGAAAATATGAATATCAGGAATGGGCCAGATACAGGAGGGACGAAGACGAATACTTTTTCTCAAGAGGTCCTAAACCCGTATTTCCGAAGCCATGGCCCACTTTTACATCTGATGTTAAAACAGTGGCAGATTCACTTCTTGTGCCTCATTATACGGCGTCAAACCTGCCCAAACACACTAAAAAGAAGCTTAGGGTAAGAGGCCGTATCCAGCGTGACAAAGAAGGGAATCCAATTTACATGCAAGGGGACACTGCAAGATGTTCTCTTCACCAGACAACATTCTACGGAGCTATTAAGAAAGATGACGAAATCAGATATGTCGTCAGAAAGTCGCTGGATTCATTGGATCCAGCGGACATTGATAAAATTGTGGATGATGCGGTAAGAGAAAAGGTCAGGAATGCAATTAAAGATAAAAGTTTCAAAGAAGCCATATCGGGAACGATATGGATGAATGAGGAACTTGGCATTCCAATTAAGAAAGTCAGACTGTATGTTAAAGACAAACCAATGCAACTGAAACTTCATCGTGACAAATCGGAGAAAGCGTATAAAAGATATGTCAATGTGATGAACGATTCAAATTACTGCATGGCAATATATGAAGGTGTCAATGATCGTGGAAGGGTAGTGCGGTCCTATTTGGTCGTGAATAATCTGGATGCCGCAAAATTCTATAACGGCAAGACTGCCAAGGACAGTATTGTCCCATTATCTGACGACAACGACTTGCCTCTGAAATGCGTTCTGAAAACAGGTACTATGATACTTTTCTATGAAAAGTCGCCTAAAGAGCTGTACGATTGCTCAGAAGAAGAATTGTCAAAGAGATTGTATAAAGTGATTGGGCTTTCAGCAGGAAGTGACGGATATCCGTATGGCTCAATATTATGTAGATTCCATTTGGAGGCAAGAAAATCATCAGAAATAAAGGCTAAGAACGGAGTCTGGAAAATAGGAGAAGATTATCGCCCGGTAATAAAAGTGCTGCACACTCAAATCAAGGCATACGTTGAGGGTGAAGATTTTGAAATTTCCTTGGATGGTCATGTAACATTCAAACATTTGTAAATTATGATAAAGAGAACGCTGGCATTCACGAATCCATACCACCTGCGTCTGAAAAACCGGCAGATGATCATATCGGTTAAAGGAGATTCCGAACCATATGCTAGCGTCCCGGTTGAAGACATCGGTTTCGTCATTTTGGAGAATCAGGAGATAAGCATTTCTCTCCCTTTGCTTAATGCATTGACGGATAATAATGTAGTGGTTATAGTATGCTCTGATAAATTCATGCCCAATGCCATGTTCATGAATCTGAGCGCCAATTCGACCCAGGGTGAAAGTTTTAGAGCGCAACTGTCGGCGGCTGAACCTTTGAAGAAGAATCTGTGGAAGCAGATTGTAGAGGCAAAAATCAGGAATCAGGCCGCTTTACTAAGCAAACTTGGGAAAGATGGAGATGCATTAAAGCCTTATTATCAAAACGTGAAGAGCGGTGATTCTGGCAATAGTGAGGGAACTGCAGCCAGGTTATATTGGAGTGAACTTTTTGACAGAAGCTTCCAACGCTCCAGAGAAGGCTCTTGCCCAAATGAGTTGCTGAATTATGGCTATACAATACTACGTGCCGCCGTTGCAAGAGCACTGGCCGGGTCAGGGCTGTTGCCGTCAATAGGGATATTCCACAGGAACAGATATAATCCGTTCCCTCTGGCCGATGATATTATGGAGCCATATAGGCCATTCGTGGACGAGATAGTCTTCTCCCTATATGCGAATGGGGAAAATTGTTTAAACAAGTATTCGAAATCTGAGATATTGAAACTGCTGTATGCCGATACATTTTTTGAGAATGTCACCAGACCGTTGGATATAGGGCTTTCTATGACTACGGCCTCACTTGTCAAATGCTATAACGGCATGCAGAAGAAAATACTGTATCCGATGTTAAGGTAATGTCAGAAAACCGTATCAATGCATATCATGTTATGTGGCTTTTTGTATTTTTTGATTTGCCTGTCATGACTAAAAAGGATAGAAAGGCGGCGACTCAGTTCAGAAAGGCACTGGAAAAAGATGGCTTCTCAATGATGCAGTTTTCGGTATATGTCAGACATTGCCCATCGAAGGAAAATATGGATGTGCATATTAAACGCGTACAACTTGCAATTCCGGACACCGGACTGGTTAGCGTTTTGTCCGTGACCGACAAGCAGTTTAGTAACATAAGGAACTTTTATGGGAAGGTAGATAAAAAAGTTCAGTTTGCTGTTGTCCAACAACTGGAATTATTTTAGTATCTTGCAAAAACGCATCAATCACCACTTCCTTGGTATGCGGCGCATAAGTTTTACTTGGAATCTAAGTATATAACTAGCGTTAAATCAGGCATTAAACAGGCTAAGGTTGTGGTTTGATGTAGAAGATGAATAAAGTACAACGTGTTGCTATTCCAGAGAAGAGGTATCCAGTTGTGGTTTGATGTAGAAGATGAATAAAGTACAACTGTTATGGAAATGAATGAAGACCTACGACGTTGTGGTTTGATGTAGAAGATGAATAAAGTACAACCGCGGGGCTCTTGCCCGTCTTGCCTTGACGGTTGTGGTTTGATGTAGAAGATGAATAAAGTACAACAGATTCTATTTGTTAGAATCACTATATGCGTTGTGGTTTGATGTAGAAGATGAATAAAGTACAACCATCAATTCAGCATTATGGGAAAACTGACAGTTGTGGTTTGATGTAGAAGATGAATGAAGTACAACTTCAAAGTGTTTATAAGATGGCTCGTCTGTGTTGTGGTTTGATGTAGAAGATGAATGAAGTACAACCGGGTATCTATGGCAGCGCAAAAGGAAAGGTTGTGGTTTGATGTGATGTAGAATGTTTCGGCTTGATTGATTGGCTTTATTCAACTACGTCTCCGTATATTTATGAACATCGCACCACTAGGATTGTGATTGACTATTGTACTTTCTAGAACCATATTGATATGGATTGTTGTAGTTCATTCTTTGCTGCTTATGTGCCAGTACTCTCTGAGCAGTGAAATATGGAGTGATGTCATCCACATGGTTGTAATTATTTATTATTTGTGACCAGTCGTCTTCATCATTTCAGCCGAACGCTTTTCCCATTCGTCTTTGGTAATCAGGGAGAAGTGCTCTGTTCGGACATCGCCCAAGGGAGAGATCTTTCCCTCTTCCGTGTGGTGAAACCGGAAACCGCACTTGTCCATCACTCTGCGGGATCTGATGTTTCCGTCATAATATCCGCACCATACTCTATCTATGTCAAGAGCGTTGAAGCACCGTGCCAGAAGGCATCTGACCGCTTCCGGAACGAGGCCTCGTCCCCAGTAGGGAACGCCGATCCAGTATCCTATCTCGGCATCATTTTCCTTCATTTCCGCACTGTGCACTCCGTTGCCGAACATAATGCCGGCGCTGCCGACAGGCTCATCTGTTTCTTTCAGGACCAAGGCATAAGTCTCGGGAGCTGAAAGAATATTTCTTATCACTTCTCTGCTGTTCCCGACAGACGTATGAGGAGGCCAGCCTGCAATAGGCCCGACCGCCGGGTCCCGTGCATACTTGTATAGCGATTCCGCATCTTCTTCTGTCCATGCTCTGAGTATCAGCCTGTCTGTCTCCATTGATCTTTATTCCTGAAATGTATCTGCAATATTCCGACGTTTCCGTAAATGTACAAAAAATCTTGCATCGAACCGGAGAGTCCAGATAATGTGCATTGCGATTATGGTTATTGTGATTCGTGAAACAATTATTATTGGGTGTTTAATTGCAAATTATTTGCATTTGCGAATAATTTGCATTAAGTTTGCCGCAGATAATGAAAGACATGATGGACAGTAAGGAATTTGAAATAATCAAGGAGGCAGGACTGAAGCTGACTCCGCAGCGCAGGAAGGTGTATGAGGCGATGCTCCAGCTCAGGCATGCCACAGTCGAAGACATCATAAGCCTCGTGCAGTCGTGGGACAGGGATGTGACGGTGTCGACTGTCTACCGCATCCTTGACAGTTTCTGCTCGGCCGGCATACTGTCTTTCATGTACCATCCGGATACAGGCAAGTGTTACTATGACATTACTGTCTCCGAACACCACCACCTCTTCGACGGGAACACTGTCGAGGATTACTCCGACCCAGAACTCTCGCGCATGATCCGTGAATACCTCGTGCGCAAGGACTTGAAGCCGGAACAGATAGGGAAGATTCAGGTACAGGTAACCCTGAAAAATAATGTCAAACTTTAAAAACCGCTTTTGTCATGAGAAGCATAACAACATTCGATCTGCAGTATGCACACCGTTTCTACGGTTTTCAAGGAGAGGCCCAGTATCTTCACGGTCACACGGGAAAGCTGACCATCGAGGTGGAGGATACCGTCAACGAGGGCGTGAACATGGTCTACCCCTGCAATGAGATCCAGAAGGTGGCCTGGGATGTACTACGGAATTTCGACCATGCCCTTGTGCTGCGCGAGGACGACCCGCTGCTGCCGGCAGTGCTGGACGTCTATGAGAAGCAGGGCATACGCAACGGCCATCCCCAGAACAAGATGAAGGGTCCCGCCTTCAGGACTGAACTCGCCACGGCGTATCCTGACGCCAGGCTGGTCGTTACGAAGGAGACGATGACAGTCGAGGGAATGATCAAGATTGTCTACGACCTGCTCAAGGACAAGCTGAATATCGCAAGAATCACATTCACGAGCGGTGTCAACGCCGCGTCGGCTGAGTTTCCGGCAAGGAAAGAGATTGACCGCTGCCCGCTGTGCGGAGTCGCGCTGGACGCGGAGGGTGTATGTCCTAAGTGCGGGTACCGCAGGCAGAAGTGAAGCCGGGAGCCTGTTGTCCGGGGCTTTCTGTCCGGTACTGCTGAGGCGAAATTCCGGATTTGTTCCTGAAGAATTTGCCGAATGAGGACTGGTCGCAGAAATGCAGCTCCGCGGCAATGGCCTGGACGGTCTTGTCCGTCAGGGCGAGCAGACGGCAGGCCTCGGCGTAAAGCAGGCCGCTGATAAAGTATCCGGCGGTTTTCCCGGTCACCTGGCGTATTACCCGGGACAGGTAGGTTGCGGATATGCACAGCTGCCTGGCATAGAATTCAATACAGTGTTCTTCGCGGTAGTGTGCGATCAGTTCGGAGATGAACCGGTGGAACAGAGACTCGGCATGGCTGACTGCAGCAGGCAGTGCGGCCATGCTGTTTTCTATGCACTCGAGCAGCTGCAGCAGGAAAGTGTGCATCTGGTGACTGATTATTGCCTCCTGGTATGCGCACGGACGGGTCGTCGAGGCGGATATTTGCCGCATCGAGGCACTTATGTCTTCGGCTTGCGTCTCGGAGAGTTTTACAACAGGCAGGGCCGCGCTGCAGAAGAACAGCGAATATGACCGGTATGGCGTGAAGGTCGAGAGCATGTGCTCGAAAAGGCTGCGCTCGCACATGAGGTCCATTGCGGCGAAGTCCGGAGTCTGTCCGGTGACTGATACGAGCATGCTTGGCGAAATGAGCAGCATGTCTCCGCGACCTATGGTATGCGTGGCGCAGTTTATCGAGAACGTGGCCGCGCCGGACGAAACCAGAATGAATGAGAAAATGTCAGCAAAGGCCGGAGGAATTGTGTCTATATTTACCAGGCTGTTGTCCATCCGGAAACATGCGATGCTGTCTTTATAGACCTCCTTTACATGGTGATATGCGACCAGATCGCTGAGTCTTATTATCTTTTCGTCCGTTTTCATTTCTGCCTGCAAAGGTAGCATTTGTTCCGTAATTGACCAATCATGGTCTCTGTTTCAACATCGTGGAACGGAATTGATTTGCGACCTTTGCAGTCCGGAAAATTCTAAATGATTTGGAATATGAAAAGAATGTGGATTTGTTCAGGCATGATGCTGCTTCTGGCCGCCTGCGGGCAGAACGCCTCTGAGCAGCAGCGGCAGATCGTGCTTCATGACTCGGAAGGCAACGAGATCAGCGTGCCGGCGCGAAAGGCGCTGGGCGTAAGTGCCGACAGGGTTCGTTATCCAGGATTCAGGCAGGAGACCCTTGTTCTCAAGGAGGGGAGTGTCCGCAGGGAAGGGGCCAGGCCTCTGAGCTGCGACATACTTCTTGAACGCGACGTTCCGATCAAATTGCGTGACAGCGTGACTGTGTATGCTGACGTGTTCCGTCCCGTGGACGGAGGCAAGCGCCCGGCGATTCTTGCGTGGAGCCCTTACGGAAAAGAGATCGGAGGACAGATGCTGGATGACGTGCCTGCGCGCGCCGGCGTGCCCCTGGACGCGACCTCGGGGCTTGAAAAGTTCGAAGGTCCCGATCCGGCATACTGGGTTGCGCACGGGTATGCCGTCGTGAACGTGGACAAGCGCGGCGCCTACATGTCGGAGGGCGACCTGCTGTACTGGGGGCATGAGGATGCCTTGGACGGGTGCGACGTGATAGAATGGATCGCCTCCCGCGACTGGTGCAACGGCAAGGTCGGGATGTCCGGCAATTCATGGCTCACGGTGTCGCAGTGGTTCATTGCGGCGGAAAGGCCCGAACATCTTGCTGCAATCGCCCCCTGGGAGGGGTTCTGCGACCATTACAGGGAGTCTGGCACCCGCGGAGGGATTCCTGCGCCCGAGTTCCCCGAGATGATTGCGGAGACCTTCTCCTCCGCCCACGGGATGCTTGAGGACCAGCCTCGAATGATAGTGGAGAAGCCCTTCATGTGCGACTACTGGGAGGACAAGGCCGCCAAGGTCGAGAATATCGAGATTCCTGCCTACGTGGTTGCCAGCTATACTAACTCCGTACACACGCACGGAACGTTTGCCGGGTACCGCCGCATGGCCTCGAAGGAGAAGTGGCTGCGAGTACACGACACGCAGGAGTGGTATGACTACTACACTCCTGAGAATGTGGAGGATCTGCGCAAGTTCTTCGACCACTACCTGAAAGGTGTCGACAACGGCTGGGAGAACACTCCGAGGGTGCGCCTGTCTGTTCTCAACCCCGGCGGCGAAGACATAGTCGGCAGGGAAGAGGAGGAATTCCCGCTCGCCCGCACCGTCTACCACAGGATGTACCTGTCGGCGGCTGACAGCCTTCTTCTGATGGACACGCTGCCTGCACAGGAGGATTCCAGCGTGTATGATTCCGGCGCGGAGAACAGCCAGGTCATCTTCCGCTACCGTATGGCCGAGCCGACAGAGATTACCGGATACATGAAGCTGCATCTTTGGGTATCGGCGCTTGACAATGACGACATGGACCTGGCAGTGCGTGTGGAGAAGCTCTCCAGAGACGGGGAGCCCCTTCCTGACGCCACCGGCAGCCTGATTGCGGCGACCGGCCGCCTAAGGGTTTCGATGAGGCAGCTGGACAGCGCAAGAAGCACTGAGGCCGAGCCATACTACACCTTCACTACCGAGCAGAAACTCGAGCCGGGCGAGATCGTGCCTGTCGAGATAGAGATATGGCCAATGGGACTGATGTTCGGCAAGGATGAGATACTCCAGCTGACGGTCGGGGCATACAAGCCCGAGAATGCCGCAATTCCCTTCGGTTCCGCAAGGATATCAGTACCGGAAGAGGGTTTCACCTTCATGCCGGGAGAGCAGGTCGGTATGATCACCGTCGGCGGAAACGAGACTGAATGCGCCGACCCTGCCGAGGTCGTAGCATCGCCCGCGACGCACAATGCCGGAAGGCACTGCATCTACACAGGCGGGAAGTATGACAGCTATCTGTACGTGCCTGTGATTCCTTAACTTATTGAATTCCCGGCTGCCCGGACAGCATGACCGCATTGATGTTGCGGCCGCAGCGGGAGCCTTCTCTGCGGGCTGAATAGAACCTGAGATCCTTATAGGTGTCTATCTCCGACATCTGGATTTCCGAGGCGTTCAGCCCGCTTTCCATGAGTGTAATGCGTACGCATTCCTTCAGGTCGATATGGTGGCCTCCGGCCATGGAGCCTTCCTTTCTCGCTCCCCGGAAATTCCATATCCTGTCCATCGGGAACCCTGCCGCGCTGAATATACCGACGAGTTCCTCGCCGACCTGGAAGCTGTCGAACCCTATCCCTGGCCCTATTGCGGCACGGATGTCCCGCGGGGAGCTGCCGAAGAGTCTGGCCATCTCTTCGACGGCTCTTGACGCTATCCTGTCTGCAGTGCCTCTCCAGCCGCTGTGTACAGCCCCGACAGCTCTTGCAACGGGGTCATACAGCAATACCGGAATGCAGTCGGCGGTTCTTACGCCTACTGATACACCTTCCAGTCCGGTTACAAGGGCGTCCACTCCCTGCAGGCTGTCCCTGCTGATGGTGGGGTCCGCTATGCATGCGACCCGGGACGAGTGGGTCTGATGCGGCTGTATGACCGGGAAGGGGAGAGGGCAGTCCCGCCCGAAGGTGAAGCCTGCGGCCCCCTTGCCAAGAGTATATTCCAAAATATTGTCTACCATGAGTTCCGGTTTGTTCTTGGGCAAAGATAGGAAGAAAAGTAAGGAAAATATGCCATGGCCTGTGCCGTGAGTGCGATGGGGATTTGCACAGTGAAAGAAACCGTAAAATGTGAAATTTGGCCATTAAATGATGTCTAAAATGTGAAATCAACACCTGCCTGCAGCTGGGATTATGTGAAAAAGACTATCTTTGCAATTGATGCCAAAGATTTTAGATATGGACAAACTGCTTAGAAGAAAAGTCGACAGCTATTTGAAGGCCTGGAAGAATAATCCGGACAGAAAACCGTTAATTGTTAAGGGTGCCCGTCAGGTTGGAAAGACCCGCTCGATTGAATGGTTTGCCAGCCAGAATTACAAAAGCGTTATTCAAATTAATTTTGTCGAGCAGCCTAAGTATAAGAACATTTTTGAGGACGGTTTTGAAGTTGACGCCATTCTCAAAAACATATCGTTGCTCAATCCTGAATTGAAGTTTATATCAGGTGAGACACTTTTCTTCTTTGATGAACTGCAGGCATGTCCAAGTTGTGCAACCTCTTTGAAGTTCTTCAAACTGGATGGACGGTATGATGTTATCTGTTCCGGTTCAATGATGGGAATAAATTATCAGGAGATAGAATCGAACAGCGTTGGCTATAAGGAGGATTACGAAATGTATTCTATGGATTTCGAAGAGTTCCTTTGGGCCAGGGGATATGCAGAGGACTTTATAGAGGAACTTTACGGATACATGTCGGAAGTCAAGCCTCTTGCCAAATTGCAGATGGATGTACTTTTTGACCTTTTCCGGGATTACGCCACTATCGGAGGGATGCCGGAGGTTGTTAATACATATATCAGGAATAAAAACTTTAGCGGGACACTGGGCATACAGAAACAGTTGCTCAAAGACTATGAGGAGGATATTACCAAATATGTGGAAGGATTGGACAAAGCAAAGGTAAAAGCTGTCTATAATCATATTTCCACCTTCTTGGCAAAAGAAAACAAACGCTTCCAAATCACCAAGATAGCAAGGAATGCAAGAAACAGAAATTATATCGGGTGTATAGAATGGCTTGCCGATGCCGGTGTGGTAAATGTATGCTATTGTCTGAATCGGCCGGAACTTCCACTTAAGGGAAATTATGATTCCGGACTTTATAAGATTTATTATAAAGACACGGGTCTTCTCATTGCGTCTCTTGATGAAGAAGCCCAGGAAGATTTAAGAGCCAATAAGAATCTTGGCACATATAAAGGAGCCATATACGAGAATATAGTAGGAGACATGCTTGTAAAACAAGGATATGACCTTTATTATTACAGAAGTGACAAACCTTCTATTGAAATGGACTTCTTCGTGAGAGATACCGATTCACTTGTTCCGATAGAGGTTAAAGCCAAAGACGGCGCATCTGCGTCATTGAATAATTTGCTGAAAGATGACAGATATCCCGATGTAAAATATGGAATAAAGCTGGGTTATAGGAATATAGGTTTCAATGGCAAGTTCTACACATTCCCATACTTTCTGACTTTCCTTTTGAAGAGGTTCCTGTCGGAGAAGAGATGACAAGCATATCTCTGCCGGCTTTGCTCCGATCTGGAGGTATTATGTCGGTGCGCCCAAGTGATATTGCACAGTTCCATAAGCACTGGGGGTCCGGGGTATGGAATTACATCTGCTGATTGTATATTTGCACCGTGTAATCTCATTATACGTTGATAAACCAGGGAACAGGGGATATGGAGAAATCAGAGATGAATTTTGCTGCGATTGACTTCGAAACGGCCAACGAGTGCCCCAGCAGTGTGTGCAGCGTCGGAGTGGTGATAGTAAGGGATGGCACGATGGCAGACAGGTTCTACTCTCTGATCAACCCCGAGCCTGGGTACTACAAATGGTTCTGCTGCCGCGTACACGGCCTGACCGAAGAAGACACCTGCAATGCACCGGTGTTCCCTGAAGTGTGGAGCCGGATTGCACCGAAGATAGAGGGCCTGCCTCTGGTGGCACACAATGCCCGCTTTGACGAAGGCTGCCTGAAGGCTGCGTTCCGGACTTATCAGATGGATTATCCGGGGTACACTTTCTATGATACCTTGGCGGCGTCTCGGTCCTACTTCGGCCATTCATTGGCGAATCATCAGCTGCAGACCGTTGCAGCCGCATGTGGCTATGACCTGACCCGACACCACCATGCCCTGGCGGATGCCAAGGCCTGTGCCGTGATTGCGATGCGGATTCTGTAGGCATAGGCATGTCCGCAAAGTGTGAGTTGGACTGCTGGCTTAGAGTAATGGTTTCTGTTTCTGAAACTTAATTGTATCTTCATTCTTTTTATTCAAGTATGGAAACTGAAATCTATAATAAGAAGGAAATCATTATATCTGAAATATTGATACCGTCATTAAATAGATTATATCAGATAGATTTCGACAATATTAAATTTGGTGTATCTGAACGTAACATATGTGCCAGATTAGCCCATCACATGGAGAACATTATGCATGAGTATGATGTAATGAATAGTGAAAATCTATTCTCAAATTATTATGCTGACGTAGAGTATAATCGCATGGGAAATGGAGATCATAAATATTATGAAAACAGAGAACACCAACAGCAGTATATGGTAAGCGATCTCCTTATACATAATAGGGGCCAGGAAAGAAATCTCCTGGCGGTTGAGCTGAAGCGTAAAGGTAACAAGCAAAATACACGAAAAGACCAAGAGCGATTGCGGTCAATGGTGTCCCTAAGTACACTGAATTCACCGAGCAGATGTGTGCATAATACATTGGTAGGCGCTTTCATAGAATACTCTCCTGATAGTATTAAGATTGATATTTATACTAATGGAGGATGCAAAGTAAAAGTCGATAATATTTATCTCAGGATAAAACGCTAATGGTTCTGAAGCCGCAAAAAATCTAATTATCAATCGACATCGATTTGAGGGCAGAGCAAAGGAATCGGGGAATGATAGACCGGGCACAGAAAAAGAGCCAGAGTATTATATCTCCTCCAGCCCCAGTGATCTGAGGTATTCGTAGGTGCCGTCATAAAATTCAGGAAGCCGTGTCGCATCTTCCGGGAATCCGCCGACGGTTTTGTTGGGGTTGCCCCGCGGAACACAGATGACCATGCCTATGCGGGCGCGTGTCAGGAGGACGCGGTAGGCATTCAGCATGTATTTCCTTCGCTCAATGCTGCTTTCCGTCCCGCCCGTTTCTTCACGCCACTGTGTCCGGCCGTTGAAGTTATAGTATCTCCACCGTCCGTTCTCGCATCTCATGTCGGCATCCCAGAGGACGCAGGTGTAATCCAGTTCAAGCCCCTGGACCTGAATCTCGGTTGCGGCATCTTCGAGAAAGTTGGATGAGCGGATGTCATTCTTATCCTCCAGAAACCAGTGGACGGCATTTTCATCGCCTTGTTCGAGAACATCGACGGCGAGCGGCTTGAATCGAGCGGCGGCCTTCGTAACCAGCACGCCAGAGCGCTGCGAACCTCTGGTATTCTTGCGCAGCCATGCCCGTGCTTTGTCCATATCTCTTGTCAGCACAATAGGATACCGCTCCTTTATCTTGCTGTACCATGTAGAAGCGTCAGGATTGAAGGAGAGCAGGGAATGGACGAAGGCAGAGAGACTCTCGGCTCTGAACGAACGCAGACTGACTCCAAGATGAAGATCCGGCGAGAACGTGACGTTGTGATTATGGGCCAAAAGCTCATTTACCCGGCCTTCGGCGTATTCTTCCTCGGTCAGCTTGTCTGATATGTATATCTTCCAATGCGTGAATTTCTCGTTGAGCGCCTTGATCCATTCTGAAATGCCGGCCTCTCCGGTGTTGATTTCCTGACCGCCGCCGACCAGACATACGATCGTCGCCCAGTCTTCCCTCTGATCCAAAGACCATATCAGGAATGCAGCCTCCGAATAGGGGAAATTCGGCACCTTGAGTTTGTTTCCATACGTACCGCCCCGTTTGAGGTAGTCAGCGAGCCTTTTATGCGTCCATGAACGCTGGGCTTCGTCGAAGATTGCCACATGCTCCACCTCTCCGTAACCGGACTTTGCCATCTTCATCGCTTTCTGCGGATCAATCTCGAGGACTCCGTTCTCGACCGGGTTCTTGATTTTGGCCAGCATGTTGTTGCGGTAGCGGTGAATCATCTGTATGAACTTGACGACTTCCCTTCGAGAATCTGACATGTTCTTCTGCTCGCCACGGTCTCTGCATTTCCTGTGGTTGTCTATGGCTAGAGCCTCGGTAAGCACTGCGACCAAGGGCCCGTTGCCGGATAGGTAGACCGCACCCTCATCCTCGACCAGCTTATCGCCATTCTGATAGGATTGTTTGACGGCTACGTCCAGTCCGACCAGCGTCTTTCCCGCTCCGGGTACACCCGTAACAAAGCAGATGCTCTTTTCGCCCTTTTCACGACTGGTCTTGATTACATCGAGGATATACGCAATCGTGCGGTCGGTCGATACCTTGTCGGCTTCGTGGCGGGTAATGTCCTCTACCGAATGATTCTCATAGAGCCTTTTGGCCGCTTCGATGATTGTCGGTGTGGGTGAATAAGGGCTGATGATCCAGTCGGCTCCCAAGCTTGGATCCGGGACTGTTGCGCCGGCATGTGCCAGGACTTTGCTGATGAGTTTTTGCAATCCGTTGGCTCCGGTCACCAGAGGGTTGTATATCGAATCATCGTATACCGAGGGGATGAATTCGCTTGAACTGGATTGGAATCGGGTAGGCACGAGAATCGGGACAATGGTCCTGTTCTGGCTCAGCAAGTGGAAATTTTTCAGGTCGAGGGCATAATCCAGTACCTGTTCTATATTGGATTGAAGCATCTCCCGCTCTCCGACCTTGAACTCCAGGCAGAAAATCAGCCCGCGAAGCAGCAGAACGACATCGATGCGTTTCCCGAGCCGCGGAATATCGTATTCGAAAATGACCTGTCCATCTTCATCTTTCCAAGGTTTCAGGACCTCCTGCATGATGAGAATCTCCCCGGCCCACGCTTCATTGGTCGTGGTAAGTGCAGCTCCGTGATAATTGTTCACGAAATGTCCCAACAGCGTCTCGGGGGACAACTGCAGGAACTCTCGGATTGTGGAATTATACAGACAGCGCGCCATGGGGGTAAACTATGCAGTGGAGCAAAGTTAAGATATTATTAAATATGCCAGCTTGGCAATTCGCTATAAAAGCGTTAATTGTTAAATTTGTGTCATGAAATTCCTCAGGAAACATATTGTCCATATCTGTGCCGTTCTCGCCCTGGTTGCGGTCGGGGGTTATGAAGGCTACTGGATCGCCCACATGTATGCCGCTGAGACGGCATCTGTCAAGTCTTCAATAAGTTCATCACTGACCCTCGCTGAAGTAGATGTCGTGCTTGACGGGATCAACAGGCAGCTGGAGCGGCAGGATACAGTGTTCCTGACCTCGCTGCACCCCTCCGTGGAGTCGAAAATAGTGTCCATGTCGGTAGGGAGTGTAAAACTGTACAAACTTGACGATCCCGGGCTCTCGGCCTCCGGCGGGACTGAGCTGCACGACGTGGAAAAGGTGCAGGAAGCGCTGCGAAGCAGTCTCAAGGAGGCCGGGCTCGACATCGACTGCCGCCTTGTCTATGAGCAGAAGGCGGACAGCACCGGCCAGGTCTCCGGCGTGGAGGCTCCTCAGGGCGGACGCACGGGCGACAAGGTAATACTGACTGTACCGTCCAGCGTGACGAAAGGAGGGCAATATCAGGTACTATGCTCTTCATTTCCGAGGTATATTGCGCAGAGGATGGCCGGCATCACTGCCATTTCAGCCGGTATACTCCTGATAATCGCCCTGTCATTCATGATGCTTGACCTGGCAGACAGGAAACGGCGCCGTCTGGACGAGATGAAAAACGACTTCACACGGAACATCACTCACGAACTGAAGACGCCGCTTGCCGTTGCCTATGCGGCAAACGATGCGCTGCTGGAATGCGGTCTGGGCGAAGATCCCTCAAAGAGAGAGAAATACCTTCAGATAATAAAGTCCCAGCTGGACACGCTGGGCGGCATGGTAGAGACAATGCTTTCCACGACTGCGGAGCGCCGGAGCGGGGTGGTGCTGGACTGCGCGAGGACGCTTCTCAGGCCCATGCTCGAGGAAGCTGCTTCCCAGACGAGGCTCAAGGCCGGAAAGGAGTGCGAAATCTCGGTATCCGTGACGCCCGACAGCCTGGAGGCCGACATTGACAGGCGCCTGATGTTCAGCGTGGTTATGACGATACTTGACAACGCAGTGAAGTATTCCTATGACAGCGTGAAGATTGCGCTGGAGGCACATGCCAGCGCAGGAAAGACCCTTATCTCGATTACCGACAACGGCATAGGGATCGCCCCTTCCGACCAGAAGCATGTTTTCGATAAATTCTTCAGGGCCCCGACCGGCGACCGGCATGACGTCAAGGGGTATGGGCTTGGGCTTTTCTTTGCCAGGAACATAGTGGAAAGGCATGGCGGGAAGATATCTGTCGAGAGCAGACCGGGCAAAGGCAGTTCGTTCGTAATAACTTTGTGAGATGAAAAAGATTTCTGTCCTGCTTGTCGAAGATGAGCCCACGCTGGCGATGATTGTCAAGGATGCCCTCGAGGCTGAGAACTTCACGGTTGCTGTCGCAGAGGACGGGGCTTCCGGGTTGGAAATGTTCCTCCGGGATGCTCCGGACATCGTGGTCTCCGATGTAATGATGCCGAAGATGTCCGGATTCGATATGGTCCGGCAGATCCGCCGGAGCGGCTCACGTGTCCCTGTCCTGTTCCTGACGGCCAGGACTTCCGTCGACGACGTAGTCAGAGGGTTCGAGGCCGGAGGCAATGACTATCTTAAAAAGCCTTTCGGCATGAAGGAGCTGGTCGTAAGGGTGATGGCTCTTCTCGGAAGGATAGGGACGGAAGGGGAGAGCGGAGCCGGAACCGAGTATACGATAGGAAAATACCTTTTCGTGCCGGAAAGACGTCTTCTGACTTACCTGCCCGACGGAAAAAGCGAGGAACTCCCGAACCGTGAGAGCGAAATCCTCGAACGGCTGTGTGCCGGCGGAAACAGACTCGTCCCTGCAAAGGAGATACTCCTTGGCTTGTGGGGGGATGATGACTTCTTCAGCACCCGCAGCTTCCAGGTCCTCGTCTCCAGGCTGAGGCACAGGCTCTCCAAAGATCCTTCAGTCAGCATAATGAACATCCGTGGAGAGGGCTACAGGCTTGTGTTCTGACAATCTAGAAGTCGATACTGAATTTGAGCATTATCTCCCTTGGCCTGAGGTATGTCAGCGTGTAGGAGAGCAGATCCGCCGATACCGTCATGCGCCTGTACTGCGATGTCCCGACCAGATTGTTTGCAAGAAGCGAAACCTCCCATCTGTCCGTCCTGTAGCTCAGTGAAAGGTCGCAGAAGTAGTTCAGGCCGAACCCCCTGTCGCTGCTGTGGTACAGTTCGTTCTCGACGGAAATGACCCATCCTGTTGCCGGGATGAAGTTCAGGTCAAGGAAATGGGACCAGTCGGCGATTTGTTCCGCGCCGCTGCGGCTGCTTACGCCGACCTCTGATTTTCCTTCCAGGTTCCACCAGCTGAACGGCCTCGTGGAGTAGTCCAGAGACACCGTGAAGGCATTGAGCCTTGCATTCATCACAAGGCCTGACATGAGATAGGAGTAGCCGGCGGAATGGTACGAGCCCCCGAGCCCGATACGCGTCCTGCACCAGAAGAAGGACTTGGCCAGCCTGCCGCTGACGGTATATGTGTCGGAGTCATAGGTCTTGTCCGTGGCTTTCTGCAGCTGGGTGCCGGCATTCATCGTGCTCTCATAGAGCATGTTGTCCGATGATCTTATGTACGCCGGCCTCAGGTTGAAGAATATGCCGCTGACTGGATTCCGGTAGGTGTACCCGGCAGTTATCAGGTCGGAGAACTGCTCTCCAGTCCTGCCTGTGCCGACATACATTGTCCTGTAGGAGGTGTATACGGGAGTGTCCAGTATCCTTGTCCCGGCATACGGCGCTGCAGAGCGGCTGTAAATCAGCGAGAGTTCGGATTTCGGCGATGCCTTCCAGTTCCATGACAGAGAAGGTTCGACCCATGTCCGGCTTCCGGTTTCCCCTCCATAGGTCTGGATAGCATAGCTTGTCTTCACGGAGCCGGTGATCCTGTGGCTGCCGAATGTCATCTGCAGTGACGGCTCCCAGTACGGCTGCGAAATCCGCCATTCCGTTCCGTTGATGTCCTGCTGCCGGTAGTCGAAACCTATGGTGTTCTTGAAATAGAGCTTGCGTATCTTCAGGCTGAAGCTGGCATTGTTCCTCGTCGAGAACGTGTTGATGTCAAGAAGGCTGGTGATGCCGTCTATAGTCAGCAGCCGGCCCGGCAGATGTGTGTCACCGGTAGAGGAGTTCACCTGCCACACGTCTCCTCTGGCGGTGGTGTGCGAGATGCTGAGGTCTTCAGAAAGCACCCTCTTGTAAGGCTGTACCATAAGGTCGGTCGGCTGGCCGTTGCAGATGATCTTGCCGGAACCGGAGTTCCAGTCCGCATATGCCTTGGTGCTGCTTCTGAGATATGTCCGGTCCGAGTTGTGCGTGAAGCACAATTCCCCCTTGGGCTCGTGCGGCGGGCCTGTCATGTCATAGTCCTCCGTGATCACTGGCGTGCCGTCTATGGTCAGGTACGTGGTCGCGGACCCGCTGCGCAGTCTCGCGGCATCGTGGAATCCGCTCAGCTGCAGCCTTAGGTCCGAGTCTTTGCCTGTTTTCCAGAGCATGTTCGCCGCAAGCAGATGGCCCGCGTTGAACGAGTATCTCCGCCTGTCGAAATCCGGCCCCGTGGCCTCGGGCATGCTGATGATGCCGTTTTCCGCGTGATAGCCTCCGAGATCGGAGATATCCTTGACTTCTTCGCCTATGTCGTTGCCGGTATTGTCGTTCTTGTACATCGCCAGGGTCTGGAATGCCTTGCCGAAGCGCATGCCCATTATCCTGTTGTCATATGTCAGCCCCTCGCCGGAGGCGGCATATCCGGCCCCGAGATCCGCAAGCCCTGACCATACGGCCTTTGCGTCATCCTTCAGGACTATGTTCAGTGCCGCCTGGTCGCTGAAGCTGACTCCCCGCAGAGACTTCACCTGCTGGTGGTTCTCGAGGACTTGGACGTCCTTGACCTTGTCAGCCTGGATATTCCCGCTCGCCAATGCATACTGTCCGCCCATCAGGTCAAGCCCCTCTATGTAGAACTTGTTTATGGCCTTCCCCTGATATTCTATGGCCCCGTTGGATTTGACCTGCAGCCCGGGCATCTTGCTTATCACGTCGGCGATTGTGCGGTCCTGCGCCTCTTTGAAGCCTGCGACCGAGTATGTCAGCGTGTCACCCCTCTCGGTGATGTTCTCCGCCGTGACAGCGACCTCCCTGAGGGAGAATACCTGCTCTTCGAGCACCACTGTCACGGGGGAGGAGAACTGTTCCAGGCTGAGCGTCGCGGAGTCGAAGCCCAGGAACGTTACGTTCACATGGTCAGTCTCCCGCGAGACTTCGAATCTGAAATGCCCGTCCTTGTCC
The DNA here is from genome assembly GCA_944323775.1 of uncultured Bacteroidales bacterium. Taxonomy (GTDB): domain Bacteria; phylum Bacteroidota; class Bacteroidia; order Bacteroidales; family UBA932; genus Cryptobacteroides. The sequence goes on from CALUTT010000028.1 coordinate 84,222, forward strand.
GTGACGGTGTATTCAGATGGCGTACCCTCTTTCGAGCAGGCGATGACGTTTGCCCCGAACAGGGGCTTGCCTTCCTTGTCGCACACCTTACCGGAGAGCGTGACCTGCGCTGCTGCAGGGAGGGAAAACAGGAAGACAAGGGTGAGTGTTATGAATACTGGCAGACGCATGGCGAATCATTCAAGGTCCAGATAGTTTTCCCGCTTGGAAGTCTTTTCGTGCGAGATGTCGTTGCCGTTTTCATCCAGTATCCTGCTTGCGCTTCCGAACAGGTTCTGAACTGCCTCGCCGTATGTCAGGTCTTCGTTTGACTTGCGCAACTTCAGGTACTGTTTCCTGGTGCACTTGATGGCTTGCTTCTCCCCGTACAGCCCGATGGCCGGTTCTTCACCGAGCGTTTCCATGCCGACGGCCGTGAAGTGGAAGATCCCTTCGGAGTCGGAGGCCTCAAGAATGAGGCCGGGCAGCCCGCCAAGCACATAAGGGCCGTAGGGCAACGGGATTTCGGTAGCATACCACACAGTCCATGACCTGCCGTAGACTTTGGCCCTTGCCTCGTGGCATTCATAGCCGCAGACTGTCCTGACGCTGTCGGCAAGTTCCCAGTCCATTTCCGGCAATGGCTCCTGATACATCATAACGTCGCCGAAGCCGGTCGTGTTTATGTATGTGTACTCGCCGGGGTGCGGCGCTCCCGAAAGGATTTCAAGGCTTTTGCCACCGGGATATTTTGTCTTGATCTGCCGGACGGCGTCAAGTATCGCCGCGAGGTCGTCTGTGTTCTGGAGTGACTCGATGGCTTCGTTGCGCATCCTGTAGTTGGGGCTGTAGAATACCGCAGTCGTGCTCCCGATGTCAAGGCACCATCTGGTGGTCTCGCGGGCATTGTCCTGGAGGGCGTCACAGTCATATGTTATGCGCCAGGCCGCTCCCTGCTGCGCACTCATGCACAGGGAGAGCATCAGGAGTGGAAGTGTGGAAATAATCCGTTTCATATCCGTTGTTTTTTTACTGCTGCAAATTTGTGAAATCAAATCTGCAAACATGGTCAACGGGCAGTCAACTAGTCTTAACTAGTGTTAACGGAGGGAGGTTAAGAATGACTTTTTAATATCTCCAGCAATGAATTTTCAACCGTTTCCTGATTCACTGTATCTGTTGTGGAAATGCGAAGCAGGTGAAGTCCTAACTTTGTGAATATATTATTTTTCAACTCATCACGTGATTGTTGGGCGTCATTCCCCTTATGGAAATGCCATCCGTCCACTTCTATGGCACAGATCGGACGTTTGGTCAAGGAGTTATAGAGCAGGAAATCCACATGTGAAAATGGATTTTCCGCAAATGCTTTTTCCCTATCTTCCAGTTGATTCCAGGCAGCAACAAGTCTGGACAGAGGATAATGACAAAGTACTCCCGTATTGGGCAAGTGCAGTTCGCTAATTGAACTAATCAAAACATTGTATATCAGATTTTCTGATAGATGTTCGGAGACTGTCGGATGAGCAGCTTCATAGACCAGTCTTTCAAGCGTATATTGCCGGTAGAGCAGGTCAAACACAGAGTGGAGTTTGCTGGACCTCACTTCATAATTGTTGTACTGGATATAACTGATCAGCTGGCCGAGATTTGAATCCTGAGGCATTTCGTTTCCGCTCGTTACCAGACAGAATCTGGTCTTGGCACGAGAAATGGCGACATTAAGCAAATTGGCATCATCTGAAAAACCAGTAGGGGAGTTGTCCACCATGCTCATAATGATGGTGTCACATTCCCGCCCTTGATATTTATGTACCGTGCTGGCGATATCTTTTCCCACCGTTTTGTTAATTGCTTCTGCTTGTGTCCGGTAGGGAGTAATGATGCCAATACTTTCAGATTCCTGGTATCGAGGCAATATCTCTTGCGTAATGACATCGATCTCCCTCTGGTTGAAATGTCCTCTTGCATGATTGCCGGGCACCGTTTGAATTACTTGCAATACATCTTTTTCTCCTTTGTCTGCAGTCATTGCAATCAGTTCGCCATTGTAGAAACGCCGGTTACAGAATTCTATTATCTTCGGATGGCAGCGATAATGTTCTCTAAGCAATGTTACCGGGGCATCCTGAAACACTTCAACGCACGATTGCAGGAAGCTATGAGTTGCTGCATTGTATCGGTCATCCACTTGATATGCGGTCTGAATAGCCTTCAACGCCAATTCTTCTTCTCGGCTTATTACATTGGGTAACTGTTTGTCATCACCGACGATCACTGCATTCATGGCGCATGACAAAGCCAGAGCTCCAGTCTTAATGTCCACCTGCGATGCCTCATCCATAATCACATAGTCAAATACCATGTCCTTACTGATACAGTTCTTGGCCGAATAGGTGGTGCTGAGCACTACAGGATATTCTTTGTGAAAATCTTCCGTCCTGGATTTGATATCCTTGACAGTAAATTTTTTCCTTTGCCCTGTATTGAAACGTTTAGCTATCTTGTCCTTCAATAGTTGCAGAGAAGCGGAGCGAAGCTTTTTCACATTCTGCTGAATATCTATGCTTTGGAGCTTCGTGGCAATCGATTCCAACTCTTTTTCGATTTCGGTTTTCCGGGCAAAGTAGTATGCGGATTCCAAACGTTTTATTACGCTAGATGTTTTTCCGCTTAAAAATGTCAACATCCTGGATCCAGATGAGAAGGCCCATTGCAGTCTGAACATCAATCCCGGTCTGCGATGTCTCTTCTCTACCTTCATCTGATAGCTGTTGAGCAATTTCATGAGTTTCGATGGTGGCATGACGTCAAGCCAGTCACATTGTTCATGGCCGCCTTCCCTTATATCGTAGTACTCGGATTCTGTCATCAGGGCATTGTATTCCGCCTCAAGTCTGGCCTGTCGGAGTTGTCCGTCAAATCCTTCGGAAACTGCTTGCAACGAGTCTTTTGCAAGGTTTACAGTATCTGCCCCGTCATCGATTGCCCAGTCGGTCATATCAGGATATTCAGGCTGGTTGGCGATGAAATATTCCTTGTTACGGGCGTTGCCGAGTCTGGCGACCAGGAAGCCAAGTCCTTCTCCGCTAAGTTTTTCGGCTACATTTTCTACAGCTGAGTTGTTGTTTGACACGACCAATACCGTTTTTCCTTTCATGAGCAGATTGGCGATGATGTTCAGTATCGTCTGTGTCTTGCCGGTACCCGGAGGCCCTTGAATAATGCTAGCCTGATGTGTCAGTGCTGCTTCTACGGCAGCTTTTTGGCTGGCATTGCATCCAAACGGATAATATACTTGCTCTGGCATGGGGTAAACAGTCAGCTTTGTCTTGTCTCCCAGGTATTGAGCCAAAGGTACATTGTCGCGCTTTAAATCCACAAGTTCATATTGTCTTGACAAGAGACTTTCATCATTATCGTCTCCAATCAGACCAGTCTCGTCAGCAAGTTTGCGAAGATAATCCCATGTTGACCCACCATTTTTGTCAATTGGAGTACGGGTAATATAGACCTCTCTTCCCTCCAGATTCTCATAATAACCATTGTAATAGGTTACTCGATAAAAAGTGTAGCGGCTGTCTGTAAAACGCAGCAGTTCAGCAACATTGTCAATATGCCTATTATTGATATAAAGCCCTTTTTCTCCCAAATCTATTGCATCGGGATGCGTCAGGTAAAGCAAGCGTGACGGATTGTAATAGAATACGCGGGGTGACGACAAGAACCTGACGGCCCAGAGTCCGTTCTGGCTCATACTGATAGAGGAGACATGGTCGGTGACAAACATTCGCCTGTCACCGTGTTTCTCCAAATCGACTATCATGCACCGTTTTGCGTCCAGCATTATATGCAGTTGAGTTTTTCTCCGTGTAGTTGGTTTATCCACATAGCAAACAACCGGTCAGTCACTGAGAAGACTTTGTTGATTTCAGTGATGAGGTCCTTTTCGAGCAGCTTTCTTGCAGCTGACTGGACTGAACTGGCAGAAGTGAGACTGTGACTCCTGATGAATTCTGCAGATGTTATATGTTTCGCCTCACCTTCCCTGGCTATTGCATATAGCAGTTCTTTCTGTTTTTCCGGAATATTTGAAAGTATTTCGCGAAAAATGGTATCATTCGATGCTGTCATATTGCCTAAGGCTGTCTTTATTGTTTCAGATGTGCACTTCTCTCCTTCAGGAGTATTGGCGAATGATTCGTTGAATGTTTTCTGAATGTAGTATGTGTGTCCATGGAAGAGCGCATAGACTTTTTCCACATCCGATGCCGCAATCGTACGGCCGCGTTGTTCAAAGTTCCTGATAACGAAAGGTATGTAAACTTCAGCCGGTATAGCCTCTAATTCGAGTATGTCAGCGCTCTGGTAGAACGGCCGGGCGGATGACAAGAACATCTCCTGCATCATATGACGCTCGCTGCCGGCAAAAATGAAATGGCAGTTGTCCAGACGCTGTACATGTGTCCGCATCAAAGCCTCGATATTCCTTTCGGGATATTTGGCAATTTGCTGGAATTCATCTATTGCAAGAATGCATGGCCTGTCTGCCTTGGACAGGTAATGGAAGATTTCATCAAGAGTATATTCAGGTCGATCAATATCGCCCAGTTCGAGATTGAATGTCGGGAGATTGGAGACTGGATCAAATCCGAATTTCCCGCTTATGGATTTGATTGTCTGTATGAAGAGGGTTGCCATCTTGCGGCTGCGTGGCAGCAGCGTCTCGAATATCTCATGTCCGAGCGAATATGTGAATTCCCGAAGACTGGACGTATGCAGAATATCCACAAAGAAAGTGTAGTATTCATTTTCGATTTCAGGTTTGCCGTAGCAGAACTGAATCAGTCCGGTTTTCCCCATACGGCGGGGTGAAATGATAACCAGATTGTTTCCGTTGGTAACGGATTTGACAAGACGCGCGGATTCGTTCTTCCTGTCGCAAAAATACTCCGGTGCGATTTTGCCGGTCACTATGAATGGATTAGAAATTATGGCCATGGTTATCATTTTTACAAAACTAATTATTTAATTCGAATTATGCAAATCGAATAATTTTGTTCTGGGATGCAAAGACTCAGGGTTAGACAAAAAGCGTCCGGAGATTTTCTCCGGACGCTTTGTATGAAGGCTCCTGCCCTGCAGCACGGGATCAGAACCACTCCTTGAACTCATGTGCTTTGGCTTTGCTTATGACTATGCGGTCTGGGACCGGGACTTTGAGATTGACAATCAGCCTGCCGTTGAACCACAGGTGTACGTCCTCGATTGCATCCTTGGCTATCAGATACTGCCTGTTTGCCCTGAAGAACCGTCTCGGGTCAAGCTGTTCGGTCATTTCGTCGAGGGATTGCGGGAACGTGAACACCCTTTTCTTGTCATCCACGGCCTTTACTGATCCGTCATTGATGTAGAAACAGAGAATGTGCTCTACGGAAAGAGGGATAAGCCTGTCTCCGGTATCGGGAATCAGGAAATGTGTCCTGTAGCTTTCGCTCCTTTTAAGCTCCTGCATAAGCCTGGTGAAGTCGTTCCCGGCAGGGGAGCCGGAGAGAGCGGAGAGCTTGTCAAGCGCCTGCCTCATGTCATCGTGGCTGATGGGCTTGAGCAGGTATGCTATGCTGTTGACCTTGAATGCCCGCAGGGCGTACTCGTCGTATGCCGTCGTGAAGATTATCGGGCAGGTGATCTCGATATGGTCGAAGATCTCGAATGCCGATCCGTCAGCAAGATGGATGTCCATGAACACCAGATCCGGCATGGGGTGGGTCTTCAGCCAGCTGACCGAGTCCGACACACTGTCTATCTCGCCTACAATCTCCGTGCTCTCCGGCATTTCGGCAAGGACCGCCTTCAGATTGCGGGCAGCCGCATTTTCATCTTCTATGATAAGAACTTTCATGTCATGCATCGATAAGTGGTATTGTAACCGTGAAGACCCCCAGTTCCGTCTTTATCACGATATCCTTATGGAACAGCAGCCTGAAACGTCTGGAGAGGTTGTCGAGACCAATCTTCAATCCGGTCTCACCGGACATCCTGGGCTGCATGGGATTGCTCACAGAGAGCGTGTCGCCATCTGTGCGTATGCTGATCTTCAGCGGCTTCCTGTTGCTTATTTCATTGTGTTTTACGGCATTTTCCACCAGCATCTGCACTGACATGGGCGGCACTTTCTTATGCAGCGCTTCCGGGCTTATGTCAATGTCGAACTCCAGGTTGTCTTCATATCTCATCTTGAGCAGATAAGAGTACGAATTGACGAAGTCCATTTCTTCGGACAGGAAGACCGTGTGGGTGCTGTTGTCCTGCAGGGTATAGCGCAGCACCTTTGACAGCTCCTGAAGGTATTGCTGGGCCTTGTCCTGGGATTCGCGGATCAGGGCGGAGAGCGTATTGAGCGAATTGAAAAGCATGTGGGGGTTGAGCTGGCTTTTCAGGGCTTCATACTGGTTTTCTATGTTCTCGGCTCTGAGCTGCTGGTTCTCGACCTGGATTCTGCCGCTTTTGCGGTTGAGATACATCAGGTCGCTGCTCCCGGTCACCATGACGGAAACGAGGAAGTCCCTCAATGGATGCAGGTAGTGGTGCATGGTGGCATCGATTGCGGGAATACCCATGTGGTGATGCACGTAGACGAAACCTTTGCCCATCAGACTGCTCGCAATCCAGGTAATGATGAAGGACAGCAGCACAGACTCCCAACGTATTTCTTTGGTCCCTCTTGCAAAGTGGAAAAGTCTTTCGTTGATGAAATAAAGTATCAGCAGTGAAACATAGGTGAAAAGTATTTCGACAACGACGTCAGTAAGGTTCATCTCCCTGAAGAGAGTCACATCCCCGGATGTATCCGTCAGGGATATTATTTCCGGGAAATGCGTGATGAACGCCACCATTCTGGAGATGGAGTTGACGGTTATCAAGTATTTTTTCGTCTCAGAGAGTTTCATCATGCCGCAAAATTAATGCTTTCACTGGGCTTTTGTAGCAGAAACATACATTCCGGGACGGAACTGCTCTGAAGGATTGTCTATCGTGAGATACAGGCTGATGGACCTGTTCGCCTCGTTGACCATCTGGTCTATCGACACGAGGGTTGCCTTGAAAGGCTTGTCACCCATTCCGTTGACGTAGAAGTCGAACCGGTCACCAGTCTTAAGGGCGGGGAGATCCTTTTCGTATGCCCTAAGCTGGAGCATGGGCGCAGACTTGTCTATTATGTCGCAGACACGCTCTCCGGCATCGAAGTGCTGTCCCATATTCAGGTCGATGTTGGTGACATATCCGTTAATCGGGGCCTTGATGTCAAGATACTGGCGTATTCCGCTGTCCTTGATGCTCTGAGGGTCTATCCCGAGAATGGCGAGCCTCGCCTCGGATGCCTCCATCTTGCTTTTCATTGCGAGATAGTCAGCCTCGCTCTGCTGGAAGCGCTTCTGTGAGGCGGCTTCTTCCATTGAAAGCTTCTTCTGCCTTTCATACTCTTTCTGAAGGAAATCTGTCTGTGCCGCTGTCTCGAGATAGACCTGCTGCATCTCTATGAAATCCAGATTTTCCAGGGTGGCGATGACTGAACCTTTCGTGACGTATTTGCCCGGGAACAGATCTATGCTGTGCAGAATTCCTCCGATTGGAGAAGTGACCGTAACATGCCTGTCTGGCGAGAGGACGATGGTGCCGTTGAAGCTCGGGGGATTGGCGACCGCCGTCGCTGAGCTCACTCCGTCAATCTCGGTTTCGGTTTCAGTTTCAGTGCTGTCTGTCTCCGCTTCGGTGAGGATAGCTGCAGGCTCAGCTGTATTCTCGCCTGCATTCCTGCTGCAGGAGACTGCCGTCAGCAGAACCGCAGCGGAAAAATAAGGTATAAGTCGTGATATGCAAGTCTTTTTCATAACGTGTATTTTTTATACGGTTTTGTATTTGTCATCTGATTCCCATGATTACTCAGTCTGGTCTGTATACAGTTCAATCTCAAGTACCGAGACATTGTAGTCGTAGACTTCCTTTATGAAACTCTCCTTTATGCTCCATGCGGAGTCAAGACTCTGGACCAGAGCCGTGATGTCGGTGTCGCTCTCCTGGTATTTGCGCAGGACGCTTTCCTGGAGCGTCTCCGACTCTTTCAGCGCCGCAGTCTGGTAATAGTCCAGAGTCTTCTTCTGCTGCGCAAGCTGGCTGTAAAGCTCGTCCACTCTGTTGTTGAGCTGCGTGATATTGTCCAGGGCCTGCCACTGCGCGATCTGGTAATCAGCCTTTGCCTGTCTTGCCTTGCTGTGCTGCGAGAATGAGAGAATGGGGATGGATATGCCAACGTTCCACGAGTTGAGTCCGTATTCCGGGTAAATCTTCTGCCTGGTATATCCTACGAATATCTCGGGGAAATACCTGCTGCGCTCGACCTGCATCATGTTCTTCGCCTCCTGCACTCCCATGGAGAAATATTCCACCCTGCTTTGGGACAGGGGCATCCGGGCGAGAGCGAATTCGGCAGGCTCGAGAGAGGGACTGTCCGGTATTATGCTTTCCTTCGAGTAGCACACCCAGGTGAATCTCTTTTCCGCCAGCTTGAGTTCTTCGCAGGCACGTATCCACCGTGTGTGTATGCCGGATGCGGTCGCAGATATCATGTTCTTTTCGGCAAGGTCGATGTCTCCCTGCTCATATCTGAGCTCTGCGCTTTCCCTGAGCTTCGCGGCAAGTTCCTCCTGGCTGTCGTACAGGGCTTTCACCTGGTATGCGTACTGGTAGTAGTACCAGGCCCTCTTGACCTCGGCGATGATTTCCTTTTTCACCATTTCGCGGTAATGCTCGCTTTTCTCGATCTGGGTATTGACGAGTGCATTCTTGTAGAACAATGTCAGGGGGGATCCAAGCGACTGCTCTATCTCCATCTGGTTGTCGCCGTTGAATGTTCCGTTTATCTGCCCCCACGAATAGGTGACGGAGGTGTTGCCGCCTTCCCATACGCCGAGTTTCCCATCACGGCTGCGGCTGATCTGCGTGTCTGCTATCTGCAGGCGCGGATGGTTCTGCAAAGCTATTTCCAGCGCTTCGCCAAGGGAGACTTCCCTTGTCTGGCCTTCAGCCTCGGCAGGTGCACAGAGAAACAGCACAGGAAGAATCATTGCCGCTACGACTACCTTCTTCTGGCGGCGTTTTCTCTTGATCATGTTCATGCCCTTGTTGACAAGGTGGTAGAACACGGGGATTATTATCAGAGTCAGCACTGTCGAGACTATGAGGCCTCCGATGACGACGGTTGCAAGCGGCCTCTGGACTTCAGCTCCGGCTGTCTTGGAGATAGCCATGGGGACGAATCCAAGAGATGCCACAAGTCCCGTCAGGAACACTGGCCTGAGCAGGTGCGGACATGCCGCAAGTATGATCTTGTCTGTACACATGGGGTAGCGCTTCTGCTTTTTGAGGTCGTTGAAATGGTTGATCATCAGGATTCCGTTCAGTACAGCAACTCCTGACAGAGCGATGAACCCGACTCCCGCCGATATGCTGAACGGCATGCCGCGGAGCCACAGGGCGACTATTCCTCCTATCAGAGACAGCGGTACCGTAGAGAATACCACCAGAGAGTATGCGACGCTCTTGAATGCGAAGAACAGGAGCAGCAGTATCAGCACAAGAGCGATGGGGATCACCACGGAAAGTGTCTTTATCGCATTCTGGAGGTTTTCGAACTGCCCTCCGTACTCGAAGTAGTATCCGGGCTCGAGCTTTACGTTCTTGTCAAGGGATTCACGTATCTGCGAGACTACCTGCTGGATGTCCGCGTCACGGACGTTTACACCTATCGCTACGCGTCTTTTGGTGGCATCCCTGTTGATCTGCAGAGGGCCGTTGACGAGGTCGATGGATGCGACTTCGCTGACGGGGATCTGCATTCCCTCGCTGGTCCTCACGAATAGCCTGTCTATGTTGAGATCGCTGACTTTGTTCTTGTCAAGTCTCACCACCAGGTCGAAGCGCCTTTCATTCTCAAAGACGACTCCGGCTGTCTCGCCGGCATATGCGGTGCGGATGATGGTGTTGAGTTCCTCGATGTCTATGCCGTACCTGGCAATCTTGCCGCGGTCATACCTGATGACCAGCTGGGGGAGTCCCATAGCCTGCTCGACCAGGACGTCGGATGCTCCGGGAACCTGCTCGATATATTTTGCCGCTTCCTTGGCCTTGGCGTAGAGCTCGTCCATGTTCTCACCATAGAGCTTGATGGCGATGTCGGCCTTGGCTCCCGTCATGAGTTCATTGAACCTGAGCTGTATAGGCTGGCTGAAATTGAATTCGGCGCCCTTGACAGATTCGAGCGATTTTTTCATCTTCTCGACCAGCTCGGCCCTGCTTGAGGCGGAAGTCCACTCGCTGAACGGCTTCATGACTATCATCACGTCGGCGTCTTCTACCGCCATGGGGTCTGTCGGGACTTCGGCCGTACCGATCTTGGCAACCACATGCTTGATCTCGGGGAAGTCCTGCTTGAGTTTCTTTTCCGCTTCCAGAGACACCGCGATGCTCTTGCTCAGCGAGGTGCCTGCCGGGAGTGTCATCTGCATCGCGAAATCGCCCTCATCCAGCGTGGGGATGAATTCCGCCCCAAGCCTGGTGAACAGGAACATTGACGCGACCAGCATCGCGAAGGCTGTGCCTAGCGTGGCCCAGGGACGTTTCAGACAGAAGGTGAGGGCTTTATGGTATCCTCGGTTCAGGAAACTGAAGAAGCGGTCTGCAAATGTCCTTTTGACGCTGATCTTCCTCTTGAGGCACAGGGACGCCATCATGGGCACGTACGTGAGAGAGAGTATCAGGGCCCCGATGATGCAGAATACAAGTGTCTTTGCCATGGGGGTGAAGTATTTTCCCTCTATGCCTGTCAGGGTGAGAATAGGGAAGAACACAATCAGGATGATAAGAGAGGCGAAAGTGGCGCTTCTGGTCACTTTCCTTGCTCCGCCGATGACTTCGGCGTCCATTTCCAGGGCTGAAAGCTGCCTCCCGTCAAGTTCCCGTCCGTAGATATGCGCCAGAATCCCTTCAAGAATCACTATGGAGCCGTCGACTACGATGCCGAAATCTATGGCTCCTAGGCTCATAAGGTTGGCCGACACTCCGAAGAGCCTCATCATGATGAATGCGAAAAGCATCGCGAGAGGAATGACGGACGCGACGATGACTCCGGCCCTGATATTGCCGAGGAAGAGCATGAGCACGACAAACACGATCAGGGCGCCTTCGATAAGGTTGCGTATCACCGTCGCTATGTTCCTGTTGACCAGTTCAGACCTGTTCAGGTACGGTTCGATGCTTATGCCTTCCGGGAGCATCTTCTGGACCTCTTCCACTCTCCGCTCCAGTTCCTGGGTCACGACGTTGGCATTCGCACCCTTCAGCATCATCGCGATGCCTCCGACGCACTCTCCTTCACCGTCCATGGTCATTGCTCCGAACCTTTTCGGGGAACCGTAGCGGACCTCGCCTATGTCGCTTATGCGGACGGGGATTCCGCCTCTGTTGGTGACGACGACCTGTTCGATGTCACTGAGGCTCTTGATCATTCCTTCCGAGCGGATGTAGTATGCCCTTGCATCTTTCTCGATATAGCTTCCTCCGGTGTTCTGGTTGTTTTTGCTCAGGGCAGTGAACACGTCTCCTATCGTGATATTCAGTGAGTAGAGGGCGGCGGGGTCGACTGCAACTTCATATTGTTTCAGATAACCTCCGAAACTGTTGATTTCCACGATTCCCGGTATTCCGGACAGGCGGCGCTTCACGATCCAGTCCTGTATGGTGCGCAGCTCCATGGCGTCGTAGCGGTCTTCGTATCCCGGGGCGACCTTCAGTACGTACTGGTATATCTCGCCGAGGCCAGTGGTGATAGGCATCAGTTCCGGAGTGCCCAGTTCAGGCGGTATTTCTCCGGCAACGGCCTGGATCTGCTCGTTTATCAGCTGTCTGGCGTCCAGTACGGGGACGCTTTCCTTGAATACGACCGTCACCAGGGACAGACCGAACCTTGATACGGAACGGATCTCCTCGACGTTCATGATATTCTTCATGCTCACTTCGATGGGCATGGTAATGAGCTGTTCGACTTCCTGTGGAGCCAGGGTAGGGGATACAGTTACTATCTGTACCTGGTTGTTCGTGATGTCAGGAACGGCGTCAATCGGCAGGGTAAGCATGGAGTATATGCCTCCCGCCAGCAGAAGCAGCGTCGCCAGCACGACGAACATTTTCTTCTTAACAGCGAAACTTACGATTTTGCTAAACATTTTACTGTCAGTTTATAGTATATGATATTTCAATCTACAAAAATATCCACTGTTACGGCAGTGATGAAAGACCTCTGCCGCAAAACTGAAAAAATCAGGTCTGAACCTGCCATATGCGTGTCCGAAATCACTGTCGGCACCGCTGTCCTGTACCATGCTCCAGTCGCTTGTTACCAGTATCCCCAAGGATACGGCCCCGACAGCTACCTTTACCGGTACGCCAAAATATAACCCGGATCTGCAGTGACTTCCTATCCTGATGAAGCGATATACGCGGCTGCCCAAGACAAGAAGCTTCCGTTCATCATTCCCGCCGGGTAGACGCCCGTTCCAGAAAGTTTTGCCCCACGCACCAATCCGGCCTATGCCCCTGCCATACCTGAAGGAGGTCAGTATTCATTCAGCAACATCGGTGCACTGGTGAAGTTCTCGGTAAGTGGCGTAGACGGCCTGAGCCGGGTGGTCCGGCGTGCTGAAAACGATGCTGCCGTGCTGGCATGACCTCACTGACTCTGGGCAACCTTCCTGACCTTCAGACTTTGCTATGCGCTCAAGCTTCACTGACCTCGCTGGACATCCGTGGCGTGGGCGATAATCTTACGACTTTGAGATGTGGCGACCAGATGAGAGTGACGGGGACGTTGGCCCTTACGCTGACTCCGGCTCAAAAGGAAAAGTGGGACGAATCCTGGAGTAAGGATAACGGTAACGTGATACTGGATGTTCGGGAAAGAGAATAAGAATCTTCCTGTAATATCTGCACCGGTGGCGGCTGTCAGGAGATGATGCCATCATACTCGTGTCCAGGGGTTCCTTGAAAGCATTATTACTGATATTCCGTATTTCAATCCATAATAGTATTTGATGAATCTGCAGGTTTCAGTGTCTTCATGGCAAGAGACCTGCAGATTTTTGATTGAAAGACTGATAAACCCTCGCTCTTGCCGATGGCCGGCATGCCTCTCCGGAGTCGTGCAACCATCCGGGTGATGTGGGAATCAGATGATGAGAATCATTATTGCGGTATGGCGTTCTGATTCTGCCTTCATGCGGCTGGCACCGCTTGTTCCATATGGCATAGGGAGAGAATCATGGGGGAGCGCGAGACAATTTCGTTGTCTTTAGGAGTAGTAGTATAGTCTCATCATCGGTCGGAATGCAAATTTGAGGATAGCTACTACCATGCAGATTATGGTAAAGTTGTACTGGATTTAATATCTTTGTAGTATAATGATTTATTTGCTATGGACAAACAAAGTATAATACAATACAAGGAAGCATTTGATTCTATTGCTACTTATATTGAGAGCAATAACGGCAAGGAGCTTGTGGAGGTCTGGTTTGCCCGTGATTTGCAGAAGGTACTTGGATATGCTAGGTGGGAGAATTACCTGACGGCTATCAACAGAGCTGTATAATCTTGTAATAGTCAGAATATCAATATAGATGATCATTTTCGTGAGGTCACGAAAATGATAAAACTTGCAAAGGGCGCGGAAAGGGAAATCAAGGATTACATGCTTACCCGATATGCATGTTATCTGATTGCCCAAAATGGTGACCCAAAAAAGGCGGAGATCGCTTTTGCCCAAAGTTATTTTGCCGTACAGTCCAGAAAAGCGGAATTGATTGAGGAACGCATCAACTATATTGCGCGACTGGAGTCTCGCGATAGATTAAGGGCGTCCGAGAAACAGCTCTCACAGAATATTTATGAAAGGGGCGTAGATGACAAGGGGTTTGGCAGAATCCGCTCAAAGGGTGATTCCGTCCTGTTTGGAGGTCAAACAACGGAGGACATGAAGAGGCGTCTTGGAGTTAAGGGTAACAGGCCATTGGCGGACTTCCTTCCGACACTTTCCGATGCAACATCATATTCTAATTGATTATCAATAGTTTACATCTTAAAAGGTAGACTACTCAAAAATTTACTTGTTTTTTTGCGAAAAATCGAAGATTTAACGTTTTTTTTCATCGCCCCTCTCCGAACAGAGGGGAAAAAGGTAAAAACCTTCCTTTTGCGCCCTGACTGACCTCGTCTGCAAAGATAGAGCAAGTCGGGGTTTATTTCGCCAAAATGGGATGTAAGATCGAGTATGGATTCACGGATATTTTCGTATTCCGAGTAAGGTATATTGTGCATGCTCGGAGTGGCCGAAGGGGACCGACCTTTACAACCAGATTGCTTACAAGATTTGCAGCCAAAAGAGAAAAATGGCTGAGTCCATTTTCATGGCGCAGCCATCTCTTTTCTTCCCTTATTTTGACTTTACTTTAATGAACGTATATATGAATACGGGGATATAGTAAAGTTGATGATTACATGGAAAAGTGTAGATTTTAAGCCTTAATTTTGATGGAAAAGTGTATGAAAGGAGCCTGATTCGTTGGAAAAAGTGTGACGAATTCGATTTATTCGCTTGAAAAAGTGTAGAACCACTTAAATACCATATCTTCTATTCTTGAATTTTTTACCTATAACACATCATTAAATAAGTGAAAGGTAATACATTTGCATATTATATGATATGTTGAATATGACAAAGAATACAATGGGCACCAAGTTGCCAAGAAAACTGGAGCAGAAGATGCAGATAGTGGGTGAGCAAATCAAACTGGCTAGACTGCGCAGGAATC
>CALUTT010000029.1 GCA_944323775.1 uncultured Bacteroidales bacterium
ACGAGGCCCCAGTACTCAGAGAAGCCGAAGCCTCGCTGACAGACCTCACCACAGGGGAAGACGCCGGCAACTTCGTCAGGCAGGACGACGGGACATGGACCCTCGACTACTCGGCTGTCCCCCTGCACTCCTACAGGCTCGAGGTCAGGGTCCCGGGACACGAACTCATCTGGGCGGAGCAGACCATGCCAACATCTTACCCCTGGACGGAAAGTTATCATACTTACGCATACAATCCAGCATCGAAACAATACTTATGGATATGGGCCATGAAATACGATCCCGACACCGGAAAAAGAGAATACGTTGAAAGAATTTGCACCGACCTCCCCTTCGTCGACGACTTCAACCTCACGGGAGATCTGTACATTCCTCAGACTGCCGATACAAATTACTACGGAGCACCCGGGGAAAGCAAACTGTATCCTGCACTCGAAGGGAAGCCGCTACACAAGAGATTCCTGAGAATAGACTTCAAAGATTATGATGACATCAGCCAGAACTATGAATTTGAAGTATCAGGTGATTTCCATGGCGATTTCTTCCACAATTACTTTGCTCTGAAACCAACGCATTACATTCCATACGATGATGAAGGGTATCTCGCCGCCGCCAACGTCTCCCCGGAGTTTGACCGCTACCTCAGGGATGCCGTCTACCTCCAGCAACTCGCCGAATCCTCCGACCTGTCCTCAATCTACATCAGGGACAACATCTTCACCAACATCAGCGGTGGTCTCGGAATTTTCGGAGCATACACGGGCTCACAGCTGGAGTGGGCATATTGGTATGTTACGGAAGAATAGACAGACCTTGCAAACTCCTTAGGAAAACAATTATGACATGATGGGAAACACACTACACATACTGCTCCCGGCCCTCTCCCTTGCCGCTGTACTATCCGCCTGCTCCAGGGAGATGGTGATGGACACGATGGAGGAGCCACGCGTTGTCGTGGAATGTGTGCTCTCGGACCGGAGCGTGCAGACGCTCGGCCTCTACTACACCAAGGGCGCGTCCATGGACGAGGCCCCTGTACTCAAAGAGGCCGAAGTCTCGCTGACAGACCTCACCACAGGGGAAGACGCCGGCAACTTCGTCAGGCAGGACGACGGGACATGGACCCTCGACTATTCGGCTGTCCCCCTGCACTCCTACAGGCTCGAGGTCAGGATCCCGGGACACGAACTCATCTGGGCGGAACAGACCATGCCGTACAAATGCGAAGCCGTGTCCGTACATGCACCATTCTCAGACCTGAGTACAAGTTCAGGAGTGCACCCCACCGGCTGTATGATAGACATAATGCCCAATGGATTTCACGTTGACGGAACTCCCCAATGGGTCAGAATCTGGGTACGCGCGCTGAACTACAATCCGGATACCGGAAAAAGGGAACCGGCGGAGTACATCTGCTCAGACGCGCCCAACATAGACAACTTCAACATCACCGGTGAGACATACGACCCGCCCGCATCCACCATCCTCTTCGCTGGACAAGAGTGTACGGGCTATCTGTATCCCGAACTCATAGGGAAACCGCTCCACAGGAGGTACCTCAGGCTCAATGTCTATCCGGAATCCGACCGGGCGTCATTCAATATCGTCATTTCAGGCAGTTTCACGGACCCTTATTACGACTATGCACTGCTGCTTGGGCAGGAGGAAAGGGAGCCCGAGGATGACGAGGGAATTGTGCTGATCAATTTCGTCTCCGATGACTACGACCTCTATCTGCGCGATGCAACCTATTTCCAGATGCTCACGGAAACCTCCGACATGTCCTCCGTATCCGTAAGAGACAATATGTTCACCAACATCAACGGAGGACTCGGAATTTTCGGAGCAATGACGGAAACATATACCGGATGGTATCCGACCTATTTGCCTATTTTTGAAGACTGAAGACAATGGAACAGAACAGACTATTCTTACTTTTGGCCATATTTTCGTCCACGAGCCTGAGTGTGGTGGCGCAGGACTTGCCTCATGTCGACACCCTCGAAGCAGCGGTCGTCACAGACAGCAGAATGCTTGAAAAACGCAGCATGAACGAACTCAGCACAGACATTGAGGTCATAAGGGCCGTGGTATCCCCGCTGGGGGAGGGAGACGCGATACGATGGGTGCAGGCCCTGCCCGGCGTATCGTCAGGGGCTGACGGCACAACGGCATTTTATGTCAGGGGCAGCAATATGGGCAACAATCTCTTCTCGCTCGACGGTGTTCCCATATACGGGTACACCCATATGCTCGGGCTCACGACCGTGGTACCTACCAACGTGACGCAGAACGTCACGCTGACCAAGGGCGGCTTTGACGCAACTGAAAACAACTTCACTTCCGCACACCTGAGAATCGAATCAAAACGCCCGGACAAGGGATACAGGGTGAATGCATCGCTGAACAATTTCCTTGCCGGCGTAGGAGGCGAAGCCAACTTCAACGACAGGTTTTCTTTCGTGGTCTCCGCAAGAATTTCACCGCTCACGCTGGAATATAAAGCCGCCAGGGGACTCGCCGCTTCGCTTCTTGGCGGGATATCAGATTTCAATGCCCAGATCGGCGACCTGTACGGCAAATTCCGCTGGGATATCAGCGACAGGGACAATATCGAAATTTTCGGACTCGGCAGCCTCGACCGCTATTCGCTGTCGCTGTCTGCAGATTCCAGGCAAGGCTTCGGATGGCACAACGGAGTAACCCAGCTGCGCTACATTCATGCCGGTGCCCGGGGACAGTTCTCGGCTGCCGTGTCGTATAACGGATACGGCAACTCCCAGGAGGAAGACAAGGTTTTCCGGGGAGAGAGGAACTACCTCTCGCTGAAGTCCGACATGTCGGAGGCCACGGCCCGTATAGACAGGCTGCGGCGCATGGGCAGACGCGAGAGATTCTCGCTGAACTACGGGGTCAAATACCGTTATGCCCGGTTCGAGCCTGGACAGGTGAATTCGATAAACTCTCCCACCCCGGTCCATCTCGCCGACGCCTATATGCAGTTGCGGTTCGCAATACCGGGGAAACTTGAGCTCAAGGCAAATGCAAGGGAAAACTTCTTCCGCAACGGTAAAGATGCACTATGGTACAAAGACCCGTCCGGCAGCGCCTACGCAAAATGGAACATCACAAAAGCGTTTGCCGTCGAGGCCAGTTACGACTACCTCGTACAATACTACCACACGCTTGAGGGTCTGCCGGTAGGCTGGTCTACCGACATGCTCGTGCCCTCAGGCAAGAAGGTGAAGCCCGAAACGACCGAGCAGGCAAGTTTCGCCCTGTCGCTCGAATACCCGAGGCACAAGGCCTCGATAGGAGCTTTCTACAGGGAGATGGACAACCTTGTATTCTACAAATACTCGCAGAGCATGTTCAACGGAGGTTTCGCGGTGTGGGAGGATGACGTCGAGCAGGGACAGGGCCTCTCATACGGAGGAGAGTTCCTGTACGAATATCTCGGACGCAACTTCTATGCAAGGGCAGCCTACACTCTGTCGAAAACCTCGCGCAGCGGTTTCCCGAGCTTCTATGACGGAGGGGAGTTCCACGCAAGGTTCGACCGCACCCACATGCTCAACATCCTTGCACAGTGGAAGGGGTTCTCGGCCTCGTTCACCCTGCAGAGCGGCCACTGGGAACATGGCGCCGCGATGACCTATCCGATGCACCTTTTCGATGAAACCGAGTGGACTGCAAGCTACTATTCCGGCATATACAACTACCAGATGCCCATGGTCCTGAGACTCGACATTGGCTACCAGCACAGATTCGTCACGGGGAGATTCACACATGACCTGAATGTCGGAATCTACAACGTCACCAACCATTTCAACCCCTTCACACTCTATTTCGATGCCGAAAGGGAGAAATGGATGGCCATCTCGCTGCTTCCCATAATGCCCAACTTCAGCTACAGGCTCACTTTCTGAAACGGGAGTCCGGCTCACGGCATGCGCGGACGAAGCGGGGCTTGCCGTAAAGGTCAGGCAGCACTTCCACGGTCGTGAAGCCGCAGGAGCGCATCATGGATGCGGTCTGCGGACCGAAGGCCTCGTTGATTTCGAACAGCACGCATCCGTCAGGAGCAAGAAGGTCTGCTGCCCACGCAGCGCAGGCACGGTAGAATACGAGCGGGTCGTCATCCGGGACGAAAAGGGCAAGCCCGGGCTCATGGTCGAGCACATTGCTGCGCATCGCGGCACGTTCACTCTCGAGGACATAGGGAGGATTGGAGACTATGAGGCCATACGGTCCCCTGCTCCTGACAAGTTCGGGGACGGGGCCCCTGATGTCCGCCTGCACGAATTCCGGACCGGGAGCTGGAAACTGGGAACAGGCCAGTTCCAAAGCATCCCCCGATATGTCTACCGCAGTAACTTCGGTGCCGGGGAAATCCAGCCGGAGCGACCAGGCTATGCATCCGGAGCCGGTACAAAGATCCAGTACGCCGGCTTTTAGTCCCGATGCCCGCATGCGCTCTTCCGCAAGGCCGACAAGCTGCTCGGTCTCGGGACGCGGGATAAGCACTCTGCCGTCAACCTTGAAACGCCTGCCGCAGAATTCGGCATATCCCAGCACATACTGCAGCGGTTCCGCCTGCATGAGCCTCTCCATGCAGGAAAGCAGCTCGGGAAGCACCCCGTCGGGTATGGCTCTGGACGGCTCGATGATGTGGGTGTAGCTTTTCACTCCCAGCTTCTCCCCGCAGAGCACAGAAACCATACCCCTCGCCTCGGGCGAAGGGTACAGGGCTGACAGCCTGTGTACGGACTGCCTTATGAAGTCTGCAAGGAGCACTCTTTCAGGAATTCTCGATCACCGTGCTCAGGAACGAGGTCATGTCGAGACCGGCAGTGCGCACCATTCTGGGCACGAGCGATGCGCTTGTCATTCCGGGTATAGTGTTGATTTCAAGGAAATAGAGCCCGTCCGGCGCAAGTATATAGTCCATCCTGACCACGCCCTTGCATCCGAGCAGGGAGTATATGGCGGCTGTCGTGTCGGCGAGAAGGGCAGAATCCGCCCCGTCTATCGGAGCGGGACAGAGTTCCCTGCTGTGCCCGTTGTACTTGGCGTCATAGTCGAAATATTCGTTCTCGCTTACTATCTCGATGGGGGGAAGAGTGCGCACGCTGCCTGCATCGAGGTAGGCGGCACAAGTGAGTTCCCTGCCCGAAATTCCCTGCTCCACAAGCACTGTCGGCCCTTCGGAGAAAGCGAATTTGACCGCTTCCATCAAGCCGGATGCTTCGGTAACCCTGGTCACCCCGAAACTGCTCCCGCCCTGAGTGGGCTTTACGAACACGGGGAAGCGCAGCGTGCTCTCCACCTTTGAGCAGAAGGCCTCCAGGTCCATGCCCTCCCTTACATAGGCGTCCGGCGCACACTTGACGACACCCTGTCCCCGGACCATGGCCTTGCATGCGAACTTGTCGAAGGCAACGGTGCTGACGTAGGAACTGCAGGTGCTGAAAGGTATCCCGAGCATCTCGAGATAACCCTGCAGCCGCCCGTTCTCGCCGGGCGAGCCGTGCTGCATGATATAGGCGAAGTCGAACCGGACCTTCTGGCCGAGCAGCGTTACCGAGAAGTCAGTCTTGTCAACCTGGGGCTGCGCGCCTTCGGGAAAGGTAACACGCATGGAATTCCTTTTCCTGCATGCGACCAGAGACCATTTCCCGAAACGGGCATAGATCTCATAGACATCATATTCATTGCCGTCGATACGGGAAGCGACAAATTCTCCACTGCGACATGAAACCTCACACTCGGAGCTGTCGCTGCCATAAATCACTGCAATAGTGCCGTACTTGCCCATAATATTTATATCAATTGAAATAATAGTCTTCGTAATCCTCGGACGAGGGTTCCGCGGCGCCAGCCGAATCGGGGCGCGCATCGCTGTACCCATCGAGGGATATGCCCTGCCCCTCGCAGCTGAAGTCAAAGTCAAAGCCGGAAGGTGCGGTAAAGCTGTCCGTCTCCATGGACCATCCTATGGTAGGATCCGCGAGGCATTTCTTCATCCAGATGCCCCATATCGGCAGCGCCATGTTGGAGCCGCTTCCGAGGGCAAGGGAATTGAAGTGCACCTGCCTGTCTTCGCCGCCGACCCACACGCCGGCGGTAATGTTGGGGGTATAGCCTATGAACCAGCCGTCCGAGTTGTCGTTGGTGGTTCCGGTCTTGCCCGCAATCTGGCCCCTGAGCCCGTATACGGAACGCAGGCGCGAACCTGTGCCTTCGTTGACAACTCCCTGCATCAGGTTGACCATCAGATATGCCGTCTGCTCGGATATCGCCTCCTGCCTCTGGGTGGTATACTCGCCTATCACGCGGCCTTCGCTGTCAGTGATCCTGGTGATGTACTGCGGAGTCACATAGGCCCCCTTTGAAGGGAAGGTGTTGTAGGACGACACCATGTCGAACACGCTGACATCGGCCGGTCCGGCACAGAGCGAATAGACCTCGTCAATATGCGTGCGTATACCCATCTGGTGCATCATGCGCACCAGGGCCGCCGGGCCGAGCTCCTTCATCAGGAAGGCGGATATGTTGTTGGAGCTGTGGGCGAGCCCCCACTTGAGCGTGACGGTCTGTCCGAGCCACTCTTCCCTGTCGGTGCTGCGCGGAGTCCAGGTGGTCCCGTCATACAGCACGAAAGTCTGAGACTGGTTGACGACTTTGTCGCAGGGACTCAGGCCCTCCTGCATCGCAAGCGTATAGAGGAAAGGCTTGATCGTGGAGCCTATCTGGCGCTTGCCCTGGCGCACGTTGTCATACTTGAAGTAGCGGTAGTTCGGACCTCCGACATAGGCCTTGATATGGCCGGTGCCGGGCTCGATGGCCATGAATCCGCAACGCAGTATGGACTTGTAGTACCTTATCGAGTCGTCGGGCGTCATCGTGGTGTCCACGTACCCCTTGTCATTCCACGCAAACACGCGCATCTTCACCGGCTTGTCGAACTGGGCGTATATCTCCTTGTCCGGGACTCCGGCACGGTGCTGCAGACGGTAGCGGTCGCTCCAGCGGCGGGCCTGCTGCATAAGGGTCTGCACGGTCTTCGAATCAACGTTGTCGGCAAAGGGCTTGTTCCTCTTCCAGCGCACTTCCCTGTCGAAGGACTTCTGGAGGTTCTTCCCGAGGTGCTCGGCCACCGCCTCCTCGGCATACTGCTGCATGCGGTAGTTGATGGTGGTGTATATCTTGAGCCCGTCGCGGTCGAGGTCATATTCAGAGCCGTCAGGCTTCCTGTTCTTGGTCAGCCATCCGTAGACCGGATCGTTCCTCCAGCGCAGGGAGTCGATACGGTAGTCCTCGACATACTGGTACTCCGACCTCTGCGGCTTTGACGCCGACATGTCCCGCCTCAGCATGTCCCTGAAATAGGGGGCCAGGCCGGCGTTGTGGTCCTGCACCTGATAGTTCAGGTTGATCGGGATCTGGATTATCGAATCACGCTCGGCCTTGCTGAGATAGCCGTTGCGTTCCATCTGCGATATCACGAAATTCCTTCTCTGGAGGGCATAGTCGGGATTGAGAACGGGGTTGTAGCGCGTGGGCTTGTTGACCATGCCCACGAGCATTGCGGCCTCCTCGACAGTAAGGTCGGCCGGATCCTTCGCGAAGAATGTTTCGGACGCGGCCTTGACTCCGTATGCCCCGCTCCCGAAGAATATCGAGTTCAGGTACATGTCGACGATTTCCTCCTTGGTGTAGTCCCGCTCGAGCTTCACAGCCGTGATCCACTCCTTGAATTTCGTGCAGACCATCACGGCCTGCCTCCATCCGGGGAAGTTGCTCTCCACCTCACGGCGAGGATAGAGGGTCTTGGCAAGCTGCTGGGTGATCGTGCTTCCTCCTCCCTGGCTCGAGTCACCGAGCAGTATGGTCTTCACTGCTACCCTGGCAAGCCCGCGCATGTCTATGCCGGAATGGCGGTAGAAGCGGGAGTCCTCGGTCGCTATCGCGGCATCGACGAGGTAGGGAGACAGTTCGTCATAGCTGACGTATGTCCTGTTCTCTATATGGAAAGTGGTGAGCACCTCACCGTCATCTGCTATTATCTGGGTGGCGAGCTTGCTGTCGGGGTGTTCCAGCTCCTCGAAAGAAGGGATTTCGGCAAACAGTCCCACCAGCAGTAGCATTACCAGCAGTACCGCGAACGGGAGAGTCACCAGTATCCAGAACCACTTGACTATTTTCTTGCGTGTCGTTGCTTTCATCGGCGGCAATTCATTTGAAAAACTTCCCCGGAAAATTGTCGTAATGAATATTACGACCCTCCGGAGCAGCTGCAAAATTAGCGATTATATTTTGAATTTTACCGAGTTTATGGTTTTCTTTGCAAATCTAAAAATGAAAGACATTCAGAAATGGACGGGAATTCAGCAATGAACTTAGTCATAGTCGAATCGCCTGCGAAGGCCAAGACGATAAAGAAGTTTTTGGGTAAGGATTTCGATGTCAAGCCGAGTTTCGGGCACATACGCGACCTCCAGGAAAACAAGTTGAGCGTAGACGTAGAAAACGGATTCAAACCCGAATACATAGTTCCGGCCGACAAGAAAAAGGTAGTGGCGGAACTCCGCCAGGCCGCGAAATCCGCGCAGACCATATGGCTCGCATCCGATGAAGACCGCGAAGGAGAGGCGATAGCGTGGCACCTGAGCGAGACACTCGGCCTTGACAGCCAGAGGACCAGACGCATAGTCTTCCATGAAATTACCCGCGACGCCATACTCAAGGCGGTGGAGAACCCGCGAGACATAGACCTCAACCTCGTTGACGCACAGCAGGCGCGCCGCGTGCTCGACAGGCTCGTTGGGTTCGAGCTCTCTCCGATACTGTGGAGAAAAGTCCAGAGGGGACTCTCTGCCGGAAGAGTCCAGTCTGTGGCGCTGAGACTTGTCGTAGACAGGGAAAAGGAGATAATGGCATTCAACAGCTCCCCATACTACAAGGTCGAGGGGATATTCTGTGCCGGCAGCAACAGAGTCAAGGGTGTTCTGGACACAAGATTCGACACTGAGGAATCCGCAAGGGCGTTTCTCGAAGACAGCAGAGAAGCGACTTTCAGCGTTTCGGAGATAGAGAAAAAAGACGCCGTACGCCATCCGGCACCCCCTTTCACGACGTCTACCCTGCAGCAGGAAGCCGCCAGGAAACTTCATTTCCCGGTCAGCGTCACGATGAGAATAGCCCAGAGCCTTTATGAAAGGGGCCTGATTACTTATATGCGTACGGATTCAACGAACCTGTCCAGCCTCGCGCTCGGCACCTCAAAGAAATTCATAATTGACAGTTTCGGGGAAAGATACTCGCATCCACGCCAGTACAAGACAAGGAGCAAGGGTGCCCAGGAGGCGCACGAGGCGATACGCCCTACCTTCATCGAGAATACCGACATCGAGGGAAGCGCCCAGGAGAAGAAGCTCTACAGCCTGATATGGAAAAGGACCGTGGCCTCGCAGATGGAAGACGCCGCACTGCTCGGGACCTCTATAAAGCTCTCCTCGGACAAGAGACCCGAGAAGTTCTGCATCCAGGCACAGGAAGTCGTTTTCGACGGATTCCTTAAACTGTACATGGAAAGCGCCGATGATGCGGAAGAGAACGACGACACAGCGGTCATGCTGCCCGAACTGCATGTAGGTGACATACTCGACAGGCAGGTCATCGAGGCAGAATGCAAGTTCACCCAGCCGCCGTACCGGTTCTCCGAGGCTACCCTGGTCAAGAAGCTGGAGGAACTCGGAATAGGACGCCCGTCGACCTACGCCCCGACGATATCCACACTTACTACGGGGCGGGGATACATAGTCAAGTCAGACAAGGAGGGCCGCAAAGTCAGCGTACACAATCTCAGACTCGAGGGAGACTCGATACGAGGAACCGAGAAGACCGAGACGGTAGGGGCGGAGAAAGGCAAGTTGATGCCACAGGAAATCGGCATGATAGTCAGCGACTTCCTCGTCGAGAACTTTCCCAACATCATGGACTACGACTTCACGGCAAATGTCGAGAAGGACTTCGACCTCGTTGCAGAGGGGAAAATGGTCTGGAATTCCGTAATCGGCAACTTCTACGGAGGCTTCCACAAGAAAGTGGAGCAGACTCTGCAGGAGAAGCAGCACAGCCATGTGGAGAGGCTCCTGGGCAATGACCCTTCGGACGGGAAGCCCGTGTATGCAAAATTCGGCCAGTACGGACCTTATGTCCAGAAAGGAGAAGGTGAGGACAGGCGCTTTGCAAGCCTGGGGAAGGGCCAGCTGATAGAGACAATGACGCTGGAAGCTGCTCTCGACCTTTTCAAGCTGCCGCGCACCGTAGGGACCATCGACGGAACGGAAGTCATCGCCACCAAAGGCCGCTTCGGACCTTACATCAAGTACGGCGACAAGAATTTCTCCCTTCCAAAAGGATCAGACCCGCTCAGCGTCACGCTTGAGCAATGCAGGGAGCTCATCAGGACAGAGACGGAAGGCGCATCGTCCGTCGGACGCACGATACTTGAATACAAAGACTCCGACATCAGCATAGTGAACGGCCGGTACGGTCCGTACATGAAACATGCCGGAGGCAACTACAGACTGCCGAAAGGCTGCGACCCCTCCACCCTGAGCGAGGAGGAATGCAAGAAAATAATCGCCGAAACCCGCCCGACGGGCACTAAAACCAGAAAACAGAAAAAATAGAACAGGAGGACAGACAAATGGCCAGCTACCAGATTGACGAAATCGACAGGAAAATCCTTTCCTTTCTCGTAAACAACGCCAGGATGCCGTATCTGGAAATTGCAAGGGGATGCAACATCTCCGGCGCAGCCGTACACCAGAGGGTCAAGAAAATGGAAGCGATGGGAATAATATCGGGCTCACGCATGGTCATAAAACCCTCGGCCATAGGGCTCAATGTCTGCGCTTTCATCAGCGTGAACCTTTCGGAAGACAACAAGTATCCCGAAGCCGTCGCCGCGCTCAAGCATGTTCCCGAAATCGTTGAATGCCACTTCATAACTGGGCAGGCGGCCCTGTTCCTGAAGGTGTACTGCTTCGACAACGAACACCTGATGGACATCCTCATCAACACGATCCAGAGGATCCCGTACGTGGTGTCCACCAACACGATAATCTCACTTGACCAGGCCTTCGAGCGGGAAGTATGGGTCAAGGACTACAAAAGCACCAGCTTCAAGGCCGTCTCAGTGAAAGAATAGCCTTGGCGAACACAAGGTCTTCGGGAGTGGTCAGCTTGATGTTGAACCTCTCCCCTTCAATCGTTTCAAGCGGCACACCGTACGCCTGAACAACCGAAGCGTCGTCGGTGAACCTGGTCTCGTAAGGCATGGAATATGCCGCCTTCAAGTCTTCCGACCAGAACATCTGGGGTGTCTGGACTGAAACGAAAAGCGATCGGTCGACCACCTTTTCCACAGAACTGTCGGCATATCTGAGAGTGTCCGTGACGGGAAGCACAGGTATCAGCGCCCGGCAGGTCTGCATCCTGTCGAGCATCTTCCTGACCAGTGACTGGCTCACAAACGGGCGCACTCCGTCATGAACAATCGCAACGGCCCCGTCAGGCACCTTCCCCAGGGCGTTCCTGACAGACAGGAACCGCGTCATCCCTCCCGGAACGAGAATATGCGGACACGAGAAGTTATGTTCTGCGCACAGGTCCTTCCAGGTCTGGAAATGGATGCGTGGAAGCACCGTCAGAAGAGTGATTCCCGGGACCGCTTCGGACATTGTCTCGAGGGTACGCTGGAGTACCGGCACACCGCAGAGTTCCATGAACTGTTTGGGCAGGTTTCCGCCCATTCTTGAACCGCTACCGCCAGCAACTACAATTCCGTAAATTTTTCGTCCCATCCTTATATTTTTTACAAAATTAAGTAATTTTCACTATTTTTGTTTTTCACAAAAATTAATGCAAGATGGCATTCGGATTCCTCAATCAAGAATACGCGATAGACCTTGGCACAGCCAATACCGTCATATACCAGAACGGGCAGATAGTCCTTGACGAGCCCAGCATCATAGCAGTAGACGTGGCCTCGGGCAAATGCATTGCGCTTGGCCAGAGGGCAAAGCTGATGCATGAAAAATGCAATCCCGGTATCAAGACCATCCGTCCGCTCAAGGATGGCGTCATAGCCGACTTCAACGCTGCGGAAATAATGATACGCGGCTTCATCAAGCAGGCCGGCAGCAAGCACAGGACTCTCTTCACCCCGAACCTCAAAGTCGTGGTGGGAATTCCGTCAGGCTCCACGGAAGTCGAGATAAGGGCCGTACGGGACTCGACTGAACATGCAGGAGGCCGCGACGTGTACCTGATCTTCGAGCCCATGGCCGCCGCTCTTGGAATCGGCCTCAACATCGAGGCGCCGCAGGGCAACATGGTGGTAGACATAGGAGGAGGGACCACGGAGATTGCCGTAATATCTCTCGGAGGCCTTGTAGTGCAGGACAGCATACGCACTGCCGGCGACGTGTTCACCAGCGACATCCAGTATTATCTCCGCCAGCAGCACAACATCAAGGTCGGAGAGGTGACGGCAGAAAAGATAAAGATAGCGGTCGGCGCCGTGATTCCGGATCTCGCCGAGGATGAGCCGGAGCCGTTTATAGTGCGCGGACCGAACCTCATGACGGCGCATCCGGTCGAGGCGACGATCACCCATCAGGAAATCGCGCACTGCCTCGACAAGTCGATCGCCAAGATAGAGACTTCAATCCTGCACGTGCTCGAGAACACGCCGCCCGAACTATATGCTGACATTGTCGAGAACGGAATATACCTTTCAGGCGGCGGCGCCTTGCTCAGAGGACTCGCAAAGAGATTCAAGGACAAGACCAACATCGACTTCAAGGTGGCCGAAGATCCGCTTCACGCAGTCGGAAGGGGAACCTGCGAGGCTCTCAAGCACACGGACAGGTATTCTTTCCTGATGCGTTAGACGAATGCCCAGAAAACGCGGAAGCACAAATGCAATCACGAGTGCGGCAGCCTTCATACTTCTGGAGGTTGCTGCTCTTGCTATGCTGGGAAGCAGTTCCACGATGAAGGACATCTGGTTCAACAGGGCGTCCATGCGGGTCAACGCCTTCCTGTGGGGAGCGGCAGAGAACATGCGCAACCACTTCAGGCTGGAGACCCAGAACGATTCCCTTGCCGCGCTCAACGCAGCCCTCGAGGCCAGGCTGCGCCAGTATGAACTGCGCGAAGCCGGAATGGAGGAAAAGTCACACGAGGTTTTCCTGAATGACCAGCGGTTCAGATACATACCGGCCACGGTAGTCAGGATGGGCCGGGGCACTGCACACAACTACGTGATTGTCAACAAAGGGCAGGAAGACGGAATACGGCCCCAGTCAGGGATAATAACCTCCGACGGCGTGGTGGGAATAATCAGCGCCGTGGGCAGGAGGTATTCGTACGGGCTCACGCTCATGAATCCCAACGTGACCATAAGCACCAGGATAGGCCAGGCAGGAGTAGACGCTCCGCTAAGGTGGGACGGACGGGACAGCAACACGGCAGTCGCCGGCGACATACCGCCCCATTACGACATAGCTCCGGGAGACACGGTCCGCACTAGCGGGTTCTCCAGCATATTCCCGGCAGGCATTCCCATAGGCACCACACAAGACTCCAGACTCGTGAACGGATCATCCAGACAGGTGGATGTCAGGCTGTTCCAGGATTTCAGGAGCATACATTACGTTACCATCGTGGAAAACCTCGACAGCGACGAAATACTCGCGCTGGAGAAGAACGCAACGTCAGGAGAATCATGAAAGGCGGCACCTACATATTGAAATGCGCCCTGTTCATCATCGCACAGGCAGTGATATGGAACTGCTGCAACTTCACGCAGTACCTCACTGTCACGTTCCTGCCTGCAATTATCCTCGGAATGCCGGTAAGGCAACGTCCGGTGCTGTCGATGGCAATAGCCTTCGCGGCAGGCCTCGCCGCAGATTTCCTGTGCGGCGCACCGCTCGGCCTCTCGTCCGCAGCTCTCGTCCCTGCAGCGCTGGTGCGCAGGGGGACGATACGCCTTGTCTTCGGCAACGAAATCCTTGTCGCGCGCCGGGAAGAGCTCTCGGCAAACAGGCAGGGCTGGATGAAGATGGCCATGGCCACGGCAATGCTCACAATGCTGTTCCTTGCCGTATACATCGCCATTGACAGCGCCGGCACCAGACCGCTATGGATGGATGCCGTCAAATTCGCCGCGTCCGCAGCTGTCAGCATACCGCTTTCACTCCCGATTGCAGACACTCTCTGCACTGACGCCGATTCAAGATGGAAATGAACAGGAAAAACAGACTGCTCGCAGGACTCGGGGCGGCGGCACTTGTGCTGCTGGCCAGGCTGTTCGTCATCCAGGTCATCGACGACGAGTACAAGCAGGACGCATCGAACAATTCGATGGTTTACTCGACCATCTATCCGCCAAGAGGGGTCATCTATGACAGGAACGGGGAAATTCTGGTCGGCAACGCCGTCTGCTACGACATACTGGTGACACCGAGGGATGTCGGGCAGTTCGACACTCTGGCTCTCGCACAGGCCCTCGACACCACTGTGGAATTCCTCCGAGAGAGGATGCAGTACTACCGCAAGTACCGGACTCGCATAGGATACCAGGCTCAGACCCTACTGAAAAGAGTCCCCCAGCAGACATACGTCAAGTTCGCTGAACTGGAATACATGTTCCCTGGATTCAGGGCTCAGATGCGCAGCATACGGGAATACCCGTTCAACGCCGGAGGCAATCTGCTCGGCTACATTTCCGAAGTAGATGCTGACTATATCGAGAAGCACCCCGACTACAAGGCCGGAGACTACGCAGGCAAGACCGGGCTGGAGTATGCGATGGAACAGGAGCTCCGCGGCGAAAAGGGATACCACATCTACCTCAGGGATTCCCGCAACCGCGTACAGTCGGCCTACCAGGACGGATTGCAGGACAAGGACGCCGTCCCGGGCAAGGACATAGTCTCCACGATCGACGCGCACCTCCAGCAGTACGGGCAGCAGCTCATGGAAGGCAAGGTCGGGTCTGTAGTGGCGATAGAACCGTCAAGCGGCGAGATACTGGCCATGGTGTCGAGTCCGGGAATAGATGTCGATGTACTGTCCGACATAGGGAGCCACTACGCGGAAATCGCCGCGAACCCCCGCAAGCCGATGTTCAACAGGACAGTGATGGCCTCTTATCCGCCAGGCTCGGTATTCAAGCTCATAAACGGGCTTGTCGGCCTGCAGGAAGGGGTCCTCGAACCTTCGGATTCATACCCGTGCAACGGCGGGTACTACTATACCGCAACCCGCAGGCTGCGCTGCCACGAACACTCCTCACCGCTGAAATTCCGGGACGCGATCGCCACGTCATGCAACGGATATTTCTGCTATGTGCTCAAAGACATACTGGAAAATGACAGGTTCGCCACTACGGCAGAGGCGCTGGATGCCTGGAGAGAGTATGTCCTGAGTTTCGGGTTCGGGCGTAAACTCGGCAGCGACTTCCCCTCGGAGCTGAGCGGCAACATTCCCACTTCGTCATACTATGACAGGCTGTACGGCAAGGGCAGATGGAGGTTCTCCACCGTGGTGTCCCTTTCGATCGGACAGGGCGAGATCGGCGCGACCCCGCTCCAGATAGCCAATCTCGCCGCTATAATGGCAAACAGGGGGTATTACTACATACCTCACATAGTCAAGGACTCGGAAGGGTTCAGGATTGACGACAAATACAGGAAGAGGAACTACACTCTTGTCGACACAAGCTATTTCGAGACTGCCGTCGAAGGAATGTACATGGCGGTCAACGGCGGAGGAACGGCTGGAGCCACGGCCCTGAGGGCCGCGATACCTGGCATTGAAGTGTGCGGCAAGACAGGCACCGCCCAGAACCCCCACGGGAAGGACAACTCGGTATTCATCTGCTTCGCTCCCAAGGACAATCCGAAGATTGCCGTCGCGGCATATGTCGAAAACGCCGGCTTCGGGGCGACATGGGCCCTGCCGGTGGCTACCCTGATGATGGAAAAATATCTGACCGGCGAAATATCCGAAGGACACAGGTACATGGAACAGACCATGCTCACCACTAAATTCTTCTGAAAAGCATGAGATACGGCCAGGGAACATCCAACACTTACGACAGAGGTCTGTGGCAAACCATAGACTGGAGGCTCATCGCCTGCTATATCGCACTTGTCGTCACGGGGCTTCTCAGCATATATGCCGCAGGGCACTCGACCGATTCAGCATCGGCCTTCGACCTGGGCGGCAGGTGCGGGAAACAGATCATGTGGTTCGGGATATCGCTTGTCGTTGACATCGTGATACTTTTCTGGATCAATCCGCGGCTCTGGGAAGTGATTCCTCCTGCAGCCTACCTGCTGGTATTCGGACTGCTGGTGCTCGTCATATTCGTGAGCAAAGACGTAAAAGGGTCGCATTCGTGGTTCGAGTTCGGTCCTGTCAAGTTCCAGCCGGCGGAAATCTCGAAGATAACGACATCCCTGATGCTCGCCGCCGTCATGAGCAGGCAGGGTTTCAGGCTCGGGAGCCCCAAAGGGTTCATGAGCGCTGCCCTGACGATTGCACTCCCGATGGCCGCAATCGTCGCCGAGAGCGAGACAGGCTCGGCTCTCGTATACGTCGGCTACATTTTCGTGCTCTACAGGGAAGGGCTCTCGGGATGGTGGATAGCCTTTCTCGGCATCAGCATCGCGCTGTTCATACTCACGCTCACCACATCCTGGTGGATATCGGTTGTCTCCTGGGCAGCTGCCTGCCTGGTGTATTTCACCGCAAGCGTCAGGAGCCGCCGGTCATTGATGCTCCGCAGAAGACTGGCATGGCGTACGGCCGCCGCCTTCCTCGCCGGAGCCGCTCTGGTGGGGGCGACGGACTTTCTGTTCCACAGCGTGCTTCAGGACCACCAGCGCACACGCATAGAAGTACTGCTTGGCATGAAGGAAGACCCGACTGGAGTCGGATACAACGTACGGCAGTCGATGATCGCGATAGGGTCCGGAGGACTGTTCGGCAAGGGGTTCCTGAACGGCACACAGACCACCTACGGCTTTGTGCCCGAACAGAGCACCGACTTCATCTTCTGCACCATAGGAGAGGAGCACGGGTTCGTCGGCAGCCTGTTCGTGATATTGCTCTACGCATACATGATATACCGGCTCGTGCAGGATGCCGAGAGAAGCAGGAGCCCGTTCACCAGAATATACGGATACTGTGTTGCCGCATGCCTTTTCATGCACCTTTTCATCAATATCGGCATGACGGTAGGGCTCATGCCCGTAATAGGCATCCCGCTCCCCATGATAAGCTACGGAGGTTCTTCTCTGCTGGCATTCTCTACCCTCATTTTCATTTTCCTTGCTCTGCACAGGCAGGAAAGCAAGTATTTCTGAATTATTTATATCTTTGCAGTCTCTTTGCCTTGGTGGTGGAATGGTAGACACGAGGGACTTAAAATCCCTTGGACAGCAATGTCCGTGTGAGTTCGAGTCTCATCCGAGGCACAAAGGCCGCGTCCGGCCTGAAGGCGCTCCGTCCGGAGCGCAGGACACACACATTGAGACACAAAAAAACCGCCGCAGAACAAGACCTGCGCCGGAAAACAGAGTACGAGCAAAAAATCGTAGCGGGAATGGGGCATGATCCCATGACCTCCGGATTATGAATCCGACGCTCTAACCAGCTGAGCTACCCCGCCAAATTTTAGGGGCCTTTTAAAGCCCCCGAAAAGTTGAGATAGAAGGATTCGAACCCTCACTGACAGAGCCAGAATCTGTAGTGCTACCATTACACCATATCTCAATAGCCCCCTATTGGGACTGCAAATCTACAAATATTTTGCGAATTAGCAAAATTTATTACGCTCTTTTAAGCAGGACTACTGCATTTACCTCACAACCCTCGCCCCGGCCCACAAAACCCAGATGCTCCGTAGTCGTCGCCTTGACTGAAACGGCATCCACCCCGCAGCCTATCACGGATGCCAGACATTCCCTCATGGAGTCGACGCTTGCCCTTATCTTAGGCTTCTGGAGGGCGATCGTAATGTCGGCATTGCCGAGTTCCCATCCTGCCTCACGCACCATTTCCATTACCCTGGAAAGCAGGATCTTTGAATCGATTCCGGCATATTCAGGGGACGTGTCCGGAAAATGCATGCCGATGTCACCGAGTGCAAGAGCGCCGAGCAGTGCGTCGCACAGTGCATGAATAGCGACATCGCCGTCCGAATGGGCGACGAAGCCCGAGTCAGACGCCACCCGGATCCCGCAAAGCCACATCGGCAGTCCCGGAGCGATGGCGTGCACGTCATAACCATGTCCTATCCTTATTTCCATATCCTTGCAAACTTAGTGTTTTTTCCATCCCGAAACAAGCGTCCCGCTACATTTGTTCCACTCTCCTCTTTTTACTATATTTGCCGGATATGGGATATTTCAACATGTTCGGTGACAACGAGCACCGGGTTTTCAACTACAAGCCTATCTACTACGACCCCAAGGAAGAAGAGCGCAAGCGGAAATTCGGGGCCGTCGACGGAACATACTCCAGGCAGAAAAAAGAGGGTACATATGTTCCGGGGCAGTACATCAAGGGCGCCCTGCGTGACGGGAACTCCCGCGCCACTCACACGCCTCTGAAAAAAGCCTCGGTAATTCTGGGTATCGTCTCCCTGCTGCTTGTATTCGCCATCCTGTTCATGATCGCGAAATTCTACTCGTTGCTGTAACCGTACACAATGGGAAGGCTCAGGGTATTGCCGTCACAGATAGCGAACATGATCGCCGCCGGAGAGGTGGTGACGAGGCCGGCGTCTGTAGTAAAGGAACTGATGGAAAACGCCGTCGATGCCGGAGCCGGACACATAACCGTGAACATCACGGACGCAGGGCGCACTCTTATCCAGGTCATTGACGACGGATGCGGCATGAGCCCGTCCGATGCGGTGCTCTGTTTCGAGAGGCATGCCACCTCGAAGATTTCCTCGGCCGAAGACCTCGACGACATACTGACATACGGATTCAGGGGAGAGGCCCTTGCAAGCATCGCCGCCGTATCTGAAGTCACTCTGCGCACACGCCGCGAATGCGACGAGACAGCCACGCAGGTAAAGACCGGAGCGGCATCCCAGACACGCACCTCATCGGTATCGGCTCCTGTGGGATCGAACTTCGCCGTCAGGAACCTTTTCTTCAACACTCCGGCAAGGCGCAAATTCCTCAAAAGCGACAACGTGGAGTTCCGGCACATCGTCGAGGAGTTCACCAGGGTGGCCATAACGCGTCCCGACACGGCATTCACCCTGACGCACAACGGACGGGAACTCTTTGTCCTTAAGAAAGAGAAATCCCTGAAATTCAGAATAACGAACCTGCTGGGCAACGCACTGGCCTCGGATGTCGTGGACATAGACACGCAGACATCAGTCGCCCACATCAGCGGCTTCATAGGAAAGCCGCAGACCGCCCGCAAGACACCGGGCAACCAGTTCTTCTTCGTAAACGGAAGGTTCTTCCGCAGCGGCTATCTCCACAAGGCGGTGATGAAGGCCTACGAAGACATGATTCCGGAGGGCACCATGCCATCGTACCTGATTTTCCTCGAGGTGGACCCGCACAGCATCGACGTGAACATCCATCCGGCAAAGACGGAAGTCAAGTTTGAGGACGAGTCAGTAATATTCCAGATGCTTTCAGCCTGTGTCAGGGAGACTCTGGGACGCAACAGTTTCGGAGCAGGAATCAATTTCGACACCGAAGGTGCAGTCGAAATGCCACAGATAGGCAAATGCTTCGAAGAGTACCGTCCGGTAAGCGCCCCGCGCATCGGCGCCGACCCCGATTTCGACCCGTTCACGGTGCCTTCCGCAACCGGAGTCCGGGAAACGCAGCCCGGCACGGCGGCAAAGACGCCGCCGGAGGGTTACGGGAGGCTGTTCGACTCCGCGGCCGGGACCACGTCGAGAATACTTATAATCCAGGGAAAGTACGTCATTACTCCAGCCGCGTCCGGGATGATGGTGGTCAACATACGCAGGGCGATGGAAAGGATACTTTTCGAACGCACGCTGAAAGCTCTTTCCGGCATGCCTGCACATGTCAGCCAGACGACCCTGTTCCCGGTGGAAGTCAATATAGGCGTGCCGCGCAGGCTGGTCTTCGACGAGAATTCGGATCTTCTGAGACAGATCGGGTTCGACATCAAGCCCGTGGGAGATGACTCGATACGGGTAGAAGGAGTTCCTGACGGCTACAGCTCGACCCCTGGAAATGTCAGCCGCGAGATTGAAGATCTTCTGGGCATCCTCGAGGAAGAGAAGGATTCGCTGCAGGAAATCATGAACCAGAGACTTGCGGAGAAAATCGCACAGTCCGGGGCGGCATCCGCCGAAAGCGTGAGCTCGCCGCTCCAGGCACAAAGATTGATTGATACTCTTTTCGAATGCGACAATGCTGAATACACGGCCGGAGGACGGCGTACAGTCAGCATAATCAGCACGGAAGACATAGACAAACTGTTCACTTAACAATCTGAAACCGACAATATGTCATACTACTACTCTGACAACGGCAGTCCGGGGGGATTCCTTGCGAACATTCCTCCTGTAACAAAGAACCTGCTGATAATCAACTGCATCGTTTTCCTTGCCACTCTGCTTGACAGGTCCGATTTCATGGTGAGGAACTTCGCGCTGTTCTATCCCACCTCCCCGTTCTTCCACTGGTGGCAGTTCATCACGCACATGTTCATGCATGGCGGATTCTGGCACATATTCTTCAACATGTACACCCTGGTGATGTTCGGGTGCGTGGTTGAGAACATAATCGGGCCCAGGAAATTCCTCGTCTTCTACTTCATTTGCGGACTGGGAGCCGCGGCCCTGCACACAGGGGCCGAATACATCCAGCTCCAGAGTTTCATGGAAAGCGCGGCACTCGGACATTCAGGAGCCATGGCGCACGTGACACAGCTCAAGATGACCCCTACAGTCGGAGCGTCCGGCGCGATATACGGCGTGCTCATAGGCTATGCGATGCTGTTCCCCCAGTCAAGGATGACGCTGCTGTTCCCGCCCGTGACACTCAGCGCGAAATGGATGGTCGTGATTTTCGCAGCGATCGAGTTCCTGACCGGAATGACAGGGGCTAATTCGGGTGTAGCGCACTTTGCACACCTCGGAGGCATGCTCATCGGCTATCTGCTGATGCTGCAGTGGAGAAAAAGAGGAATACTGTTCGACAAAAACTCAATCTGAGAAGCTATGGATATCCGTGAAAGCATGGACAAGGCATTGGAGGTCCTCCGCAACGGGGGCGTGATACTCTATCCGACAGACTCCATCTGGGGCATAGGGTGCGATGCCTGCAATGAAGAAGCCGTTAGGAAAGTCTTTGAAATCAAGCGCAGGCCGGAGGCCAAGTCCCTGGTGCTGCTCGCGTCTGATCTTGACATGGTCGCAAGATACGTCAGACAGGTCCCCTCAATGGCAGTGGAGCTGGTCGAGGTGAACGACGCCCCGATGACAATAATCTATCCCCAGGGGCAGGACCTCGCTCCGAGCGTACTTGCCGAAGACGGCAGCGTGGGCATACGCATACCTCTGGGAGACCTGTACTGCAAGGAACTTGCAAGACGGCTCAGGAGGCCGCTCGTAAGCACATCGGCCAACATATCTGGAGAGCCAAGCCCTAAGAGTTTCAAGGATGTATCGCAGGAGATACGCTCTGCCGTGGACTACATCGTCCCCACGGAGTTTGACACCGCCTCATCCGGAAGGGCCTCACAGATAATCAAGATAGGGCTCAAGGGCGAAGTCCAGATAATCCGCGCCTGACGCAGGCGAATACCCGGCGGCAGAAGACAAATGCGGCGAGGCCCTCCGGCCCCGCCGCATTCGGTATCTGTTGCAGAATCATCAGTGATCCCTGAAGTTCCACTTTGAATTGTCACTGTTGAAGTCGAACTTGCCGAGTGAAGGAGTGCTGTCGGCAACGGACACGAGAACAAGCTCTTCGTCGGTTCCGGGAACCTCCTTGGGCATTATCCTGTATGTTCCGTCCGTGAGCTGCTCTATTCTCCAGAGCTGCTCGGGAGCTCCGGTGAACTCGGGAACGGTGATGACTTCCTTGTCGGCAGTCGCGGCAAGCGCCCTGTCGGTACCCTCAATGGTAATCTTGTAATAGGGTGCGCTCAGATATCCGCCGGCCTCGGGAACCTCGGTGATGGTCCACCTCTGGTGAGGACGGAACATATAGTCGCCGATGCGTACATCGATGTCTCCCTCAGGCCAGGTGTCGATCACATCCTCGAGTTTCTGGTTCTCGATAATTACCAGAGGCTCGTTGGGATCGCGACGCCATCCGCGCATTCCGCCCTGCATGCGGACGAAATCCACAGCAAGCTCAAGAGCATATCCTCTTCTCTCTGACTCGATTTCATATGTGCCGGGCTTGAAAGGCTCTCCTGCATAAGGCCAGCCGTTCTTCCAGAGCAGAGGACGGATAGCGAGGACGCTCCTGCCGCTGCGGTCGAAGTCAGCCTCGAAGTGGCAAGACATCTTCTCGACGCCTTCTTCCTCGACATAGTGTCCGAAATGTCCGGCTCCGGTCTGCCTGTTTCCGGCTGCAATGACCATCTTGCCACCGCCCTTGAGCATGTCGCGGCCTACATTGTCAAGATAAGGTCCGGTAACGTTCCTTGAGCGGCCGACAACGATATTGTA
This sequence comes from uncultured Bacteroidales bacterium, assembly GCA_944323775.1. Classification (GTDB taxonomy): domain Bacteria; phylum Bacteroidota; class Bacteroidia; order Bacteroidales; family UBA932; genus Cryptobacteroides. The sequence goes on from CALUTT010000029.1 coordinate 22,787, forward strand.
GGTAGAGTTGACTCCGTCGCAGCATGTTCCGTGTGTGCCAAGAAGATAGTACCAGCCGTCCTTGTACATCATCGTGGTGGCCTCGCAGTCAATCGCGATGTTGATAGGCTCGCATCCTTCCATTCTGGCTCCGGTCTCGGGATCAAGTTCGATGAGACGGATGAACCCGAAATAGGTGCCGTATGACAGCCAGAGACGGCCGTCAGGACCCATGAGAAGGCCGGCGTCAATTGCATCGCAGTCCTCGTCCTCGTATGATTCCGCAACAACGATAGGCTCGGTATACCCGAAATCAGGAGAATTGGGGTCCAGGGTCTTGTTCCACATGGTCAGGACCTTGCCTGCGTGTCCGCCGCCGAGTCCGCCGCCGGTCGCACTGTACGCGATGAGGTAACGGTCACCGATCTTGATTGCGTCAGGTGCGGCACCGCCGCCGGGCCTTACGGCTCCGCTGTACCATGCCCAGCCGTCCTCGGAGATAAGTCCGCCGCCGCCTGTTCCGAAGGTATAGTACTTGCCGTCACAGAGCATGATTGTGGACGGGTCATGGATATATGGTTCGCCTATCTGCGCAGATGCGGACATTTCCGAAACAGTGGTGGCCGCAAGGAGCGCGATCGCTGCAGTCAATATTGTCTTTTTCATAACTTGCTGTCTGTTGATTACTGGTTTGTGATGGTATAGTTAGTGACGGGATTGCCGCTTTCATCGACAAAGCGGACACAGAAGTCGCTCATTCCGGGACCGTTGATAACGGCGCCGCGGATGATGTTCTTGCCTTTCTTGAGGGTGAGACGCTTTGAGCAGCAGTCATCCTGCACCATACGTCTGTCTCCGGAAAGGAGCACGGCCTCTTCACCGTTGAGCCACCACATGGAGGCTGAGTTCGAGCCGACTGACATCCTGACATTGGGGATATCTTCCTCGCAGTTCACGACCGTCACAGCCCAGAACAACACTCCGTAGACGTCGGTCTCCATGTTGCTTGCGAAACGGAAGAGCTTGATGTTGTAGAGCTTGCTGTCGAAACTGTGCCATCTGAGCCTCTGCTTGTCGACCTTCACTTTCTGGCCGTCTTTGGGAACGACCGTGAACTGGTCGGGGAAATATTCGGTGTTGAATGCTTCCCGGAGGTAGCTGTCTGTGAAAACGGTGTTTGACCTGTTGGGCTTGCTGATGGGTTCAAGCAGTGTCCAACGCCTGATGAAACCTTCGGAATCCGGAGAGGCAGGCTCCTGCGAAGAGGGTTCGAAGTAGCACTCGAGTCTCGTGTCCGAAATGGTTCCGGCCCTGGGGTCGTCATCGTTCTTGTCGGAGGCGATGCAAGGTACGCTGCAAAGTCCAGCGACACAAAGCGAGGCGATGATGGATTTTGTAAATACGTTCATAATTAGTTGTTATTGGTTTTAGAAAAATTATTCGAGCGGCACAAATTTACCACCAATAATGCAGATTGAGGGCAAATCAGTGTTTCATTTTGTTTTCGTACCTTATCAAAAGCGGCATTCAGGGCAGGAAAGCGCCTTTTCTGCGCGAAGCCTTGCGGAAGCGGCGCAGAGTCGGATACGACTTCACGAATTCAGGAATCTCCTTGAAAGGCAGCGTTGAGAAGTTCCTGACCCCGATTGCAGCCAGTTCCACCGGTTCCGCAAGAGCGCGGAAGGCAAAACACTTCCTCGGATCAGAAATCCTGACCACCGGTCCGACGCATTTCCACTTCACTCTCTCCTGTCGGGAAAGCCTGCGGGACTGCCTGTCATGCACGGCAGACACTGCCGGTACGACACCGCAGCGCATTCCGTGGAAATGCAGCCTGTCAAGATAATTGTCATCCTCCCCGCGGTGAACGAACACTGGCGAAAATCCGCCTACCGTCAGGATCGCCTGACGGCTGACAAGCCAGTGCGCGGCCATCACGAAAGGCACGTCGACCACAAGGTCCGATGCGGCGGAAATCCTCGACATCACCTTGAGGTACTTGCCGCACTTGCGGGCAAACTGGACATCAAGTTTACCGGAGGCCGATTTCTGTACGGGGCTCAGCACTCCGTAGTCCGGCCGGTAGGCAGCAATCAGCCCGCCGACAGTATCCTTCTCTATCCAGGCATCCTGGTTGAGCAGGTAGACGAAATCATATCCCCTGTCAAGCGCGAGCCTGAAGCCGATGTTGTTGGCCGCTCCGAACCCGGCATTGGAGCGGCTTTCAATCAGTTCCACAGCGGGAAACTCGGTCCGTATGATGTCTCTGGTATCATCGGAAGACGCGTTGTCAACCACCAGCACATCACAGCGGTAGTCAGAACGCAGCACGCTCTGAAGACACTTCCGTATCCATTCAGCCGCGTTGAAGGTGACGACCGTCACCAGTACCTTCGGTTTCATAGTAATATCTGATAAACGATTCTTTCGGACTCCTGCGGCTGAACACTGAACGGCATATGTTCCGGAACGTGCGGTGCCGTATCCGGTTCTCCTCGCTCGGATCGGCAAGGTACCTCAGCCATGCCTTGAACCTCTTGGCACTCTCGGCAGCATATACGCCCAGACTCAGTAACAGAAGTTTCGTCCTGGAGCCAGCCCCGAAGAAGACAAGCGAGCCCTTGACGGCACTCGGCCTCACGGCAGGCGACAGGGATGAGGCTGTAGTCTTCCATTTGTGGACGACTGCCACCGACGCATCGACATAGACCCTGTACCCCCTGCTTCGTGCCAGCGTCGACAAGGCTATGTCTTCTGGAGTGAAGAAATACCTTTCGTCGAAAAACCCCAGACTTCTGAAAATATCGGTCCGTATGACAAATGCCGCACCGCTGATGTTGGATGTCTCGTACACCTGCCCGGCAACCGGAGTCTTTCCGAGAGTGTCATCCTTTGGTTCGGAGTATAGATGCCACTGCTGAAGCAGGTAATTGCGGGCCGGGTACTCAGGCCTCCCGCAGAGCTGCAGGGAACCGTCGGCATTGAGCAGCCTGGGACTCACGATGGCTGCATTGTCAGGAAGCAGGCTGAAATCTCCGACAAGGCGCCCCGCCACGTCAGTGTCAATCAGAGTGTCGTCGTTGAGTATGAAGCAGTATTCCCCACGCACATGGCCCAGTGCCAGGTTGTTGTTTTCGGAAAAGCCGCGCAGGCAGTCGCTCTCTATGAAATTCACCCAGGGAAAATCCGCCTTCGCGCGGGCAAGGTTCTCCGCCTCGAAAAGGTAGGCGACCACAAAAGTCTCATAGCTTACGCACGTATGCTTCCTTATCCCCTCGAGACAGGGATACAGGTTGTCAAGCCTGTTCATGCAGACTATGACTATGCTGAGTTTCGGTGCGGTGTCCACGGTTCAGTCTCCAAAGAGGCCCTCCGGCAGATCCATCACGAGTTTTCTGGCATCAGGATCACATCCGATTACAAGGTCCTCATGCAAAGGTAGCAAAACATCTCCGATACATATGCACACGTGTCCGGGAAATTCCTGCATGCCGTCAGCCACTCCCACGAACCGGTCCTTGTCGTAGACCGACCATCCGGTAAAATCCTCTTCCTCAGTGCCTGAATATTCTCCTTCGACGCACAGCCACCGTCCGACCATTTCTTCCGAATCCTCGAGAGTACGCACGTCGCTCAGGTGCACCACGGCCCTGGACCTCCCCTTGGGCTGGAGCGATTCAATAAAGAAAGGAACCGCGAGTCCGTCGAATTCGACGAACACGGGTTCCTTGACGTCTATTCCGTCCAGATCGATGTCGCAAGCTCCTATGAGCAGTCCGCCATCGGTACCGTTGGACTTCAGAATCTTGGCAGCACGGAGCATCCTATGCCTCGGCGGGAGTCTCCTCTGCAGGCTCCTCTGCCGATGCCTGGGCAGCAGCCTCTGCAGCGGCAGCCTGCTCCTTGGCGGCAAGCTCGGCGGCCTTCTTGGCGAGAGCCTCTGCACGAGCCTCGTTAACCTTTGTTTCGGCAGCCTTTGCAGCCTTCTTTGCCTCTATCTCGCTGTTCTTGAGACCTGAGATCTTGGCTTCGATCTTTGCATCGCGCTGAGCCTTCCAGTCATTCCACTTCTTGTCGGACTCGGCCTGGGTGAGAGCACCCTTGGCGACACCGCCGTCAAGATGGTTGCGCAGCAGCACTCCCTCATAGGAAAGGATGCGGCGCACTGTGAGCGTAGGCTCGGCTCCGACCTTCAGCCATGCAAGCGCACGCTCGAAATTGAGTTCGATTGTGGCAGGGTTGCTGTTGGGATTGTAGGATCCGATCTGCTCGATGAAACGACCGTCACGTTTTGCACGTGAATCTGCCACTACAATGTGGAAGAATGCGAAATTCTTCTTTCCGTGGCGCTGTAGACGAATTTTAACAGCCATTGTGAATCTGTAAGTTAAGTTAAACAATTATCGCTCCTACCCGAGAAGCGGCTGCAAATGTAAGAATTATTTACTTATGAAGCAAATATCTGAATCCGGGATAATTCCGCGTGTTCATGCCGTCCGGAAGAAGAGGGTTGAAGGGGATTCCGCATTTTTCGAGACACCACGGAAACGAGAGCTGGTCGCGGCGTGAGAGCCGGAACAGCATGGACCACCACAGTTCGTCCAGACGGATAACCCTCGGATCGTTGTGCCTGCGGAAGATCAGATTGTTCTCGACAAGTCCCCCGTGACGGCGCTGGCCGTGCAAAAGAAGGAAGGCGCATACGCGCAGGTACCCGGGAATGTCCAGATAACCCATCTTGAAGCACATCCAGGCTTCGGAATACACGCAGTCCCTGCTGGGATGCCGCACTCCGCTGTACAGGACGCCCGATTCGGCCTTCCTGCGCAGGACATCATAGACAGACCCGTCAGTAATCTCTATGTTCCCGTCGATCCAAAGGCTCGCATCGTACTCCGGAAGAAGCAGGTGCGGGTGCATCTTCGGATAGCGGGACAGCAATCTCGGATCTTCGATACCGCAGTCAAGCTCCCTGAACTGCCATACCCCCTCAGCTTCGCATTTCCGCTCCCCCTTTCCGACAAAGCACACGAAATCTACGGACGGATCCGTAACGGCAGGCTGACGCAGAGTGTCGTATCCTCCTGTAATACAGGTATATATTACGATTTTACCCTCATGAGGGGCGCAGGTGCGGACTACAGCCTCGCCGTCTGTCCGCAGGGTCCCGCCTCTGGGGCGCAGCATGAGCTTTCTGCGCACGAACGACCGCTCTCCATCGGTAAGCACCAGAAAATAGCTCCCGACAGAGAGCACCGCCCAGCCGCACACGCACACGAGAAGAGTGCGGACGAGCCCTTCCGGCAATGACAGGTGCACGGCCGCGGCACATCCAAGGGACAGTGCCGACACCGCCAGGAGCGGGAGCACCACCTTCCTGGCAAGCACCCTGAGGCTGAAGCCGGTCTGAGCCCTGACCACAAAAAGCCTTATCACGTTCACGACGAGGTACACTGCAATGAAGCACACATATGCCCATGCCGGAGATGCTCCCATCCGGAACGCAAGCCACACAAGCGGAAGGCACAGATAAGACACCGCTCCGCTGGCAATGTAGTAGTTGCGTATCCTGCCCTCGGCAAGGATAAGGGTAAGAGCCGAATTGCAGCTCAGGTCCACCAGCAGCGCGACGAGCGTCAGTCTGACAAAGTCGGCCGAAAAAGCAGGAACGACCCTGAGCCACAGGGAGAGCAGCGTCCCGGTCTCCAGGAAAAGCGGTATGAAGAACACGAATATGCCGAGGAAGGCGAACTTCATGCCCTTCCTGACCAGTTCGAAACAATAGTCCTTCTCGCCGGCGCTCCATGACTTTGTGATACGCGGATTGAGCGCTACGAGAAAATTCGACACGAACATACGCGCAAGCCCTTCCACCTGCGAGGCCACTCCGCGGGCGGCATTCACGGCAACCCCGAAGAAGACATTGACTATAAGATTGACCCCCTGAGTGTTGAAGACACCGGCGCTGGCGCCTATCGTGCTCCACGTGGAGAACCCGGCAATCTGTCTGAAAAGTTTCCCGTCCCACTCCAGACGCCCTCTGCATTCGGCGAAATGCCTGCGGCAGTATACTCCGTAAAGGGCTCTGACGCCGACCGACCGGAGGAGCATCAGCACTGCATAAGAACACAGCTTGTCCGCCGGGGAAAGCGTAATAGCCAAAGCTACAGCGAGCTTAAGCACGGCATCAGCCACACTGATCAAGGCGAATGCCGACATGCGCTCGTGTGCGATTATCGCAGCATTGAACGGGACGGCGAAAAGATCCACAACCAGAGTAGCCAGAGAGCAGTGGAGCACAATCCTTGCAGCTTCCATCCTGCCGTCGGGAATCATCATGCGGTCTGTCAGGAACCACATTCCGAGAGTCTCCGCCAGCAGCACGAGAACTGCGGCAAAGACCGTCTGGACAAATACCCCGACAGAAAATACCCGGTGCATGCGGACGGCATCCCCGGACTCGATCTCCACAGCCATGAAGCGCCCTATTGACGAAGAGATGGATGTAGTCAGGAAAGTGAACAGCATCACGGCACCGCCGACCGCATTATAGACTCCGTAGTCCTCTGTCCCAAGCGCATTGAGCACCACCCTTGACGTCAGCAGAGCGATGACCGTCATCACGAGCATGCGGAAGTACAGCAGTATCGTGTTTCTGGCTATCCTTCTGTTGTTTTCCGATATCGAGGCACTCCCTGGCATAGGCGGCTTCATTCTCAATCCCTGAAAATGCCGAATACGGCTGACCCGGATCCCGACATCGACGCGTACACGGCACCGCGCCTGTAGAAATCCTCCTTCAGGGCGGCGATCTCGGGATGGGCAGCAAAAACAGACGGCTCGAAATCATTGACAAGCACGTCCCTCCATTCCGGTACAGGTCTGGAAAGGGCCTCCTCAAGCCCTGGCATGACGGCAGTGCGCCTGTCCCTCGGGACTACGTCGGAATATGCCTCGCGCGTACTCACGCGGCACCCGTCCGGCATGCTTACTTCGATACGGTACCCGTCCAGGTCAAGATCGTATGGCGAGAGCAACTCTCCGCGCCCGCGGCCCACCATGGGACGGTTATAGATGAAAAACGCGCAGTCCGAGCCGATTCCGGAGGCATATCCGGCAAGCGCCGCGTCGTCAAGTCCTAGAGAGAACATCGACGAGAGCATCTTCAGGGCGAAGGCGGCGTCGGAAGAGCCGCTGCCAAGACCGGCACCTACCGGGGCATGTTTCACCAGACGCATGCTGACAGGAGGCAGACTGAAGTCTCTGCACAACGCATGGTACGCCTTCATCGAAAGGTCGGACATCGGATCCCAGTCCCCGCCCACAAGCGTAAGGCTGGTCCTTCCGTCGCCGGATTCCTCTATCTCAAGTTCGTCATGGAATCCGGAATAAGGGACAAAGAGAGTCTCCAGGTCATGATACCCGTCGTCTCTCCTGTGCAGAATGCTCAGCCCGAGGTTTATCTTGACGTTAGGAAATGCTTTCATAGACCTCAGCCGCGATTTCTTCCGGGAGTCTCGAGCTCACAGGAGCGATGAACGCCAGCTTCTGGAGCCGGCGGGCTTCGTCCTCGGGAATACCCCTTGAACGCATGTAGAACAGCTCCTCGTCGCTCAGGAAACCTGAAGTACATCCATGAGAGCACTCCACATCGTCGGCATAGATCTCAAGCTGGGGCCTTGCCTGGACAAGTGCGCTGCCGCTCAGAAGCAGCGTATGGTTCTCTTGCATGGCCTTGGTCTTCTGGGCATCCTGTGCGACATAAATCAGCCCGTTGAACACGGCCTTCGCCTTTCCGCCGACAATCCCGAGGAAATTCTGCCTCGAACTGCTTCCCCCGGAATTGTGCTTCACAAGAATATCCAGGTTCAGGTCCTCGTCCGAATTGCAGATGTAGAGTCCGGCCAGGTCCAGCGAACACCCCGGAGCGTCTATATCCACTTCCAGAGACACATGAGCGCTGGTGCCCGGCAGGACGACCAGAGTCAGCCTGACAGACTCCGCACCGTCAAGCCTGAGCAGCGAGGGAACAGAGTCCCTGCCTATTACCATAACCTTATCCATCGATGCCTGCGTATCCGTCCTTTTCAATTATATCCACGAGTTCCCGGCCGCCGGTTCTCACAATCCGCCCGTCCTTGAGGACATGCACGACATCGGGGACAATATAGTCCAGCAGCCTCTGGTAGTGAGTAATGACTATCGACGCCGTCTGCGGAGTGTGCAGGGCGTTGACTCCCTGGGCGACTATGCGCAGGGCATCGACGTCAAGGCCGGAATCAGTCTCGTCCAGAATACTCAGCGACGGCTCGAGCATCGCCATCTGGAATATCTCGTTGCGCTTTTTCTCGCCTCCGGAAAATCCGACATTCACTTCTCTCCTGGCAAATTCAGGCTTCATGCTGACCATGGCCATCTTCTCTTTCATAAGGCTGAGGAATTCCGCAGGCTTCAGTTCCTCCAGGCCTGCGGCCTTGCGCCTTGCATTCAGCGCGGCCTTCATGAAATTGGTGATGCTGACTCCGGGTATCTCGACAGGGTACTGGAAACTCAGGAAAATCCCGGCCCAGGAACGCTCTTCCGGGGTCATCGCAAGCAGGTCTCTGCCGTCGTAAGTCACGCTGCCGGCAGTCACCCTGAAATCAGGGCGTCCGGCAAGCACGGCTCCGAGTGTGCTTTTCCCCGCACCGTTAGGACCCATTACGGCATGAATCTCGCCGCGTCTGAGGGTCAGGTCCACCCCCTTGAGTATCTCCTTCTCACCGACACTGGCGTGAAGGTTCTTTATTTCAAGCAGTATTTCATTCATCTTTCTTGTACATTTTTCTCCATGAGACCAACGACCATACGCCGTTGGCGATATACAGGGCGCTCACAACCGGCATCAGGTAGAGTCCTGAAAGTATATAGAGTGTCGCATTGCCCACGTTCACCAGCAGCCACACTATCCAGCATTCCCAGTACTTCCTCGCACTGAGATACTGCGCGCACAGTGTAAGCATCAGCATGAACGAATCCAGGTACGGGCTGGAGGGATTGTCGAAAACATGTATCAGGACAAAACTCCACACCGCCGCCGCGGCAAACACGCCAAGTACATACAGAGGAATCCGCTCCGCACGTATGTGCCCCACCTTCAGCCTGTGGCTGTCGGAAGAGCTGCGCTCGTCCTCCCGGGGGTGGGTCCACCTGTAATGCCCGTAGGCGTTGATCAGCAGCGAAATCGGCTGCAGCACCATAGCTGAATACAGATGCTGGTTCAAGAACAGCACGAAAAGGAATATGTTGTAGACATATCCCACGTAAAAGTTGTATTTTGAATTGCGTCCGGCAAGGAATACGCAACTCAGGCCGAGAACGGCCGACACTATTTCCACCCAGCTCATTATCCTATTGTTCCTTCAAGTGAAACGGAGAGCAGTTTCTGCGCCTCGACGGCAAACTCCATCGGCAGTCGCGAAAGGACCTCCTTCGCATATCCTCCTACAATCAGCGCAACGGCATCCTCCCTGTCGATACCTCGCTGGGTGCAGTAGAACAGCTGGTCCTCGCTTATCTTCGATGTCGTGGCCTCATGTTCAACAATCGCGGAAGGACAGGAGTTGCGTATCACCGGGAAGGTGTGCGCACCGCACCTGTCCCCGATCAGCAGGGAATCGCACTGGGAATAGTTTCTGGCATGGACGGCGCCCGGCGCCATCTGCACAAGTCCGCGGTAGCTGTTCTCGCTCCTTCCGGCAGAAATCCCCTTCGAGACTATCCGGCTGCGGGTATCGCGCCCTATGTGTATCATCTTGGTCCCGGTGTCGGCCTGCTGGAAGTTGTTCGTCATGGCAACGCTGTAGAACTCGGACGACGAGTTGTCTCCCTTGAGTATCGTGCTCGGATACTTCCATGTGACCGCCGAACCGGTCTCCACCTGGGTCCAGCTCAGATGCGAGCCGCTGCCCTTGCATATTCCCCTCTTCGTCACGAGGTTGAGTATGCCGCCCCTGCCTTCGGCGTCGCCCGGATACCAGTTCTGGACGGTGCTGTACTTGACATCGGCGTCCTTCTCGACCACTATCTCCACCACTGCGGCATGGAGCTGGTGTTCGTCCCTCATCGGAGCGGTGCAGCCTTCCATGTAGCTGACAGAAGAGCCCTCGTCGGCGACTATCAGCGTCCTCTCGAACTGGCCGGTACCGCTGGCGTTGATGCGGAAATAGCTGGACAGGTCCATGGGGCACTTCACGCCCTTCGGTATGTAGCAGAACGAGCCGTCGGAGAACACGGCGGAATTCAGGGCCGCATAGAAATTGTCCCCGACAGGGACAACGCTCGCAAGATACTTGCGAACCAGGTCGGGATATTCCTTCACGGCTTCGGAAAAGGAACAGAAGATGATGCCCTTTTCCGCAAGAGTCTTGCGGAAAGTCGTGGACACGCTGACCGAATCGAACACGGCATCCACCGCAACCTCGCCCCTGGGCTTCACGCCCGCAAGCACCTCCCTCTCTGAAAGAGGTATCCCCAGCTTGTCGAATGTCTCCATCAGGGCCGGGTCTATCTCGGTGGGCCTGTCCTTGTCCCGCTTGGGAGCGGCGTAATATATGATGTCCTGAAAATCAATTTCCGGCATGCGTATGTGCCCCCACGTCGGAGGAGTCATCTTCTGCCACCTCCGGAACGCGTCCAGCCTGAACCCGAGCAGCCACTCCGGCTCTTCCTTCTTGGAAGAGATGAGGCGGATGATGTCTTCGTTCAGGCCCTTGGGGACATATTCCTGCTCGACATCGGTCACGAAACCGCTGTCGTACTGCCTGTTTGTCAAATCTTTTAGAATCTCATCCATATTTCTGCAAAGATAGCAGAAAATGTCTATTTTTACGCCCGCCATGGTCATAGGAGCCATCATCTTGTACTTCTCCATAATCATTGGAGCCAGCCTGATACTGTCCCGCAGGGGCGGCAGGGCTTCCGATTTCTTCCGGGGAAGCGGCAAGTCGCCGTGGGCAGTGGTGGCCATCGCCATGATAAGCACATCAATCTCAGGGGTTACGTTCGTGTCTGTACCGGGCATGGTGGCGGCCTCGGAGTTCTCCTACCTGCAGATGGCTCTCGGATTCATCGCCGGCTATGTTGTCATAGCGTATGTGCTGCTGCCGCTCTACTACAGGAGGCGCACCAACAGCCTGTACTGCTATCTCGAAACCCGGTTCGGGCAGTGGAGCTACCGCAGCGGGGCGGCCTTCTTCCTGCTTTCCAAGGTGCTCGGATGCGGGGTCAAGATGTACCTTACCGCAATAGTCCTGCAACTCGTGCTCTTCGCTCCGCTCGGGATACCGTTCTGGGTCAACGCAGCCCTGACCATGGCCGCCGTCTACCTCTACACTTTCAGGGGAGGCGTCCGTACCCTGGTCTGGACAGACATGATGCAGACCCTTTGTCTGCTCGGCACCGTGGTGCTCAGCATAATATTCATAGGGAAGGGTATGGGCCTGGACTTCGGAGGCATATGCTCCACGGTCAGGGACAGCGGAATGACCCGGATCTGGTTCCTTGACGACGCAAGGGATACCCGCTACTTCTGGAAGCAGTTCCTTGCCGGAATGTTCACGACCATAGCGATGACGGGGCTCGACCAGGACATGATGCAGAAGAACCTGTCGTGCAGGAGCCTTAGGCAGAGCCGCAAGAACATGCTTTCATATGGGGTCGCGTTCGTGCCCGTGAACTTCCTCTTCCTGTGCCTCGGTGTGCTGCTGTATTCGTTCGCATCGAGCCGGGGTATCGAGGTTTCCAAGCCGGACGACCTGTTCCCCACCATAGCCTGCGGCTCTCCGGGGGATGGTGCCGCCCCGTACATGCCGCCTGTAGTGAGCCTGCTTTTCGTGCTGGGGCTGGTTTCCGCAGCATTCAGCAGCTCCGGCTCATCCCTGACCTCTATCACGACTTCGGTGACCGTCGACCTGCTCAGGGCCGACCGGAGACTTCCGGAGCAGCGGCTCAGGAGGGTGCGGAGCGCGGTGCACATAGCGGCCGCGGCGGTAATGGGCGTGGTGATAGCGGCCTTCAGGCTGATAGGCAGCGAGAGCGTGATAAACGCGGTATATACCGTGGCCTCCTACACCTACGGGCCGCTGCTCGGCCTTTTCGCCTTCGGGATATTCACCCGGCGCAGGGTGCTCGACAAGGCCGTACCGTTCATCTGCACGACGTCGCCCCTGATATGCCTTGTCCTCGCCACCCGCAGCGAGCAGTGGTTCGGCTGGAAGATAGGGTTCGAGCTGCTGATAATCAACGCGGCGCTGACTTTCATAGGGCTCACGGCTGTCTCTTTCAGGAGCGGCAGAGGGCATCAACATACAACCTGACCTTCCTGTAAAGCATCGTTCCTACACTTTTCCTATCTTCCTGACAGGAACATGGATACGGCATAGACGGTGAAGCTGAGCCATATCCATACGGTTGCGGATGTTCTCGTTATTTGCCATAAACATTAACCATTCAAAATACATAATACGCAGAACCAAAGCACATGGGCAGTAACAAGCACAATATGAACAATATCGGCAATACCAAGGCTGCTATTATTATACCTAATACCCACAGACTGCTTCTGACTATCCTTTGTTTGCGCGAATATATCTTCCGGACCCTATAGGCACATTGTTTCATTTCATAGGACAAGGCATATTGCAATATAAGAAAACTCAACAGCCATAGATAATAGCCTCCTCCTTTCTGGCCAATCAAGATATCAGGCCCCATATCAAAGTCCGAGACCTTGTCATGGCAGAAATAGAACAATACTATTATCAGTATGGACAGCGGCATCCATGTATATACGAGAGATGTATCGACTGAATGTCTGTATATCCGGATGAAAGCTATGAAATATATTATATTCAAAAGCCATATCATTCTGAATGGAATCTCGCCATACAATATATCAACAATATCATAATGCAACCCGGCTATACCTAAGAATAATATGCCAATGCCTCTATTATAATCATCGCTGGCCGCATTGCCTATTTCAAGATAGGGTTGGAGCGTCAAAGAATGAAGATAGTATGACGGACATTCTATTATATAGCAGAACGGCAGGAACATGGATACGGCAAAGACAGCAAGGCTGAGCCATATCATACGGTTACCAATGTTAATGATATATGACATTACCAATATCTCCTAATTAGAAATACCCTGAATCGTCAGGCAGCAATGTCAAAAGTACATATACACACAGCGAAAAAGCAATGATCCAGTTCAGGCCTGATGTCCTGACTATCCGTATTATCTTCCGTCCGGGTCGGTTCATCAACTTACATTCCCTGTCATACACCATTGCTGTTAAGAGAATCATGAAAGACAACAGCCAGCAGAAATACCCGGAACCTTTCCGGGTAACCGGAAAATAGTCGTCTTTCAAAGGAATCCCTATCGCAAAATGACATAAATAAAATAACAGGATTATCACTACTGAGAATGATATCAACCTGAAAGTACGTAACGAAGCATTATTATTCCATAACCTGTAAACTGCTACAAAATATACAATATTGAGAATCCATATCAGTCGATATGGAATTCTGCCAAGCAATACTGCTGAACCGACGTCCGATATAAATGTCAACGGGCCGAATATGAACACCATGCCGCTGGGAACAGGAACATCATTTACCTCTCCCAAGCCGGTATAAGATCGCAGTGATTCATAATCGAAAGAATCAGGAAACCATCCTATATAGTGCATCGGCAGGAACATGGATACGGCATAGACGGTGAAGCTGAGCCATATCATGCGGTTGCGGATGTTCTCGTTGGATGTTGTCATGATTGGAAGCAAATCAGTAATATGTATGTACAACCATAGGGCTCAACTTACCATACCTGTCTACCGACACCATATAATCCACAACGTCATCCGTATCCGGAAGACCGATGGTGACAAGCAGTTTGATTACATCGCCACCGGGAGCGGCATCCGCAATGCTCGCCCTCTGTATAATATATCTTCCATCGGTTGCGTCTTCGATGTCTGCCACATTGATTACCATGCATGGCAGGACACATTGCCCGTCAACATACCATTCGACATAACATGAAGCAGCACCATAACGGTTATTCTCGCTCCTGGTGCTATCAATGTATACCTTCCCGTTGTCAATCAACTTGAGATATACTACGGAAGTATCGGCTTCAGTTCCGGGAATTATGGCATATGCGCACTGCTCGCTTTCAAAGTCAGATTGATAGGTATCATCATGATAAAAGGCGCCTGCCAAGTGGGAGAAATCTTCTGACGGACCTGGTAATCCGGAGCGCCCGTCCATAGATGCAAAACCATTGGGAACTGAGATAGAAGTCGTGTCAGGACTATGTATGACAGGGTTAGATGGAAGGCGTGAGACGCAGCGGTCCGGTTCTGCGACATGTGCCTTGATGCCTCCTGTCCGGTCTATCGACACACAGACTGTGCGCTTACCGCTACGGCCTGGAATACCGACAACAAGCCGCAGGTCGATTTCCTGCTCATCCGCCGATACTATCCAGGCATCGATAATCCCATAATCGTATCCCACGACACCGCAATCTTGCAAATCCGTATACGCCATCAGCAAGGGAACAGAAATCTCTTTGTCATCCAGTATACAGCGGTCGCCGATATACCATCCTATATGGCAGGACATATCCCTATAGTATTCGTACTCGGACGGATATAGGATCCTGCCGTTCCTCAACAGGCTGAAATACACCCGTACAGAATTAGCCGCATCCGCATAGCTTTCACACTCGCGCATACCTCTGCCTCCTGACCATCCGACATATAGGGAATCCTGCAATCCAGCCCGTTTCTCCTTAATATAAGGATCTCCAAAATCTATATCTATCCTATCCTCCGGCATAATGCCGTCTATCCCTTTTATGTTGTCCACATATACCGTATAGCAAGACGCTCCCTTACGGGTTCTGGGACGACCGAGTGTCATACGCAACATTACGCCACTACAATCGACATCCGTTATGGAGACTTTTTGTATGACGTGCTCCGCAGTGATAGAACTGTCCCCGTCCCGAGTCTGAAACAGCATCAAATCCTCTGTGCCAATATTCTTCGACAACACCCGGATTCCATCCACATAACATTCAATATGACATGAACCGTCTGCAAACATCGACATATTTGCATATACGGTATCAGTTCCCGAGCCGTCAGGGTTTATTATACATGCAGAAAAGCCATGGCTTCTGACTATATATCCAGGACCTGCGTCCTCCGCCTTTTCCATGCTCTTATTCATGCAAGAAAATGTTGGAAGTATAAAGCACAAGAGGAGAAAACTTTTATAAGAGTTCATCGTCGTTATCTTTTCTAACAGCTTCTCTCTTTATCTTCGGCATGATATTACCTGTTGCTGTTTTAATAGCCTCTGGCAATATTCCACCCTCGTATTCTGGAACTTGACCAAGTATTCCCATAGGATCCAATAAACGATCTGCATCAATCACTGGATTAATATGTGCTCCATTCACAATCAATTCATAGTGTAGGTGTACTGCCATATTTGAGTTATTCACTCTTCCAGCAGAAGAATTACCAATATTACCCAACAAAGTACCTTCTTCAATAAAATCACCTATTTTTAGGCTTGATTCTATCTTACTTAAATGCATATAATAAGTAGATACTGTATCTTTGTCCCCATATGCCGTAACTTGTACTCTCGAACCACCTGCATCACTATCTTGCATTTTACCAACATCAACAAGTCGAGTAATTATACCAGAATGAGTAGCATATACGGGTGCGCCATAATCATCGGATCCACCACCAAGATTGATATCTAAACCTCTATGCTTCCTACCTCGCCTATCTTCTCCGAAATTATTCTCATGTCGTCTTATAGCATCTTTATATTTTTCATTTACTGGCCATTCTCTTTTTCCGTCGGGGTCTACGACATTCAAGGGATTCGCGGCGCAGTACAGATAGGGGCTCAGGGACGGAGTCTCCCCGGCAGCGGGGTCGAGGGTGAGGAAGCGTCCGACGACGGGGTCGAGGAACCTCGCCGAGAAATCATACAGGCCGCTTCCGGAGTCTTCTTCCTTGCCGCAGAACTTATACCTGTT
The DNA here is from genome assembly GCA_944323775.1 of uncultured Bacteroidales bacterium. Lineage (GTDB taxonomy): Bacteria > Bacteroidota > Bacteroidia > Bacteroidales > UBA932 > Cryptobacteroides. The sequence goes on from CALUTT010000029.1 coordinate 38,885, forward strand.
GTCCCGGGTCTTGACGGGGATACGTGCGTCGGCAAAGCCGTCTCCATAAGGATAGTAGTGGTTCTCCTGGCATACCGTGCCCTGCTCGTCCGCCACGACCCTGACGCTGCCGAGGTGGTCTTTCAGGAAGAACAGATACTTGGGCGAGGAGCCGGAGGTATCTATGTAGCCGCCGGAGAAAAGTATCTTCTTCAGCGTGCCGTTCTCGTAGATGCAGTTCCCGCAGTAATCACGGACCGTCGTCGATCCTCCGGAGACGGTTTCTTCCCTGAGCTTCGCACCGTCGGCGCCGTACACGAGAGCGAGCGAGGCTCCTGCACCCAGCGCCATCGTCTCGGGCAGGTCGAGCACGTTGTAGCTTACGCCGCGCAGGCTGCCGGCACTTGCCGAGACGAGACGCCCCTTGGCGTCATAGCCGTACGAGGCAGAACCGTCAGAGGTCATGCGGTTGCCCTCGAAAGAGTAGGCGGTGCCCGCACCGTTGCGCGTCCTGGAAGCCATATTGCCGTTCTTGTCGTACGAATAGGATTCGCCGAACAGTCCGGTATTCTGTCCGTTCTCGTCATATGTCGCTGTCACGAGCCTGCCCAGGGCGTCATAGCCGAAACGGTACCTCCTGTCCGGGCCTCCTGCAGCCTGCCATGACATCGAGGCTATGTCTCCGCTCCAGAGCGGCGTGTCGGCACCGTTATACCCAAGCTGCTCACTGAAGCACCCGCTGGAAATCCCGGTCAGCCATGACCGTATATTATAGGTCCTCTGTTCGCGCAGGGCCGTGGCGGCATTGCGGCGTATTCCCGTGAGCCTTCCGATACCGTCATAGGCGTTGTCAATGATTGTCCTGGCAGTCCCGCCGTCAAGTCTGTGCGTGACGGTGAGCAGCCTTCCGGCATGGTCGTAAGTACGCACTTCCTCTTCCGTGCGGACCGTTCCGGACGGCTGGCGATGGGTCAGCCTGCGCTTCACCACGTTTCCTACGAAGTCGTATCCGAGATATTCCCTGTCAAGCCCTCCGGGAAGGGTCGAAGAACTTCTCTGTACGACCCGGGAACGCTCGTCATAATACATTACGGTCCACAGGAACGAAGACTGTGCCGGGGAGCCTCCGAGAACCTTGGTCAGCCTGCCTGTCTCGAGTCCTGCCTGTGAAGTCTGATACCAGCCTCCGTACCCCGCCCCTGCACTCTGGTCAAAGGATACATCGGCATTTCCGGCTGCGGGGAAAGGGCTGTTTCCAAGAAAACCATAATTGTCGTAATATCTCACAGACAGCAGTTCCACACCGGTAAGCGGAGCCATTCCGGAGAGTGAATATCCTTTCAGTGTTCCGCCGTAAGAGGGCGTCATGGGCATGGTCACATATACATTCGATTCTGCAAGGGGCTCTCCGAACACGTCGAGGGAAAGGGATGCCGTTCCCCTGACACATTCCCTGTCGTTAAGGTCAGACAGGATGAACAACCACTTCCCGCTCTGGCGTAAAACGGCATCCTGGGAAAATACAGCCCTGCCTCCCCTGTCATATATCGTATATGTCCATCCTCCGCCGGGGATGCTGCGGGCTATGCAGTTTCCGCGGCTGTCATATCTGTACAGGAAGGCAAGCGAAGCTATGTCGGCCTCGGCCCAGGATGCAGTTCCGGAGTTCTCGAGCTCGGCCACAAGCTTTGGAGGCAGAATCGCTGCCAGGCGTCCGAAAGCATCGTAGATAAAATGCGTGTCGTTCCACCCGGCAGGCGATGTTCCCCCTATCAGCCTTGTCATCACCGTCTTGCCTGCTAAATTCTTGAACTCCAGGCCACGGCGGCCGTCTTCGTCGACCGTGACCGTTATGACAAGGTTCCCCGCCGCAGTCGCGTCCTTCCTGTTCAAGGTCAGAGTCTGCCCGTTCCATGACAGTGAGAATCCGCGATGATATGTCTCCTGCGATGCCGTAGAGGTGTTCGAAAGCATTTCGAAGGAATCACACTTTCCGTTATCCGACCATGCTTTCCCTGGTCCGTACTTCTCGACTACCCTGTCCCTCGAAGACTGCTCATGGACAGAAAGGCTGTACCTCTGCCTGTCATCGGAGCCATAAACTGTGTCTCCTCCTGCCAGGAACTGCTGCTCCGTTGCCATATCGCCGCCTTGACGGGAACTTCCGACCTGCGCGGGCGCGGCTGTCCATTCTTTTTCCACGCGCCCGCATGCATCATATTCCGTCTTGGTTACGATATCTACCCCCTGGCCGCCACCGTTTGTGAATACGGTCTGGACTTTTTCGCCGAGGCCGTCGTAATAATCCGATGTCGTGCGCATTACGGTTCCGGCTGCGTCGAGGCTGATTTCTGTCCTGACCCTGTTCTGTGCCGTGCTTCCGCTCTTGAACGCGTATGAGTACCTGCGCAGGCCGTTACCGCTATTGTCATATACTTCTCCCAGCCTGCCGAGACCGTCATAACCGTAGGATTCCGATATGCCTTTGGCATCTATGCCGGAGCCGGGCCTTTCAGGAGACTTCCAGTTGAACGACTCGGCCATGGTACCTTTCGGATACAGGCGTACATTGCTCAAAGTCTTGCCCTGGCCGCCGATCGAGACGGGACCGCCGGAATATTCGTCACGGCAGTAGCCCCATACGCCGCCGTCCTTAAGCATATAGTCCAACACATATCCGCCGCTTTTAACCGGATAATTGATACTCAGGGTTCCGGCATGTCCTTTTTCGCAATGGAAGCCCTCTCCCGTTTCTGTCTCCGTATCCAAGTCGATGAATTCCGATTCCAAAGAAGGTGTACTAACCATATAATGGCTGTAGCGCATGCTTCCGCCGTCGACATCGGAACCGCTTCCGCTCCATTGCAGAGATTTGATCTGCAGGGTATGGGTTCCGGCTTGGAGCGACAGGGTCAGAGAAGAACCGACAGATGACGATATGATGCCCTGCCACCATGAATCAGGCATTTCCGGTTTTGCCCAGGATGTCAGATGATAGTCCTGTCCGTCAAGTCTTACCAGAAGTTCCCAGCCGTACATGTAACGGGCAGAAAGATAGCATGTGAACTGCGTACCGTCTTCGGAAGTCTTGAAGGTCTTGTCTACCAGCGGCGTCTGGTTGAACGGTAGCCGCAGATCCTGCCCCGTGGAGACATCGCCCGCTCCGGAAAAAGCAGTCCGGTGCATCATCGCGAGTTGCGAACTGCGCTGCGTCCAATGGTATTCCAATGCGCTTCCGTCTCCGGTCCCGATGAGGAGCGGATTACCCTTACCGTCGTATAAGGCAAACTCCACATCTGGAGTCGACTGCATATAGGCCATAGGATCCGCCTTATAGGATGCCGGCGATACTGGAGCCGAAAACTTGCCGGAGTATATCTTATGTATCGCGACGCCTGTCCTTGCGGCTGTCGCCTCGGTAGCGTCGAGGTATATCTCCCTATAGACAGTCTCCGAAGCCGATACGACCATTCCGTCCCTCAGGCCGACATTGCCTACAGGGACACCGTACATTCCGGCAGAAAGCATGGTTTCGTATGAATTTCCGCTGCGCTCCTCAGGATAGAATACCGTTGTTCCTTCGGACTGCAACCCGCGGACATGGTTCGTGGATACAAGCAGCCTGGAATTATTATAGGTATAGTTTATCGTGTCGGTAACCATGGTGCCGTCATCCATCCGCTCCGTCGTCTTTGAAGACAGGAGCGCAGGATATCCGCAGCGGCACTGGCGGTAGGATACTACAATCAGATATCCGCTATATCTGTCTGTAGTCACGGCCTTGAATGTGAGCCCTTGTCCTATATCGCCGTAGGTGTTCTCCTCCTTTCTTACGAGGACTCCGTCGGAACGGTAATATTCTGCGGTTACGGGCAGCCCTCTGAAAAGGGCCCTCGACGTCAGCCTCGGGTATAGCGGACTTGCAGACATCCATCTGTTGCTGTTGGACGGGGCTGTGTCCATACCTTGTGAAGAATCGAAGTTGCTGTACCTGTAAATCACATAACCGCCGTCCGGCAGGATTTCCTTGACCGAACTGTAAGTCACATGGCAGCCGTCCGTTTCCGACAAGGGGAGTATCGGCTCCTCGCTGTACATGGCAAAAGCCGCGTCGGTCTGCAGAGAACCGCTCGGAGAGGATGTCCCTTCAACGAAATTGCGCGCCCTGGTACCTAGGATGCCGGAATCCATATAGTCGAACTGCCTTGTGCGTCCCTGGGTATCGTCCTCGGACTCATAATCAGTTATTGATTTCACTCTCAGGCCGCCGGCAGTCTGCTCCGTGAGATATTGCAGCAATGATACCGTCTGCGGGTCGAACTCCTTTGAAAACCGGTGCGCCTCGTACTCGAATTCCGTTCGTCCTCCCGTAGGATATGTTATGGTTTCAAGTATCTCCGCTTTCATATATGACTCTGACGGCACGCGGGTCTCGTCGAAGTCGTGTCCAAATCCCCCGAGGAGACTGCTATAGTCTATTCCGTTGTAATATCCCCACACATCAGTCTTTCTGGTGTTGTACGGCGGGAGGGAAAGGCTGTTGTATCCGAACTCATATCTGTTGTCAAGGCTGCCGTCCTTGTAGAAGCCTACCGAAAGCAGTTTCAGTCGGGTATCTGCACTGTCCGTATAGCTCAGTCGTATATCCCTGTCCTTACCGGTAATACGGGTCAGCTTCATATACCTGCTTTTCTCCATGAACTGGCTGTAGCTGAGACCCCCGGATATACCTATGAAATGGGTCACATGCAGCTTGAAGTCGTCCTCGCTTATATCATAAGGCAGCTGTGTCGCGGCTTCGTTCGTGAATTCAAGGGAATCTCCGGACAGCAGGCACCTGATTGACTTAAGATATGACGGCATCAGGAAATGTATGTTATAGTCGTAACGCAGTCCGTTGCTGAAAAAATCGGCATATGTATCGTCGGTTGCATAAGGCGTACCGTCGGAGGCTACCACGGAAATTCCGTGGTGTATGGAATTCAATACTATGGGGACGCCGTCCTTCTCATACCCGAACAGTATCACTTCTCCGTCCGCCCTTTCTATGCGCGTAAGCAGCCATGAGGTCGCGACTGCCACTGCGTCGCCCCAGCCTCCTGAGTTTTGGTATCTCGTTCCGTCATACCACAAGGAAGGAATCAATTTGACGGAATACTCTATGGCGCTGTCGTCGCCTCCGAAGATATACCTGTTCCCGTTTTTGTCTCTGAGGATGAAGGATTTGATGTAGGCATACCTTGTTGCCTTGAGTTCTGCAGCCGAACTTATATCCGGGTAGAGCGCCAGAGATTTGGTATCATCATAGACAAGGTCATAGCTCTCCAGGACGAATGCCGACTCTCCCTGCGAGACTATGGCGATTTCGTTCTCACCGGTAAGGTAGAACGAAGCCGACAGTCCGTCGACATTCACTATATACTCGTCCGGGTCATAATCCGTCTGATCCATCTGGTCTGTCAACTCCGAAAGCACCGTATCGTCGTTCCAGTCCTTGGTCTTCTGGGTTTCGTCCATATGGTACAGATAGCCGCGTTTCGCGGTCGAACCCGTGTCCAGTTCGTCATGGCTGCCATGGATCACGCGCGTTATCCGCCCTCCGGCCATCAGAGACCAGCCGAGCCCGACACATCCCGGATGCTGCTCTACCTTGATGCCCCCTCCACAATATTGGAGACTCACCGGGAGCTTGTATCCGCGCCCCCGCACTTCCGTCAAGGGGATATTGATATCGGGCAGTCCCGAGAAACGGTTCACCGGTGTGCGGCCATATCTGCCTATCCCGTAAGCGTCAGGAGTAACTACGCCCGGCAGGAATTGATTGAAAGATGAGTCAGTATATGCCATGATATGTACTTTTAATTGATTCTGTCATCTTTCATGTCCGTCTTGGGCGCACGCCCGGTCTCCTCCTTGCCGCGACAGTACCTCTCGAGTGCCACTGCGGCATAGACCGACACGAAGCCCGCAAGCCAGAGGTGGTAGCCGTACAGCTTCCGCGTCATGGTTCCCTCACTCCAATCCCAGGCCCAGCCGTAGTCCGGACTCCACAGGTAGAAACAGATGATTGTTATCACGGCGATGAACATCGCCACGTGCGTCTTACGGCCGGCACTGCCCCTGAGCACAGAATACGCGCTGGAGAAAAGCAGCAGGTCGAGCAGCAGCCACACCATCCTGTAATGCGTCTCTCCCGTAACCACGAGCCGCGCCACATCCTTCGGGAACGCGAGGACGCCCTCCGCCAGCACATCTCCGCAGGTATATATTCTGCTCTCAGTCCCTGTCTCGATGCCGTACACCGGACAGAACATAGACGCCGCGAACGCCAGCAGTCCGAGGGCTGTCAGACTGCAGCGCATGATATGCCTGTATTTCACCCCATACGGAAGCGGTTGAAATCGTCCTGTCGGTTATTAGTCGTACAAATATAGTAAAATATCGGCCACCCGGACATTCAGGGTGATGAAATAAGTTGAAAATATCAGATTAAGTACCCTTATCCCTGTTACTTATAGCCTCTCCAGTGTATACCCTTCCGGGGAGCGTTTACCCCGTTGATTAGCTCCCCGGAAGGGTATACACTGGAGAATCAGCAGGAAAAACCAGCAGGGTACTTAAACCGATAGGCATCCTCGCCATCACCCGGCGAAGCCGAGAGTAGCGGCCGAGATGCGCAGCCCGGGCCCGGCCAGAGTCCTGACCGCACGGTAGCATTCGAGAAGCGTGGCGCCCGTGGTGAACACGTCGTCGACGAGCAGCAGATGCCGCACCCCCGAAACGAGCATGGCGTCTATCACCTTCCTGTCGGCGACGAACGCCCCACGGACATTATCCTGCCTTCCGGCGGCATCGAGAGAAGTCTGCGAGGCCGTCCGGCGGCACCTTTTCAACAGTCCGGATTCGCAGCGCACGCCTGTCCCGCGGGCGAGCACCCGTGCTATTACCTCGGCCTGGTTATAGCCTCTTTTCCACCTGCGCAGCCAGTGCAGGGGTACGGGGACCACGGCATCCACGTCCGAAAACAGGGGCGAAGCCTTCAGTTCCCCTGCAAGCATTAAGGCAAGATACCGGCCCTCGGAAAGATTCCCACCATATTTCAGGGCCTTGGTAAGATTGCTGTAGGGACTGTCGGCGGAATAATGAAAAAGAGCCGCAGCACAGGCATACGGCTCATATTCTTCGCAGGAAATACCGGAATTGAACTTTTCGGCCATAGGGTTGCGCCTGACTCCGGCAAAACGGGTCCTCGGCATATCCTCCAGGCACAGCATGCAGAGGTGTCGTTCGCACGGCAGGAGCGTCCTGCCACACACGACACAACGTCTCGGCAGGACAAAGTCCGCCAGCAGCGAAAGTGAAGTTTTCATGTCAAGTCCAGGATTGGCAGAGCCTGCTAGCAGTTCATTGCACCGCAGCAGTGGATGACCTGTCCGCTTACATAGGACGACAAATCGCTTGCAAGGAACAGCGCAACCTTGGCAACCTCCTCGGGAGTGCCGCCCCTGCGCAGAGGGATGGTCTTGACCCAAGCCTCGCGCACATCGTCAGGAAGCGCCGCCGTCATGTCGGAAATTATGAATCCCGGAGCGATACAGTTGGCCCTGATGCCTCTGGGGCCCATTTCCTTTGCGATAGACTTGGCCAGGCCGATGAGTCCTGCCTTGGATGCCGAATAGTTGCACTGGCCGGCATTGCCGCTTACACCCACGACTGAAGACATGTTGATTATGCTTCCACCCCTCTGGCGTGCCATTATGGGGGTTACTGCATGGATGAAATTGAAGGCAGACTTGAGGTTTACGCTGATTACGGCATCCCACTGCTGCTCGGACATGCGGAGCATGAGTCCGTCACGGGTAATGCCGGCATTGTTCACAAGAATGTCGATGCGGCCGAAATCCTCCATCACCTTGTCAACCGTGGCCTGTGAGTCGGCAAAATCCGCCGCGTTCGAGGTGTAGGCGCGAGCCTTGACGCCGGTGGCCTCTATCTCCTTCAGAGTATCTTCATTCACCTTGACATCCGTGAATGCGATTGATGCACCCTCGGATGCGAATTTCAAGGCAATGGCCTTGCCAATGCCTCTGGATGCGCCCGTAATCAGGGCGACTTTTCCGTCCAATAATCCCATTATAGTTTGTTTTTAGTACTGTCTCATTGCTTCCTCGACATCGTCAGGGCTGATCGGAAGCCTGCGTGAACCGAGCCTGCGAACTCCGTCGGAGGTCACAAGAAGGTCATCCTCGAGACGTATGCCGCCGAAGTCGAAATAACCTTCAAGCCTGCCGTAATCCACAAAGTCGCGGCCTGTCCCTTCCGCCTTCCATGCGCGGATGAGGTCGGGGATGAAGTAGATTCCGGGCTCGTCGGTGATGACGTTGCCCTCGCGCAGACGCCGGGCCATCCTCAGGCTGCCGAGACCGAGCTGCGGCGAGCGGGTCTGGTCAGGGTCATATCCGACAAGATCCTCTCCGTAGTCCTCCATGTCGTGCACGTCAAGCCCCATGTTGTGTCCCAGGCCGTGCGGCATGAACAGGCCGGCTATTCCAGCCTCCACCATATCGCCGACATTGCCGTGCACAAGGCCGAGGGACTTGAGTCCGTCCAGCATCCTGGCGGCAACGGCAAGGTGTACGTCGCGGTATGCGACCCCTGGCCTCACAAGGCTGTACGCAAGTTCGTTACAGTCGCAGACTATGGTGTATATGTCTCTCTGGCGGGAAGTGAACCTCCCTCCGGTAGGATAAGTGCGGGTGAAGTCAGACGCATAGTGCATGTTGTTCTCCGCACCCGCATCTATGACCATCAGCTTGCCCGGCTCGATGACGCAGTCATGGCTGTGGCAGTGGAATATCTCCCCGTGCTGGGTGAGTATCGTCGCGAAACTGACACCCCAACCCTTGGACAGGGTCACACCTTCCATCTCACCCACGATCTCCTGCTCAACCCTTCCGGGACGTATGCCGTTGCGGGCAACCGTGTGCATCTCGTAGCCTATCTCACACGCATTCTCTATCTGCTCGATCTCGCACGGCTGTTTGACTAGACGCTGGGAGACAATAGCCCTGACAAGGGGTTCCGAAGCACTCGGACAGCCTTTCTTGCCATTGCTGAATACAAGGTCCGGAGAGATGCCCAGCAGGGAAGAAAGCTTGAGCGCCGTATGATAGCGCGATGCGGGCACGAAATGCACCTTGCGCCCCTTCAGAGCGGCCTGCAGATCAGAATATCCGGCCGTGTTGCCCACGCCTGCAGACTCGGCCAGCGAGCGCACGGTAGGCATGGGACCCATCCAGATTATGTCATCAATGCTGAAGTCATCGGCATAGATGGTCTCGCGACCGGACTCAAGATCGATGGTGGCGGCGAAACGGGGCTCGTCAATACCGAAATAATAGAGCCAGGTGCTGTCCTGACGCCATTTATAGCAATTGTCACGATACTGTGCAGGGGCCTCGACATTTCCGAGAAACAGAATCACCCCTTTCTCTGACCGCATCTGCTCAAGCAGAGCCTTGCGGCGTGAAATATAGACTTCCTTATCAAACATAGCGGACAAATATACGAATTTTCTGCCCAATAGAGTAAGGAACTGAAGCCTGGCGTACGAAGACGCAGACAAGAAGAAGATTTCGTGGTCCCTGTAGGGCTTGAACCTACGACTCCCTGATTATGAGTCAGGTGCTCTAACCAACTGAGCTAAGGGACCTGATCTGGCGGTCGAGGACCGCCGTATCATCAAACTTTGATTTCTACCTCAACACCGGAAGGAAGCTCGAGCTTCATGAGAGCGTCAACGGTCTTTGCATTGGACTCTTCAATGTCGAGAAGCCTGCGGTATGAATCGAGCTCGAACTGCTCGCGGGCCTTCTTGTTGACGAAGGTGGAGCGGTTCACCGTGAAGATCTTCTTGTTGGTGGGAAGAGGAATGGGGCCATTCACCTTCGCGCCGGTAGACTTCACTGTCTCAACGATCTTTGCCACCGACTTGTCGACGAGCATATGATCGAAAGACTTGAGTTTAATTCTAATTTTCTGACCCATATGTTTTATTTTTCTTTTCAGTTTAACTATTCGTCATCCGAACCGAGCTTGTAGCCGCTCTTCTCGATGATGTCCTTTGCCATGGAGGCAGGAACCTCGGAGTAGTGGTCAAATGACATTGTGCTCGTTGCACGACCTGATGACAGGGTGCGGAGTACGGTCACATAACCGAACTGCTCGGCAAGAGGAACGAAAGCCTTCACGATGCGGGCGCCGTTTGCAGTGGAATCCATTGCAACAATCTGGCCACGACGGCGGTTAAGGTCGCCGACGATTTCACCCATATACTCCTCGGGCGTAACGACCTCGAGATTCATGATAGGCTCGAGCAGCACAGGATTGCACTTCGGGCAAGCATGGCGGAAAGCCATACGTGCGGCGAGCTCGAATGAAAGCTGGTCAGAGTCCACAGGGTGGAACGAACCGTCAAGCAGGGTAACCTTGAGAGACTGTACCTCATATCCGGCAAGCACACCGTTGGCCATGGCGGCCTCGAAGCCTTTCTGGACACAAGGGATGAACTCCTTGGGCACGTTACCGCCCTTGACCTGGTTGTCGAACTGCAGTCCCTGGACTCCCTCGTCAGCAGGGCCGATCTCGACTATGATGTCGGCGAACTTGCCTCGTCCACCGGTCTGCTTCTTGAACACCTCGCGGTGCTGGATAGTAGTCGTGATGGCTTCCTTATAGTTGACCTGGGGAGCACCCTGGTTGATCTCGACACCGAACTCACGACGCAGACGGTCAACGATGATATCAAGGTGAAGCTCACCCATACCGCTGATCACTGTCTGGCCTGTATCATGGTCTGACTTTACCGTAAAGGTAGGATCCTCCTCTGCCAGCTTCGCAAGTGCGATTCCGAGCTTGTCGAGGTCCTTCTGGGTCTTGGGCTCGACGGCGATTCCGATAACGGGATCGGGGAACTCCATTGACTCGAGGGCAAGGTTCAGGCCTTCAGCACAAATGGTGTCACCGGTGCGGAGATCCTTGAAGCCTACGGCGGCGCAGATGTCACCGGCTTCGACGAAATCTATCGGGTTCTGGTGATTTGAGTGCATCTGGTAAAGCCTTGCTACCCTCTCCTTCTTTCCTGAACGGGAGTTGAAAACATAGGTACCGGCATCCAGGTGTCCTGAATATACCCTGACATATGCGAGCCTTCCAACGAAGGGATCGGTCGCGATCTTGAACACGAGACCGCAGAACGGCTCGGTGGCAGAGGGCTTGAGATCAACCTCCTTGCCGGTGTTGAGATCGGTCGCCTTGGTCTCGCCGATGTCAAGCGGTGAAGGGAGGTAGCGTACTACCGCGTCAAGAAGGAACTGGACACCCTTGTTCTTGAACGAAGATCCGCAGCAAGCGGGAACTATCTGCATAGCGATGGTACCCTTGCGAATGGCGGCGATGATCTCGTCTTCCGTAATGGACTCGGGATCCTCGAAGTACTTGTCCATCAGGGCCTCGTCACATTCGGCAGCAGCCTCGACCAGCTTGTCTCTCCACAGGGCGACGGCGTCCTTCATGTTTTCGGGGACGTCCTGCACCTGGTAATTTACGAGAGTCTCGCTTCCGTCATATATGAGGGCCTTGCGTGAAATAAGATCCACGATACCCTGGAACTTTTCCTCTGAACCGATAGGAAGGCAGATGGGGACCGCAGTCGCACCGAGCTTGGTCTTGATGTCCTCGACACAGGCAAGGAAATCGGCACCTACACGGTCCATCTTGTTAACATAGGCGATCTTCGGCACATGATACTTGTCAGCCTGACGCCAAACGGTTTCAGACTGGGGCTGAACACGACCCACTGCGCAGAAAGTAGCGACAGTACCGTCAAGAACACGGAGCGAACGCTCAACCTCGACAGTAAAGTCAACGTGACCCGGAGTGTCGATAAGGTTGATCTGGAATATGTCTCCGGCATAGTGCCAGAATGCCGTCGTAGCGGCTGAAGTAATGGTTATACCCCTCTCCTGCTCCTGAACCATCCAGTCCATCGTAGCGGCACCTTCATGCACCTCTCCGATCTTGTGGGTCTTTCCGGTATAGAACAGAATACGCTCTGAAGTAGTTGTCTTGCCGGCATCGATGTGGGCCATGATGCCGATGTTTCTTGTAAATTTAAGATCTCTTTTTGCCATCTGACTGCCTCAACTAAAATCTGAAGTGCGCGAAGGCCTTGTTGGCCTCGGCCATCTTGTGCATATCCTCCTTGCGCTTGTATGCACCGCCTTCGTTGTTGTATGCCGCAACAATCTCGGCGCAGAGCTTCTCAGCCATAGAGTGGCCGGAACGCTTGCGGGCGAATGCAATCATGTTCTTCATGGAAAGCGATACTTTCCTCTCAGGACGCAACTCGGTAGGCACCTGGAAGTTGGCTCCTCCTATACGGCGTGACTTGACCTCAATCTGGGGCGTCACGTTCTCAAGAGCCTTCCTCCATATATCGAGTGGAGCCTTGTCGGAATCTTTCATCTTCTCGCCTACCATGTCAATGGCATCGTAAAAAATAGAATACGCGATACTCTTCTTTCCCTGCAGCATGAGGTTGTTCACGAAACGCGTAACCTGCGTATCATGGAACTTGGGATCAGGAAGTAGAATCCTCTTCTTAGGCTTTGCTTTTCTCATTTTTCTGAAAATTTAACTGATAAATACCAGGGCGGTTACTTCGGCCTCTTGGCGCCATACAGGGACCTTGACTGTGTACGTCCCTCTACGCCGGCAGTATCCAAAGCACCCCTGAGGATGTGGTAACGCACACCAGGAAGGTCCTTTACACGACCACCGCGGACAAGCACGATTGAGTGCTCCTGCAGGTTGTGACCCTCTCCAGGAATGTAGGCATTGACCTCCTTGGCGTTGGTAAGGCGTACACGGGCAACCTTTCTCATTGCGGAGTTAGGTTTCTTCGGGGTGGTTGTATACACCCTGATGCATACGCCACGCTTCTGAGGGCAAGCATCAAGGGCGCGGGACTTTGACTTTACTTCAGTGACCTCGCGACCTTTGCGAACTAACTGTTGAATAGTGGGCATAAATGGTTGTTAACAATAAAATTATAAAAGCCCCCATAAAATTGGGGGCTGCAAATATACACAAAAATGAATAATATGCAAAATGTTTAAGGCAATATTGCCATTATCTGTAATTTGCAAACTCAACATCCTTGTCTGCGCGGGCTCTCATCGCAGGACTCTGCTCCGCAACCTTGTCGAGGTATTTCTCCACCTGGGCGGCGTCACCCCTTCTTGCGGCGATGATGGCACGCAGGTAGTTGCTCCTTGCGCAGTTGCAGGTAATGCTGGCTTCAGCCTTGTCGAGATCGCCGAGAAGGATATAGACCACTGCCTTGTTGTGGCTGTCAGTTCCCTCAAGACGCTTTGCGGCTGCAGCATAGTCTCCCTTTATGATGTCGATGGATGCAAGGTTCTCGTTCGCCTCGGCAGTGCCTGCCTTCTTGAACAGTTTTGCGGCCTCGTCATAGTTGCCCTTCTGGAGTTCGCATACGCCTTCCGCGTTTATAACGTCAGAGTCTGAGGACTTCAGGGACTCGAGATATGCCTCTGCCTGCTCAGGATCATCAGCGTCGAGACTCAGCAACGCAAGGTTGTAGGTCGCCCTGTCGGAATTGAACTTCTTGGCAGCGAACTTGTAGAGTTCAGCCTTGCGGGCTGCATCATCGGCATTTGCGGCAGCCCTCAGGACAGCCTCCTCGTCGAGAATGTCGATTGAATCACGGGACATCTGCTCGAGTTCATCCGCAGAGTAGTTCCTGTAGGAGAGTTCGGCGATGAAACGGGCGCGGCGAAGTTCAGGGAAGATGTTCTTGTTGACCTCGGTATAGACCTTGGACATGTTCCTGATCTCCCTTTCGCGCACTGCCGGGTCGCTGTACATTGACAGAACCCTGAGGATAAGGTCCTTGTCCTCAATGTTGGAATTGGCCACAGCCTCCTGGAAACCTTCCCAGTCCTGACCCATGCTGAGTGTCTGGAGATCATCGGCGGACATGCCTCCGGTAACCTTGTCCCAGGCCTTCATTGCAGACTGCGCACGCTTGTCGGAAAGCTTGGCGTTGAACTCCTGGCCTCCTTCGGGGGAAGCATAGGCAACAACCTTTGTTCCGGTCACGCTGTAACGGGGATTCGCCTCGATCTTCTCAAGAGCAGCCTGGAAATCCTTGACTGACTCGGACTTGAGCTCGCTGTTCTTGACAACGGCGGAATTCACGTTGTAGAGTACCTGGCCTTCGGTGCTTTCCTGAAGCACGTCCTGGTAAGCGTCCTTCCTGAAAGTATACTCTCCTCCGGTAACGGCCATCAGCTGGGTGACATTGCATCCGTCGGCAACCTTGATTGCCGGAAGCTCAATTGCGTTGTCCTTATAATATGCGACGGCACGAAGCTCGAGATAAGAGGTCTCGACACCTTTCACATACTCGAAGGACACATTCTCCCTGACAGTTGTCTCCTCCTTGAAGGCGATCACATCGTAGTTGTCCTTCACCTTCTCGCCCTGATAGGTGTAGGACTTTCCAACCTGCTCGCCGCCCTCATACACGAGTACGGGGGTCACGACCATGGTCACGGACGGTTCGAAATACTTTACCGGGAATGTCACGGTAATTTCAGCCGGTATTGACTGTCCCTTCAGGGCAAGGACTTCAGGAGTGCAGTCCACCTGGATATTCTCAGCGAGCTTCATCTGCTCGGCACGGGACTTGGCACATGAGGCCAGCGAAAGAGCCATCGCGCCAAATGCCAACAATTTAACGATTCTGTTCATAATATCATCAATAAAAAATACGTTTCCTGCGAGCCAAATATACAAAAAAAAACCTTTTCTGCTAGCCTCAGGGGCATTTTGCATACATTTCAGAGATGCATCATCCGTGCCAGGCGATGCATTTTGCGGCTCTGAAAAAATTACTTACATTTGCGGAATATGGACACTCAGGAACTCCAGAGGATAAAGAACAAGTTCGACATCATCGGCAATGATGCCGCCCTCAACCATGCCATCGAGACCGCAGTCCAGGTAGCGCCAACAGACCTGACCGTGCTGATAAGCGGCGAAAGCGGAGTCGGTAAAGACGCAATCCCGCAGATAATCCACCAGATGAGCGCAAGGAAGACAGGCAAATATCTTGCGGTGAACTGCGGCGCCATACCGGAAGGGACAATCAATGCCGAACTGTTCGGGCACGAGAAGGGTGCCTTCACGGGAGCCATAGGAGAGAGGAAGGGATACTTCGAAGAAGCAAACGGAGGCACGCTTTTCCTGGACGAGATCGGAGAACTGCCGAGAGAGACACAGGCACTGCTGCTGCGCGTGCTCCAGAACGGAGAATATCTGAAGGTAGGTTCTTCGAAAGTCGAGAAGACGGACGTCAGGATAATCGCCGCCACCAACGTCAACCTTGCCTATGCCGTAGCGACAGGCAAGTTCAGGGAAGACCTGTACTACCGAATTTCAGGAATCAATATCCAGATGCCGGCCCTGCGCGAGCGCAACAAGGATGACATATACCTGCTTTTCCGGAAATTCTCCGCAGATTTTTCCGAAAAATACAAGCTCTGCAGGATAGGCCTCACGCATGAAGCCATCTCTGTGCTGACATCATACCGCTGGCCAGGCAACATCAGGCAGCTGAAAAACGTCGCGGAGACTGTCACCGCCATGGAGGCGAGGCCGGCCAGTCCGGTCACGACCAGGCTGGAGATCGGCCCCGAGACACTTGCGTCATACATTCCGCAGGAGCAGGGATCCATGATTGCAGTCGAACAGGGCAGGAGCGGAGCCTTCTCGGAAGATGAAAAGCAGCAGATCGTCAAGGCCATCTTCTACCTCAAGCAGGAAGTGGACTCTCTGAAGAGCATTGTCGAAAGCGGCAGGACCCAGGCACAGCCGGACTCAAGGAGGGACTCTCCGCGCATCCTCGGCATTGGGTCCGAAACCGTCAGGACCCAACAGCCGGAGGCAGCTTCGCAGGCTCCGGAGAGCCCCGTTCCGACAGATATCCGCACCGAGGTGGAATCAGCGCCGGGGGACCTCTCTATACGCAGGATAAACGACGAGATAATAGAAAGGTGTCTTGCCAAGCACGGAGGCAAAGTCAAGCCGGCAGCGGCGGAACTCGGCATATCTGAACGGACAATATACAGGAAACTTGCAGAAAAACGCGGGAAATGACGATATCGGGAAAATTGGCGACACTTGCCCTGCTGGCGTTATCCGTATGCTCGTGCGGAATATATTCTTTTTCCGGCACGTCCATCCAGCCGGATGTCCAGACAGTGACCATCGACTATTTCGAATACAGCGCCCTCAAGGTAAACCCCAACCTGAGCAACGACCTCACGGAGGCACTCAAGACACGTTTCCGCCAGATGACCAGCCTCGAGCAGGTAGAAATGGACGGAGACCTTGAAATCAGCGGAACGGTGACGGGATACAGCGTGAGCGCCTCGTCAATCACGGCAAACGAGCAGGCGGCAAGCAACCGCCTCACCGTAACCGTCAAGGCAAGTTTCATAAACCGGAAGCATCCGGAAGACAATTTTGACGAACAGACTTTCTCCGGATATGCTGACTTCGACGCCACCCTGTCGCTTGATTCCGTGGAATCTTCCCTTACAGAAGAGATAGTGGACAAGATCGTCGAAGACATTTTCAACGCCAGCGTAGCCCAATGGTAGGAAGAATAGACATACACACTCTTACCCTGGAAGAACTTTCCGGAGTCGTGGACCTGTACCCCTGGTACGCAGGCGCAAGGATGGAACTCTGCCGCAGGATGCACGACAGCGGGACTCTGGGCGAAGAACTCATACAGGCTACCGCCCTGTACATACCCTCCCGCATTGTTCTGCGTGACATCGTGATGGACGGGAACCGCATCGACTGCACGGACAGCCAGGCCGGCACGCGGCAGCGGACTCCGCTTGTGGCCGCGGACTCCGCAGAAAGGCAGATATATGTTGTCGGAGGCGACTATTTCCCTCAGAGCAGATACAACGAAGCCAGGGACAGCGCCGCGGAAGAGGAAAGTTTCCTTTCGTCAGTCACGGCAAGGCTGCGTGAAGAGAAAAAGCCCGCCGAGGCCGGCGCCGCACAGTCCCAGCAGGAAAATCCGGACGACTTCTGCACCGAAACACTCGCAAGAATCTATCTTGAACAGGGTTATCCTGAGCAGGCAATGGACATTTATTCCAAACTAAGTTTGCGATATCCAGAAAAAAGTGTTTACTTTGCAGCCCTTAACGAAGAAATAAAACAAAAATACGATAACAAATGAATGCTGTTTTTATTATCCTGATTGTACTAATAATCATAGCGGCGATCCTTCTCATAGGCGTTGTGCTCCTACAGAACAGCAAGGGCAACGGCATGGCCAGCAATTTTGTCGCCGGCAACCAGACATTCGGAGTGCGCCAGACAGCCGACATTCTCGAGAAATTCACCTGGGGGCTTGTCGCCTTCATCATTGTAGTATCAGTGGTATCCTCATTCACCCTCGGCAAGAGAAATTCCGGAATTGACATCACCGACCAGATCGAGAACGTCACCACGAGCGACCAGCCTGCATTCCCTACGGCACCTATCCAGCAGGACGCACCTACAACTGAAAGCAGCGAGACCGAATAATCCATCTCCGGTCTGTCTCTGACATTTTGTCAGTGGAATATATTTTGAACTACGGTGAATCGCCGGTCCGTTTTGGACTGGCGATTTATCGATATGGAAAACAACAAGTACGAATTCTTAAGCAAATATGCCATAGACCTCAACGAGGCCGCGGCAAAAGGAAAACTCGACCCCGTGATAGGCAGGGACGAGGAGATACGAAGAGTCCTGCAGATCCTGAGCCGCCGTACCAAGAACAACCCTATTCTGGTCGGCGAACCGGGTGTGGGCAAGACTGCCATCTCTGAGGGTATAGCCCAGAAGATAGTTAACGGAGAGGTTCCTGAGAACCTAAAGAACCGCAAGATATTCTCTCTTGACATGGGTGCGCTGATTGCCGGTGCAAAATATCAGGGAGAATTTGAGGAAAGGCTGAAAGGCGTTGTCAAGGAAGTCGTCGACAGCAACGGTGAGGTCATACTGTTCATAGACGAGATTCACACTCTTGTCGGAGCGGGACGGACAAGCGGAGCAATGGATGCGTCCAACATCCTCAAGCCTGCACTTGCAAGAGGCGAGCTGCGCACCATAGGATCCACCACGCTGGACGAGTATCAGAAATATTTCGAACAGGACAAGGCCCTCGAGCGCCGTTTCCAGAAGGTAATGGTCGACGAGCCGAGTCCGGCGGAATCAATATCAATACTGCGTGGACTGAAGGAGAAATACGAGAACCACCACAGGGTCAGCATCCAGGATGACGCCCTGATAGCGGCCGTAAACCTCAGCCACCGCTACATTAACAACCGTTTCCTTCCGGACAAGGCGATAGACCTTGTGGACGAGGCTGCATCAAAGCTGCGTCTTGAGATGAACTCCGTCCCTGAACCTATAGCCGAGCTTGACAGCAAGATACGCCAGCTCGAAATCGAGAAGGAGGCGATCAAGCGCGAGGGTACGAGCCTCAAGTCAGAGAAGCTCGATGAAGAGCTGAAAAAGTGCAAGGAAGAGCACGAAGCCCTCTCAAAGCGCTGGCAGGAGGAAAAGGGCATAGTCACCCAGCTCAACGACCTCAGGCAGAATCTTGAGGACTACAAGCGCGACGCCGCGATTGCCGAAAGGGAAGGCGACTACGGCAAGGTAGCGGAGATACGTTACGGCAAGATAGCCCAGACCCAGAGCAAGATCGACGAGCTCTCAGCCAAGCAGGCTGCAATCAAGGATCCGATAATAACGGAATCCGTCACGCCCGAGGACATTGCTGAAATCGTTGCCAGGTGGACTGGAATCCCGGTAAACAGGATGCTCGAGAGCGAAAAGGAGAAGCTCCTCCGCATGGAAAGCGAACTGCACAAGAGGGTGGTCGGCCAGGACAAGGCAATCAGCGCGGTTTCAGATGCCGTAAGGCGCAGCCGTGCCGGACTGTCAAACGAGCACAGGCCCATCGGTTCATTCCTGTTCATGGGCAGCACCGGTGTCGGCAAGACGGAACTTGCAAAGGCTCTTGCCGAATTCCTCTTCAATGACGAGAGCATGATGACTCGTATCGACATGAGCGAATACCAGGAAAGCCATACCGTCAGCCGTCTTATCGGCGCTCCCCCGGGATATGTCGGATACGATGAAGGCGGACAGCTCACTGAGGCAGTAAGGCGCAAGCCATACTCCGTAGTGCTGCTCGACGAGATAGAGAAGGCTCATCCGGACGTGTTCAACATCCTGCTGCAGGTTCTCGACGACGGGCGTCTGACCGACAACAAGGGCCGCACCGTGGACTTCAAGAACACGATACTGATCATGACCTCCAACCTCAAGGAAGAGGAACTGAGACTGCGCATGCGCCCCGAGTTCATCAACCGTATCGACGAGATCGTGACCTTCGACCCTCTCACCAAGGATGACATACGCCAGATCGTACGCATCCAGATGGAGATTCTCAAGAAGAAGCTCGAGGACGACAATGTCGAACTCTCATTCACCAAGGCGTTCGAGGATGACATGGTCGAGAACGGATATGACCCCGAATATGGCGCAAGGCCTGTCAAGAGGCTTATCCAGAGGGAACTGGTCAACCAGCTCGCGAGGGAGATTCTCGAAGGCAAGATACGCAAGGACTCCCGCATAGAAGTCGACTGCGTAGACGGACAGACCGTGCTGAGAAACAAATAGGCAGGTCCGCAATACTGGCGGTCCGGCGTCCATTAAGGACACCGGACCGCCTTTTTGCGTTATATTTGCAGTTCATTTGAATCTTTTCACATGATAAGGGAAGTAAGGCCATCCGACGCCGCGGCGCTGGCGGAAATATACAACGCATACATCCTCGGCACGACAGTCACCTTCGAGACCGAGCCCGTCACACCGGAAGACATGCTGCACCGGATCGAAAGCATAGTGCGGGAATATCCGTATCTAGTGCACGAGACCAACGGACGGGTGGACGGCTACTGCTATGTGCATCAGCTCGGCGAGCGCGCCGCCTACAAAGGCAGCGTGGAGCTGTCGATATATCTTGCCGGCGAGAGTACAGGGAAAGGGACAGGCAGCAGGCTGATGGAACGGATGCTTGCGGAATGCAGGAAGCGCGGATACAGGGCCGTGGTAAGCCTAATCACCGCCGGAAACGCGCCGAGCGAAGCCATATCGCGCAAGTTCGGGTTCTTCAAGGCAGGATGCCTGAAAAGCGCGGGCCTGAAATTCGGGAAACTGCTTGACCTGGAGTACTACGAGCTGCTGCTGTAGGGCAGGACGGCATTGCCCCGGGGCTACTCTTCCGTAATTTCAAAGGTATAACACCACTTGTGTCTGCCGTCCAGAGTATACGTGGACGTGCGGTACTCGGAGCCTTCCGTGACCGTATACTTTTCGCAGGAACTGGCTATAACGACTGCTCCGTCAGGAGTCACACCCTGCACTGAGACATTGCCGTGCATCCACTCGATGTCGCTTTCCGGAAAGAGCCGCAATCCTTCCCTGACATCATCAAGACTGACCACGCTCTCTTCCTGTGACGTATCTACTTTCCCCGTCACCTCGCACTGTGACCCCCAGTAATGCGTAGCCTTGAGTTTCCTGCCCATATGAGTGATGATTGAAAATTGCGGACGGCAAGTTATAAAAAATTCCCAAGTATGCAAAAGGGTGCCGCAGTGGCAGGTTCCGGCCAGCCTACTCGATCCTGATGAAATTAGTGATGCAATTGGCATGGCTGAGCGGCGTCTGGTCGGTCAGTTCGAGCGACTTGACCATGTGGAGCGTCCCCTGCTTGTATTTCCGGAAGTGCTCCGAGGCAATATGCCGCTCGTAGGCCGCCCTGCTCGCGTAGGTCTCTAGGATGGTGACCATGCACGGATTATCACGTTCTGCAACTGCGTACATCGTCAGCACGCCCGGCTCCGTGCGCAGTGAGACTTCCCCGACCTCTGTGGCAAACCGCATATACTCGTCAAGATACTCCGGCAGGACCTCGATCTTCGAGAGACGCACGATACCGTCCTCAGCCATCGGCTCCTTGGCGCACATGGAGGGTTCTCGGTCAAGCCTGAGGCATTTGCCGACAACCTCGCCCGTAGCCAGATAGGAATAGGTCGGGAACTCGAACAGCACGGGTTTCAGCCGGGAGTAGTCTATCCGGCCGCGGCTGTCCAGCACCTCCGGAGAGGCATAGGTCGCAGCAATCGAGCAGATGAAATTGTCAAAGCCCTCCGTCTCGTAAATATCCACGACGTCGCACTCCATCGTCAACGGCGAGAGGTCGATCATAGGTGTGCCGTTCTCCCCCGTATGATATGCGAACGTCTGGGACTTGTCTATCCTTGCACCGCTCACGCTTCCCACATAGTCGGCATATGGCAGCATCTCGCGGCTGACAAGATTGACAGACAGCCTGCGCGAGGCACGGATCCCTCTGTTGGTGTAGTGGCTCTTGCTCATGCTGACCAGAATGCGGTCGTGGCCGATAATCCCCACGTGCGCCACGACTAGCCAGTTCACACGGCCGTCAACCTCGGCTCCGACGACGGTCATCGGCATGGGGTACAGTGCAAGGGTATTTCCTATATGTTTCTTTTCCATGGTGTTGGTATCTGAATGGTCTGACTGCCGAGCCTGTGCCATGCCTCCGGACAGCACCACGCCAAGAAGCAGACAGATGAATGAAATCATGCGGTTCGTCATGGACAGGCGGATTTGTCGGTTTTACGTTGCAAAAGTAACGGACTTCCCCGTCCGGAACGTAACGGAAGACGGGAGATTCATACCAGTATTACGGAATGTGCCGCGCCGGGCAGACTCCCTTTAGCACGCAGTACCCAAAGTGGTCACGACCAGCGTACCCCAAGGAAATCCGGAGGAGGCGTGTTCCTGAATCAGATGCGACAGAAGGAACCTGAAGACACCACCGACAAAACTTCCGGTCCCGATCAAAAGAAGAATTCTAATCATAATACCTGCATCAAAAATAAAGAAACAGGTATCATCAGCTCATCCGTACGGATGGCGGTTATCGGCAGATGCCATTGCCTTCAAAAAAAAGAGGCATCCTGCAGGAAGCCTCTCTTGGAGCGGAAAACGGGACTCGGACCCGCGACCTCAACCTTGGCAAGGTTGCGCTCTACCAACTGAGCTATTTCCGCATTGGGATTGCAAATATAGTTACAAAATTTGATTTAACAAATTTTTTCTCGTTTTGTGCATCTGCTTTGAAAAGCCAGGTCCCGGGCAGGCGGATTGCCTTTCCGGGACCTTGACCAACACTGCCGTCCGGCAAGGGCTACTCGACGTATTCAAAGCCGAAATAGCTGCCCTTGCGGGAATACGGGATCCCGTACTTCATCCAGGCCGGCATCGGCTCTCCCTTGAGGTAATGGTCGAAGAACTGCTGCAGGCGCACGGAGAGATCCTTGGCATTCCGCCTTTCCGAAAGGTTGTGCTGCTCGTCATTGTACTCGAGCAGCCATGCCGGCTTGCCCAGGCGCCGCAGCGACATGAAGAACTCTATGCCCTGGTACCATGGAACCGCCCCGTCAGCGTCATTGTGCATTATTAACACGGGAGTAGTCACGTTGGGCGCAAAGAAGACGGGAGAATTCTCTATGTAGAGGTCAAGCCCGCCCTCGTCCCAGAGTCTCTTGCCGATGCGGCTCTGGCCGTATTCATACTGAGGGATGCGGCTGCTTCCGGACTCCCAGCGGATTCCGCCATAGGCGCTCGTCATGTTGCCCACAGGAGCTCCGGCACCTGCGGCGGCGAACATTCCCGTCCTGGTCACAAGATATGCCGTCTGGTAGCCTCCCCAGCTCTGGCCCTGGATTCCCATCCTTGTGCTGTCGATGAAAGGATAGCGGCTGCACATCTGCTCGGCACCCGAGCATATGCAGTTGAATGCGCTCTCGCCCGGATGTCCTACTTCGTAGACGATGTCAGGCACGAAGACCACATAGCCGTTGCTCACGAAATACGGGATGTTTATTATTGAACGGCTCGGAGCGGGGGATATGTAGTCGTAGAGAGTCTCCGCGTTCTTCTCATAGAAATAGATCAGCATCGGGTACTTCTTCCCGGTGTCGAGGTTCTCCGGAGTGTAGAGCAGTCCCTTGAGCTCGGTTCCGTCATAGGCCTGCCAGCGGACCAGCTGAACGTCACCCCACAGATAGTCAGCCTGCTGTGGATTGATGCTTGAAATACGCTTCTCGTCCTGCCAGTCACCGAATGCGACGTACAGGTCTCTCGGATGTCTGAAATCCCCCTTGGTGTAAGCCAGGACCTCTGCGTCCGAAGCCCTTACCACAGAGCCGAAGCCTTTCTCCGCCAGGAAGCCTTCAGGAACAGAGGGCTTCTCGGCAAGCACTGACGCATAGCCGTTGCGCGAGTCATCCTCGCAGAAGGCGGAAAGGTCGATTCTGCCCTTGAGCGGAAGATTGCGGTCGTTCTGGTACAGATACGGGTCGGTAACCACGGTGAGACGGACCGGAGTATAGTCTACTCCCGTCCTGCGGCCCTCGCCGGACGTGAGGTTCAGGCAAGTCTTCCCGTCAGGAGAGAACTTCCAGACGTCATACTTGTCCTCGAGAAGCAGGAATTCGTCATCTCCCATCCAGTATGGCGTGCCATAGGGGATGTATCCTGCCGGATGGTCGTCATCCTCGTCATAGAAGGCGACTCCGGTCCCCTTCGTCAGGTTCGTCTCGGCTCCCGTCGCCGTGTCTATGCAGTACCACTGCCCGTCGGCAGGGTTGAACCATGCAAGGTATTTGCCGGAAGGCGAGCAGACCACAGTGCCGGCGATTCCTTCACGCAGCATCCTGCGGCTTCCGTCCGCAAGGCTTACGACGCTGATGTCCTGTCTGGAGTCAAGCGCGAAGAAATTGTCAAGTTCATACCTGTCCGTATCGAAGGAGAGAGCGAAATCAGCATCCGCCCCATCCACGAAATTGATCCTGTCATTCTTGCCGGACGACACGACCATCAGTTCCTTCTGAGGAGAGTCGAGGTCCAGAGTCGCGGAAAGGATGAACTGGACAGGACGGGCCTTGTCCATGGGAGGGAGCACCTGTGCGTCCCAGTTCCAGATGTCAAGAGACGCCGTCTCGAAATCGACGAGGGTGGTGTCCTTGGGAGGGAAATACTGTCTGAGGTTGAGAACAAGCCGTGAAGACGAATTCGAGAAACGGGGATTGGAGCCGGAGGCGATGACCCAGCCTTCGGGAATGGCGTCAGACTCGGAATCGACAAGTTTCACCACATTCACTTCAGTAACGGCAGGCGCACGGCGCGTAGCTTTCTTCACAGTCTTGCGTTCGGCAAGGTAGAGAGAGTGTGCCGGCGTACCGTCAGTCTTCTGCTCCTGGTCAGTCGAGAGGAACACGAGCCTGTCGCCGCTGTAGTCGAAGTCAAGCCCGGAATATGACTTGCAGCCCTCGGACAGGGTCAGGGTGTCGCCTCTGGCAAAGTCATAAAGCTTCACGGAACTGACTGAAAGCGAATCCTTGTCGTCTTTCCCGGTAATTACGGCAAGCTCCTCTCCGCTGCGGGACACCTCAAACGACGAAACGTTCTTGACCGTATCTACGGCTCCTGTACCCGTATTCACGACCAGCAGGGCCTTGCCCTCGCCCGAACCAGACTTGGCGCTGCTCGTCGCGAAAATGTACGGAGCGGATGCATAGCCGGCAGATGCAGCCGACACTGCGGGAATCTTCTCTATTTCGAAGGTAGCGAGATTGACATATGCCAGGGTATCCTTGGGCATCTCGTCCTTTTTCTTCTTGTCGATCTTGGCCTGCCTGGTACTGTCGTACGGAGCCGAGATAATACAGTATGCCAACTTTGCGTCGAGAGGCACCGAAAGCCTTGAGGCCCTGTCTATCTCCAGCTCGGCACCGGTCACGAGATTCTTCAGATACAGCCTTGAGTCCCCCTGCTGGGGTGAGACCGAATAAGTGACGATTTCTCCGTCGGGAGTGAGTTTCATGAAGCCGATGCTCTCCCAGGAATCGTAGACACTGTGGTCGAGAGGCTTCTTCTGCGCCGCAGACGGCAGCGCTGCCATGCACAAAAGAGGAATGGCAAGTAATACACTAAATCTTTTCATTTTGCCGGGTGTTAAGCTTTGTCACGTAAATATATGAAAAAAACCGGCTCATAAGCTGAGCCGGTTAAAAAACAGTCATCGATTTCGCAGACTATTCGTGCGTAGCGAACCGCTGTCTTGCAAGTTCTTCATAAACGGTGCCGGGCCTTCCGTAATTCGCATACGGATATATGGATATGCCTCCCCTTGGAGTGAACAGGCCGGTTACCTCGATATATTTAGGGTCCATTAGCGCAATCAGGTCCTTCATGATCGTATTCACGCAATCCTCATGAAAATCTCCGTGATTGCGGAAACTGAACAGATACAGCTTCAGGCTTTTGCTTTCAACCATCCTGACGTCCGGAATATAGCTTATGCGTATCTCCGCAAAATCAGGCTGTCCCGTGATCGGGCAAAGAGAAGTGAATTCCGGGCAGTTGAACCTTACCCAGTAGTCATTCCCCTGATGCTTGTTGACGAATGTCTCAAGGACCTCCGGAGCGTAGTCGCTCCTGTATTCAGTCCTGGCTCCCAGGGCATGCAGCCCCTCACCTTTTCTGTCATCTGTCATAGGTCGCTGAATTTGAACGGGTTGTAGGATATGTTCTCGTCATAGACATCCGTCTGTTCCTTGCGCTTGAGATATCTCACACAGACAGTGGTGAGCGGAAGCACTATCAGCTCGTAGAGAGTCTTCACCACCACCTGGGTAATGACAAGTTTCAGTATAGATTCCGTCGACATGATCCCCCAGAACACTATCGGGAAGAAGATGCAGGAGTCAAGCAGTTCTCCGGCCACCGACGAAAGTATCGCCCTGACGCCGAAAGCACGGCCCCGGGAGCTGACCTTCATCTTGCTCATGACAAGAGAATTGAGTGTAGATCCGCACAGGAAGGCAAGCAGCGAGGCAACTGTCGTCCTGGGGACCAGTGCGAACAGAGAATTGAAGCTGTCAGAGACCGGCTTGCTTCCCGGGTCAAGCGGGTCCGGAAGCAGACATACAAGCCCTGACATCAGTGCGACGAACGCACTCATGGCGAAAGCCAGCCAGATTACAAGCCGCGCCCTGCGATAACCGTAGACCTCCGTAAGACAGTCGTTGATGATGTAGGACACGGGAAACAGCAGTACGGCTCCTGAAAGCTGGAGCGGCAGGGATCCGACTTGCCAGACCCTGGGTACAAAAAAATTGGAAGTGATGAGGCAGACCGTGAACACGACGGCCATCACCAAAAACCTGGTGCTGAATTTTGACATTTCACTTGTTTTTAACGTGGTTTCAAGTACACAGGGCCCGCCCCGTCAAAAGGGCGGGACCCTTATAATTCCATACGGCTATACGACGGTGTCGAATTCCTCGAGGAAGCGCATGTCGTTCTCGAAGTAATGGCGCAGGTCATTGACTCTCCATTTGAGCATAGCGATTCTCTCGAGGCCCATTCCGAACGCGAAGCCGCTGTATTTCGTGGAGTCGATGCCGCTCGCCTCGAGCACATTCGGATCCACCATGCCGCACCCGAGGATCTCGAGCCAGCCGGTACCTTTGCAGACATTGCACCCCTTGCCGTGGCATATGTTGCAGCTTACGTCGACTTCGGCCGAAGGCTCGGTGAACGGGAAGTAGGACGGGCGCATGCGTATCTGAGTCTGGGGGCCGAACATCTCCCTGGCGAACAGCAGGATAGCCTGCTTGAGGTCGGCAAAGGTCACACCTTCGTCAATGTAGAGTCCCTCTATCTGGTGGAAGATACAGTGCGCACGGGCGCTGATCGCCTCGTTGCGGAACACCCTTCCGGGGCAGACCACACGTATCGGGACGTGCTGAGTCTCCATAGTGCGGACCTGTACGCTTGAGGTGTGGGTACGCAGCAGCAGCGGGTTGGGATGTCCGCTGGATATGAAGAAAGTGTCCTGCATGTCCCTGGCAGGATGGTTCGGAGGGAAGTTCAAGGCCTCGAATACATGGTAGTCGTCTTCTATTTCCGGACCTTCCGCCACGTCGTAGCCGAATTTGCGGAAAATATCGACAATCTCCTGCCTCACTATGGAGACAGGATGCCTGGATCCCAGGTCGAAGGAGTCTCCCGGCATGGAGAGGTCGGAAGCAGTGTCGCCCTCCCCCGCTTCGGGACCGATGTCAGCCTTCAGGCTTTCAATCCTGGCCTGGGCAGCCTGCTTCAGGTCATTGAGTGCGCGGCCGAACTGTTTCTTGAATTCCTTGTCCATTCCGCGGAATTCCTCGAAGAGTGCCGTCACCTCGCCCTTCTTGCCGAGGAAGCGCACCCTGGCCTCCTCCACTTCCTTGAGTGTCTTGCACTTGAGCTCTCCGAGCTCGGCAAGTACCTTGTCTATGTTTTCCTTTGTCATCATTCCCTTTTCCTCCTATTGGGCGCGCCTGGCCTCTCTTTTGTCTCTGGCTTTCTTGTCCCTGGCCGCTCCGGCCCTCAGATACTTCTGCCACTGCTCGTCATTGAACACCTTGCGATATGCATTGTACATCTGCTCGGCCCACTTGTCCTGAATCATCTCGTAGACGGAAGAGTTGGTAACCTTGCTCTCCTGAAGTTCCTTGAGTTCGGCGGTCATGGCACCGTAGTCATGCGTCATTATCGAATCCACATAGAA
Organism: uncultured Bacteroidales bacterium; assembly: GCA_944323775.1. Taxonomy (GTDB): domain Bacteria; phylum Bacteroidota; class Bacteroidia; order Bacteroidales; family UBA932; genus Cryptobacteroides. The sequence goes on from CALUTT010000029.1 coordinate 66,744, forward strand.
AACCTGCCAGTATTCGAGGTCAAGCAGGTCGGTATATGTCTTCACCTGCTGATCGATGGCTTCCCTGAGCTGTTTCGCGTCCTCATCCTGCCCGGCATTCTGGGCATTAAGCCCGCAAGTGAAAGACAAACAGGCAAACAGAGCTAACGAAAAACCGAATAATTTCATAAATTTGTATCTTATGACAAAGCGCAAATTTAATAAAGAAAAGATAAAATGAGAAAATTTCTGACTTTCTTCACCGTCTTGACTCTATCCTCACTGCAGTATTCCGAAGCCTGCACAAACATAATCGTTACACCCGGAGCCAGCAGGGACGGCTCCAGCATGGTGTCATATGCCGCGGACTCCCATACTCTGTACGGGGAGCTGTACTTCAGCCCGGCTTCGAGATTCAAGCCCGGAAGCATGCTCGCGATACGCGAATGGGACACCAACAAGCCGCTCGGAGAAATTCCCCAGGTCCCGTCAACTTTCCAGACCGTAGGCAACATGAACGAATACCAGCTTGTAATTGCCGAGACCACCTGGGGAGGTAGGGAGGAACTCTACGATGACAAGGCGATAATGGACTACGGGTCGCTGATCTACATAACTCTCCAGAGAGCGCGTACGGCAAGAGAGGCGATCGACACAATAGTAGAACTCGCGAACACATACGGATACGCATCGAGCGGCGAGACTTTCTCGATAGCAGACCCGCAGGAGGCCTGGATAATGGACCTCGTCGGCAAGGGGCCCGGCAACAAGGGCATCGTATGGGTAGCCAGGCGCATCCCTGACGGATATATCTGCGCTCACGCGAACCAGGCCCGCATCACAACCTTCCCGCTCGACGATCCCGACAACTGCCTCTATGCGCCCGATGTGGTCGAATTCGCCCGCGAGATGGGATGGTTCTCCGGAGAGGATGAGGACTTCAGCTTCCGCGACGCCTACAATCCCCTGAATTTCGGCGGGGCAAGAGGATGCGAGGCCAGGGTATGGAGCGCATTCAACATTCTCTGCGACGGGGTCTTCACGTTCACTCAGGACGGACAGCTCTGCAGCAGGCCTGCTGACGACTACCTCGACTACGCCATGGGATACGAGCTCGACTCAGAGATGCCGCTTTTCGTCAAGCCGTCAAGGAAACTCACGATGAAAGATGTCGCAGATGTGATGAGAGACCATTTCGAGGGTACTCCCATGGACATGACTACAGACATCGGTGCTGGAGGAAACGCTCTTCCGTACCGCTGGAGACCGATGGAATTCGAATGGGAAGGGAAGACATATGTCAACGAAAGGGCAATTGCGACCCAGCAGACCGGATTCTGGTTCGTAGCACAGTCCAGAGGAAGCCTTCCCAGGGAAGTCGGAGCGCTGCTGTGGTTCGGCTGTGACGACGCCGCGACGTCATACCTCACACCGGTGTACGTCAATACAGGGGAGATTCCGGAGTGCCTTGCGGTCGGGAACGGAGACATGCTTCACTACAGCCCGACATCCCAGTTCTGGATCTGCAACCGCGTGGCAAACGCCTGCTACAAGATGTATGACCAGATGGCCCCGGTGGCAAGGAAGGCTGCAGACGAGTTCGAAACTTACCAGATGGAGACAGCCATACCCCGGATGGACGGGATTCTCGCCGGCATGATTGAGCGCGGAAAGACAGCCAAAGCCCGCAGGATGATGACGGAGTACACCGTTTCGACTGCCATGGACCAGTTCGCATCATGGGTCAGGCTTGAAGAGCTGCTCCTCGTCAAATTCATCGACGGAAACGTAAAGGCCCAGGCCGAGGACGGGAGCTTCCTCCATTCCGAATACTCCGAAGGCATCCCGGAGGGCCTTACCCAGCCAGGATATACCGACAGATGGAAAGCTGCGGTAGTCAGGGACAACGGAGCTCTGCTTGAAGTAAAATAGGACAATGATCCAGACAAAAAAAAGACAAAATACATGAAACGCATAATTACGACTTTTCTTGCACTGACAGCTGCCTTCTGCGCCGTCATCCAGGCGCAGACAGCTCAGGAAACCAAAGCATGGACGGGGGAATGCTATGCCGTCCGGCAGCAGACATACACTCCATCATTCGAAATTGACGGAAGCGACGCGGAGATACACAACATCATCCTAATGATCGGCGACGGCATGGGCAGCGGGGCCGTGAATGCGGCAATGTATGCCAACGGCGGCAGTCTCACCATGACAAACCTCAGGACCATGGGATATGTCCGCACGCAGTCGGCCAACAACACCACTACGGATTCGGCGGCATCAGGGACAGCCTACGCCACGGGAGTGAAGACGAACAACGGCTATATAGGGGTCGCACCCGATCTGAGCGAACTGGAGAACCTTCCTGAAAAGCTCTCGGAACTCGGATATGCATGCGGGATCCTCTCTACCGATGACCTGCACGGAGCCACCCCCGCAGCCTTCTTCGCCCACCAGGGAGCAAGAGGCGAATATGATGCAATCTGGGAGGACCTGCCCGAAAGTCAGCTCACATTCGCGTCGGCCGGCACAATAAGCAGGTTCAACAGTCTCGGATTCAGGGTCAGGGACGCGATTGAAGCTCGTTTCAAGGTCATATCTGCTCCGGACGACACGGCTGCGATAAGGAAAAGCAAGAGGCTTCTCTACCTTCCGGAGACCGTCGCCACGAAAGACAGGGGCGACTACCTCCCCAACACTACGAGAATGGCCATCGAATACCTCTCGGCCAGGTCTGAAAAGGGCTTTTTCCTGATGGTCGAAGGAGCGAGGATCGACAAGCAGGAACATGCCAACGACTGCAGCGGCATGATCTGGGAAACGCTGGACTTCGATAAAGCCGTCGAGGAAGCTATACGCTTTGCCGAAAAGGACGGACACACGCTCGTGATAATCAGTGCCGACCACGAGACCGGAGCAGTAACGCTCACCCAGACCACTCCGGATGACGGTTTCGTGCGCACTGTGTTCGCATCGAAAGGCCACTCTCCGATGATGGTCCCGCTTTTTGCCTACGGACCTCGTTCAAGGGAATTCTCTGGTGTACAGGAGAACAGTGACGTAAGCAACAAGATTTATTCACTGCTCAAATAGTTTTGCAAAACAAAGTTTTTGTTGTAACTTTGTCCTCCCGCCGAGTACCCACGCGGCGGAGGATCTGGAGAGGTGGGTGAGTGGCTGAAACCACCGGTTTGCTAAACCGACGTACGGGTTATACCGTACCACGAGTTCGAATCTCGTCCTCTCCGCATGGCCCTGCAGCTTTGCTGCGGGGCTTTTTTATACCCCACCCCCATAAAAAGCGAAGCCCGGGACAGCTTTTCCCGGGCTTCACGAAGAATCTTTCTGCTGTACTGTTATTCGTCGGCAGTCTCAGCTGCAGCATATTCGGCAAGCAGCTTGGTCTGGACATCAGCAGGTACGGGCTGGTAGTCGGCGAACTCCATCTTGAAAGTGGCAGCTCCGGAAGTCAGGGAACTTAGAGCCGTAGAATAACGGTAAAGTTCAGCGAGCGGAACCCTTGCCTTGAGAACGGAGAAGCCCTTGTCGGAGCCTATTTCCCCAAGTACGCCGCGACGGTTCTGGATATCGGACATGCACGCACCCTGGTATTCCACCGGTGTCATGATCTCGACATTGTAGATAGGCTCCATGATCTTGGGGCCAGCCTGTCTGAACGCCTCCTTGAAGGCATTGCGAGCCGCCAGGACGAACGAAATTTCGTTCGAATCTACGGGATGCATCTTTCCGTCGAACACATATACACGGATATCGCGTGCGTATGAACCTGTCAGAGGCCCCTCGGTCATCTTGTCGTTGATACCCTTGAGGATAGCAGGCATGAAACGTGCGTCAATCGCTCCGCCGACGACACAGTTGTAGAACTCGAGTTTCCCGCCCCATTCCAGGTCGTAGGACTCCTGGCTCTTTATGTTCATGACCTGGTCCTTTCCGTTTATCTTGAAGCTCTTCGGCGCCTCGACTCCTTCCTCGTAAGGGCATATGAGCAGGGAAACCTCTCCGAACTGTCCTGCGCCTCCGGACTGTTTCTTGTGTCTGTAAGTCGCGACGGCCGTCTTGGTGATAGTCTCGCGGTACGGGATCTTCGGGGCAAAGAGTTCGACTTCAACCTTGAACTCATTGTTGAGACGCCACTTGACGATGTTGATATGCTGCTCGCCGTTTCCGCTCAGTATGGTCTGGCGCAGTTCCTTCGAATATTCCACGATAACGGTAGGATCCTGGGCGGAAATCTTCTTGAGGGCGTCTCCGAGCTTCTGCTCCTCCTGCTGTACCTTGGCCTTGATTGCACAACGGTATTTGGGGGCCGGATATACGATCTTCTCGTTTACTATCCCCGATCCGGGCAGTGAAAGCGATATGTTTGACCTTCCGTTCTTGAGCTTTACCGTACATCCCAGATCACCGGCATGCAGCACATTCACCGACTCCTTCTTCTGGCCGGCGACGGCGTAGATAGCCGAAAGGCGCTCCTTGTTGCCGGAGACAGGATCCTCGAGATCCATTCCGGGAGTGACATCGCCGCTCATTACCTTGAAATAGGACACTTCTCCAAGGTGCGGTTCGACATCGTTCTTGTATATGAACAGGGACGTTGCGCCCTTTTCGTCACACTTCGGGGCGGGAGCCACGTTCTTGATGAACTCCAGCAGCCTCTTGACACCTATATCCTTCTTCGCGCTCGTACAGAACACAGGATAAACATCTCCCGCCACGATGCCGATGTTCAGGCCCTTGCGTATCTCGTCCTCGGTGAGGTTTCCGGCATCGAAGAACTTCTCCATAAGGCCGTCATCGTACACGGCCGCCTTTTCAATCAGTTCCTGACGGACTTCAGCCGCAGTATCGGCGATATTCGCGGGAATGTCAAGATCCTCGCGGGTTCCGTTGGAATCCTTGAAGTGATAATACTTGTTCATCAGAGTGTCCACAAAGCCGTCGAACCCGGGACCGGGATTGACAGGGAACTGCACATATACAGCCTTTGACCCGACGGCGGCATTGATCGAATTCTGAACGGCTTCCCAGTCGGCCTTGTCCGAATCGAGCTGGTTCACCGCAATAATCAGAGGAAGCTTGTGGTCTGCGGCCAGACGGAGGAAATTCTCGGTCCCAACTTCAACTCCCTGCTGGGCGTTAAGCACGAGGACGCCGCAGTCACATACGGAAAAAGCGGAATACGCTCCACCCACGAAGTCATCGGCTCCCGGAGCATCTATGAAATTGACCTTGGCACCCAGGAATTCCGCATACAGCGGAGTCGCATAGATGGATCTCTGGTTTATCTTCTCGAGTTCGCTGTTGTCGGAAACGGTATTCTTTTCCTCCACCGAACCTCGCCTGTCAATTACCTTGCCCTCGAAGAGCATCGCTTCAGACAACGTGGTCTTGCCGGCCTTGGTAGCACCGAGAAGGACCACGTTGCGGATTTCTTTTGTAGTGTATTCTTTCATTTCAGCATTATTAATTATAAAAAAATTCAATTTCTCGACGCGGAATTCACAAATCTAATAAAAAAGGCGGCGAATAACAAGCATATCAGCCAATAAATCAATGCAGCATGGAAACCTCTTCCAAGGCCATTCTCCTGTATGCCGAGAGAACCTCGTCACCGCCCATGCCAAGCTCCCGGCGGAACAGGGCGTCCATCGCCGCCGCGCGCACGCCGAGACTGCGGCACAGATGTCCGAAATCAACCGAAGGGTCGAGATAGACCTTTCCGGTCTCGATCATCTCGGCAAGCAGGGCATACTTGTCATATAACTTGTCGTTCATAGCGCATCAGTTTTTCGCAAAAATGGGTTACTGACCCGAAAAACGCAACACAAAGCGGCAACATTTAAAGATCAGAAACGTACATTTTTCCGTTTTTTATGACTTTTGTTCATTTTTTATGGACAATATCCATAATTTGCGGCACAATGCTTTCAGACGCGGGTTATAATTTTGGCTCACCGAAAGCTTTATGGCCCGATGATAATTGAC
>CALUTT010000030.1 GCA_944323775.1 uncultured Bacteroidales bacterium
AGCTCGGCATGCTGTGGTCTACATGGGGCAAGGACCGTTACCTGCAGGCGGTATGCTATTCCGAGTCGGGGACGATCGACGGACCCTGGGTGCAGGAACCCGAGCCCTTCCTCTCCAACAACTCCGGCCACGGCATGCTCTTCCGCACGTTTGACGGCAAGCTGCTCTATGTGGTTCACCATGCAGAGGGCAACGGACCACGCAAACCCCAGCTCTGGAACGTAGACGACAGCGGAGACAAACTCGTCCTCAAGGACAGAATCATACTTAAGTAAAAACAACCAACATATCAATAAAGACAAATGACAAACAGACGACTGATTGCCATATCGGCGCTTGCTCTCGGTCTCGCTCCGGCTCTGTGCGCACAGAATCCTATTATCAGAGACCAGTTTACGGCTGATCCCACGGCCCGTGTTTTCGAGGGTAAGGTTTACCTCTATCCCTCTCATGACATAATCAGCCCCGTTGAGCCTGAACGCAAATGGTTCTCAATGGCAGACTATCACGTCTTCTCTTCAGAAGACCTTATGAACTGGACAGACCACGGGGTCATACTGAGTCAGGAAAATGTTCCCTGGGGGAATCCCGAAGGATACTCCATGTGGGCTCCGGACTGCGTATACAAGAACGGAAAGTATTATTTCTATTTTCCGAACGCTCCTAAGGAAGGCCGCGGCTTTGCGATAGGCGTTGCCATCGCCGACAAGCCCTACGGACCCTTCACGCCTCAGGAGAAGCCTATCGAGGGTGTAGGCGGAATTGATCCCTGCGTTCTCAATGCCTCCGACGGCACTTCTTACATTTACTGGTCGGGCATGGGACTCCGCGGTGCCAAGCTCAAGGACAACATGCTTGAAATAGAGGGCGAGTCCGTCCGTCTCGACGAGAATCTCCCTGCCGGTTTCAAGGAAGGTCCTTTCATTTTCGAGAGGAACGGAAAGTTCTATCTTACATATCCCTGGGTTCAGGACAGAACCGAGACCCTTGCGTATGCCATGAGTGACAACCCGCTCGGACCTTATGAGTTCAAGGGAATCATCATGGCCCAGTCTCCCTCAGCATGCTGGACCAACCACCACTCGCTCGTCGAGTACAAAGGGGAGTGGTATCTTTTCTATCACCATAACGACTACTCTCCCCAGTTCGACAAGAACCGTTCTGCCCGCATCGACAAAGTGATTTTCAACGAAGACGGGACAATACTCCCTGTAACTCCCACGCTTCGCGGTGTCGGCATAAGCCCTGCGGGATCAACAATTCAGATAGACCGCTACAGCTTCCTTAGCGGCGGCGGCACTTTCGTTGACTTCCTCAACGTGGATGATCCCTTCGAGGGATGGTTTGTCTGCCTTCCGAGGCCTGAGACCTGGGTCGAGTATGAGGATATCGATTTCGGTGACAAGTCTCCCGAGAGCGTCAAGATGAGGGTACGCTCTAAGGCTGGCGCCGAACTCTCTCTGTCGGCTGAAGAGAACAAGTCCTTCTCACACGTGAAGGTGCCCGCTTCTTCCGAGTGGACCGTCGTTACCGCACCGATGGACGAGGCCGTGACCGGAATCAACTATGTCCGCGCGACCGTCACGTCCGGAGATGTCGAGATAGACTGGATGACATTTGAATGATAATCCTTAAGGATACAATGAAAAAACTATTTTCTCGGATCGCTTTCACGGTGGCAGCTGCAGCGCAGCTGTCATCGTGTTGCGTTTCTGTCCCTGACGGGACTGCACTGTTCGACGAGTTCACCTATGAGGGAAAGGATAATTTCTATATTGAGAATCCTCTTCATGACGAGGACATGGCCTATAATCCTCTTCTTCCCGGCTGGTATTCCGACCCGAGCATATGCACGAACGGGAAGGGCGACTATTTCCTGGTCACTTCGACTTTCAGCTATTTTCCCGGAGTCCCTATCTTCCACAGCCGGGATCTGCTGAACTGGAAGCAGATAGGCAATGTCCTTGACAGGCCGTCCCAGCTGGTGAACCTTGACAGACAGCATGTCAGCGGCGGTATTTTTGCGCCCGCCATCGAGTATAATCCCGCCAACGGGACATACTACATGCTTACGACTAATGTCGGGGCAGGGAATTTCGTCGTTAAGACGAAGGATCCTTTCGGAGAGTGGTCCGATCCGATTATGCTTCCGCAGGTACAGGGCATAGACCCTTCGATATTCTTTGATGACGACGGACGGGCCTATATTGTCAACAACGACGATGCTCCTGACGGAAAGCCTGAGTATGACGGACACCGTACGATACGCATAGTGGAGTATGATGTAGAGAATGACTGCACTGTGGGCGAGCGCAAGATAATCGTCAACAAAGGTGCGAGACCCGAAGACAATCCCGTGTGGATAGAAGGCCCTCATCTGTACAAGATAAATGGCTGGTATAACCTGATGGCTGCGGAAGGAGGAACTGAGGAAGGGCATTCCGAGGTGATTTTCAGGAGCCGTGAAGTGATGGGAAAGTATGAGCCCTGGGACGGAAACCCTATCCTTACGCAGAGAGACCTTGAATATGACCGGGTCAATCCTGTGACCTGTGCGGGCCATGCGGACCTGATCCAGGGTCCTGACGGGAACTGGTGGGCGGTCTTTCTCGCCTGCCGCCCCTATGTGGGTGGATTTGAGAATCTCGGCAGGGAGACCTTCATGCTGCCGGTAAGGTGGACCGATGACGGATTCCCTGTTATTACGGAAAAGAAGGAACAGGTTGCAATGATCGTCTGCCACCCCGGAGCAAAAAGAGGTGCTGATGTTACCTTCGGCAATTTCAGCGTGCATGACGGCTTTGACGCGGATTCGCTTGCGTATGGATGGATGACACTGAGGGGACCGGCGCAGGACAAGTACTCGCTCTCGGAATGCGATGGATACCTTATGCTGAGATGTTCTGCCTCACGGGTGGGGCAGATGGCTGTGCCGTCTGCCGTTCTGCGAAGGATCCAGCATCACATTTTCTCGGCGTCCGTAAAGATGTATTTCTCTCCTGCGACGGTCTCGCAGGCTGCCGGAATGCTTCTCTTCAAGGATGAGAGACATTTCTATTTCCTGAACGTACGCAATATCGACGGTACCGCGCACATTTGCCTGTCAACTTCTGAGCAGGGCAATCCGGTGCTTGCATCGGAGCCGCTGGGACAGTCCGTGCGTTACGTGGAACTCAGGATAGAGTCTTCAGGAACCGCGTTTGACTTCTATTACGCGCCTAACGGCAAGGATTCCAGGCTGCTGGCTGCCAATGTTCCCGCAAGGTTCCTTTCTACAGCGAATGCGGGGGGCTTTACCGGCACGACGATAGGGATGTATGCCGTAGAATATTGAAATATACGATAACTGGTTTAACTGTCTGTAAATATGAAACAAGTAAAAATCATCATTTCTATGCTGGCGCTGTTATGCCTGGCGGCATGCAGCCAGCAGAAAGGGAGTCAGGTGGCGGTAAACCCCATCACCTATACCGATATTCCCGACAGTGACGTGATACGTGTCGGGGATGACTACTATATGGTGAGCACCACGATGTATTATTGTCCCGGTGCTCCTATCATGCACTCCAAGGATCTCGTCCACTGGAGAATCGTGAACTATGTATATGATGTGCTGGAGGACGATGACGTCTATAATCTCAGAAACGGGGCCAATGCCTACGGAAAGGGCCAGTGGGCCACCTCGCTGAGGTATGAGAATGGTCTGTACTATGCTCTTTTCATAGCCAACGACCAGCGCAAGACATACGTCTACACCACAGACGACATCGAGAACGGAAAGTGGAGCAGGACAGTTATCGAAAGGCCCATGCATGACGCATCGATGCTATTTGACGATGACGGACGCCTGTATCTTGTCTGGGGCAACGGCGACCTTTACATCACCGAGCTCGAGCCTGACGGTTCCGCAATCAAGAAGGACGGAGTGGACACTCTGCTGATAAGCTCTCCCAGAGAGGGTTTCGGCCTTCGTGCTGAAGGAGCCCACGTATATCATATCGGAGACTATTACTATGTCATCGAGATTGACTGGCCCGCAGGAGGTGTCCGCCGCGAGACGTGCTGGAGAAGCAAGGATCTTCTCGGGGAGTATGAAAGCAAGGTGGTGCTCGAGGGTGCATTTGACGGACGCTCTGACGGCGTTGCCCAGGGTGCCATCGTCGATACCCAGTACGGTGACTGGTATGCGATAATGTTCCAGGATCACGGTGCCGTCGGGCGCATTCCGACCATCCAGCCTGTCAAGTGGGTTGACGGCTGGCCTGTGATGGGCGACAATACTGTTCCAATGAAGGAGGTTACGGTGAATCTTCCATACGGCGGCGAAGAATACGTATGGTCCAGCGACGAGTTTGATTCGGAAGAACTCGCACTTGTATGGCAGTGGAACCACAAGCCGGATGATTCCCGGTGGTCGCTGACCGAAAGACCCGGCTGGATGCGACTCTATTCCGGAGAAGCGGTAGAGGGAATTGCCCAGGCACGCAACAGTCTGACCCAGAGGACGGTCGGCCCTGCAAGCTCAGTAGTGGTAAAGCTTGACGCGTCTGCCTTGAAACCCGGCGACAGGGCTGGAATATGTGCTTTCCAGAGTTCGAACTGCTGCATTGGCGTTGAATGCGGCCCGGACGGGAAGTATCTTGTCCTGCGCGAGAACAGCCGCATGAACAAGGATGTGGAGAAATCACGTCAGAAACTCGAAAATGACACAGTTTGGCTCAGGATTGACTATACCTTCACACCTGAAGAGGGTGATCTGACTGAACCGGACACAGCCACCGTCCTCACTTCATATGACGGGGAGAACTGGCAGGAATACGATTATTCTCTCAAGATGAGGTTCACCCTGGATTACTTTACAGGCTATCGTACCGCCCTTTATTGCTACTCGACTTCCGGAAACGGGGGATACGCCGATTTTGACTTTTTCCATCAGACTGTCACAGACTGACCACAACATTAACAACACATAGAGCTTATGAACTACAGATTGACGACTATCGCTGTGACTGCCGGCCTGCTTCTGGGCGGGTCTCTGGCGGCACAGGAACTCAAGCTCAACGAGCGAGAGTACTTCGAGACCAGAGGATTCAACGTCCTTGTCTACAGTAACAACTATGCCGGAATCTTTGCAGATGAGAAGAAGGCCGGCCTTGAACTGATTCTCCGTGGCCAGAGAGTGGCTACGGGAGGCGGAATCAGGCTTACCGACACCCCGGAACAGTGGGACATATATCCTGAGGTCGTGAGCCGTACTGTCGATCCTGCCACACAGACAATCAGTGTTGTTCTGAATTATCCCCAGTATGATTTCAAATCGACTCTGAGCGTACGTCCCGAAGGTGACGGGTGCATTGTCAGCGTGGCTCTAGATTCGCCTGTGCCCGATTTCCTTGTCGGCAAGGCAGGATTGAATCTCGAATTCTTTCCGGCGAGCTATTTCGGAAAGAATTTCATGATGGACGGATCGGCCGAGATACTTCCGCACTATCCTGCGAGCGAGACCAGAATGCGCCCCTATTCTGACAGGGTGCCCCAGTTCTACGGACTCTCTACTTTCAACGACAGGGGCAGGGGAGAGTACATCGAACCCCAGCCGATTGCCGAGGGCCACAAGCTCGTCATGGCTCCCGAAGACGAGAACCTGCGCGTGCTGATATCCTCTGACAGCGATCTTTATCTGTTTGACGGACGTGTCCTTGCCCAGAACGGAACCTTTGTTGCCAGGACACTGCTTCCTGCCGGCAAGACCGGAACTGTAGTCGAGTGGTATCTCGAGTCTTCATACGATCCCGACTGGATCAGGAAGCCCAATGTCGGGTTCTCGCAGATAGGGTATACTCCTGCTCAGAAGAAAGTCGCCGTCGTGGAGCTTGACCGCAACGACAAGCCCCTTGCGAGCGCCGGCATATACAAGGTGGACGATTCAGGCCGCAGCATCGAGGTCATGAAGGCGCCTGTCAAGGAATGGGGCGTTTTCTATGGCCGATACAACTACGCCACAATTGATTTCTCCGAGGTGACAGAGCCCGGTGTCTACTATATCAGCTACGGCGATGTCAAGACCAACAGCTTCCCGGTAAACAAGGATGTCTATGCGGGCAAGTGGAACACCACGATGGACGTATGGCTTCCTGTCCAGATGGACCATATGGAGGTTAATGAGGGCTACCGCACCTGGCACGGAAATTCACACAGGGACGATGCCCTGCAGGCTCCTGTAAACTATGAGCAGTTTGACGGGTACACCCAGGGACCTGTGACCAATACCAAGTACTCTTCTCTCGAACACATCCCGGGACTCGCTGTGGGCGGCTGGTATGACGCCGGCGACTTTGACATCCAGGGCGGGACAGTAGTCGGAATGACCTCGGACCTCAGCACTCTCTGGGAGACTTTCGCCCCCGAGCGTGACCAGACTTTCATTGACCAGAGCACACAGTTTGTGGATATCCACCGTCCGGACGGCGTTCCCGACGTGATACAGCAGATCATGCACGGCTCCCTGAATGTCAATGCTCAGGTCGAAAACATAGGCTTCGTCAGCCAGGGTATTGTCCAGGGAAATCTCTATCAGTACCATCATCTCGGTGACGGATCAACGATCACTGACAACTACATCTACAATCCTGACATGGAGCCTTACCAGAATGACGGAAAATATTCGGGCACTCCGGACGACAGGCTTGTGTTCACTTCCAACTTCTCTCCTGCCGGAACCATGCCTACGGTAGCCGCCCTTGCCGCGGCATACAGGACTCTCAAGGACTACTATCCCGAAGAGGCTCAGCGTAGCCTGGACAATGCGCTCATGCTGTGGAACAAGTACAACAAGGAAGCTGCGAGCTCGTCCAGGAATTCGCGCTTCGGAGACTCGCGCGCACGTGCCGCCATCCAGCTTTGGCTCTCCACCGGCGACGACTCATACAAGCAGTATTTCATGGATTCAGTCGAGAAGGAACTTGAGGCTGCCACGGGAGCTCCTGCTGCCGCCGACGGCTCGCGCAGAGTGAACATCTCCACGGCGCTGATGCTTTATCCGTACATGGACAACGCTTTCCGCGAGAAAGTACGCAAGGCAGTACCTGCATATGTGGAGTATGCCATGAAGACCGCCGAGAGCACTCCTTACGGGGTTCCCATCACCGGCAGCGGCTGGGGTGGAAACGAAGGTGTCATCTCATGGGCCTACAGCAACTACCAGGTATGGAAATATTTCCCTGACATGATCGATCCTGATCTCGTGCTGCGCGGACTCAACTATCTGTACGGATGCCATCCTTATTCAAATGTCTCTTTCGTGAACTCTGTCGGCGTCAACACCAAGAAGGTCGCATACGGAAACAACAGGGCGGACTATACAGTTATCCCTGGAGGAATCGTTCCCGGTCTGCTGCTGCTCGAGCCTGACTTCATGGAGAACAAGGACGACTATCCGTTCCACTGGGGTGAGAACGAATGCTGCACCAGGACCGTGCCCGGGTATGTGATGCTGTCTATTGCCTGCGAGAAGGTCGCTGAATCAATGAACAAGTGATCAGCGGTTGCAGAAGAACCTGTCTTTGAGCAGGATAAGGGAGTCGAACCCTCCTCCTTGGCTTGGGAAGCCAATGCACTACCGATGTGCTAATCCTGCAATAATCTCAGAGATTTTCTGCAAATATAGGATTTTTTTATTAATTTTGGAAGCTAAAACCACAATTTGAGATGTATTCACTCGGAATTGATGTCGGATCTTCATCCGTTAAAGTCTCGCTGCTGGACATAGAAAGCGGCAAATGCGTTTGTTCGTCCACCAATCCCAAGGTCGAGGCCCCCATCATTGCTGAGCAGAAGGGCTGGGCCGAGCAGGACCCGCAGTCATGGTGGAACTATCTCTGCGACGGTGTCACCCAGATGGCTGCCACGCACGACATGTCGAAAGTCGCTTCCATCGGTATTTCATACCAGATGCACGGGCTCGTGGCCGTTGACAAGGATTGCAAGCCTGTCCGCAACTCCATCATATGGTGCGACTCGAGAGCAGTCGAGGTCGGAGCCGAGGCTCTTGCCGGCATCGGTTACGAGAAGTGCATGTCACACCTGCTCAATTCTCCCGGCAACTTCACCGCTTCGAAGCTGGCATGGGTCAAGAGAAACGAACCGGAAGTGTACGAGAGGATCTGGAAGTTCATGCTTCCCGGAGACTACATCGCTTATCTGCTTACATCGGAAGTCACCACTACTGCAACCGGCCTGTCAGAAGGTATCCTTTGGGATTTCAAGAACAACTGCAGGGCGGATTTCGTGGCCAACTACTACGGCATAGGCAAAGACAAGTTCGCGACTGTAGTGCCTGCTCTTGGAGTCCAGGCGCGTACGACCGCCGGCGTGGCTTCCCTGCTCGGTATTCCCGAGGGTACCCCTGTTTCATACAGGGCCGGAGACCAGCCGAACAACGCTTTCTCGCTGGATGTTCTAAAGCCCGGCGAGATCGCTGCAACAGGCGGAACGAGCGGTGTGGTATACGGAGTCACCGACGTTCCCAAGGCTGATCCACAGTCAAGAGTGAACACTTTCCTGCATGTTACGGACAGTGACGAGCCCAGGCTCGGAGTTCTGCTGTGTATCAACGGTACCGGAATCATGAATTCCTGGGCGCACAAGAACATCGCCCCGGAACTGTCATATCCCGAGATGAACGAGCTTGCCGCCACCGCGCCCGTCGGATCCGACGGGCTGTTCGTGCTTCCTTTCGGCAACGGAGCCGAAAGGGTGCTTGTCAACAAGTGCGTAGGCGCGAAACTTGCAGGCATAGACCTCGTGCGTCACGGGAAGGCTCATATCCTCAGGGCTGTGCAGGAAGGAATCGCATTCTCGTTCCGCTACGGCATTGACATCATGAAGGATCTCGGGCTTCACCCCAACGTAATACGTGCCGGCAAGGCCAATATGTTCCTCAGCCCGCTGTTCCGCAGTACGCTGGCAACCCTTTGCGGCGCCCGCATCGAACTTTTCGATACGGACGGTTCACTGGGAGCGGCCAGGGGAGCGGCCCTCGGCGCAGGAATATACAAGTCTTCCGAAGAGGCGTTCTCCACGCTGGAAAGGCTTGACGTAATCGAGCCTGTACGCGAGTGGAAGGAACCTCTGGAAGAGGCTTATATGCGCTGGAAGAAGGAGGTCGAGCTTTCCGTCGAAGGCAAATGAATTATCAGTTCAGTACAACATAACCAATAAATCATTTTTAAAATGGCAAACAAAGAGTACTTCCCTAATCTGGGAAAAATTCCTTTTGAAGGCAAGGATTCAAAGAACCCTCTCGCATTCCATTATTATAACCCCGAGCAGGTTGTCGCGGGCAAGAAGATGAAGGACTGGTTCAAGTTCTCCATGGCCTGGTGGCACACTCTCTGCGCTGAGGGCGCAGACCAGTTCGGCGGCGGCACCAAGACTTTCCCCTGGAACACTGGCGCCACCCCTCTCGAGAGAGCCAAGAACAAGATGGATGCCGGATTCGAGATCATGCAGAAACTCGGCATCGAGTACTACTGCTTCCATGATGTAGACCTCATCGACGAGGCTGCGACTGCACAGGAGTACGAGGCAAACCTCAAGGCTATCGTAGAATATGCAAAGCAGAAGCAGGCCGAGACCGGAATCAAGCTTCTGTGGGGTACTGCAAACGTTTTCGGCAACAAGCGCTACATGAACGGTGCTTCAACGAACCCTGACTTCGACGTTGCTGCCCGCGCCATGCTTCAGATCAAGAGCGCAATTGACGCCACGATCGAGCTCGGTGGACAGTGCTACGTATTCTGGGGCGGCCGCGAGGGCTACATGAGCCTTCTCAACACTGACATGAAGCGTGAGAAGGAGCATATGGCCACAATGCTCAAGATGGCACGCGACTACGCACGCTCAAAGGGCTTCAAGGGAACATTCCTTATCGAGCCTAAGCCGATGGAGCCTACAAAGCATCAGTACGACGTCGATGTCGAGACCGTTGCAGGTTTCCTCCGCGCTCACGGACTTGACAAGGACTTCAAGGTCAACATCGAGGTGAACCACGCAACTCTTGCCGGACATACCTTCGAGCATGAGCTCCAGTGCGCTGCCGATGCCGGATTGCTCGGTTCAATCGACGCCAACCGCGGTGACTACCAGAACGGCTGGGATACCGACCAGTTCCCTATCGACATCTATGAGCTTACCCAGGCCATGATGGTTATCATCAAGGCAGGCGGTCTTGTCGGCGGTACCAACTTCGACGCAAAGACCCGTCGTAACTCTACCGACCTCGAGGACATCATCATCGCCCACGTTTCCGGCATGGATGTCATGGCACGCGCACTGCTTTCAGCAGCCGACGTTCTCGAGAAGTCTCCTATCCCTGCAATGCTCAAGGAGCGTTACGCATCCTTCGACTCAGGCATGGGCAAGGACTTCGAGGACGGCAAGCTTACCCTCGAGCAGGTTGTCGACTACGCCAGGAACAATGGCGAGCCCAAGCAGACCAGCGGCAAGCAGGAGCTGTACGAGGCTATTGTCAACATGTATATCTAACAGTCTGGACCGATGCAGGATAGGGGCTCAAAAACCTACTTGTTCGGCATAGTCCTGGTTGCTGTGCTTGGCGGTCTGCTCTTCGGGTATGATACCGCCGTTATATCAGGTGCTGAGCGGGGTCTTCAGGCATTCTTCATGGGTGCCGAAGACTTCGTCTACACCGATTTCCTGCACGGGATAACTTCTTCAAGTGCGCTGCTTGGATGTATCATAGGCAGCGCCATCTCCGGATTGATGGCCGGCAGGCTTGGGCGCAAGCGCAGCCTTTTCATAGCCGGCGTCTGCTTTTTCCTGAGTGCCCTTGGATCCTATTATCCCGAGTTTCTCTTCTTCCCTAAGGGGCAGCCGTCCTTTGCCCTTTGGTGGGCTTTCAACTTCTACCGTGTGCTGGGTGGCGTTGGTGTAGGCCTTGCTTCAGCCATATGCCCTATGTACATTGCCGAGGTTGCGCCTGCAGACAAGCGCGGTTCGCTCGTGTCATGGAACCAGTTTGCCATAATCTTTGGCCAGCTCGTGGTCTACTTCGTGAATCTGATGATACTCGGAGACCACATTGCTCCCAAGATGGAATCTCTTGCGGAGGGCATCAACCGCATCGTCAACACCGACGCGCTGATGCAGGACGGCAACTGGAGCGTGACGACAGGGTGGAGGCTCATGTTCGGATCCGAGTGTGTCCCCGCCGCTCTGTTTACTCTCCTGATTCTGTTCGTCCCTGAGACTCCCCGCTATCTTGCGATGAGCGGACGTGAGGACAAGGCTCTTGCCGTACTTGCCAGGATCAATGGCGAGACCAAGGCCCGCGAGACTCTTGCGGAAATCAGGAATACCGTTACGGAGAAGAGGGAGAAACTTCTGGCTTATGGTTTCGTGGTCATTTTCATAGGC
Organism: uncultured Bacteroidales bacterium; assembly: GCA_944323775.1. Classification (GTDB taxonomy): domain Bacteria; phylum Bacteroidota; class Bacteroidia; order Bacteroidales; family UBA932; genus Cryptobacteroides. Next base: position 11,437 of record CALUTT010000030.1, read on the forward strand.
ATCATGCTGAGCGTGTTCCAGCAGATTGTCGGTATCAACGCCGTTCTGTACTACGCTCCACGCATCTTCGAGTCTATGGGAATGGGCAACCCCATGACCCAGACCGTACTCATGGGAATTGTGAACATTTCATTTACTCTGGTAGCCATTTTCACCGTCGAGAAACTCGGAAGAAAGCCGTTGCTCATCACCGGCTCTCTGGGTATGGCTTTGGGTGCGTTGGGAGTCCTGCTTTCGGCCGCTCTTCCTTCACTGCCCGGAGTTATCGGCGTGATCAGCATAATGGTATACTCCGCTTCATTCATGTTCAGCTGGGGCCCTATCTGCTGGGTTCTGATATCCGAGATATTCCCGAACACGATCCGAGGCGCGGCAGTTGCCATTGCGGTGGCTTTCCAGTGGATATCCAATTTCGTCGTTAGCTCTACCTTCGTTCCGCTTTACAGCTGGAGCCCGTCATTTACCTACGGTATCTACTGCCTGATGTGTATTCTTGCCGCCGTCTTCGTATGGAGGATGGTGCCTGAGACCAAGGGCAAGACGCTTGAGGACATGACCGCTCTCTGGAGGGAGCGCAACAAAAAGTAGAGTACAGCGTTAGTTGGTTCGGTATTACCGGGAACCCGCGGGAAGTCTTCCTGCGGGTTCTTTTGTGTCAGACTGTCACTGCTGTCATGGAACGGTATGGTTTTCGCAGCCGGCGTTTGGTCGATACGACAAATATTTTTATATTTGTAAGATATTAAAAATGTAGCAGAAATGTCATTAACAACATTTATAGGCAAGATTTTCGGGTCTAAGGCCGAACGTGACTACAAGGCCATCAAACCGATTCTTGAAAAGATTCTTGCCGCTTACCCCGAGATAGACTCTCTCAGCGATGACGCCATCCGCGAGAGGTCGAAAGCTCTGCGCGAGAAGCTTGTCGAGGTCGAGGCTCCCTTTGAGACAAGAATTGCCGAGATACGCAATGAACTTGCCGGAGATCTTCCGGTGAGCGAGAAGGAAAAGCTTGCAGGCGAGTCTGACAAACTTGTGAAGGACGAGGACGAGGCGATTGAGAATTGCCTCAACGAGATTCTTCCCGAGGCGTTTGCAATAGTGAAGTCCACCGCCCGCCGCTTCAAGGAAAAGCCGGAGATCAGGGTCAAGGCCACGGATTTCGACCGTGCGCTCAGCGTCAACCATGACTTTGTCGAGATTGACGGCGATACGGCTGTCTGGCACAATCACTGGGTAGCCGGCGGAAACGAGATTACCTGGGACATGGTGCATTACGACGTACAGCTCGTCGGCGGTATCGCCCTGCACCAGGGCAGGATAGCCGAGATGGCGACAGGAGAGGGAAAGACCCTCGTCGCCACGCTTCCGGTATTCCTTAACGCGCTTGCCGGAAAAGGCGTCCATGTGGTTACGGTGAACGACTATCTGTCCAAGCGTGACTCCGAGTGGATGGGCCCGCTGTACATGTTCCACGGACTTTCCGTCGACTGTATCGACAAACACCCTGCAAATTCGCGTGCACGCAAGAAGGCATATGACAGTGACATTACGTTCGGAACGAACAACGAGTTCGGCTTCGACTATCTGCGTGACAACATGTCTATCTCTGAGGATGACCTCGTACAGCGCAAGCATCATTATGCCATCGTGGACGAGGTTGACTCTGTGCTCATAGACGATGCCCGTACGCCTTTGATCATTTCGGGTCCTGTCCAGAGGAACGAGACCGACGACGCGCAGTTCATGGAGTTCAGACCCTATGTCGAGAAACTCTACCAGGCCCAGAGGACACTGATCAACCAGACTCTCAATGAAGCCAGGAAACTTATCTCCGAAGGCAACGAGGCCGAAGGCGGCAAACTGCTGCTCCGTGCCCACAAGGGTCTGCCCAAGTACTCTCCTCTGATCAAGTATCTCTCCGAACCGGGAATCAAGGTGATACTCCAGAAGTCAGAGAACTATTACATGCAGGACAACGAAAAGGAGATGCCTGTCGTGACGGATCCTCTGTACTTCGTGATCAACGAACAGCTCAATACCGTCGACATGACCGACAAGGGGCATGATGTGCTTGCCAATGCAGTTGGGAACGACAACTTCTTCGTGCTTCCGGATGTCGGCAACTCCATGGCGGAGATCGAACATTCCGACCTGTCTGCAGAAGAAAAGCAGCGCCGCAAGGATGAGCTCAGGGCCGAGTTCTCTCTGAAGAGCGAGCGTGTGCACACAGTCAGCCAGCTGCTCAAGGCATATGCCATGTTCGAGAAGGATGTGGACTATGTGATAATGGACGGCAAGGTCAAGATCGTCGACGAGTCCACCGGACGAATCATGGAAGGACGCCGTTGGAGCGACGGACTCCACCAGGCTGTCGAAGCCAAGGAAAACGTCAAGGTCGAGGGTGCCACCCAGACTTTCGCGACCATTACTCTGCAGAACTACTTCAGGATGTATCACAAGCTGGCCGGTATGACCG
>CALUTT010000031.1 GCA_944323775.1 uncultured Bacteroidales bacterium
CCAACCAGAGCTGGGAAATAACCGCCGTCCCTGATGCCGGCGGATACCTCGGCGGACCATACTACAAAATCGCCATCGCCGGTACCGACAGGTTCCTCACCGCTACCGCAGACCGCGAAGTCGAGGCAGTAAGAGGCTTCTCTGGAGCCGACGAACAGCTCTGGAGAATCGAACAGCTCACCGACGGCACCTTCAGAATCATGCCTAAGGCAGTACCAGGATGCGATGAGCAGCTCGCTCTCGTCGCCGTCGCCGACAGCACCCCCACACTCGCCGAGTTCGACTTCGACTCGGACAACTCAAAATGGACTTTCAGAAACCATCAATAATACCCTACCGCAATGAAACCCAGCTCAATAATTACAGCCTTGGCAACCGCGGCACTCCTCGTCTCATGCGCGGAACCTGCCCCGAAACATGATTCACTCAAGGAAGCCTACGCCGACTGCTTCAAAATCGGATGTGCCATTGACCCGTTTACAATCAGCGGACGCTTCCCCGAAGCGGAAGAGCTTCTGCTCAAGCACTTCAATGCAATCACTCCCGGCAACCACATGAAAGCAGAGTGGGTACACCCCAAACCGGACGTGTGGAACTTCAAGGCCGCGGACGCTTTCGTGGAATATGGAGAGGAGCATGACCTGTGGATGCTCGGACATACTCTGATATGGCACAACCAGACGCCAGAATTCTACTGGTACAGGGAAAACGGCGAGCCGAAAAGCCGCGAAGAACTCATTGAGACCATGCGCGAGCATATAGAGAAGGTAGCCGGGAGATATGCCGGAAGACTTGACGCATGGGATGTCGTCAATGAAATAATAGGCGAGAATGGAGAGTACAGGAACCAGGGCTGGGTCAAGGCCTTTGACGGTGACGGATACGAAGTGGTCCGCAATGCATTCATATTCGCCGACAGGTACGCTCCGGATGCCGAACTCTACTACAATGACTTCAATGTATGGAGGCCTTCACACGTTGACGGTATTGTGACCATGGTCAAGAAACTCCAGGCCGAGGGCATCAGAATCGACGGTGTGGGTATTCAGGCACACTGGGGACTCAACTACCCCAAGACTGAATATGTGGAGCACGCAATCGACACGCTCGCTTCATTGGGCGTCAAGGTCATGATAACCGAAATGGACATAGACGTGCTGCCGCTCACCAAGGAAGGACAGATAATAGGACAGTCACTGACAGAGCCCCAGTTCCAGCTCGAGGAGTTCGAGGTCTTCCTTGACCCCTACAAGGACGGACTTCCTCCGGAGGTCGAGAAGCAGCTGAACGACAGGTACGAAGAACTCTTCCGGATATTCTACAAGCACAGGGACCAGATTGACCGCGTGACATTCTGGGGGCTGACTGACGACAGATCCTGGAAGAACGGATACCCGGTTCCCAACAGGACGAACTATCCGCAGCTCTTCAACCGCGACTACTCGGCAAAGGACGGACTGTACGCGGTACTCAGGATTCCGGACGGAAAATAATGAATCATAACATATTACACAGCAACATGAAAATCGTAATTGACTGCGACGATGCCGCACTGGCATTGAAAAAGACAATAGTCTCCCATCTTGAGAGCCGGGGAGTGGAGGTCACAGACCTCGACTACCTGGGCTCCCGTCCGGGAGCGTTCTACCCCGAAATAGGATACAACCTGGCGCTGAAAATCCAGGACGGCAGCTTCAGCCGCGGAATTCTCATCTGCGGAACGGGCCTCGGAATGGCCATGATAGCGAACAAGGTCGAAGGCGTATATGCCGGAGTCTGCCACGATGTCTACTCTGCCGAGAGACTGCGCAAGAGCAACGACGCCCAGATCCTGACCATGGGAGCAAGGGTCATCGGCAGCGAACTCGCGAAAACGATAGTCGACGCCTGGCTGGAATCAGAATTCCAGGGAGGCGGGTCACAGCCGAAAGTGGACCAGATGCGCATGCTCGAGAAAGAATCCTTCCTCAAGGCCAAGGCCCAATAAATCAACTTAGACACATAAATCCATAACACTCAACAAGCCATGCAGAAAATAATCAACGACCCGTCCCTCGTAGTGGACGAAATGCTGGAGGGATTCGTGAAGGCAAACCCGGACCTGGTCAGCACTACGGAAAACGAGAGGGTGCTGAAATATAGCAAGGCCCCCGTACCCGGCAAAGTAGGAATAGTCACGGGTGGCGGGTCCGGCCACAAACCGGCTTTCATAGGTTACATAGGGAAGAACATGGTCGATGCTGTAGCCGTCGGAGAGCTATTCTCGTCTCCCCCGGCACAGATGTTCTATGATGCAATACGCGAGGCGGACGCCGGAAAGGGAGTCGCCGTCCTCTACGGCAATTACGCAGGAGACAACATGAATGTCGCGATGGCGATCGAGCAGGCAGAGGAGGACGGCATCAAAGTCGGGAAAGTCGTTGCCAACGATGATGTACCCTCGGCCCCCGCTGACCAGAAGGGAAAAAGGCGCGGTGTGGCAGGAGAGATTCTGATGTGGAAGACCGCCGGAGCCAAGGCCGCCATGGGAGGCAGCCTCGAAGAAGTTCTGGCCGTCGCACAGAAAGCCATTGACAGCACCAGAAGCATGGGTGTGGGACTGAGTCCATGCACCCTTCCCGAGGTGGGGCATCCGAACTTCACCATAGAACCCGGAATGATGGAAGTCGGGATAGGACATCACGGAGAGCCGGGAATCGAGGTCGCGAAACTTGAACCGGCATCGGCAATAGCCGAGAGAATGTGCAAAGTCATCCTGCCGGACTTCCCGCTCGCCGGCGGAGACGAGACAGTAGTCCTGATCTCAGGCCTGGGGTCCACTCCCCTGCTCGAACTGTACATACTCAGCAATGAAGTGGAAAAGATTCTCTCCGCGAAAGGAATACGCATTCACCGTACCCTGGTGGGGAATTATTTCACCTCGCTGGAAATGGCCGGCGCCACCCTTTCCATAATGAAACTTGACGACGAACTCAAAGAGTGCTTCGACTATGAGGCTGATGCAGTATGCTTCAAGCAGTTCGCCGCCGGCAAATGAACGAAATGACATGGAAACATTCTCACAGGAAAGAGGGATTGCCATTGTAGACGCGCTGATACTGGCAATCCAGAACAACAAGCAATATCTCAGCGACATTGACGGGGCAATCGGTGACGGAGACCACGGCATCAACATGAACAAGGGCTTCACGCTGTGCCGCGAGGCTCTGGACAAACAGACGGGGAACCTGTCCTACGGACTCAGGACTCTCGGCAAGATCCTCATGATGAAAATAGGCGGATCCATGGGCCCTCTGTACGGGAAGTTCTTCATTGCATTGGGAAAGTCCCTGGAAGGTCATGATGAGATCGGGAAGGAAGATTTCGGCCGTGCTCTCTCAGATGCGCTTGAACAGATACGGACCATTTCGCCCGCTCAGGTCGGCGACAAGACTCTTATGGATGTGCTCATCCCCGCCGAGGAGACATTCAGGTCTGCTGTCAGCGGAGGGAAAAGCTTCAGCGAAGCTCTTGACGCGATGTCGCAGGCTGCGAGGGCAGGACGGGACAGTACCATAGACATGGTTGCAAAACTCGGACGCTCGAGCCGTCTCGGAGAAAGGTCGAGAGGAGTCATGGATGCCGGTGCGGCTTCATGCTGCCTGATTCTTGAATCGATGTCTGACTCCATTAAAAAACTGTTGTAATGCTTGTAGTATACCTGCTGCTCGCAATAGTCTTTATCGTAGTCTCGACTACAAAGTTCAAGCTGCACCCGTTCCTGGCGCTGATATTCGCCGCACTCGGCTACGGGCTGCTGTCAGGGATGGACTTTGCGGATATCATCGCATCCGTAAACAACGGTTTCGGTAACATCGTCGGATACATAGGGATTGTAATCATCATAGGATGCATCATAGGCACATTCCTCGAGGAATCCGGCGGTGCATACATAATGGCGAGGAGCGTGATTCGCCTGTCGGGAGAGAAACGTGTGCCTCTCGCAATGCTGATACTCGGGTACATCATATCGATTCCGGTATTCGCAGATTCCGGATTCGTGATAATGTCTCCGCTGAACAAAGCCCTGACAAAGAAGGCTGGTCTCTCGCTCGCATGCACGGTTACCGCACTCTCGCTCGGACTTACGATAACACACTGCCTGGTACCGCCAACTCCCGGACCGATATCCGCGGCAGCCATTCTTGGCGCAGACCTTGGTCTGGTCATACTCGCCGGGCTGGTGACAAGCGCAATTGTCGTCTTAGTGGCATACTTTTTCGTCACACGCTTCGCCGCGCGGACATATATCGCCCCGACAGTCGATGCCTCTGACGAGAATGTGGCCGAAAGAGTCAAGCACGCTCCGTCAGCCACCAAGGCCTTCATCCCGATTATCGTGCCCCTGCTTCTGATAGTGCTCAAGTCGGTCTCAGACTTCCCGACGGCTCCGTTCGGCGAGGGGGTCTTCTACCGGATCATCAACTTCATCGGAGAGCCGGTAATAGCGCTGCTGATAGGAATGCTGTTCGCCTTCACGCTCCCCAAAAAGCTGGACCGCGAAATGCTGTCAACGACAGGATGGGTCGGCAAATCCCTGAATTCCGCCGCCGTAATAATAATGATCACGGCTGCCGGAGGCTCATTCGGCAAGGTGCTTCAGGAATCAGGAATAGCAGAGGTGCTGGGAGACAGCCTTTCCCATTTCAGGCTCGGCATATGGCTACCGTTCATTATTGCCGCGGCGCTGAAAACCTCCCAGGGCTCGTCAACTGTCGCGATAGTCACTACAGCCTCGCTGATTGCGCCTCTGATGACCTCTCTCGGGTTCGTCTCGCCGTTCGAGAAAGCCCTTGCAGTGATGTCGGTATGTTCAGGCGCGCTCGTCGTGTCACATGTGAACGACAGCTTCTTCTGGGTGGTCACCCAGATGTCCGGAATCGGAATCAAGTACGGATACAGATTCCACACTCTCGGCACGTTGGTATGCGGTATCACCGCCATGCTTACAGTTTGGGCGATGTACATGCTGTTCTGCTGAAGCATTGTTAATCTTAAAAACAGAAATTGATCTGACACAACCATATGGACAAAAAAGTATTGATGAATGTTGAATCGGTCTATACCGCGTTCGCCTTCCGTTCAGGACGGAGGAGTCTTGTTGCGGCTGGATCGGAAACGTGCCCGGAAGTCTTCCTCTATGACCTCGACAGGCACGAGAAAGAACTTGTGGGAGGATGCCCCGGCGGAGTGATGAGCTTTGTCCCCGTTCCCGGAATTGAAGACATCTATTTTTCGGTAATGGGGCTGTTTCCCGGATTCGTCGGAGCAGAGGCAGGAATCTTCATGCACAGGAAAGACGCTTCCGGATGGAAAACCGAGAAGGTGTTCCCCCTGCCTTTCGCACACAGGTGTGACGTTATCCGCCACGCGGGCCGCAATTATCTGTTCGCAGTATCGGTAAGCAGGTTCAAGGCTGATCCTGCCGACTGGTCCAATCCGAGCGACATCTATGTCATGCCACTCGATCCGGCAGATGCGACCCCCGGGCAGGCGACGCTTGTGGAAAGCACGATCTTCCGCAATCACGGGATGCTCAAGACCGGGGACGGAGAAGACCAGACCCTATACGTTTCAGGTGCGGAAGGCATATTCAGAATGGATATGGGCAAAGACGGGAAGTGGACGCCTGTCAGGGTTTTCTCCAAGGAAGTCAGCGAGTTCGGTTTCATAGACATCGATTCCGACGGACGCGACGAACTGGCCACCATAGAGCCTTTCCACGGCAACACCCTTAACATCTACAGGAAGTCAGATGACGGAGACTGGACATCAGTCTATAAGGGGGAACTCGATTTCGGCCATGGGCTGAGCTGCGGGATCGCCGCCGGAAAGCCCCGCATCGCCGTGGGGAACCGCAGAGGCCCGCTTACCCTTGATACCCTCACATATGAGGGCTGCGCAGCCGGGCAGGGATTCAGGCGGGAAGTCCTCGAGAACGAGGCCGGTCCGACCCAGACACAATTCTTCTCACATCAAGGCAAGAATTACATCCTCAGCGCAAACCAGAGGAAAAACGAAGTTGCAATTTACTGGTAATAACTACTCACATAATCATGGACAACAAATCTAGAACAATAGGCTTCATTGGCCTTGGAGTCATGGGAAAGCCCATGGCTAAGAACCTGGTAAAGGCCGGATACAGACTTGTCGTAAACGACGTCAAGCCGGAGCCCGTCGCGGAAATGGCATCTCTGGGTGCCGATACGGCATCTTCCCCGGCCGAAGTGGCAGCGAAGAGTGATATTATAATCACCATGCTGCCCAATTCTCCCCACGTGGTCAAAGTCATCTCAGGAGAAAACGGCATCCTCGAAGGTGTAAGCAAGGGAAAGATAATAATCGACATGAGTTCCATATCTCCCGTCGTCTCCAAACAGATGGCAGCCCTTGCGGCAGAAAAGGGAGTCGAGATGCTTGACGCGCCTGTCAGCGGAGGGGAACCCAAGGCCATTGACGGGACAATGTCGATAATGGTCGGCGGGAAGGCGGAAGTCTTCGAGTCCGTGAAGGACATTCTGCTCACCCTTGGCGGATCTGCCGTACTTATCGGAGAGATAGGAAGCGGGAATATCTGCAAACTGGCAAACCAGATCATGGTCGCCATGCATCTGTCAGCCGTAAGCGAGGCCATGGTATTTGCCGAGAAGGCAGGCGTGAACCCTGAAAAGGTCTACGAAGCCATCCGCGGAGGTCTTGCCGGAAGCACAGTGCTTGATGCGAAGATGCCTCTGATACTTGACAGGAACTTCAGGCCGAGCGGTCCCATATGGATGCACACGAAAGATCTTCTGAATGTCAGAGACACTGCCCTCGAAATTGACGCCCCTATACCTTTCACCGTACAGATTCTTGAGATAATGAAAGCGATGAAGGCAGACGGAAAATCCAACAACGACCACTGCGGCATAATCCAGTACTGGGAAAAGCTGGCAAATGTCATTGTCAAGAGGAGAGAAGAATAATACCTCAATAAATAACTGTTTTGAAAAGAGCGGCAGGCCCCTGAGGAGGCCTGCCGCTGACGTTTAGAAAAAACGGGCCGATTTTCCACCTACAAAATATATTGTGCACCAATCATGACACAATTATCCACCTTTACTGAGAATAATCATGAAACTTTGCGAAAATTTTAACCACAAATACGATCAAAGATGAAAAAGTTAATTAACCTTTTCTGTTCCTTTGTCGCACTTCTACTATTATCCACGCCGCTAACCTACGGACAGACCTATGTGGAAGTTAAAGGAAAAGTAACAGACAGTCAGGGGCTCCCTGTCATCGGAGCCGGTGTAATGCTAAGCAGCGACAGAAGTGTCGGGACGACAACCGACCTTGACGGAAATTATTCATTATCAGTCCCATCTGATGCTTCGCTGACAATCTCATGCATCGGGTACAAGACCCTGACAGTAGACATCGCAGGCAGGGCACAGGTTAACGCTGTCCTGGAAGAAGACTCTGAATTTCTTGAGGAGACCGTTGTCATCGGATACGGAGTCCAGAAGAAAAGCGACATTACCGGTGCCATTGCATCAGTCAAAGGCTCTGATCTGGAGAACCGTACAGCCACGGACGTAGCCCAGGCATTGCAGGGAAAAGCAGCGGGTGTCCAGATCATTAATTCATCAGGAGCACCGGGTGCGGCTTCGTCAATCCAGATCCGCGGATACTCTTCCAACAGCAAGACGACTCCGCTCATGATAGTTGACGGGCTCAAAGTCGACGACATCAGCTACCTCGATCCGGAATCTATCGGGTCAATCGAAATACTCAAGGATGCCGCATCCGCTGCAATATACGGCATTGAAGCCGGAAACGGAGTGGTCCTGATAACAACTAAAACAGGTTCATCAGCTGAAGGACACGGCAGGGTTTTCTATAATTTCCAGCACTCGATACAGAGAGTGGCCAGTCTGCCTGAAGTAATGAATGCAGACGAATATATGTCATACATGGTACTTTCAGGAGCCGCGACCGAGCAGGATTTCGAATATGACGGTGTAACTGACACAAAATGGTCAGACTACATGCTGGAGACAGGACACCAGTCCCGTCATACTTTCGGAGTCGAGGGAGGAAACGACAAGGGAAGATTCTATGCCTCTCTGTCATACACTGACAACAACGGAATCATCACCGGAGACAAGGATATCTTCAAACGTCTGGTCGGCCAGATAAACGGAGAATACAAGATCAAGAACTGGCTTACCGCAGGAGTCAACATTACAATTGACAAGAGCAAAAGGCGGGCACTTTCTGAAAGCTCCAGACTTTCCGACACTGTCATGGCTTCCATAATGACATCCGACCCTATTACACCCTATGTATATCAGGACGGCAACATTCCTCAACGGGTTCAGGATGTCATAGACGCAGGCAACAACGTGCCGAGAGATCCCTTCGGAAATGTCTATGGTGTTTCCGTATTCAGCGATGCAAGTTACATGTGGAACCCTGCGGTCCTTCTCATGAGAAGCGACAACGAGAGCGACAGTTTCAGAGCCAGAGGAACAGCCTACCTCAACCTGACTCCTTTCAAGGGATTCGTATTTACTTCCAGGCTCGGCTTCATGGGCGGATACACCCAGTCAAGCACATACAACAGCGAAGTCTATACCACGGCAAGAAACAATCAGGCAATGTCAATAAGCGGTACTGCAAACAACCGTCTGTATTACCAGTGGGAAAACTTCGCGAACTACAACAGAACGTTCGGGAAGCATGACATCTCCGCGATGGTCGGAATGTCGTACCAGCAGACCAACACCAACTATGTCAGGGCATACGCGAATCAGCTGTCGAGTGACAGAGATAACTTCAAATATCTGTCTAACGCCATCAATACACCGCAGATGTCCGTTGGAGGACAGCCTGATGTCAGGGCCAACATGTCATACTTCGGCCGAATCGGATACAGCTGGGACGAAAAGTATTTCATTCAGGCTAACTTCCGTGCCGATGCATATGATACATCAAAGCTTGACAAGTCACACAGATGGGGATACTTCCCTTCAGTCTCTGCCGGATGGACCATCAGCAACGAAAAATTCATGGAACCTGTAAAAGAGGCTGTCGGACTTACATTCCTCAAACTCCGCGCATCCTGGGGCGTCAACGGAAATGTAAACGCTCTTGGCAACTACCAATACTCTTCGGTCCTGCAAAGCGGATCCAGCTACGGCGGAGATTTCGGCGACGGCTTCATAGTCGGTGTGCGTCCATCAACGGTCCTGCCAAATCCGGACATCAAATGGGAGACCTCCCGCCAGCTTGATCTAGGAGTAGATGTCAGAATGCTCAATGAAAGGCTGACACTTACCATTGACTGGTACAACAAAAACACTCATGACCTTCTGACGAGCACGACAGCCCCCGGGAACACAGGAGCAGAAACCGTTTACGTCAATGCAGGCAAGGTAAACAACCATGGTACCGAAATCGAACTGGGATGGAGAGACACAATGGGCGATTTCAGCTATGGAATCAGCGGCAACATCTCTACTGTTCACAACATGGTAGTCGAGGGTACATCAAAAGACCGGGTACCGGGATCCAAGATCTGGAGTTCTTATGACGTGACATACTTCGAAGAAGGATATCCGCTTTGGTACCTGAGAACATTCGTCGTAGACCATATTGACCAGGAAACCGGAGCCCCAGTATACAAGAACTTCGATGATAATCCTGAGATAACGGCAGAAGACAGGACCATGACAGGAAGCGGAATACCTGACTTCACCTACGGTATCACACTCAACTTCTCATGGAAGAACCTTGACCTTGTCGTGTTCGGTTCGGGCTCCCAGGGAGCGGAACTCCTTTATGCCGTGACCAGGGCAGATGCACTGCAACAGAATACCCTCAGGGAATTCTACACAAACGCATGGCAGAGCCCGAGTTCGACAGGATACAAGTACCCCAAGCCAGATGCCAGTGACAGATACATCAGGACATCCAATCTCAGAGTCTTTGATGCGTCATTCTTCAAGATCAAGCAGATACAGCTTGGTTACAACTTCCCCAAGAAATGGCTCGAGAAGATAGCAGTAAGCTCACTCAGGGCCTACGTATCACTTGATGACTGGTTTACATTCACCAAATACCCCGGGCTTGACCCTGAAACAAGCGATGCCGGCAACAATGCATCCGGGCTTGGCATCGATTACGGTTCTTACCCTATTTCCAAAAAACTTGTTTTCGGTGTAAACATCTCATTCTAAACCGTACACAATCATGAAAAAGATATTACTTCCATTATTGGCAATCGCTTTCTCGTCCAGTATTGTGTCTTGTACCAAAAACCTGGATATTCCTCAGAAAAGCGTACTGTCCACCGACGAATATTACGCCAACGCAACTGCAGATGATGCCGAGGCTCTCATAGTAAGCATATACAAGATGTACTGGGGCGGCAGAGATGTCACCTGCGTAAACGGGATAGAAAAAATCCTGTTCCTCAACAGTCTGGATGACAATCACTATACCGGTGGCGGCTCCTTTGCCGATGCTACTAACCAGTATCAGGAAGCAGGGAATTACAATGTCACTTCAGCAGACTTTGCCCCGAAGATAGTATACAAAGGGATATACAGCGTAATATACCACTGCAATCTGATCCTCGAGAAAATACCAGAGACAACAGACGCAAGAATAAACAGAGTAAAGGCGGAAGCCAATTTCCTGAGGGCCCTCGCTATGTTTGACGCTGTCCGCTGGTGGGGGACTCCCCCGCTGGCCGACCACCTGCTGTCTCAGGAGGAATACTACCAGAGCAACACGCCTACGGAGACATCCATCAACTGGATTCTTGACCAGATGGAGGATGCTGCCGAAAAACTCCCCGCCATCAAAGGAAAAGGACAGCAGAGGGAATTCGGTGCCAGGATATCAAAACACGCCGCTCTTGCGTACAGAGGAAAGGTAGGTCTGTGGTGGGGACAGAAAAGCGGCAACATGGAAATGGTTGCAGAAGCGGCAAAAGACCTCAAGGAGGTCATCGATTCCCAGCTTTATGATCTTGTTCCGGACATGTTCATCCTTGAGAGGCCGGCAGGAGACTTCTGCGAAGAGTATCTGTTCGAGCATAATGCTGCTGATGATGACGGATTCCCCGGTGATCCCCAGAACGATCTGCGCCACATGTGGACCGGATGGTCTGACGGAATCGTGGCCCCGACAGATATCTACACGGGATGGGGCTGGAATGCAGTTTCAAAAGAATTCGGAGAATTCCTCGCAGAACATGAAGGTGATATTGAAAAGCCCCGCTTCAAATCCACGATACATACATACGAACAGGTACTCGCCATGGACTACCCGGAGGGAGCGACGCCCGGCGTACTGCCAAAAGGGATATGTCACAACGCAGGCTATTTCACATATCGCGGCATAGCCTTCAACAGCGACATGTATGATATTGAGGGCTTCTGGAAATACTCAAAGGCGAACGCCGCTTTGCTGCGTTATGCCGAAGTGCTGCTGCTCTATGCTGAAGCTCAGTTCCTCGCCAATAATGATGCTGACGGAAGTGGCCTGGAAGCACTCAACAAAGTGAGAAGGCGTGCTCAGATTGACGAAGTGCCGGCTCTTACCTACCAGATAATAAAAGACGAGCGCAGAGCCGAACTGTTCTATGAACAGGAAAGGTACTTCGACCTCGTGAGATGGGGAGATGCTGCGCAGGCACTCAAGGACAAAGGCAAAACGTATTATAAATTCTATGGATACAAACCTGGCACCACAGAATGGAATGTCGAAACCAGCGAAGGCGGCGGAAACGGTTGGCAGGACAAATACGAGCTTCTTCCTTTCCCTTATGAACAGATAACCGCAAATCCCAATCTCAAGCAGAATCCGGGATGGTAAAAAGTAACTTGACAGATAGACACCAAAACACAAATACCGATTTATGAGATACACAAAGATTTTGATTCCGGCCCTGGCAGCAGGGGCCGCGATCGCGCTGACAGGCTGCGGCGGCGGTGCGAGTGACAAAGCGGGGAAGACCACGGAGCAGAAAGTGGTGCTTCCCGGCGAGCAGGCGCCACC
>CALUTT010000032.1 GCA_944323775.1 uncultured Bacteroidales bacterium
GAAGGGAAAAATAAAAAAATTCGGCTTTCACCTAAAAAATTTTTTTTTTAATGAATTTTCCAATTTTTTTTTTTTAAGTTTTCTTTCTTTTTTCCCCCCCCCCCCCCCCCGAAGATAAAACCCAACATCTTGAATTTCAGTATATTATGTTCAAAATGGCAGGTCTGAAGACCTTCCATTTATGATTTAACTTATTAATATTCGGATATTTAATATAGAGGCAACTACGTAAAAACGGCAGACGAATTTCCTCCTGAGATTTGGTGAGTTCATCTTGTAAGTCCTAACTTTACATCATCATTGAACAAATTATTCCAGCCATGAAAAGAATTTTAATGTTATTGTCATTCATCCTCCTGCTTACATCGTCAAATTTTTTTTCAAGAAGAAGTTTATATAAGAATAGACATTGAGAAGCCTGTAGAATTTGATCCGAGGTCTATCACTATATATCCCATGGACTGTATATACAGCATTCCTGATAAAGCCATATACATAGCATTCTTTGAAAATATAGGAGAAGTCGCGGTGGAAGTGACCAACACGACAACAGGTGAAAGCTACTATGAATATGTCGTTTCTGCCGACGGTCAGGCTGTAGTCACAATCGCAGGAACAGAGGGAGAATACCTTCTGCAGATGACTACCGAGGACGGAGACCTCTATGAAGGCGTGTTCCGTATAGAATAAATAACCTAATAGAATAAATAATCCAGACACCCATGAGACTACCGGCCAGATTATTCTGTACGCTCCTCGCGTGTATGTGTGCAATTTGCGGACTTTCCGCCCAGACGCCGGAAGGGACTTCGGGGCGCGTGGTGGATGAGAATGGGGAGGCCGTCGCAGGAGCCTACCTGATAGCCGTGGATCCCGGAACTTCCGATGTGCTCGCCGCGACGGCATCGGATGCCGAGGGTGAATATACGCTGCCGACCCTTCCCGGAGATTTCATTCTCAATGTCTCGTGCATAGGCTACGAAAGCCTGGACATCCCTGTGGAGGGCGGCACCCAAGGTCTCGAGGCCGTCGGCACGATACGCATGCAGTCCGTAGCGACGCGCATTGATGAGGCCGTCGTAACGGCCGACGCTCCGAAGATCGAGCGGGAACTGGGGAGGTTCGTGATGCGGGATGTATCGGCATCGCCGCTGGCGAAGGGCAGCAGCACCTACAACTTCCTGAAATTCATGCCCATGGTCAACGTCAAGCCGGAGGGCGGGGTGTCCGTGCTCAACAGGGACGCGAACATACGCATAAACGGGCGCGGGATCGGAAGAATGGCGGAGCAGATAATAAAGGGCATCCCGGCGGACGAGATAGAGCGCATCGAGATAACCCCCACGAGGCAGAGCTCGCAGTCGGCGCAGAGTCAAAAGGCGACGATAAACATAGTCCTGAAGCAGCGGCCCGACGAGGGCGTGCGTGTGGTGGCGACGGCGGAGGACAGCCAGAGGGGGCCGGAGAACTCCCCGAGCGGCACGCTCTTCATGAACTACGCGGGCAGGCGCCTCGCCGTGACCTCGGGCGTGTCGGCCTCGTACTACCGGTCGCGCTTCGAGTCCGACGAGGCATACGACTACTACGGGTCGGGTCTCTCCACGCGCCTCGAGTCCATAGAGACCGGCGCCTTGTTCAGCGCGGACGGGTACATTAACATGGACTACCGCATCGCCGAGCGCCACCGCATAGGCGCGCAGTTGCGTATCGGCGGGGATTGGAGCCGCGACAATGCGAGTTCCGTGACGGCCTACGGCAGGGTGGGGAGCGCCGGGGCGGTGGATTCGGTCTACAACGCCAGCTCGCGGACGGAGTCCCCGTGGCCCTCGCCGAACTGGAGCGCGAACCTGAACTACGTCTTCGACACGGACGGGAAGGGTTCGCGCCTGAGCGTCGACCTCGGCTACTGGAACTCCAGGCGCACCAGCAGTATCTACAGCCTCTACAGCAAGGACTCCGACGGCAGTTCCGTAGTGACGGACGACTTCCTCCAGCGGACGGCGAGGCGCACTTCGGCATACGCCGCGCGGGCCGACTACAGGCACATCTTCGACGCCGACAACACGCTTGAGGCGGGCCTTAGCGCCAACGCGGGGCGCGTGGACTACGACTACTTCTACGGCCTGCGCTCCGGGGACGGCTACGAGAGCGACCCTGGACGGACGAACCGCTTCGTCTACGACGACCTGAACTTCGCGGGGTATGCCAGCTACAGCCGCGCGTGGTCGGACAAGTTCGAGAGCGAGGTGGGCGCGAGGGTGGAGCTGTACCGCGCCCGGGGCACTCAGCTGACGGACTACGGGACGGTGGACAGGAACGACTTCGGGGTCTACCCGACGCTCTCGCTGCTCTACATGCCCTCGGACGCGCACGAACTCTCGCTCGACCTCTCCACCTCCATAGCCAGGCCGAGCTACATGATGCTCAACCCGTTCATAACCTATACCTCGCCCACGACCTGCACACAGTTCAACGCCGACCTGAAAGCCTCCAGAGACCTGGACCTGATGTTCTGCTATGTCCTGCTGGACGACTACATGCTGACGGTGGACTACTGGTACTGCTCCAACATATGGACGGAGTTCACTCTGCCGGACGGCGACATGACGCGCAACTTCACGGCCAACTACGGCAACAGCCACGACCTGTATGCCTCGCTGATCGTATCCAAGAGCCTGTTCAAGGGCCGCTGGAACCTGTCGGCAGAAGCGGAGCTGGACTACTCGTATGCATTCGGCGGGATAGAGGGACGGCCCGTGGACAGCCACAACCTCAACTGGGATATAACCCTGAAGAACAATGTTGCACTCTCGAGGAGGCACGGCTGGTACCTCGACGTGAAATACATGTACCACAGTGCGAGCTCTTGGGTGGCCTATGACTTTCCTGCCAGGCAGGAAATGGAGGCCTACCTGATGAAGGAGTTCGACAGGGCCTCGCTCTCGATAGGAGTGTACGGTTACCTGATGCCGGAGCTCGCCAGGAGCAAGACCTACGGCGACTACGCCTTCACGATAAATGACAGGAGATATATCACGGGCGTAGTGACCTTCTCCTACACCTTCGGCAACAAGCGCGCCCGCAGGGTCGCGGCGCACAGCAACCAGGACATCGAGAGCCGCATACAATAGACCGTACCGGCCGAGCGGAACTTACGATATGCCGCTATAATGGATTCAGCCGCTATCTCGAACTGGGCGACTGATCGGCAAGGCGGTCTTGTATACCGCAGGCTCGCCGGATCCCGGGTCTTCGGTAAGCGTGTAAAGTGTGCCATCGTCCGGCGTCACTACGAAGTCATAGAAAGGGATGTCGGTCGCGAAGCATCCAGCGAAGTTGCCGTCCCAGTCATAAACTTCGATTTCGTCAGCGCAGTACCATGGATATCCCTTGTAGGGCTTGTACTCGGGATTGTAAGGATTTAGCGAGATATATATGAAGCGGTCTGTCGTATATGCATCGATTCCCCGGTAGCTCGTCTCAAGAGGCTTGAAGTTCAGTCCGTCCGGCGTAGCCTCGTATACTGGAGGAATAGAATATATGCTTGTCTCGTGCGACAACTTGAAGTCTTTCCCAAGGCGCAGGATTTCAAGATACCTTCCCTCGCCCGAAGCGTATAGCAGCCTGTCTCCGTTTATGAATATGTCTGCATTGCCGGTGTAGATGCTTTGCTTTGGGATTACCGGGCCTGAATAATTGTCATCTATCCAGTAGTTCATTCCCCTGACAGTTCGCTCGGATATATTTATCGCGTTGAGCAGGTTCTCCTTTCCGAATTCCTCTCCTATGAGTATGAAGTCCTGTCCTCCGGCCGGAACGAAACTCATTCCCAACAGCATGGATCCTATCCATTGCAGGTCGTACTCTTTCCATTTGTCATATCCTGAGCCGCTCCTGAGATCTTTGACGGCCGCGCATACTATCTTGGGCAGTTCTCCGGACAGGCTCGCATCGAGCATATACAGACTGTCTTGTCTGAGGTAGAATGAAGGATATGTGAACTCGAACGGCCCCCTTCCTTTTATTCCGAAAGAGCCGTCGCGTTTCAGGGAATCTCCGGCGATGTCGTATATTACAGCAACGGTATCGGGATAAAAAGACCGCATAATCAAACTGTTCCCTGATACGCATATGAACTCGCGTCCCATGAGGGCGTCGGCATGGAGTCTCGTGCCTTCGATTACGGCAGAAGGGCTTTTCTTGTCAGTCTGTCCTCCGCCGCATCCAGAAAGAAGGATAATGGTAGACAGTATCGAGAGTACCAATGGTTTGCGATAGAATGTCGCTATGTTCATATTCGTTGAGCATTGTTTATGTTGAAATAATGTAAGGATCCGTCTGCATAGCCAATTTGCACTTCACAGACTTGCCCTGGTACTTCAATGCACGGTAGGACATATTGTCCTTCACCATTGGTTAATGCCTCTATATTGGCGTCAAGAATAGGATCTGTTTTATTGTCAACAATGCAATTAATTAAAATTAACGCACCTATGGCCGTCAGTATGGCTGTCAGGGATATTAAAAATCGTTTCATGGTTGTTTTTTTAACGTACATAGTAAACATTTATTGCATCAGGTAACCTGAACTTATGGTAAGAACCGTCTCCATAGTATGCATTTATCAAGCATTCTGACCCAGGGCTGTAAAAGCAATTAACCTCCAGATCAGCCTCACCACTGGCGAGAGCTTCGACATTTTCTGAGAAATAATACCCGCCTGTGATATGGTTCTTGCTTGAGAGATTAAGTGTAACGAAAAGTGACGCAGCTATTGATAATATGCCGATAGCTGTAATAAGATAAAATAGATTCTTCTTCATGGTTAGTTGTTTTTCTCAAAGGTATCATATTTTTTTTGAAATACAATAGTTTATACATCAGATACATCAGATAAAGTGATTTGGGAAAGTACGGGCTGTTGTTTTGCCCATATAGATGAAAGAAATTCTGGGCGGCAGGTTGCACAAAAACGGCCTTGGAAGTTACGGATATTCCCGACTCCTTCTTTTACAACCCACCTTCCACGCCGGAGGCCGTTGTGGCTGCTCCGGAGGCATGTGACCGTTGCAGGTGTGGCCAAATTGGGAGTATCTTCCACACCGAATGGTCTCTTGAGCACCCGGGAGTAGGATTGATGTGGAAGGTGTTTTGCAGGAAGGGGCAGCTCTCAGGCACTTGCAAGGCATGCCGGGTGCGCCCTGCAAAATCCCCGGCCGGGTATCATAATGCAAAAATTGCTATCTTTGCAGTCTTGAAACTTATGCGCCTATGTTCGCTCAACTTGTGGTATATTGGAATGCCGACCCGGTGATGCTCCAGCTGGGAGGCCTGACCCTGAGGTGGTACGGCCTGCTCTTCGCGCTGGGCTTCGTGCTGGGCTGGTTCCTTTTCAAGTGGTTCTTCAAGACGGAGAAGCTCGACCAGAACCTGCTCGACCCGCTGTTCGTGACGGTGATCGTCGCGACGGTGGTGGGCGCCAGGCTCGGGCACTGCATATTCTATCAGCCGGACTACTATTTCGGCTCGTGGAGCGGCTTCTGGGAGATTTTCATGCCGTGGAAGGGCGGGCTTGCCTCGCACGGCGGCGCGATTGCCCTGCTGATAGGCATCTGGTGGTTTGCGCGCAGGTACGGCCGCAGGGAGGGTATAGATTTCTTGTGGCTGATCGACAAGCTCTGCATCGCGGTGGCCTTCGCAGGCTGCCTGATAAGGCTCGGGAACCTGTTCAACTCCGAGATATACGGAGATGCCACCGACCTGCCGTGGGGCTTCGTGTTCGAGCGCAACGGCGAGACCGTGCCCAAGCATCCGACCCAGCTGTACGAGGCGCTGACCTACCTGATTCTCGGGCTCGTGATGCTCTGGATATACAGATACAGGCCCGGTAAGGTCTACAGGGGTTTCTATTTCGGCTTCTTCCTCGTAGGCTGCTTCGGCATGAGGTTCCTCATCGAGTTCATCAAGGAGCCGCAGGTGGGTTTCGAGGAGAACATGGTGCTGAACATGGGACAGCTGCTCTCTATACCGTTCGTCCTGCTCGGAATCGCGGCGCTCGTCTTCTCCTTTTCGAAGAAGATGCCGTCGCGCATAGCCCGGCAGCGCTGACAAATGGCATAATATTTGTCTGACGGTGCGCGGATATTTTGACGCCGCTTAATGATTGTCGCTGCGTTTCGCGGAAGTGCTTTTGTTCCGCGTGCAGGCTGCAGCGTTTATTATATTAGTGTATGAAGAAAACAGTAATTTTGTTGGTTGCTGTCTCGTCCGTTTTCTGCATTGGGGCACACGCCCAGGACGTTGTACAGCAGGTCGATACGGCCTCAGCGCCCAAATCGATCACTCTCGAGCAGGCGCTTCAGATCGCACTGAGCGAAAATGCATCCGTCAAGGTGGCGGACATGGAGATAGAGAGGACGGGATATGCCCGCAAGGGTACTTATGCCTCTCTTTTTCCGCAGATAGACGGTAACGCTTCCTACCAGCGCACTATCGAAAAGCAGGTGATGTATATGGACTTCGACATGGGCGGAGGTGCTTCCGGAGGCTCGTCGGAAGGTTCAGGCTCGGCCGCAGGCGGTTCGTCGGCCGCTACAAACGGAGGCGGAATCGAGGTTGGCCGCTGGAACACATGGTCTGCCGGAATCACGGCTTCCATGCCTCTGGTGAATGCCCAGCTCTGGAAGAGCCTGAAGATTTCCGACCAGGACGTGGAGCTGGCGGTCGAGGCCGCGAGGAGTTCGCGTCTCGAAATGGTCAACCAGGTGAAGCAGGCATATTTCGCCTGCCTGCTCGCGAAGGAGGCCTTCGAGGTGTACAAGTCGGTCTACGAGAACGCTCTCGAGAACTACAAGCTCACAGAGATGAAGTACAACGCCAAGAGGGCGTCGGAACTCGAGCTCACGAGGGCAAAGACCACCCTTGCGAACGCTATCCCGGACGTATATAATGCCGAAAGTTCAGTGATACTGTCACTCTGGCAGCTCAAGGCGGTCATGGGAGTCGACCTCGACGAGAATATCGACGTGGCCGAGACTCTTGAGAATTATGCCGACAGCATGCTCGGCGACCTGGCCGCTTCCGGCGACTCGCTCTCGCTCGAGAACAACAGCACGATGAGGCAGCTCGCCATCCAGGCCGAGCAGCTCGCCAATACGATCAAGCTGCAGCAGTACGCCAACATCCCGACGCTTTCGCTCGCGTTCTCCTACAATTTCAACGCGATGACCAATGACTTCAATTTCAGCGAGTACAGATGGTCACCGTATTCATATGTAGGTGTTACCCTGTCAATCCCTATTTTTGCCGGAGGACAGAGGAGCAGCGCCATCAAGCAGGCCAAGGTACAGGCGGCCGAACTGAATGTCCAGAGGGCTGACACCGAGCGTCAGCTCAGAATCTCGATACGGCAGAACCTGAACCAGATGGAGACAGCCATGAAAAGCTATGGAGCGTCCCAGACGGCTCTTGAGTCTGCTCAAAAGGCTTATGACATTACGGCCAAGTCCTATGAGGTAGGAAGCAGCACGCTCACTGACCTTAACGACGCCCAGCTCGCGCTTACGCAGTCGCAGCTTGCCGTGTCTCAGGCCATCTATGATTTCGTGATAGCGAAATCAAGTCTGGAAAGCGTGGTCGGGGCCGACTTCATCGATCCCGAAGGGAATGTTCAACTGAATAATACTTACGATAATGAATAGAAGGTTAATCTTAGCAGGAGGTGCGCTGGCTGTGGTCCTGTCCAGCTGCGCCGGGAATAAGGGTGACGCACAGACGGCACCGGTCGCGGATGAGACGCGTAAGGTGACCGTGACGGTTACAACCAGGCAGAGCGTGCCCCAGACGGGAGTATACTCGTCTACAGTACAGGCCAACGTTGTCAACAACATCGCCTCGCAGACAGCCGGACGTATCCGCAAGCTCAATGTCGAGGTAGGGGACTTTGTCGAGAAGGGGCAGATTCTTGCCGAAATGGACAGGGTGTCCCTGGACCAGGCTGCCCTGACTCTGAAGAACAACGAGACTGAACTTGAGAGGATCAAGGCTCTGTTCAATGAAGGAGGCGTGTCCCAGTCGGATTATGATACGGCTGAACTGACATACGACGTCTCAAAGAGCAGTTACGACAATCTGCTTGAAAACACGATTCTGCGTGCTCCCGTAAGCGGCGTGATAACCGCAAGGAACTATGATACCGGAGACATGTACGCAATGTCGTCTCCTATCTATACTCTGCAGCAGATCACCCCGGTGAAACTGCTTGTCCCCGTGTCCGAGATGGACTATACGCACGTAAAGCAGGGTGACAAGGTGTCCCTGACCGTAGATGCGATTCCCGGAAGGACATTCACCGGGTCAATAGTGAGACTCTATCCTGTAATCGACCCCACTTCTCATACTTTCAACGCTGAAGTGCATGTCGCCAATACCGACAGGGCGATACGTCCCGGCATGTATGCACGTGTGACTGTCACCTATGGAGTCAACAACAGCATTGTGCTTCCTGATACCGCTGTCCTCAAACAGCAGGGTTCTGGGGTACGCACTGTTTTCGTATTGAAGGATGACGGAACCGTCGAGTCCAGGATTGTTACGCTTGGCCTTCATTTCGACGGCAACTATGAAATCCTTTCCGGTCTTGAAGAAGGTGAAACAGTAGTCGTCACTGGTAATTCCAGCCTGAACGGCGGTGATAAGGTGGAGGTTGTAGAATGAGTATTATACGCTCTGCGGTCAACAAGCCGGTAACGACGACTCTTGTTTTCGTCGCCTTTGCGATATTGGGTGTCTTCTCGCTGGTTAAGACTTCAATAGCGCAGTTGCCGGAGTTTGACTCGAATGTCATAATGGTGATGTCCTCATATCCCGGTGCCAATGCCGAGGATATAGAGACGAATCTTACTAAAGTCCTTGAGAACGCCCTCAACGGTGTTGAAGACCTCAAGGATCTTACTTCCCAGTCTAAGGAAAACATTTCTCTGCTTACTCTCGAATTCGAATACGGTGTCGACATCGAGGAGGCGACAAACAATGTTCGAGACAAACTGGACCTGGTCAATTCCAGCCTTCCTGACGGGGCTTCGGTGCCTGTGATCTTCAAGTTCAGCGCCGACGACATGCCTATCATGATGTTGTCTGCGACGGCGGACGTAAGTCTTGCGGGACTGGACAAGATTCTTGACGACAAGGTGACGACCCCGCTTGCGCGTGTGAACGGTGTCGGTACGGTGTCTGTGTCCGGTGCCCCCACACGTGAGATCCAGGTTTACTGCGACCCCAACAAGCTTGAGGCTTACGGCCTGAGCATAAGCGGAATATCATCTGCTATCGCTGCCGAAAACAAGAACCTGCCTTCGGGATACATTGACATAGGCTCAGAGACCTATACTCTGCGTGTCCAGAAAGAGTTCACCGATCCTTCGGAGCTGCTTGACATTGTTGTCGGCGTGTCTGACGGCAAGGTTGTGTACCTGCGTGACGTGGCGACTGTGAATGACGGCCAGGAGGAACGTGAGCAGGAGTCATATACCAACGGCATGCGCTCTGCGCGAATAATAATCCAGAAGCAGTCCGGCGCGAATACGGTCAATGTCATCAGGGGGGTCAAGGCCAGACTTGCCGAAATCGAGCCTACTCTGCCTTCCGATATACAGATTACTACTGTGTACGACGGGTCCACGGAGATTATCGATTCCATAAATACTTTGGTGGAAACGATTATCACGACTCTCCTCATAGTAATATTTGTGGTGTTCGTGTTCCTGGGAAGCTGGAAGTCCACGGTGATAATCACCCTGTCCATCCCTCTGGCGCTGCTGGCATCCCTGATATATCTTTATGCCACCGGCAATACCCTGAACATTATCTCAATGTCGGCGCTTTCCATTGCGATCGGAATGGTTGTCGATGACTCCATAGTCGTTCTTGAGAACATCACGACGCACTTGTCCAGGGGTGAAAAGCCCAAGGAGGCTGCCGTTCACGGAACTTCCGAGGTGGGTATTTCGGTAATTGCCTCCACGCTCACTATGCTGTGCGTGTTCCTTCCTCTGACGATGATCAGCGGCATGGCCGGAATCATGTTCCAGCAGTTGGGATGGATAGTCAGCATCATCATGATCATATCAACGGCGGCGGCCCTTACGTTCGTGCCGATGCTGTGTTCAAGGTTGCTGAAGAACAACAATACTCACGGAAAAGCTTTCAATCTTGTCTTCGGACCCATTAACCGGTTCCTTGACTGGATATCAAGAGGATATGCCCATGTGATCCACTGGGCTACCAAGCGCAGACGTGTTGTCGTGCTGACCTTTGCCGCAGTGTTCGTCATCGCGATGGTGATCTTCATTCCGAGACTTACGACCGAATATTTCCCTCATCAGGATTCAGACCGTATTTCCGCGACTGTCGAGCTCCCCATGGGTACTGCCCAGGATGTCACCAGAGAGTTTGCCGCAAGGATGAATGACGATATCGTCGAGGCTGTTCCGGAAGTTCAGATAATTAACTATACGTTCGGCCAGGCTGACAGTGACAATACCTTCGCGAGCATGCAGGACAACGGTACGCAGCTTATCTCGTTCACTCTGAACATCGGTTCAAGCGGGGAGCGTGAGCGCACCTCTGCCGAGATTGCGGATGTCGTCAGGGCCGTCGTTGCCAAATATCCCGAGGTCCGCCGTGCAATCATTACGGAAGGCGGCGGCGGAATGGGCGGCGCCTCGACCGTTGACGTAGAAGTATACGGCTACAGTTTTGACGAGACCGACCGTATCGCCGGAATCCTTCAGCAGAAGATGCTCGAGAGCCCTATGTACACTCAGGTTACGCTCAGCCGAGACGAGTATACCCCTGAACTTCAGATGGACTTTGACCGTACCAAACTGGCACTCAACGGCTTGAACTCTACGACGGCCGGCTCTGCATTCAGCGCTGCGATGAGCGGTTCGATGCAGTCGTATTACCGTGAGGACGGCGAGGAGTATGATATCCGCGTACGCTATTCTCCCGAGTACAGGACAAGGGTGGAGGATCTTGAGAACATTCTTGTTACCAACGGCTACGGCCAGCAGGTGAGAATGAAGGACCTTGGAAATGTCGTCGAGACTCTCGTGCCTCCTACCATCGAGAGAAAGGACCGTGAACGTCTTGTAACCGTTTCCGGAATCGTGGCTGACGGAGCGGCACTCAGTGAGGCTGTCGCCGTTGCCGAAGAGGCAATCAGGACCACCGAGATTCCGACTGAACTGTCTGTTGTCGTTGCCGGTGACTATGAGGACCAGCAGGACATGTTCGGCGACCTGCTCGTACTGGTTGTGCTGATGATCATACTTGTATACATGGTGATGGCGTCACAGTTCGAGGCTCTCATGGCTCCGTTCGTCATAATGTTCTCTCTTCCTTTCGCGCTTGTCGGAGTGTTCCTCGGCTTGGAAATCACAGGAGAATCTCTCGGTGTCATGGCTCTGATCGGTATCATAATGCTTATCGGTATCGTCGTGAAGAATGGTATCGTGCTGATCGACTACACGATACTCTGTCGTGAGAGGGGCATGAACATCAGGGATGCATCTACGACAGCTGCGAGAAGCCGTCTGAGGCCTATCCTTATGACGACACTGACCACGGTGCTCGGTATGCTTCCTCTGGCTGTCAGCCAGGGTGAGGGAGCCGAGATGTGGAGGCCGCTGGGAATCACGGTTTGCTGGGGTCTTACAATTTCGACCCTGATTACGCTCGTGCTGATCCCGACGTTATATTGCTCACTGTCTTACAGAATGGAAAGGAGGAAAAAGAAATGAAGGCGATGTTCATAGCCTATAACCAGGCGTTCAATGAGGAAATCGTAAATACGCTTGAGGAGTACGGCCAGAAAGGTTATACCAAATGGGAAGACATAGAAGGCCGCGGACATTTCAACGGAAAGCCAAGGCTTGGAAACCATGCCTGGCCGGAGCTGAACCAGGGAGTCCTGTCCGTGATGCCTGACGACAAGGTCGCCCCGATACTTGAGGCTCTCAAGGCAAAGGATGAGGCTGCGCCGGATCTTGGGCTCAGGGCTTACGTCTGGAATGTTGAAACTTATTATTAATTTGTTATCTTTGCATCTGTTGCCAACCGTTTGGCAACAGATGTTTTTTTAATATTCAGCATTATGGCTAAAGTTGTAAATGATTCGAATATCGCCGAGATCCTTTCTTCATCTCAGCCTGTCATAATTGATTTCTGGGCTACATGGTGCGGCCCTTGCCGCGTCCTCGGTCCTACAGTCGAGGAGGTAGCATCTGAGTATGAGGGACGTGCGGTGGTCGCGAAATGCAACGTAGACGACTGTGAGGACATCTCTTACAAGTACGGAATCCGCAACATCCCGACTCTGCTCTTCTTCAAGGGAGGAGAGGTAGTGGACAGGACTGTAGGCGTCGTTTCCAAACAGGAAATCGTTTCAAAAATTGACAAATTAATTTAGTTCAAGATGAAAAAACTTGTAGCAGTAGCAGTAGCCGCGCTTCTTGCGGCTGTCAGTGCTTACGCCCAGATTGGCGTCAGTGCAGGTCTAACCTCCGCTTCAACCACTCTAGAGGACGCAGCTGCATCCGTAAAGAGCGGTAATGTCAACCAGTACCATTTCGGTATCAACTACAAGATAGGGATAGGCAACATTCTCGCAATCCAGCCGGGAATCCTCTACAATGTCAAGGGCAGCAGTTTCGACGTGTCCAATATCGGCTCCACTTCAGTGGACTTCAAGACTGGCTTCCTTGAGATTCCTGTCCAGGTCCAGGCCGGAATCGGAATAGGAAAGATCGTAAGGGTCTATGGTCTTGCCGAGCCTTTCGTGGGCTATGCGATTACAAACCAGATTACCCTCAATTCGACGCTGGCCTCCGCCGTCGAGCCTCAGAAGACCTGGGACAATGTCAAGAACCGTCTCGAGTACGGAATTGGTCTTGGCGCCGGCGTCGAGCTCTTCAGGCATCTGCAGCTCAGCGTCAAGTATTTCTGGACTTTCAGCGATCTTTACGGTGTCCAGAATCCCAATCTTGATGAAATCATCAACCAGGTGTCCAATATCAACAAGGGCAATGTCAACGGCATCGCCGCAACAGTAACCGTCCTATTCTAGAATATGTCAGGAAAGTCGGCGGTTATCTTCTGTTCCGCCAGTGATGATATAGATCCTAGTTACAATCAGGCTGCACGGGAGATTGTCCGTGCGGCTTGTTTGTCTGGATATGACATCGTGTGCGGCGGTACTGTCAGAGGTACCATGCGCCACGTCTGTGATGAGGCTTCAAGATGCGGTGCAAGAGTCAGAGGCGTTATTCCAAGGTTCATGAAAGGGCTCGAACATCCCGCCCTGACGGAGTGCGTATGGACGGACAGAATGTCTCAGCGCAAAGACGGAATGAGGGAAGGTACGTGCCTTGCAATAGGTCTTCCCGGAGGGATCGGGACGCTGGATGAACTGGCCGAAACATATTGCCTGGCCAAGATGGGCCTTTATCCCGGCCGGGTCGTGGCCTTTGACATGAACGGCTTCTATGAGCCGCTCAAGGCACAACTGGACCTGTATGTCGCAAAAGGCATGCTTGATACGGTTTCACGTGCGCTGATTTCTTTTCCTGAGACCATCGCAGAACTCGAGAAATTGTTGTGACGAGGGAGGACGTAATTAAATATCTTGGAAAGGACTGGTCTGCCGTCATGGAACTGATGCGGACAGCCTTGCACAGCGATGTCGCATTGCTGGACACTACCAACGAGTCAATATCGTCGTCGTCCGGCAAGATGCTCCGTCCGATGATAAGCCTTCTTATGGCCAGAGCCATAGGTTCCACCAATGATGACAGCTGCAGGTATGCCGCCGCATGCGAGATGTTGCATAATGCGACACTTATGCATGATGATGTCGCTGACGAAAGTGCGGAACGCCGCGGAAGGCCGACTGTAAGTGCTATGCTCGGCCCTTCGGCCGCGGTGCTTGTCGGTGACTTCTGGCTTTCGAAGGCAGTGGATCTGGCTGCCAACTCCCAGCATTTCGTCAAAGTCGTGAAGATACTCTCCAAGAGTCTTACCGATCTTGCCGAGGGGGAACTGTACCAGATGGAGAAGACTTTCAGCTGTGATACGACCGAGACGGACTATTACAGGATTATCAGGTGCAAGACAGCATCCCTGTTCGAGGCCGCCGGAGTTACCGCGGCATGCTCAGTTGACGCTTCCGAGGAGATGACTGCCGCCGCACGGGAGTTCACTCTTTCGTACGGCATTGCCTTTCAGATAAAGGATGACATCCTTGACTATACCGGTACGGACGAACTAGGGAAGCCGCTGGGAGTCGACATCAGGGAAAAGAAAATAACTCTTCCGCTTCTCGGGGCCATGCAGTCTCTGCCGGAGTCCGGTCAGTCCCGTATACGCAAAATGGTCAGCGAAGTGGACACTCATCCGGAATACTGCCGGGAACTCCGGGATTTCACGGTTTCCTCCGGGGGCATAGGATATGCATCGGCAAGACTTGACGAGTTTGTGGCCCGTGCGATCGCTGCCCTGGAACCTTTGCCTGAATCTCAAGCCAAGAGCTACCTTGAACAGATAGCCAGGCAGAACGCATACAGGCAGATATGAATTTTTCCGGGATAAAGGGGAACCGTGAGATCGTCAGGACTCTCGTGTCGATGGTGGATTCAGACAGGGTGCCTCATGCCATACTTTTTCATGAAGATGACGGCGGACAGGCTTTCCCGATATGCCTTGCCTTTCTGAAGTACCTTTACTGCCGGAACCGGGCCGGGGCGGATTCATGTTCCGTCTGCCCTTCGTGCAACAGGATCGACAAGCTGATCCATCCTGACGTCCATTTCGTGTTCCCGACTGCATCGTCATCTCTGACAGAGCAGTACATGCCTCAGTTGAGGGAACTGGCTGCCGGGCACATGCCGTTTACAGAGAAGGAAGTCAGCGAGGCTTTCGGCATTGACGGCAAGAAACAGATGATAGCCGTAGGGGAGGCGCGGCATCTGCTGGACGAACTTTCAGTGAGCGCCCTTGAAGGAGGATACAGGTCTGTTGTTGTCTTCCTCCCTGAGAAAATGAGTCCGGAAGCTGCGAACAGACTCCTGAAAGTCATTGAGGAGCCGCCCGCCATGACACTTTTCCTGTTGATAACTCATCATCCGGAACAGGTCCTGCAGACAATCTCGTCGAGATGCCAGAGGATCAGGGTACAGAGTTCCGGGGAAGAGGGCAAGGTCGAGTTCCAGTCTCCCGAACTTTTTGACGAGCTGATGGAAGCGCTTGTCTCGCGCAACCTGACTGCATGTCTGGACGTTGCCGACAAACTTTCCGCAATTCCGTCGCGCGACGGAGCCAAAGCTTTTTGTAAATTTGCGGCATACAGGCTGCGCCATGTCTTTCTTGCCCAGCAGGGAATGCCTGTCCCCGCAGACGCGTGCGCTTCAAACGGAAGGTGGGCCGCCTCGTTGAGGAAGACCTTCCCCCGCAATGCGCTTGCCGTGCTGGACAGGGCATCAAGGATGCTTGACCTCAACGTGAATGTCAAGATCCTTTTCACTGACATGGCTGATAAACTTTTTATGCAGATATGAACAATGAATCCATACAATATGACTGCTCCCGCGGTTGTGTAGTGACCCATGACAAGAATGGCGAGACGAACTGTACATACCGTGCCGGATGCTGCAAGCTCGGCGACTACAACTGGCTCAAGGATGCGGCCGACGGGTCTTTCAGCGGCCTTTTCGAAGTAAGGTTCAAGAATACCCGCAAGGGAATATACGTCAATGACTCCCCTCAGAACATAAGGATAGGGGATATGGTGATGGTGGAGGCCGCCACCGGGATGGATCTGGGCATTGTGACCCTTGAGGGCCCCATCGTCGGACGGCAGATGAAGTCGAGGGGCATCGATCCCTCTTCGGCCGTGTTCAGAAAGATTTACCGCAAGGCGAGGGCAGCTGACATCGAAAGATGGCAGAATGCGATCGCCAGGGAACAGGATACAATGATCAAGGCCCGCAGCATCGCTGCCGAGATGGGCCTTGAGATGAAGATAGGAGACGTGGAGTTCCAGGGTGACGGATCGAAGGCGATTTTCTACTATATCGCAGACGGGCGTGTCGATTTCCGGCAGCTTATCAAGGCGTTTGCGGAAGAATTCAGGATCCGTATCGAAATGAAGCAGATCGGAGCCCGTCAGGAGGCGGGACTCATTGGCGGTCTTGGAATCTGCGGACGAGAGCTCTGCTGCGCCAATTACATATCTTCGTTCCAGAGCATATCCACTTCTGCCGCCAGGGTCCAGGACCTTTCTCTGAATCCCCAGAAGCTTGCCGGCCAGTGCGGCAAGCTGAAGTGCTGCCTGAATTACGAGGTTCCTTCATATCTTGACGCCCAGTCAAGGATCCCCAGGCTCGCCGGACCTCTTGAATTCGAGGACGGTCCAGCCTATCTGCGCAAGACTGATATCCTCAGGGAGACCATGTATTTTTCATATGACAAGTCTTCCGACGCCAACCTGTATGCACTTACCGCAGCTCAGGTGCGTGATGTCATTGAGAAAAACCGCGCCGGAATCAAGCCTGAGTCTCTGCAGGGTGAACGCAAACCCTCTTCGCCCGAGTTCGTCACGTCCGTCGGAGACGACAGCATAAGCAGGTTCGACTCTCCCAGGCGCAAGAAATCACGCGGCGGCAAGCCGGCCCGTCAGAATGCATCCAGGGGAGGGCAGCCGCGTCGCAGGCCGCAGAAAGGCCCGTCCGGCGAGAAATGACAATGCGTGGAGCGATGCCGTTTCTGGCGCTGGTCTGTGCCTGTATCGCGGCAGGTGCCTGTTCGGAGCCTTCCGCCCAGGACACGTTCATACGTAGTGACCGCACAGAGAGCGGAGTGTATGGCTTCAGTATCGATCTGTGCGATACCTTGTCCTGCTATGACCTTTATTTCTATTCGTCCGTCGCCGGGACAGTCCCCATGGAGAACGTCCGGCTGGATATAGAGTGGGTGTCTCCTTCGGGTGAGAGGGCCTCGGAGAGCGTGTATTTCAGGGAAATAAGCGTGGACGGATCCAGGGAACTTTACCGCAGCGCGGTTGTCCCGGAAATTGCGGGAACATGGCGGCTTGAGGTGCGTCCCGATGTCGGGGAAGCGTCTCTTACAGGATTGGGATTGATTTGCATCAGGAAGAATGGGACACGACAAACTTAGGAAATTTGCAGAGAACGAGACTTTCTCCTGTCTCGTGCAGGTATCGTCGAGGGACTTGCTTGCGGACGGATACCCTAATCTCCGTGATCACCGTCTGAAAGGCAGGTGGCGGGAGGATATGTTCCCCGGCTCGGATCCGGCAGCGCCTCTGGTGCTCGAACTTGGGTGCGGGAAGGGCGAATATACCGTGGACATGGCCGGAAGGTTTCCCGATTCGGTCTTTGTCGGGGTTGACATCAAAGGGGCGAGGCTGTGGAAAGGTGCGAAGTATGTCGAGACTGCCGGAATCAGGAATGCGGCGTTTCTGCGGGCACGGATTGAGTTCATAACCGCCCTGTTCGCACCGGGTGAAGTGTCGCAGATATGGCTTACGTTTTCGGATCCGCAGTTCCGCAGCGAGAATTCGAGGCTCACCTCGCCGCTGTTTCTCGACCGTTACAGGAGGATACTGAAAAAAGGCGGAATCGTCCACCTTAAGACCGACTCCCGCTTCCTGCATGAATATACCAAGGCGGTGTGCCGTGTGAACGGGCTGGAAGTTATCGCGTGTACGGAAGACCTGTACTCTGAAGAGTCCCGCAAGTCACTCGAAGGGAAGGTAGGCGACGAGCTTTACGAGGTGCGTACATTCTACGAAAGGATGTTCCTTGAGCAGGGGTACCGGATCAATTATCTCAGTTTCGTGATTGACCACGAAGGAGAGTATGCATATCCGCGCAAGCCCGAAGATTTCGACCCTGACAGCTGGCGCAAGGCCGAAGGCCCGAGGGTACTTTTCGGGCGCGACTCGGCGGAGACGCGGAGACAGAAGCTCTATGGCTCCACCCAGTGAATGCACACTCCGCTACGTTCCATTCCCCTGAACCAGGTCATCTGTCTTTTCGCGAACTGGTGAATCGCTGTCGCGAGGCTGTCCCTCATGTCCTCCCGGCTTATCTTTCCTGTGAGATAGAGGGTCACGAATCTGTATTCGAGACCGTAGCCCAGCAGAGTCTCTTCGGGAACACCCCTCTCTAGCAGTCCTCTGACTTCGTCGACCATGCCCTCGTCAAGCCTGGCGTCAAGCCGTCTGTCGATACGTGCGTTCCGCTCCTCACGGCTTGCTAGCGTCCCTATGAAATAGGGTCTCGCAGGGTATCCGTGTCTCTCGGTCGTGTCTCTTGCGGCACTAAGTGGCTGTCTGTTCGTGAAATCGTATCCTGCGGTGACTGCATTGATGTACAGCCCGGTTCCTCCGCAGAGTATCGGTACAACCTTCCTGGAAAGCATGTCGGACCATACTCTCAGAAAGTCTTCGCAGAAACGGTAGACGTTGTATCTTTCTCCGGGATCGGCTATGTCTATCAAGTGGTATGGAATGCTGCCGTATTCGCACAGGTCCTTGCCTGTACCTATGTCCATCCCTCTGTATACCTGTCTGGAGTCTGCTGAAATTATCTCTGCCCCGCCGAACGTAATGCCGTCAGATTCAAGGGCTTCGCAGATTTCGCCGGCCATCCTGACGGCGTAGCGTGTCTTCCCGGAAGCGGTAGGCCCCAGAACGACGAACAGATCCGTACGGCCTTCCGCCCAGTCGGACGCGAGAGCGCGGAAATCCACGGTCTCCGGTTCGGGCAGGGCTGCAGCTATGTTCCTGACTTTTGGCATAGGCACCTATTCCCGGTCCATTTCCCGGCGTATGTCCTTTTCCTTGATGGAGGCTCGCTTGTCGTATTCCTTCTTTCCCTTCGCAAGGGCTATGTGCAGCTTGGCGTAGCCGTTGTCGGAAATGTAGAGCTTAGTGGCCACGATGGTCAGGCCTTTCGTTTTCACGGCCTGGGCGAGGTGGCGCAGCTCACGCCTGGTGAGCAGCAGCTTGCGGTCCCGCAAGGGTTCGTGGCTGCTCCAGGCCGAGGCCCAGAAGTATGTAGCCACGTTCATCCCCCGCACATAAAGTTCCCCGCCGGAGAAATAGCAGTATGCGTCCTGCAGCGATGCCTTGCCGGCACGTATTGACTTGATCTCGGTGCCGACAAGCACTATCCCCGCATCATAGCCCTCGAGGAACTCATACTCGTATGATGCCTTCTTGTTGTTGATCTGGACCCTGCGCTGCTTTTCTTTTGCCATTGCGCTGCTTACAGTTTGAATTCAGCCTTGATTCTATCCACGGCATCGAGCTTCTCCCATCCGAAGAACTGGATCCCGTCCTTGACATAAGGTTCCCTGCCCATGTGACCATAGGAGGCGCTGGGCTCGTAAATGGGGTTCTTCAGGGCGAAACGCTCGATGATGGCCGCAGGGCGCAAGTCGAACATGTCCCTGATTCTGGAGGCTATGTAGGCATCTGCCTGAAGTCCGTCGTATCCCGGGATGGATGCCGTCCCGTATGTATCCACGAAAATGCTTACAGGCTCGGCTACACCTATTGCATATGCAATCTGAACCAGGCATTCCTTTGCCGCTCCGGCAGCGACCAGGTTCTTGGCGATGTGCCGTGCCGCATATGAGGCGGACCTGTCGACTTTTGAAGGATCCTTCCCGGAGAAGGCACCGCCGCCGTGGGCGCCCCTTCCTCCGTAAGTGTCCACTATTATCTTGCGCCCGGTCAGGCCTGTGTCTGCTGCAGGCCCTCCGATAACGAATTTCCCTGTAGGATTCACGTGAAGGATGAACTTGCCGTCAAACAGGGCCGCGGTCTTTTCGGGCAGCGATGCGATGAGCCTTGGCAGCACTATCTGGCGTATGTCTTCCTCGATGCGGGAATGCATCCTTTCGTCGGTGTCGAACTCGTCGTGCTGGGTGCTGACTACGATGGTGTGTATCCTCTCCGGGCAATGCTTGCGGGAGAACTCGACCGTGACCTGGGCTTTTGCGTCAGGGCGCAGGTATGGCATCAGCTGGGGCTCGTTGTGACGGATGTCGGCGAGGGTGCGCAGCAGCTTGTGGGAAAGCGACAGGGCCAGCGGCATGTATTCTTCCGTATCGATTACGGCATATCCGAACATCATTCCCTGGTCACCGGCCCCCTGCTCTTCAGGATTCGCTCGGACAACGCCACGGTTGATGTCGGCGCTCTGCTCGTGTATCGTTGAAATTATGCCGCATGAGGATGCGTCAAATCCGTATTCGGCCTTGTTGTAGCCTATCCTGTCTATGACCTTTCTGGCGACCGCCGGTATGTCCACGTATGCATGCTCGGAGCTGACTTCCCCTCCCACGATTACGAGACCTGCGGTACAGAAAGTCTCGCAGGCGACTTTTGCTTCCGGGTCCTGGCGCAGGAACTCGTCAAGGATTGCATCTGAAATCTGGTCGGCAACCTTGTCAGGATGCCCTTCGGAGACTGACTCCGATGTAAAGAGATAGTTCATATTTTAGCATTTTTTTGTGCGAGGTTGCAAGCAGTCAAATCTTTCCCCGCGTATGTTTTCTACAGACGGCAAAGATAATAAAAATTTAACATCTATGATTTGCTCGATTCGGAGGAAAGGATTACCTTTGCGCCCGAATTAGTTGTAGTTGTATTGTTGAATTCTCAAAAATTAGTCTATATTTGCCGTTGGCAGTTAATTGTTCCAATTATTTATAAAAACAGTATGAAAAAAACGATCAAAAGTCTATTGCTGTCTTTTGCGGCAATGCTTTTTGTAGTCTCTGCCTCTGCACAGGTCACGACCTCGGCCCTCAACGGCAAGGTTGCTGAAAAGAGCGGAGAACCTATTCCCGGGGCGACAGTCATCGCCACCCACACGCCTTCTGGCACCCAGTACTATGCTGTGGCTAATGCCGAAGGCCGTTTCTTTATAAACGGTATGCGTTCTGGCGGCCCTTATACGGTTGAGGTGAGCTGCCTCGGTTACCAGACCGTCAACTACACTGACATCACCCTTCAGCTTGCCGAATCCTACAACCTCTCTGCCGAACTCGCTGTAGACAATGAGATGCTGAGCGAGGCGATTGTGGTTTCAACCGCCGCTTCAAGGCTTTCAGTCGAGAAGACGGGCGCTGCCACGAACATCTCCAACGCTCAGATCACCGCGCTTCCTACGGTGACAAGAAGCATTGAGGATGTCACGAGGCTGTCTCCCTACGGTGGCAACGGAATGACTTTCGCCGGAGCTGACGGACGTACCGCCAACTTCACTGTGGACGGTGCCAACTTCAACAACAACTTCGGTCTGAGCGACGGCCTTCCCGGAGGCGGCAACCCTATTTCTATTGATGCCATCGAGGAACTCCAGGTCGTTATCTCTCCCTATGATGTTCGCCAGACGAACTTCATCGGCGGAGGTGTGAACGCCATCACCAAGTCAGGTACCAACACTCTCAAGGGAACCGCTTACGTTTATCACCGCAACGAGAATCTCCGCGGTGACACCATCGGAGGCGAGCAAATCGCAGGCGCACGTGCCGTAGACCGCAACACCACCTACGGTTTCACTCTCGGCGGACCTATCGTCAAGAACAAGCTGTTCTTCTTCGTGAATGCCGAGTATGTGAAGATCCCTACGATCGTGAACAGGTGGAGGGCTTCCGAGGACGGAGTAGCCGATCCTGACAACTACATCTCACGCACCACTGTCGCTGACCTTCAGAGGGTCTCTGACTTCGTAAAGACAAAGTACGGCTACGATACCGGATCCTTCACTGATTTCCCTGCTGACGAGAGCAACCTCAAGCTCCTCGGACGTATCGACTGGAACATCAACGACAACAACAAGCTTGCGCTCAGGTACAACTATACCATGAACAGGTACTGGCAGTCACCCAACGCAACATCAATGGACGGCGGTACCCGCTCTGCATATTCGAGAATGTCACAGTACTCGATGAGCTTCGCTAATTCGATGTACTCCATGGACAATATCGTGAGCACCCTCTCAGTGGATCTCAACAGCCGTATCTCCGACAAGCTTTCAAACCAGCTGCTCGTCACCTACTCAAAGCTTGACGACGTGCGCGGAAGCAACTCTGACGAGTTCCCGTTCATCGATATCCTCGACGGTAC
Source organism: uncultured Bacteroidales bacterium (assembly GCA_944323775.1). Lineage (GTDB taxonomy): Bacteria > Bacteroidota > Bacteroidia > Bacteroidales > UBA932 > Cryptobacteroides. The sequence goes on from CALUTT010000032.1 coordinate 22,220, forward strand.
CGGTACCAACGGAAACTACATGGCTCTCGGATATGAGCTTTTCACCTGGAACAATGCGGTGCACAACACCCACTTCAGCGTGAAGGACGACCTCACCTACTATTCCGGAGACCACAAGATCACCGGAGGACTCAACTTCGAGTATCAGATGGCCGACAACATCTACATGCGCAACGGTACCGGTTATTACCGCTATGCCAGCGTTGATGACTTCATCAACGGAGCCGCTCCTGAGATTGTCTGCCTTACTTACGGTTATGACGGAGAATTCGCCCCTGCTGCCAGGGTACAGTTCTACAAGGCCGGCGTATATGCCCAGGACGAGTGGCAGGCAAGCGACGACTTCATGCTTACCTACGGCCTGCGTCTTGACGGTCTGTTCTTCGACAACTCGGACCTTATGACCAACAAGGCCATCTATGACCTCGAGTATCCTGACGAGAACGGCAACGTACGCCATATCGATACCGGAAGGTGGCCCACTTCCAACATCACGGTTTCACCCCGTGTGGGCTTCACCTGGGATATCCTCGGCGACAACTCATTCAAGCTCCGCGGCGGTACCGGTCTCTTCTCCGGACGTCTCCCTCTGGTGTTCTTTACCAACATGCCTACCAGCGGCGGTATGGTGCAGTACAACGCCCAGATCAACGAGTCCAGCCTGCAGAAAATGCTTGGCAGCAACTATGATCCTTCCAAGGGATCCGCTATGTCCCAGATATTCGGCGGCGGTCTGGTTACCGATGCCAACGGAAAGGCCACTGCCCAGGCTCTGCTCGAGAAGCTTGCAAGCATAGGCTATCCTACCACTGTAAAGCCTGAAGACGGTACTGTTCCTTCTTCAATTTCTGCGGTAGATCCCAACTTCAAGATGCCTCAGGTATGGAAGACCTCACTTGCGTTCGACTACGCATTCCCGACTTCATTCCCGTTCTCTGTAACGGCCGAGGCTATCTACAACAAGACCATCAACGGTGTGACCATCTCTGACTGGAGCATCAAGCCTGTCGGCGGATTCGCAAGGTTCAACGGTGTGGACAACCGTCCTATCTATCCTACCGGCTTCCGTTCAAATACCAAGGCATTCGTGCTTGAGAACACCAACAAGGGTTACGGATACTCTGCCAGCGTCTCCCTCAACATGAGCCCTATAGAAGGACTTGACATCATGGCTGCATATACCCACACCATGAGCAAGGAACTTACCGGAATGCCCGGATCAAACGCCGAGTCTGCATTCACTTATGTTCCGACCGTCGAGGGACCCAACAACATCAGGCTTCACAACTCACAGTATGTAACTCCTGACCGTGTGGTAGCTTCACTTACCCACAGCGACAAGAGCGGCAACCACTACAGCTTCATCTACGAGGCGTTCAGGGGCGGATACAACTACTCCTACATGACCACCAACGACATGAACGGAGACGGCTATGCATACGATGCCCTCTACATCCCTACCGACGAGCAGGTTGCCAACAGGGATTTCCGCTTCGCTTCAGAGGACGACGCTGCACGCTTCATGGATTTCGTCCACAACGATCCTTACCTGAGCAAACACCAGGGCCAGTATGCCGAGGCATACAGCGTATACTCTCCTTGGGTCCACAGGCTCGACTTCAGCTACAAGCATGACTTCAAGGTCCAGATCGGAAAGACTACCAACACTCTCCAGCTCAGCCTCGACATCAAGAACCTTCTCAACCTCTTCAACTCTAACTGGGGTGTAATGAAGCAGCTCAATCCTGATGCCATCGGTGACGAGGCCCGCATCCTTACCTATGACGGAGTTGACGCAGAAGGATACGCAGTATTCTCTACTCCTGACGGAATCAACGCCAACACCCAGACCTTCGTTCCTTACCATGGACTCGGACAGTGCTGGTATGCATCCATAGGTATCAAGCACATGTTCAACTAATCTTGAAGGACAGTTATGAAACTCAGATATTTACTAACATCTTTAGTTGCTGGAGCCGCGCTCCTCACCTCATGCGTGCAGGAGGCTCAGCAGACCTATCTCGACCAGATCCGCGTAAGCTCGTCTTACGTCGCCATCAGTGTCGAAGGCGGTTCCACTACGATTACCCTTGACGCTACCGATGCCTGGACCATCACCGGTGTAGGCGATGCCGAGGGGGAACTCTCATGGGTTAAAGTAACCCCTATGGCAGGTGATGCCGGTGAAGACATCCAGCTCACCTTCTCCGCAGAGGCCGATGCCAGCGGAAGGGAAGGTTCCGTATATATCAACTGCGCCGGCGTACAGCAGATCATCAATGTGATCCAGGGCGAGCCTGTCGCAGAGACCGTAAGTGTCAAGGATGTGCTTGACGGCATCGAGGGCAAGCTTTACCGTGTCACCGGAACCTGCACGTCAATCGTGAACACCAGCTATGGTAACTGGTATCTGAACGACGGCACCGGCGAGCTTTACATCTACGGTACCGTTAACAACTCCCAGCAGTATGACTGGGCGTCATTCAACATCGAAGTCGGAGACGAGGTTACCGTCGAGGGCAGGCGCACAACATACAACGGCACCATAGAGTTTGAGGACGCTCTCTTCATTGACGTGAACAAGTCACTCATCAAGGTTGAGGAAACCAATCCCGAGGACGCTTCCTTCACCAAGGAAGGCAGCCAGGTGTCAGTGACCCTTACCTGCAAGGGCAACGGTCTCGCAGTCGAGATTCCGGAGGATGCAAAGAGCTGGCTCTCCATAGCTTCTATCGGAGGAACCACCACGAATCCTGTAGTTACCTTCCAGGCCGCAGCCAACGAGCTCGGTGACCGTTCCACTACCGTGACATTCTCTACGGTTGACAGCGAGTCAAAGAACTATACCGCTCAGCTGACTCTCAGCCAGGCCGGTGCAATTATCGATGCGACCGCTGCCGAGATCAACGCAGCCGAGGACGGCGAGACTCAGTACCGCATGACAGGTTACCTCAGGGAAGTCGCTAACGACATCTATGGCAATCTCTATGTAACGGACTACTCAGGTGAGGTTTATGTGTACGGTGTGCTTGACGAGAACGGAGCGGCAAAGAACTGGGCGAACCTCGGAATCAACGAGGGTGACATTATCACCGTGGTAGGTCCCAAGACCTCATACAACGGCGCTCCTCAGCTCAAGAATGTCAGCGTCGAGGACCACAAGGCCGTTACCGGCGCTACTCTTGCCGAGTTCATCGCAGCCGAGCCCGCCGATGACGTATGGTATCGCCTCACGGGAACCGTTAAAGATATCTACAACACCGAGTACGGCAACTTCCACCTGCTTGACGATGCCGGAAACGACGTGACTGTCTATGGCCTCGTTGCCGGATGGGGCGGTCCCAGCAAGCAGTTCTCTTCTCTTGGAATCAAGGAGGGAGACGTGATCACCATCGTCGGCGTACGTGACGAGTACAACGGTACCGTTCAGGTCGGAAAAGCGTTCTTTGTATCTGTAGCAGAATAGCTTGAATACTGCAATTTGATTAAAAGGAATGGTTCTTTAACAGGAATCATTCCTTTTTTATTATCTTTACCCCGTAAAGCAAACCAACATTATTAGCGATGAAACGAAATCTCATACTTTTGGTATCGGCGGCTGTCCTTGCCGTCGTCGCAGGGTGCCAGAAACCTGCTCCGCAGGTGGTGCTGCCTGCGGAAATCAGCATAGATTCCGGCCCCGAGATCACGGTGCCTGTAAACGGTTACGGCTACTCTGTCGGCCTGACAGCCACAGTCGACTGGGAACTGCGGGGTTATGATGAAAAGGCCCAGTCGTGGCTGGTTGTCAATCCAACTTCCGGAAAAGCCTCTTCCTCAGTCCAGAAAGTCGCCATTACCGCTCTCGGGAACAGCGGTCCCGCACGCAGTGCGACTCTTACCTTTTACGGGAACGACGACTGCAGCGCTTCTATCACCTTCACGCAGGAGGCCGGCGGTGGAGCAGTTTCTCCCGATGCAGGTTCTACGATCTATTCCATATCCTTCCTTGAGGGCATGGGAGACTTTACGATCGAAGACAAGGACAAGCCTTCCGCGATAGATGAAGTGTGGAAGTGGTCCAGCCAGTACGGAATGGTAGGAACAGGATATGTTTCTGATTCCGGGACCAACTATGATTCCGAGAGCTGGCTTGTGTCTCCGCTCATAGACCTCAGCTTCGAGCAGTCTGCATACCTCACCTTCAAGCATGCGACCAACTTCTTCAGCAATGTCTCTGTCCTTCCCGACCAGGCTTCCGTCTGGGCCAGGGAAGAAGAAGGCTCATGGGCCAAACTGGACGGCATATACTATCCTGACCAGCTCGGATGGACTTTCGTGGATGCCGGCTATGCCGACCTCTCCGAATATGCCGGGAAGAAGATGCAGTTTGCCTTTGCCTACAAGAGCACTGCCCAGAAGGCCGGTACCTGGGAGGTGAAGAGGGTCGCGGTCAGGAGGACGGCGCCTCCTGTAGCCATGACATCTGACAAGCCTGGCGCCTGGATGGAGATGCCTGCCTTCGACGGCAGCGATTCAGGTCTCTATCTCATCACTCATGACATGGAGCAGGGCGGCAAGTTTGTACGCAACTACACCTACTGCTACAGCCCTGAGGACAGGGTGGCTGTCTGGGTGGCCTATCCGCTCAACCGGAGCCTCAAGGGGAACGGCAGCCGCACCGACGAGTGGGGCCTGGATCCCAAGGTGCCGAGAGAGTACCAGCCCATACTGTACAAGACATATGGCGACGGAATATATGACCGCGGACACCAGATCCCTTCTGCCGACAGGCTTGACGAAGATGCCAACATATCAACGTTCTATTTCACCAACATGGCTCCCCAGCTCAGCGAGCTCAACCAGGGTGCGATAGCGAATCTTGAGAACATGGTTCGAGACTGGTCCTATCAGATGGATACCCTCTATGTGGTCACCGGAAGCGACCTCCAGGGTGCGACCAAAGTGGCCCACGACAACGAGGGCAACGAGGTCACTGTTCCGTCAGGTTTCTTCAAGGCTCTGCTCGGGTATGATGCGAGCGGCTCGGTCGGAGGAGACACCGGAGGCTATTTCGGCATTGCCTTCTACTTCGACCATAAGGACTATGCCGGCAGCAAGTCTGCCATCATGGAGCAGTCAATGAGCATCGACCAGCTGGAAGAGAAGCTCGGGTACGACTTCTTCGCCAACCTTCCGGCCAAGATAGGGGAAGAGGCCGCGGCTGCGGTTGAGTCTGGAGTGGATGACTGGTGGAAATGAGAAAGACATTGATATTTCTGGTCCTGCTGCTTTCTGCTGGCCTTTGGGGCTGCGGGCAGCAGGAAAAGTATGTAGTGGGATTCTACAACGTGGAAAACCTGTTTGACACGGTCGACGATCCTGCTACCAGTGACGAAGAGTTCCTGCCTGACGGCCGGAATCATTGGACTCAGGACAAGTATGAGACGAAACTCCACAATATAGCGAGCGTAATCGCGGCTATGAAGGAGGAGACAGGAGTGTTCCATACGGTGCTTGGCCTCGCCGAGGTCGAAAATGCCGGAGTGCTCGAGGATCTTGTCAGCGAACCGGAGATCGCCGGTGCCGGATATTCGTTCGTGCATCATGACAGCCCGGACCGCAGAGGCATAGATGTCGCTCTTCTCTACCGTCCCGACCAGTTCCAGGTCCTTGACAGCGAGGTGATTCCGTTCTCGTTCGACGGCACTGCGGTTGAGGTGTCCCTCTCTGACGAGGAAAAAGAGTCTTTCCGCACCCGTGACATACTCATGGTGCGTGGCCTTCTGGACGGGGAGCAGTTTGCGTTCTATGTCGCTCACCTGCCTTCGCGGGTGGGAGGCAAGGGCGGAGACCTTCGCAGCCTCGGCGCCGAAACGATATACAACCACTCAAGGCAGCTGATGCGCGACTATCCGGGCATCAAGATTGCAGTGATGGGTGACATGAACGACAATCCCACCGACGAGAGCATGGCCGTATGGCTTCATGCGCGCGCGGACATTGATGATGTGGACTCCGAAGAGGATTTTTTCAGTCCCTTCACCAGTATGCTTGAAGACGGATACGGTTCGCTTGAGTACAGGGGAGAGTGGAACATCTATGACATTATCCTTGCAAACTATTATCTTGCAGACGCCCCCGACGGAGGGCTCCGTCTGTGCGAGACTGACGGGGAAGGACATTATGGCATCGTGTTCCACAGGCCTTTCATGGTCCAGCAGAGCGGCCAGTACGCGGGGACGCCTTTCCGGACATTCTCTCACGGGGAGTTTATCGGAGGATATTCGGACCATTATCCGACATATGTCGTGCTCGGAAAGTGAGAAACAATATTAGAAGTGTATGAAGAAGAAGTTATTTTCATTTTTAGCGATTGCCATTGCCATGACAGCTTGCGGAAGAGTCAATCCGTTCCTTGAGGAGTGGGATACCCCGTATGGTATTCCTCCCTATGACCAGATAGAGATAGGTGACTATATACCGGCAATCCAGGCGGGAATCAAACAGCAGAATGATGAAATCGCCGCAATAGTGTCGAATGCCGACACTCCGACGTTTGACAACACCATAGCGCCTCTCGAACTTTCGGGAGAGATTCTTGACAAGGTGCTTGGTGTCCTCTACAATGTCAGCGAGACTGACCGGAGCCCTGAGCTCGATTCAGTGATGGTGCTTGCGATACCGATGCTCAGCGAGCATTCGGACGACATCTCGTTCAATAAAGGACTCTACGAGAGGGTCAAGGCCGTGTATGAAGCCGACCAGAGATCTCTGAGCCGTGAGCAGCAGGTCGTCCTCAAGAGGCATTTCGACAGTTTTGAGAGGGAAGGTATCGGGCTTGACGAGGCCGCACAGTCGGAGCTGCGTGAGATTAACGGAAGGATAGCGGAACTTACCCAGAAAATCGGCAACAACATACTGGCCGAGTCCAATGCATTTGCAGCGAAGTTCGGCTTCAGCGTGTCTGAGTATCCTACCCGCATGACAACGACTGAGGACCGCGACCTGCGCCGCCAGTACAACGAGGCTTACACAATGCGCGGACATAACGGTAATGAATATGACAACTCGGACCTCATCCTCGAACTCGTGGGCCTTCGCATAAGGAAGGCCAACATCCTTGGGTATGAGACTCCGGCTGCCTATACTCTTGCCGACAAGATGGCTGGAAACCCCCAGACCGTGGATTCTTTCCTTGACAGTATCATGGTTGCCGCGGTAGGCAAGGCCAGGGAAGAGCTTTCGGAACTCCAGTCCATGATGGACGAAGATATCAAGGCCGGCAAACTTCCCGAGGGGTCGAAGATAGAGCCCTGGGACTGGTGGTACTATGCCGAGAAGGTGCGCAAGGAAAAATATGACCTTGACGAGTCTCTGACAAAACCCTATTTCAAGCTTGACAATGTTGTCAAGGGCGTTTTTGCCGCCGCCAAGACACTCTACGGGATCAATGCCGAGAAACTTGAGGGTGTTCCTGCATACAACCCCGAGGTGACTACGTACAGGATAACCGATGAAAACGGATCGCTTGTCGGAATATTCACCACTGACTATTTCCCCCGCGAGAGCAAGAGGGGTGGCGCATGGATGAACAACGTGCGCAACCAGTATGTCGATGCAGACGGTAACGATGTGCGTCCCATAGTCGTCAATGTGGCCAACCTGCCGGAATATCTCAGCACTGACGAGGTGCTTACGGTGTTCCATGAGTTCGGACACGCGCTGCACGGACTTCTGTCCAAGTGTACATACCCGTCAGTCAGCGGTACCGGTGTCACCCGCGATTTCGTTGAGATGTTCTCGCAGTTCAACGAGAACTGGGCCTTCCAGCCTGAGCTGCTTGAACAGTATGCGAAGAACGAACGCGGCGAGGTGATACCGGAGGACCTTGTACGCAAGATCAACGAGTCGCTCAAGTTCAACCAGGGCTTCATGACGACAGAACTCTGCGCCGCATCAATGCTTGACATGAAATGGCATGAGCTGAAAAGCGTGGAGGGTGTTGACATTGACAGCTTCGAGGCTGCCGTGGCCGAACAGATAGGACTGATACCTGAAATAACTTTCCGTTACCGCAGCACGTATTTCAATCATATTTTCGGCGGAAGCGGCTATGATGCCGGATATTACGGCTACCTTTGGGCCGAGGTCCTGGACAAGGACGCGTTCAGCATATTCCAGAATTCTCCCAACGGGGTATGGGATCTGAACCTTGCAAGAATTTTCAAGCAGACATTCCTCGAGAGGGGAGGTTCCGAGGATCCGATGGTCCTGTACAAGTCTTTTGCAGGACGCGAACCTGATTCGAAGGCCATGCTCCGCGGAAGGGGACTTATTGACTGATTTTTTTCAATTGAACCGTTTATGGAAAGAAAAGTACTTTTGATGATTCTGGACGGCTGGGGTGAAGGCCGTCATGATAAATCCAACGCCATCTATACCCAGGGGACTCCGTACATCGACTCTCTTAGGGCAAAGTATCCGATGTCTCATCTGCAGGCTTGTGGCGAATATGTCGGCCTGCCTGACGGCCAGATGGGCAATTCCGAGGTCGGACATATGAATCTCGGTGCAGGAAGGGTCGTTTACCAGGACCTTGTCAAGATCAACATGGCCTGCCGTGAGCACAGGCTCCTCGAGAACAAGGAGATAAAGGCGGTATACGACTACGTAAAGCAGTCCGGGAAGAAACTTCATTTCTTCGGGCTCTGTTCCCATGGAGGAGTCCACTCAAGCCTTGACCACCTGTATGAATTCCTTGACGATGCCGCGAAATACGGCCTGGACAAAGTCTATGTGCACTGCTTCATGGACGGAAGAGACACGGACCCGCACAGCGGATACGGATTTGTCGAGGAACTGGAGAACAAAATGAAACAGAGCACCGGAAAGATCGCTACCGTATGCGGCCGTTTCTATGCAATGGACAGGGACAAGCGCTGGGCCAGGGTCAAGGAGGCCTACGACATGCTTGTCGACGGCAAGGGTGCCGAGTTCACTTCCGCCCTCGATGGAATCAAGGCTTCCTATGATGCCGGAGTGACCGACGAGTTCATAAAGCCTGTCGTAATCACCGAAGGAGGAAAGCCTGTCGCGAGGGTCGAGGATGGCGATGCGGTGATATTCTACAATTTCCGCAATGACAGGGCAAGGGAGCTTACGGCAGTCCTTACGCAGAACGACATGCCTGAGGAAGGAATGCACACCCTGCCTCTCTACTATTGCTGTCTGACTCCTTATGATGCGTCGTTCAAGGGTGTCCATATCCTTTTCGACAAGGAAGAGGTGAAGGATACTCTCGGCGAGACTGTCGCCAAGGCCGGAAAGAACCAGCTCAGGATAGCCGAGACGGAGAAGTATGCCCACGTGACGTTCTTCTTCAACGGCGGGCGCGAGACTCCGTTCGAGAACGAGGACAGGATTCTCGTGAATTCGCCCAAGGTTGCGACCTATGACCTCCAGCCGGAGATGAGCGCGGTCGAGGTGACTGACAGGCTTTGCGAAGCTCTCCGTAGCGAGAAGGAGGATATGATAATCCTCAATTTTGCGAACGGAGACATGGTAGGGCATACCGGTGTGTACAAGGCTATCTGCAATGCCGTCGGATGCATAGACGGATGCGTGGAGACCGTGGTCACCACGGCTCTCGCTCACGGTTATGTCGTGCTGCTCACTGCGGATCACGGCAATGCCGACCATGCCGTAAACGATGACGGAACTCCGAATACCGCACACTCTCTTAACGTGGTACAGTTCATCGTGATCGGTGCCGGGGATGACGTGAAGACCGTGAAGGACGGTGCGCTGTGCAATGTCGCACCGACCATACTCAAGCTCATGGGAATCCCTCAGCCTGCCGCGATGACTGCAGAGCCGCTGATATAGACTGCCGCTGCAGTCTTAAAAAAACAGTCTTTTCCTGTAACCTTTTGTGATGTCGTACGTCTAATGTTCAGGAAAAGATTGTTTTTAAATTTATTAGATATGAGAACGACTATCAAGATTCTGGCAATGTTTGCCGGTGTGGCGGGGCTGCTGCTGGCAAGCCAGGCTGCCGGCTCGGCCCAGGTGTGGCCCGGCCTGTTCGGAGGAAAGACCGTCAAGGCGAGCAAAGTGTTCGTTACAAAGGAAATCAATGTGCCGGACTTCAGCGGCATCAGCGTTTCAGGCAGCCCGGATGTCATATATGTCCAGAAGCCTGGCAAGCCCGAGGTTGTAGTCAACGGCCCGGACAATATTGTTGATCTGCTGGACATTTGTGTCGAGAACGGTTCCTTGAACGTAAGGTTCAGGAAGGGGGTCAGCGTGTCGTATGACAAGCTGGAGATCCGTGTGTCATCGGAACGCATTAACCGCATCAATGTGTCCGGTTCCGCGGATGTCGAACTTGGCTCATACATCAGGACTGACCGTATGGACATGTCGATTTCAGGATCTGGTGATATCAAGGGAGACCGCATCGACTGCTCGGGAGATTTCAGCATGAGAATAAGCGGATCAGGAGATGCCGTCCTGCTGGGAGTCAGGTCCAGAGCCATGGAGATGTCTGTCTCTGGATCTGGTGATGCTCATCTCGGCAGGGTGTCCGTTCCCGGGAAAACAGGCATTTCAGTTACCGGGTCCGGGACTGTCTCAATTGAAGGGAACACTGACAAAGCCGAGTTCAGGGTTTCGGGATCGGGAGACATCTTTGCCGGAAACTGCCAGGCACGCGAAGTATCTGCGACAGTCAGCGGCTCCGGAAACATCGAATGCAACGCGATTGAATTCCTGAAGGTCCGCACAAGCGGAAGCGGGGATGTCGCCTACAGGGGAAATCCCCGGATCGACTATCCCCGCAAGGGCCTTCGCCGTCTCTGACTTTCATGGGTTTAGGCTCGGGATGTGCCGGCAATAATGCCGGCACATCTTCATTTTATGCCTCGGGGTGGCGTTATATCTTGTTTATCACTATATTTGCCGGCGGAAACAAATGCTGTAGTCATTGAATCATGGCAGTTATGGAGGAAAAGGCGAGGCTTTCTGATGTCGGAGAGTTCATTTCGGAGTATTCCGCACACATGATGGGGTGCGGAGTCCATACTTCACGTGTCATACGCAGTGCCAGGAGAATAGGTGTGGCGTACGGCTATGACGTGAAGATAAGCGTGTTCCAGAGAACGATAATACTTACTTTGTTTGACAGGGAAACGCATGAACATTTCAACGATGTGGTCGAGGTCCAGCCGCTGCCCATCAGTTTCGAGCATAATGCCAGACTGAGCGCGTTGAGCTGGAAGGCCTTTGACGAGCATCTGCCGCTGTCGGCCGTTAAGGAGGAGTACCAGCGTGTGCTTGAAAGCCCTGCCATCCATCCTTTCTTCGTACTCATGATGGTGGGCATAGCGAATGCCTCGTTCTGCCGGCTGTTCGGCGGGGACTGGCTGTCGATGGGGATAGTGTTCTCGTCGACGGTGTGCGGCATGTTCCTGAGACAGAAAATGACTGGTGCCGGAATAAACAACTATATAGTGTTCGTGGTGTCCGCGTTCATCGCGTCACTGTGTGCGTCGGCTTCGTTGATATTCGACACCACTTCCGAGACAGCCATTACTACCAGCGTGCTTTTCCTTGTTCCGGGAGTGCCTCTGATTAACGGTGTGATAGACATTCTGGAAGGCCATGTGATGACAGGCGTGTCGCGTCTTGTACAGGCCGGGCTTCTGATAATATGCATCGCCATCGGGCTTTCGTTTACATTGTTGCTGGTTAAAGACAGTTTGCTATGATAGTTGTGGACATCCTTTCCGACGCGTTGTTTGCGGCTCTGGCCGGCGTCGGTTTCGGTGCGATATCCGATCCGCCCATGAGGGCGTTCAGGTTCATCGCTGTGCTGGCGGCGGTAGGACATGCCTGCCGTTATTGCCTGATGACCTATGCAGGGATCGACATCTCCACCGCCTCCTTCATCGGGGCGCTGAGCATAGGCTTCGGGGCCTTGTGGCTTGGAAAAAGTGCACGGACTCCCATGACTGTCCTTTATATTCCGGCGCTGCTGCCGATGATACCCGGAAAGTATGCATACAACATGGTGTTCTCCCAGATAATGTTTCTCCAGAATCTGGGAAACGCCGTTGAACGTACCAGATACATGGAGATGTTCTTCTCGAATGCGATGGTTACATGCACCGTCGTGTTCATGCTGGCCGTAGGGGCGACTCTGCCCATGTTCATCTTCCCTGCGCGTGCCGCTTCGCTCACGAGGGTAAAATACTGATGTCCGATGGAAACGTTCTGGAAAACCATAGCGTCATATAACTCCTCGACCTGGATATGCCAGATCGTCATCGTCCTGGTTGCAGTCATACTGACCGTCTGGCTGCTTAGGAAGCGTTCCAGGGCGATCGTTGTCGGGATGAAGCTGTTCCTGATAGCCCTTTATGTGTGGATTGCCCTGGTCTACTACTATGTATACTGTTCGGAGCGGAGCTATAACAGCATAATGGTCATTTTCTGGCTGGTCCTTGCGGTCTCCTGGCTGTGGGACATGGTGTCTGGGTATACGACTTTCGAGCGCGACGGCCGTTATACCAAACTGGCGCTTGTGCTGCTGTGCATGCCTTTCCTGTATCCCGTGGCGTCAATCCTGAGGGGCATGAGCTTCCCTGCGATCACCTCTCCGGTAATGCCGTGTTCAGTAGTGGTGTTCACCATAGGCCTGCAGCTGATGTTTTCGCGCAAGGTCAACCTTTTCATCGTGCTTCTGCTATGCCACTGGTCGATGATAGGGCTTTCAAAAACGCTGTTCTACAATATTCCCGAAGACTATATCATGACCATGGCGTCAGTGCCTGCGGTTTATCTTTTTGTAAGGGATTATTTCCTTTCGGGGATACACACCATGACCAAGCCTCAGGTAAAATACATGAGGTGGCTTCTCGCCGCCCTGTGTGTGGGCGTGTGCCTGATTCTTGTCTGGACCCTGTATCTGGAATTCGCGCGTGGTATCTTATGATGGCCCGGGGGAGCGAGCCTCTCAGAACACCCATTTGATCCCGGCGCACGGACGGCACCAGAATCCCTTGGTTGTCCCGAAATCAAAGGACAGCTCCACTTCTCCTCCGACGTTCAGATTCTCACATCCGAAATGACGGCCGACGTTGTACCACAGCTGCGGCTCGGAAATGAATACTGCATGTGATGTCTCAGGGAGTATCTCCCCGTAGCGGTCCGCAAACAGTGTGTGTTCCTCCCACCAGAAGTCGGCGAAGCCTGAGAAGGTCAGGCCTTTGAGACCGAACAGGTCGTTCAGGGTCCACACTCCGGTGAACTGAAGGGGGACTCTGCTGCGGGTATCGTGGCTGGCGTAGCTGATGTATTTGTACAGTACCTTTATGTTGAAGGTGTTGCGGTAGTCTGCGCTGTGAAGGAACCAGTCTATTCCAGCGAGGAAGGCGTTGTTGATCGTGTAGCCTTTGTAGACTCCACCGTCATATTCGAGGTGCAGGCTGAACGGAGCAAGCGCAGTCTCCTGCCAGAAATTCAGACATCTCGAAAACTCCATGTATGTTCCGCTCGGCGCATTGACCTTCCCTTCGGCGTTGCGTGAATTGAAGTCATGGTCCACAAAGAAGAAAGTGGTCCCCCATGGGTCATTGTACAGGCCTTCTATTGTAGTGGTAATGTATCCGCGGTCTGATCCGAGGTCATACAGAACCTGGACATTAGTCTGTGCAGAAGCATTCTGTGCCGCGGAAATGGCAGCGGCAGCGGCAAGGAAACAGAGAATTCTTTTCATTGACTGGTGAAATGGGTGTAAAACAACTTAACCAAGGGCGCAAATTTAGGAATATTATGCAAGAATTCACTAAATTTGTCAAGTTATAGTAGATTTATGCGTAAAGGTACTGTTCAGAAAAAGCTCAGGACGCACCGCAAGAAGGTGTTTCCCCAGGTTGAGGGACGGGTTCAGATGACCCGTGAGGGCTATATTTTCGTCATCGTGGACGGAGAGGAAGATGATGTTTTCGTAAAGGCCTCGAAGACCAGACATGCGCTTGACGGGGACATCGTCAGAGTCGCGGTCACCAAGCCGGGCGACAAGCAGAAAGGGAAGAGGAAGGAAGGCGAGGTAGTCGAGATACTCAGGCGCTCCGGCAAGCCTTTCGTAGGAATATACCACAGCATAGGCGATCAGGCATGGGTGCTTATGCAGAGCAAGTCCATGCCCTATGACATACAGGTCGACCCTGCAGCCGCATCCGGGATGGGGGCCGTGAACGGAATGAAGGTGGCGGTAGTCGTCGACGGATGGGAGCGCAAGGAAACCAGCCCCCGCGGTCACCTTACCGACGTTCTCGGAGAGCCCGGAAAGAATGACACCGAGATGCACGCCATTCTGGCGGAGTTCAATCTTCCGTACCGTTTTTCTGCGGAGGTGGAGTCCGCGGCTGACGGCATATCCGATTCGATAGGGGAGAGGGAGCTGAAGGGCCGCAAGGATTTCAGGAATACCTTTACGTTTACGATCGATCCGGCCGATGCCAAGGATTTTGACGACGCCCTCTCGTTCAAGCCTCTTCCTGACGGCAACTTCGAAGTCGGAGTCCATATTGCCGACGTATCGTGGTATGTAAGGCCTGGCAGTGTGGTCGACAAGGAGGCACGGGACAGAGGCACATCCGTGTATCTGGTAGACAGGACCGTCCCCATGCTTCCGGAAAAGCTGTGCAACAAATTGTGTTCGCTCCGCCCCAATGAGGAAAAGCTGACTTTCTCTACAGTGTTCGTGATGACACCGAAGGCGGAGATAAAATCCCGGTGGATAGGAAGGACAGTCATATGTTCAGACCGCAGGCTCAACTACGACGAGGCCCAGAGTTATATCGAGGCGGAAAAGACGGATGACTCCGACATGCTCTCAGTGGCCATCCGCACCCTTAACGGTATGGCTGCAAGGCTGAGGGAGAACGAGAGGAAGGCCGGGGCCATTGACTTCGACCGTCCTGAAATGAAAGTCGAGGTGGATGCAGAAGGAAAGCCAGTCAGAGTGTACGAGAAGATCTCGAAGGAGGCCAACTGGCTGATCGAGGAGTTCATGCTG
>CALUTT010000033.1 GCA_944323775.1 uncultured Bacteroidales bacterium
GAGACCATGGTCCGCGAGAGGCAGGCCAAGGTCGACGCCGTCGCCTCATTCATACCCGAGCTCCGGCTTCTGAACGGTCCGTCATCGGGCAAACTGCTCGTAGTAGGGTGGGGAGGTACTTTCGGCCATCTTCATGCCGCCGTCAAGCAGCTTGGAGACCATGTGTCCTATGTCCATTTCGACTATATCAACCCTCTTCCTGCCAACACGGGAAAGGTCCTTTCGGCCTTCGAGAGGATACTTGTGTGCGAACTCAACAGCGGGCAGTTCGCAAATTATCTGAGGGGAAGGTTCCCTAAGATGGAAATACATCAGTTCAACAAGATCCAAGGCCAGCCGTTCCTGGTGAGCGAACTGGTCGAGGCAATAGGAAAAGAGTTGGAATAAGTTATGGCGAACTTGACATTCAAGGATTTCAAGAGTGACCAGGCGGTACGCTGGTGCCCGGGATGCGGTGACCATGCGGTCCTGGCTGCACTCCAGCGTGCTCTCCCGAAAGTAAGCCAGGCTCTGAACTACGACAAGGAACGTTACGTCGTCGTGTCTGGCATAGGGTGTTCATCCCGTCTTCCCTACTATATGGATACGTACGGCTTCCACAGCATCCATGGCAGGGCGACTGCGATTTCAACCGGAATCAAGGTTGCCAACCCCTGGCTGACTGTATGGCAGGCCTGCGGAGACGGTGATGCCCTGGCAATCGGCGGCAATCATTTCATACATGCGATCCGCAGGAATATAGACATCAACATCATCCTGTTCAACAACCAGATCTACGGTCTGACGAAGGGGCAGTATTCTCCCACCTCCAAGTTCGGGGCTATTACCAAGACATCCCCGTACGGGACCGTGGAGCATCCGTTCAATCCAGGGGCTCTGGTCCTCGGGGCGAAGGGAACGTTCTTTGCCAGGTCATTGGACGTGGAGTTGAAGCTCAACGAAGAGATCATGACCAGCGCGGCCCTTCACGACGGCTGCTCTGTCATGGAAATGCTTACCAACTGTGTCATATTCAACGATGGCGCCCATCGTGAACTGAGCGACCCTTCCGTCAAGGAAGACCATACGATAGTCCTTCGTCAGGGTGAGCGCATGATTTTCGGCAAGAACAGGGACAAGGGGCTCATATATGACGGACGCAAGATCCGCGTGGTCCATATCGGCGAGGGCGGATTCACTGAAGAGGATATACTGGTGCACGATGCCCATACTGACAACATAGGCATCCATATGGCGCTTGCGGAGATGAAGGGGCCCGACTATCCTGTGGCTCTCGGTGTCATCCGTGATGTCAAGGACATCACTTATGACGACGGTGTCAGGGATCAGGTCAAGGCTGTCACCGCCAAGTCTTCGATACACTGCGTCGACGACCTTATCCACAGCGGAACGACCTGGACGGTGGAATGACGCTCGGCGTACCAGACGATTACATTTGACAATTTTACCAACTATTAGCCTACATAATGAAGACACAAGAAATCATGGCCCGTCTCCAGGCCAAGTACCCCAACGAGACAGAATATCTCCAGGCGGTACAGGAAGTTTTGGAATCGATAGAGGAAGTATATAACCAGCATCCGGAATTCGAAAGAGCGAAAATCGTGGAGAGAATGGTGGAACCCGACCGTATCTTCACGTTCCGCGTCACATGGGTGGATGACCGGGGAGAAGTCCAGACCAATCTGGGTTACAGGGTCCAGTTCAACAGCGCGATCGGACCTTACAAGGGAGGCCTGCGTTTCCACAGGGCTGTGACACCCTCGATGCTCAAGTTCCTGGGCTTTGAACAGACTTTCAAGAACGCCCTGACGACCCTTCCGATGGGCGGTGCCAAGGGTGGTTCTGACTTTGACCCCAAGGGCAAGTCCAACGAGGAGATTATGCGGTTCTGCCAGGCGTTCATGCTTGAACTGTGGAACTGCATAGGACCTGATCAGGACATTCCGGCAGGCGACGTAGGTGTGGGCAGCCGCGAGATCGGCTATCTGTATGGAATGTACAAGAAGCTTGCCCGCCAGTACAACACCGGAGTCATTACTGGTAAAGGCATGACCTGGGGCGGTTCGATATTGCGTCCTGAGGCGACGGGATACGGTGCCCTGTACTTCACTCACTATCTTCTGGCCGAGGCCGGCAAGGATATCAGAGGAAGCAGGATTGCAATTTCCGGTTTCGGAAATGTGGCCTGGGGAGCATGCAAGAAGGCTCTTGAACTCGGTGCCAAGGTGGTCGCGATATCCGGCCCTGACGGGGTATGCGAGATTCCGGACGGCATCACGCCCGAGATGATCGACTACATGCTTGTCATGAGAGCATCCAACAGGGACAGGGTTGAGGACATGGCGCTCAAGTTCCCCGACAAGACACGTTTCACTGCCGGCAAGAAGGCATGGAGCGTCAAGTGTGACATCGCGCTTCCGTGTGCGTTCCAGAATGAGCTTTCCGAAGAGGATGCCGCGGAGCTGGTTGCCAACGGCACATGGTGCTGCTGCGAAGTCTCCAATATGGGATGCCAGCCTGGCGCAATACACTATTTCCAGCAGCACGGGATCCTTTTCGCTCCTGGAAAGGCAGTGAATGCCGGCGGAGTGGCTACATCCGGCCTTGAGATGACGCAGAACGCATCGCATATCAGCTGGAGCGGCAAAGAGGTTGACGACAAGCTGCATTATATCATGAAGTCCATCCATGATGCGTGCGTAAAGTACGGGACTCAGCCTGACGGAAAGGTCGATTATGTGAAAGGTGCCAACATCGCCGGTTTCATGAAGGTGGCTACCGCCATGCTTGAGCAGGGTACCGTCTAGCGAATGATTTTGTTTGCTCCCTGATTTGGATTATATTTGCCGCCCTATAGTTTATGACTGATGAACAACCTGGACCATACGTCACGTTTTGCAGTGATAGGACACGGCAGTTGGGCGACCACCATAGTCGGCAAGCTCAGCCGCAACGGACACCTCGTAAGGTGGTTTGTATCCAATGATGAAGTCAGGGAGGGAGTGCTCTCCGAAGGGTTCAATCCCAAATACGTGTCTGATATGGAAATCGACAGGGATTCTGTAAAGGTCTCTGCGAACATAGACGAGACGGTATCGGACAGCGACATAGTAATACTTGCCGTACCGTCGGCGTATCTCAAGTCAGTACTGGATACGCTGACGGTTTCGCTTGACGGCAAGTTCGTGGTTTCTGCCGTAAAGGGCATGATTCCGGTCGCAAACAAGACTGTGCTTGAGTATGTGCATTCGCATTTCGGGATTTCTTTCAAAAGTCTCGGCCTGATTGCGGGCCCGTCTCATGCAGAGGAGGTTTCCAGAGGGCGACTGTCTTTCCTTACGGTTGCATGTGTGTCGGAAGACAATGCGGCGCTGATAGCGTCGGCCCTTGGCAGCGAGACTCTCAGGGTAAGCATTTCCGATGATATTTATGGAATCGAATATGCATCGATACTCAAGAACATCTATGCGATTGCAGCCGGTCTTGCGTTCGGTCTCGGATATGGGGACAATTTCCTCGCGGTGCTGATTTCACGCTGCGCTTCGGAGATGAAGCTTTTTCTGGACTCCAGCTACCCTTTCACCAGGGACATAGAGCAGAACGCATACCTGGGAGACCTGCTGGTAACCTGCTATTCGCCTTTCAGCCGTAACAGACAGTTGGGAGCGCTCATAGGCAGGGGATGCAGCGTTGACATGGCTCTGAGCGAAATGACAATGGTTGCTGAAGGATATTATGCCGTCAGGGGTATGCATCAGATACGCGAGCGTTTCGGCATAGAGATGCCTATAGCTGAAACTGTCTACAGAGTCCTGTATGAGAAAGCACGGGCCCGCAAGGCTATGGCCTCTCTTGCCAGGAAACTTTAGCTCCCAGGGCTTCAGTTTGTGACCTTGCTTGAGATATAGCTTGCGAGCGATGGAAAGAAACGTTTGATATAGGCCATAAGGAGTTCGACCCCTCCGACAAGTTTCTCCCTTTTCTTCCGGTAAATGGCCTTTACCATTATTCTTGCGGCCTTATCGGCCGGAATGCCTTTCTGCTGTCCGGGATCCATTACGCCGTGTGGCTTGCCTGAAGCCTCGATGGCGGAGAGCGAGATATCCGTGCGGATTCTTCCCGGGATCAGCACCGTCGTGCTGATTCCACGGTCCCCGTATTCCGCGGCTATCGTTTCATAGAATCTCTGCAGTGCAGCCTTGGCACTGCTGTACGCACAGCGCTGTCGGCTTCCGAAGAGTCCGGCAATGCTTCCGGTGCATGCAAGCTGGCCGCCTCCGGCGTCAAGCATTCTGGAGAGTATGCATTTGGTAAGAATGACAGGTGCAAAATAGTCGATTTCCATAATCTTCCTGATGATGGAAACGCTTGTTTCGGCAGTGTCGCATCTCTGGCTTATTCCCGCGTTGCAAAGCAGGATGTCGAGCCCTCCGTATGTGTCCCACGCTTTTTGCGCGAGACCTTCCAGTGATCCGGTATCTGACAGGTCAAGCTGGATGATCTCGGCCCCTGCCGCTCCGGCATCCAGACAGCGCTGCCTTACCCTTTCGAGCTCGTCCCTGCGTCTGGCTGACAGGATGACGCTTTCGCCTCTTGACGCGAACTCTACAGCGCACTCTTCTCCTATACCGCTGCTGGCCCCGACTATCCAGATTCTCATGTTTTCTGAACGGATTATTTGAAACTTACCCTGTTGAATCCCATCATGCGCACGAAAATCTTCGGGAACTTGCGTCCGCGGGGACGTTTCAGCATGTCGATGTAGATATGGGGGTGCTTGAGTATTGTCAGTTTGTGGGCTTCGACGAACTCGATCAGTGTTCCGTCCGGATCTTCGATATATGTGAAGTGTCCGCTGGCCTCTCCCATGTCGAATTTCTCGCCGTTAGGACAACTGTCTACGGTGAAGGGATATCCTGCGGCCTTGCAGTTCTTCTCGAGGTCACGCATGTCAGTGACATCGAAGCATATCTGTATGAAACCAGGGTCGCCCCAGTAGCGCCCCTCGAAAAGTCTTGCAGGTGTGCGGTCGAGGGCCTGGACAAGTTCTATGCTGCTCTGTCCGTAAAGGTCGGCAAGGGCCCCCTCCCTGGGATGGCTGCAAGTCAGCATCACGCGGCGGAACCTGCCGTCTCCTCCCTGCATCAGCGCCAGGTCCTCGAACTTCCCGGTCTTGTCGTAGACTGTCTTGTCATAGCCGAGTATGTCGCGGTACAGGCCAAGGACTCTGTCGATGTCGGTGGTCCCGATCATGGCTCCTATGATGCCTCCGTTGAGCTTGTGCTGCTCAATGTAGACCGATTTGTCTTCGAGGGCAAGGAAGTGGTTGCCCCAGGGATCCTTGACGAAAAAGCACGGAGTTCCGGCCGGCGTCTTTGAAAGAGCCGAGACCTTGTCGTATTTTCCTGCAAGCTCCTTGCGGAACGAGGCGGCGTCCCTTGTCTTCACTACGGCGGCAAATACCCCGAGATCTCCTGCCTGGACATCGAACGGGCATGGCACAGGCTTGCGCTGGGAGTATTGCCATATCTCGAATCCTCCTCCTCCCTGAAGGTTCATCGCTATGCAGGCATGCCTCTTCTGTGGCTTGCCCCCGGTGTAGGGCAGCATGCGTTCGGCGACAGTGTCGTCTTCCAGTACCCTTACGTCCATGTTGAACATTTCTATGTACCATTTCCACGCCTGCGAGAAATTCTCGACTCCGACGCCTATCTGCTGTATGCCTGAAATTAGATATGACATTGCTGTTTCAGTTATTATGTGCGGCAAAGATAACTAAACCCTGCCGCAGAGCAAAGGATGTGTAAGACATTTTTACACAGGATGTCAAGTTACTTTACGCGGGAAATGAGGTCTGTCAAAAGTATATTGCTGTGTGTCAGTGCTTTATATATGATGGTACACGGTTTGCTTTTTATTTGTCCGCATTAATTGGACTATGCTCCTTATGCGTTGCGAAAAGACATGGAGCCATCGTGGCAGGCCGGCAGGTCCTTTCTCTGTATGGAAGGTTCTGTCCCTGCCATCCGGTTCCGGTGACGTCCTGTGAATGTGTGAAATAAGAGTATAAGCAAATAAAGACAATCCGATGAAATCGTTTTTCAGATTCTTGGCCAGAAATCCTCTCTATGCGATTATCAACATGGCGGGCCTTGCCGTGTCAGTGATGTTCGTGATACTGATAGGGGACTATGCCTGGAGGCAGTATTCTCTTGACCGTTGGCAGCACAACCATGACAGAATCGTCCTGATGGGGACTTATTCCAATTTTGCCGGCTGGGAAGATGTCGCCCTCAATGTGAAGGCCAGGATTCCGGAGGTCGAGGACGTGTGCAATATAAAGACCATACGGGCCAGGATCGCTGCCGGAGACAGGATATACGAGGATCCGGAGGACAATATGGGAAGTGTCATGCTGGCCGATACGAATTTCTTCAGATTTTTCGACTACCGTATTGTAAGCGGAGACGCTGTAAGCCCCCTGTCGTCACCCGACAGGTGCGTGATATCCGAATCTCTCGCTCAGGTACTGTTCCCTGACGGAGACGCTCTGGGAAAGGCCTTGACAATAGCGGGAGAGGGCGGCGTAAGCGTTTCGAACCAGAACTGCTATGACTCGACACTGGTGTATACGGTCTCTGCCATAATGAAAGATTTTGACAATACCGTCCTGAACAATGATACCAAGCTCGTAGTCAGCTATGAGCGCCATCCCGAGATTGTGGGCTACGACAATTATGTGGGGCTGGTGGCCTGGGATTCCGGCGGCCCGACGCGTTCGTTCCTGCTGCTTGCCCCGGACGTGGATCTGGACTCTGTGAAGGACAAGATTTCCGATGTCGTGTACGGTATGCTGAATAAGGGATACCTGGACGTGAACGGAGGAGTGTCCTTCTCCAGACTGGATGACCTTATGTTCGCTCCGGAGAATTCGGGGCTCGGACTGCTGACAGGTGACAGGGGCTTCCTGAACATCATGCTTGCGGCCGCCATTGCGATTCTCTTCTTTGCAGTGACGAATTATATTAACCTTACCGTCGCGAATTCGGGATTCCGCGCCAAGGAGATGGCTACGCGGAGGCTGTTGGGAAGCAGCGCGGCATCGGTAGCCGCAAAGATGGTCCTCGAGTCGGTGCTGATGGTCGCGGTAGCGGCACTCGTAGCCGTACTGCTGGCCTTTGCATTTGAAGACAGTTTCGAGAACCTGCTTAATGGCAAGATATCGCTTGGTGCAGATCTCAATGTAGCCAGCATCGGAGTGTATTTACTTTTCATAGTGTTCCTCGGGGTTGTCTCCGGTATTCTTCCGAGTATCCAGATTGCACGTTTCAAGCCTATCGATGTCGTGCGTGGCTCTTTCAGATATCATTCGAAGATGGTTCTGGGGAAGATATTCATCGCCCTGCAGAATGTGATAACCCTTACGATGCTTACCGCCACCCTGGTCATCATCCTCCAGATACGCTACCTCGTCAATTCCCCTCTGGGGTATGACAGCCGCGACCTTGTGATGGTTTCGTTGTACGAAGACTCTTACCTTGCGGCAGACAAACTGCGTGCTCTGCCGTGCGTGAAAGAGATGTCGTTCAGTTCCGCTTCGTCGCTGTGTGGCGGGAGTATGTCCTCGATCACGCTCCCGGACAAGGACGACAATTATGTAAACTGCTACATAATGAATGTGGACTCATCGTTCATCATGAATCTCGGGATAAAGGTCATCCAGTCCTTCGATGATGTCGGCGCAGACGGCTATTATGTGAATGAAGAGTTCCTCAGGCGTTTCGGCATTGCCGTTGACAGCGTCGCCATTGTCCCGGCCATGAACGTTCCGATTGCCGGGGTAGTGGGTGATTTCAAGATAGGCAATGCCTTGTCTGAGACCGAACCATGCGTGATAATATCGGGAATAGACAATGCCTCCCAGGCTTCGTATATCTGGGTCCGCACAGACGGAAGCGACTCTGCTCTTGAAAAGATAAGGGAAGCGGTCGAGTCGTCAGTGGAGCTGTCGTACGATGTGGATACGGCCGTGGAGAGTGTGGACAGAATAATGGAGGAGAGTTTCAGCGAGGAACGAGATCTGCTGAAGATGATGTCGGTGTTCACTGCAGTGGCCCTGGTGATATCCGTGCTCGGGTATGTGGGCATGTCCCTGTTCTTTGTGCGGCAGCGCCGGAAGGAGATGGGCATCAGGAGAATATTCGGTGCCGGGTCAGGAGAGGTCACGGCTCTGATGATGATCAGGTTCTGCCTTCCCGTGATGTTTTCATTCCTGGCGGCATTCCCGCTTTCCGGATGGCTTATGAGGCGCTGGCTCGAGGATTTCTCAACCCACATTGACCTTGGAGCGTGGATTTTCGCACTGGCAGCCATTGTTTCTCTTGCGATTGCGGTCGCGTCTGCCGGCTTGCAGATTGTACATGCGGTGAGGTCGAACCCTGCTGAAAGTGTCAGGTCGGAGTGACGCGGGTCGCTGGATTTTCGTAAATTTGCCCCGATGAGCAAAGGCAGAATACTGGTCGTTGACGACAATCGCGGGATACGCAGTGCATTGAAAATACTGCTGTCCGCGCATTTTGGACAGGTGGAGACGATTCCGTCTCCGGTGACACTTGTGTCCGAGATGGATACTTTCCGTCCGGATGTAGTGTTGCTTGACATGAATTTCAATACAGAGGTCAATACTGGCAACGAGGGCCTGTACTGGGTCCAGGAGCTCAGGCACCGCTATCCCGGTGTGCAGGTAGTCCTGTTTACTGCGTATGCCGACATCGCGCTTGCCGTGGAAGGCATGAAGCGCGGGGCGTTCGACTTTATTGTGAAGCCATGGGACAACGACAAGCTTGTCTCCACGCTTGAAGCTGCGTGCCGCGCCAGTTCTTCTGCAGGGCCAGCCGGGGCGACGGACAAGACTTCGGGATCCATGATGTACTGGGGGACTGATCCACATATGGACCTTCTCCACAGGACTGTGGAGAAAATTGCACCTACTGACGCCAACGTGCTGATTACCGGGGAGAACGGTACCGGAAAGGAAGTACTTGCCAGGGAGATACACCGTCTGAGCACGCGAGGCAGGCTGCCCATGGTGTGCGTGGATGCCGGAGCGATAGTCGAGTCTCTCTTCGAGAGCGAGCTCTTCGGGCACGTCAAGGGTGCGTTTACTGATGCGCGGTCTGACCACAAGGGTAAGTTCGAGCAGGCAGACGGGAGCACGCTGTTCCTGGATGAGATCGGAAACGTCCCTCTGCATCTGCAGTCCAGGTTTCTGCGTGTGCTGCAGAGCAGGGAAGTGTGCAGGCTCGGATCCGAGAAGCCTGTTCCTGTAGACATCAGGCTGATCTGCGCTACGAACATGGATATTCCGTCAATGGTCGCCGACGGGCGTTTCAGGGAAGATCTCTACT
>CALUTT010000034.1 GCA_944323775.1 uncultured Bacteroidales bacterium
ACGCAAAAAGCGGATGCTTGATTTCGCATCCGCTTTGCGGAGGGTGAGGGATTCGAACCCCCGAACCCGTTAAGGTCAACAGTTTTCAAGACTGCCGCCATCAACCACTCGGCCAACCCTCCTTCCCTTAAAGGGACTGCAAATTTATATAAAATTTACAGACTTCGCAAATTTTTCTTAAGCTTTGCTTTCCTCATGTGAGAAAAACCGCCACTGGAACAAAAGCAGGTAGAAAGCCCCGACCGTCACGCAGGAATCGGCGAAGTTGAAAACGGGGCTGAAGAATATGACTCTGTCCGCCGTCCTTATGATCGGGAAGTAGAACATGTCCACTACCTTGCCGAACATGAAAGGCGCATAGTCCCATATGATTCCATAGAACATGCAGTCTATCACATTGCCTATCGCCCCTGCGGTGATCACGGAAAGCCCGACCACGACTCCGGTCGGAGTGTCCGGTTTCTTAATAAGACGCGATATCCACCAGATCAGAAGCCCGCTCAGGCAGATGCGGAAAATGGTCAGCAGCAGTTTGCCTACATCTCCGCCGAATGCCATGCCGAATGCCATGCCCTCGTTTTCTATGAAGCACAGACGGCACCATTCGCCTATAAGAGGAATCTGCTCGCCAAGCTCCATGTTTGTCTTGACCAGAACCTTGATGATCTGGTCGATGACCACGAGCAGCGTACCGAGAATCAGGAGCCTCGTCCCTTTGGAAACCGTCATGCTCACTTCTTGCCGTTCTTTGCCATCATCTCCTTGGCTTCAACGGTAAGCGTTGCGTGAGGCACCAGCCTGAGCCTTTCCTTGGGAATCAGCTTGCCGGTGGCACGGCAGACTCCGTAAGTCTTGTTCTCTATGCGGACAAGGGCGGCTTCAAGGTTCTTTATGAACTTGTACTGCCTCTGGGCCATCTGGCTGGCCTCCTCCTTGGAGAGCTGGTTTGCACCGTCATCCTCGACAGTCTTGAATGAAGGTGAGGTATCCTCTATGTCATTCGTGCCGTTGTGCAGAATGACCTCCCTGAGGGTCTCATATTCAGACCTCGCATGCGCGAGTTTCTCTTCGATGATCGCCTTGAACTCGGCAAGTTCCGCATCCGAATAGCGGTTCTTTTCCGTTATGGGAGCTTTAGTCTCTTCTGACATAGCTTTGTTAGTGTTAATTGGTTTAAATTAGCGTTTCCTGTCTATCTTTACGTTTATGTGGCCGCCTTCCCACTCGACCTCGGGAACTCCGTCGGGAAGCTCTGATGCATCCCTGAGTTCAACGCTGGTAGACAGAGTCTGGGCTGCTACATAAGCGGAGTACACGGACAGAGCATCCTTGATCGAATCATAGGCGGCTCCGCCGGCATATATAGTAGTGCATATCCTGTCCGTAACCTCGAGCCCGCTTTCCTTGCGCAGGTTCTGGATCGGATGGATGAGTTCCCTGGCAATGCCTTCGCGGACAAGTTCAGGAGTCTGGACTATGTCCAGCGCTATGGTCAGGGAGCCTTCAGTAGCGACGAGCCAGCCGGGCATGTCCTCGGAACTGATCTCATAGTCACCTTTCCTGAGGATGACCTCGCCTGCCGGCAGATTCCAGCGGTAGTCGCCGTCCGCAGCTTCGATGTCTGCTATCTCCTCCTGGGAGAGCTGCGCGAACGCCGCGGCTATCTCCTTCATCCTCTTGCCGTAGATTTTGCCGAGTGTCTTGAAATTGGGCTTTATCCGCTTTGTGATAATGCCCGTGGTGTCATGCAGGAACTCTATGCTCTTGACATTCACCTCGGCGAGGAATATGTCCTTGACCTTCTCGATGTGAGCCTTCACCTCGTCATCGATTACCGGGACGAGCACCTTGGCCAGAGGCTTGCGCACATTGATGCCGACTTTCTTGCGCAGCGCCAGAACCATTGACGATGCCTTCTGGGCAAAGGCCATGCTCTCCTCCAGGCCCTTGTCGACAAGGTCCTCACGGCATTCCGGCATGGAGTGGAAATGTACCGAGTCTTCGCCAGGCATCAGGTCAAGCCACAGCCTCTCCATGAAGAAAGGAGCGATCGGCGCGCCAAGAAGAGCGACCACTGAAAGGACCTCGTGCAGGGTCTGATAGGCAGAGAGCTTGTCAGCTCCCATCCCGTGCCCCCAGAGGCGCTTCTTGTTGAGTCGTATGTACCAGTTGCTAAGGTCGTCGCAGACGAAATCCTGTATCTGGCGGCCGGCCGAAGTGATGTCATAGTCCTCGTATGAGCGCAGCACGCCCGAAACGAGCGTATTCAGCCTGCTGACTATCCACCTGTCGAACATCGGCCTCTTCTCATACGGCACGCTCTCCGATGCAGACGGATCGAACCCGTCAATGTTGGCATACAGGGCAAATACCGAATATGAGTTGTACAGGGTCCCGAAGAACTTCCTGCGGACTTCATCCACACCTGCCTCGTCAAATTTAAGGTTGTCCCAAGGCTGGGCATTCGTCAGCATGTACCAGCGCAGCGCGTCAGGACCGTATGTATCCAGAGCCTTGAACGGATCCACTGCGTTGCCCAGGCGCTTGCTCATCTTTTCGCCCTTCTTGTCGAGGACGAGGCCGTTGGAGATGACTCTTCTGAAGGCCGGGGTCCCGCTGACCATGGTATGTATCGCATGCAGCGTGTAGAACCAGCCGCGGGTCTGGTCCACGCCTTCGGCGATGAAATCCGCAGTACACCCGAAATCGGGAGTATCCTTGCCCCTGAGTCCTGTCTGGGCGTAAGGCATCGAACCTGAATCAAACCATACGTCGACAAGGTCCGGTTCACGTTTCATCGGCTTTCCGGAAGCACTTACAAGCAGTATGTCGTCCACATAAGGCCTGTGAAGATCTATCCGGTCATAATTCTCCTTGCTCATGTCCTCAGGATTGAAGCCCTTGTCCTTCAGAGGATTGGACTTCATCACCCCGGCACTGACAGCCTTTTCTATTTCGGAGTACAGCTCCTTAAGGCTGCCGATGCATATCTCTTCCCTGCCGTCATCGGTACGCCATATGGGAAGAGGTGTGCCCCAGTAGCGGCTTCTGCTGAGGTTCCAGTCCTGAATGTTCTCAAGCCATTTTCCGAACCTTCCGGTTCCGGTTGATTCCGGCTTCCATGCAATGCCTTCGTTCAGCCTTATCATCTCATCCCTTACTGCGGTAGTCCTGATGAACCAGCTGTCCAGCGGATAATAAAGCACAGGCTTGTCCGTTCGCCAGCAGTGAGGATAGCTGTGCACATGCTTTTCTATGCGGAACACCTTGCCGCTTGTCTTCATCATGACGCACAGGTCGACATCAAGCGTAGGAGCATCTGCCGGAAGGCTGTCATCGTAGGCGTTCTTGACATAACGGCCCGCCCACTCGCGGTAGTCGTCACTGACCCTTTCCTTCACATACTGAGGATCAAGGTCTTCGATACGGTAGAACCGGCCCTTGGTGTCGACCTGGGCCTGGGGGTCGCCGTTCGCGTCAATCACGAGCAGGGCCGGCACTCCCGCGGCTTTCGCCACGCGGGCGTCATCGGCACCGAAAGTAGGCGCGATGTGGACTATTCCGGTTCCTTCCTCAGTAGAGACATAGTCTCCGGGAATGACGCGGAACGCACCTTCATCAGGGCGGAACCACGGAATAAGCTGTTCATAGCGCATGCCCACAAGTTCCGAACCCTTCATCACGCCCGGAAGCACCTCATATGGAATCTTCTCAGAGAATATCTTCCCCACAAGCTCCTTTGCGACGATATAGGTACCTTCTTTTCCGGTATACGGATTGGACGAGTGCACTTTTACGTACTCGATGTTGGGTCCGACACACAGCGCGGTATTCGAAGGGAGTGTCCACGGCGTAGTGGTCCAGGCAAGGAAGTAGAGGCCATCCTCGCCCTCGACCTTGAACTGGGCGATGCAGGTAGTGTCCTTGACATCGCGGTAGCAGCCGGGCTGGTTCAGTTCATGGCTGCTCAGGCCGGTGCCGGCCGCAGGCGAATACGGCTGGATTGACTTGCCCTTGTAGAGAAGGCCCTTCGAATAAATCTGTCTGAGAAGCCACCACAGCGTCTCGATATAGCGGTTGTCGTAAGTTATGTACGGGTCATCCATGTCGACCCAGTACCCTATGCGCTCGGTAAGCGTACGCCATTCGGCGGTATATTTCATCACCTCCTCGCGACAGGTGCGGTTATAGTCCTCCACGCTGATTTTCCTGCCTATGTCTTCCTTGGTGATACCGAGCTTCTTCTCCACGCCCAGCTCGACAGGCAGGCCGTGAGTGTCCCAGCCCGCACGGCGGCGGACCTTATAGCCGGTCTGTGTCTTGTAGCGGCAGACGGCGTCCTTGATCGACCGGGCCATCACATGGTGGATACCCGGCATACCGTTGGCGGACGGCGGTCCCTCGAAGAAGATGAATTCCGGAGCGCCCTCCCTGATTTTCAGAGAGGTCCCGAAGGCATCCTCCTTCTTCCACTTTTCCAGGATGTCATGAGCCATCCCGACCAAATCAAGTCCGCCGTATTCTTTGAATCTCATACTTTTTTCTTAATTTTGCGTCTGACAGGGTCACCCTGCCGCATTATAACTCGCAAAGTTAAGAAATTCTGCTTTATTATACAATTTGAGCTTATGGCCATTCTGGATATAGTCCTGCTGATCTGCTTCATCCCCGCAATAGTGAGCGGCATCACCAAAGGCTTCATCAGGCAGGCGGCGGAACTGATAGCGATACTGGTAGGAGCATGGGCGGCTTTCCATTTCTCGTCGCTCGCCAGCACCTGGCTTTCCAGATTCATAGAAGTCGACAAGCTGGTGCTGCACATAATCTGCTTCGTCCTGATTGTCGTAATCGTGTCCCTGCTGCTCAGTCTGGCCGGCATCCTGGTGACGAAGTTCGTCAACCTCGTCTCTCTGGGGTGGATCAACGGGCTGCTCGGCCTGATATTCGGCATTATCAAGGTTGCCGTGGTGCTCGGGCTGCTGATAATGGCTTTCGAAGCTCTGAACTCTTCACTTGCACTGGTCGACCCGCATGAACTTGACAATGCCGTCGTCTACCAGAAACTCAAGGGAATGGCGGAACATGTGTTCCCCTACCTCAAAACTTTCATTACTGGAATCAATGGCTAGGATAATATTGATCGAGACATCAGGGCAGCTGTGCTCTGTCGCACTTTCCGACTCGGGCAAGTGCATATGCAGCAGGGAGAGCGACACTCCCAGGGCACACGCCAGCCTTACTGCGCAATATGTAAAGGAAGTCCTTGACGAGGCTGGGATTTCCGTACCGGACTGCGACGCTGTTTGCGTAAGTTCCGGACCAGGGTCCTACACGGGGCTCAGAGTCGGAGTATCTACGGCTAAGGGTCTTTGCTTTGCCGCCGGGATTCCGCTGATATCCATGTGCACACTCGACATCCTTGTCGCCCAGGCGCGGCAGGAAGGGCTCTCCCAAGGCTGTCAGAGCATTGTTCCTGTCATCGATGCAAGGCGCATGGAGGTGTACACGGCGATATACGGAGCCGACGGCAAGAGGCGTTCCGAGATACAGGCAGAAATCATTGACTCATCGAGCTTTGCAGCCGAGCTTTCTGAAGGCGGAGTGCTTTTCACGGGTGATGCGGCGGAAAAATGCTCGACCGTCATCAAGAACCCCTCCGCCAGGTTTGTGCAGGCCGTGCCGCATGCCGCGATGATGGCCCCGGGCGCCGAAGAAGCCTTCAACGCAGGGAAGTTCGAGAACTGCGCATATTTCGAGCCATTCTATCTCAAACAGTTCGTGGCAACGACGAGCAAAAAGAAACTCTTCTGAACATGGGACTCGCATTTTCATTCATAATATGCGTCATGGCGGTCGTGATCGCATCGACAGGCAGAAAGAAGGCAAGACAGGTCAAGGTGAGGAGGCTGGTCTTCCCCGACGACCTGCCATACGAAGAGGAAACTGCAGGCACCATGCCCGCAGCTGACATCGTCGGGACGCCGGCTGCCGCGCCAGCCGTAAGCGTCGCCGCGGCATCTTCCGGGAAGGCCGATGACAACGCTCCACGGACAGAGCAGGAGGACCGGCAGGAAGGAGGATTACGCCTGTCCCTGGAAGGTGAAGAGCTGAAGAAAATGATTGTATATTCCGAGATTCTGAAACCTAAATTTGACGAGTAGCAAAATTTTCCGTATATTCGCAGAAAAGTTTATCGAGGGTTCTGCCGTCATGGCAGGACTCCTTTTTAATTAACCATCATATCCAAAATGAGTGAAGTACACTACATGAGCCAGGAAGGTCTCGACAAAATCAAGAAAGAGCTTGCCGACGCTCTTGCTCAGAGACCTGTCATCTCCGCGGCGATCGCGGAGGCACGCGAGAAGGGCGACCTCTCCGAAAACGCCGAATATGAGTCGGCGCGGGAGGCACAGGGACTTCTTGAACTTAAAATAGCCAATCTCCAGAATATGATTGTCAACGCCAAGGTCCTTGACAGTTCGCAGCTGGGAACTGACAAAGTCCAGATGCTGAACAAGGTCAAGGTCGAAAACCTCGGGAACAAGAGAATAATGGAATTCACGATAGTCGGAGAAAGCGAGGCGGACTTCTCGAAAGGGAAGCTTGCGGCGACTACGCCTATAGCGAAAGCCCTGCTCGGACACGGCGTCGGAGAGACTGTGGAGGCCAAGGCACCTTCAGGAATCATCAAGTTCAAGATTCTGGAAATCTCCATATAGCAGCATGGCAACGATCTTTACCAAAATAGCCAACGGAGAGATTCCGTCCTACAAGGTCGCCGAGAACGAAGACTTCTATGCCTTTCTCGACATCAACCCGCTTGCACTCGGGCATACGCTCGTGATACCGAAGCACACGGAGGATGACTATATCTTCAATCTCGACAGCAAGACATACGCAGGGCTATGGGATTTTGCCCGCAAGGTCGCGCAGGCGCTGAAGAACTCGGTAGACTGCAAACGCGTCGGAGTAGCCGTTTTGGGCATGGAAGTGCCGCATACCCACATACACCTGATACCGCTGCAGAGCGAAGCGGACATGGATTTCCGCAAGCAGCGCCCTGTCTTCACGCAGGAACAGATGCAGGAGACGGCAGCCAAAATCCTTTCGGAATATGAAAAGAACAATTAGCCATACTATTTTGCTGGCATCAGCCCTGATGCTGACCGCATGCGGCGGGAAAGCCGGCATCAGCGGAACAGCAGGCGATTCGGCAGGCAGGGAGCTCATAGTCAAAAGGCTTGACGTGAACAGGTTCACGACTCTGGACACTATCAAGACCTCTGCCGGAGGCTCTTTCCACTACAAAGTCAAGGTTGACAAGGGTGATCCTGAATTCATCTATATCTTTTCAGGAGACAGACAGCTGGCAGCCCTGCTTCTTGACAGGGGTGACAAGGTCGTGGTCAAGGCCGATACGCTTGGGAACTACAGCGTAGAGGGGTCTGAAGAATCGGCGAAACTGTCAACGGTGGAACAGTCATACAGGAAGTTCGCATCGGACATGAGCGCCGCCACGGACGGTCCTCAGATGGCCGGCATATACCTCAACCATTACAGAGAGAATGTAAGGTTTCTACTTGAGAATCCTTTTTCACTGACCACCGTTCCGGTGCTATACCAGCAGCTGGGCGAAGCGACACCTATTTTCAACCAGCCTACCGACGCCATCTTCTTCCGCAATGCGGCCGATTCGCTGGAAACCGTATATCCCGAGTCCCGCTACGTCAAGGCCCTCAGAAGAGAGGCTGAACGCAGGATGAAGCTGCTCGAACTTGACGGACAGCTGCGTGATGCCGGCGAGGTTTCCTATCCGGACATCAAGCTGCCGGATATCAACGGAAACACCGCAGCCCTCAGCGCAGTCGACTCCAGAGTCGTACTGGTCCACTTCTGGGACTGCACCGACGCCTCGCAGAAAATGATGAACCTGGATGTCCTTCTTCCCCTTTACAAGGAATACCACGACAAGGGCTTCGAAATTTATGCGGTGTGCCTGACATCCGACAAGGCCGGATGGGGATCAGTCGTCAACGCCCAGGGACTCCCATGGATCAACGTATGCGACATTCAGGGCTCAGCCTCACGGTATGCATCGCTCTACAATGTCACAGGGCTCCCTGATTCAATCCTTATTGCGGACGGAGAGATTAGCACGGCAAGCGGCATCAAGGGCGCTGACGGGCTCAGAAGAGAGCTCGGCAGGCTTCTCGGTCGTCGCTGAGCTGCGACTTCAAATCGTCAAGATTATCAAAGCGTCTCATTTCACGGAGGCGCTTTTTAAATTCTACGCGTATATCCAGGCCATATATGTCCTCAGAGAAGTCAAAGATGTTTGTCTCCACGACATCGGCCACATTCGTCATACCCAGAAAGTGACGGCCAAGAGTCTCCACTCCCGTAAAATAGACTCCTCTGGCGGGGACAAGTTTCAACGGGTCACGAAGCTGCATGTTCGCGGTCGGGAACCCCAGTTTCCTGCCCAGCTGCTTGCCACCTACGACGACTCCGGATATCGAATATCTGTAGCCGAGCATGCTCTCCGCCAGCTCGACCTGCCCGCGGCTCAGAGCATCCCTTATCTTGGTGGAACTCACGGTAATCTCCCCGCCCTCAGCTGTCACGACTCTGGAGGGTGGCACCGTAATGCAGTCAAGTCCCATTGACGCGCACAGACCGGACACACCTTCGGCACCGAGATTGTCCGACCCCATACGGTTGTCATAGCCCAGGACAAGCGCTGTAGCCCCGTACAGGCCGACCAGCGTATCCCGAATATACTCTCCCGCCGTCATGGCCGCAAATTCCCTGGTGAAATCCAGCATCTCGACCCTGTCAACTCCCAGAGACCTCAGCAGAGCCACCTTCTCGTCATTGGTTGAAAGCAGCCTGAATATGCGAGCATCCTGCTGGAGCACGGTTCTCGGATGGTGACGGAAAGTTACGACAATCGCCTCCTCGCCCCGGGAACGGGCAGAGGAGACGAGAGCCGCTATGACCTGACGGTGCCCAAGATGGACGCCGTCAAAAAAACCTGTCGAAACTACAGCCATTTCACGAGAGGGAAATCCTGCCTGTGAGGAAGGCGTGGATTCTTCGGATAATAGCGCGTGCCGACCATATACATACCTGTCCTTTCAGGGAACACTTCCACCTGATAGGTCGCGTTTCCGTCCTGGTATGATACGAGCTTGAATTCATTGATGTTCTGCAGATGCAGCTTTCCGTTCTCATCAGCAGTGGTGAACACCATCTCCACTCCGATATCCTCGGGCTTGAGTCTTCCGAGATCGAGTACGACCTCCGACTTGAGGGTGTTGTCCGCCGAAAGCGAATATGAAGAGTCCGGCTGTGTATATGAGACAATGCGGATGTTGTTCCACTCGTCCATGACAAACTGCTTCCATGCGGCAATCTCGGACGCCACTTTCCCGCCATCGGCCTCCAGCTCGCGGTAGCGCTTGCACTGAGGTATGTAGTACTGGTTGCAATAGTCCGTGAGCATGCGGTTGGTAGTGAAATTGCAGGCTACCTTTGCGACAGTATTCTTGATGTATCCGACCCATTTTGAGGAAATCCCAGTTGCGGAGTCGACATCGTAGTAGTCCGGAGCAATCTCGTTCTCGATTGTCGAATAGATCGTGGCCGCATCAAGTTCGTTCTGGTAGTTCTGGTCCTCGTAAGTCTTCTCGAGAGGCAGGGCCCAGCCTGCTCCCGGCTTGTACCCTTCGACCCACCATCCGTCAAGAACGGAAAAGTGCATCACTCCGTTCATCGCAGCCTTCTCTCCGGAAGTGCCGGAAGCTTCAAGCGGTCTCGTAGGATTGTTCAGCCATACGTCAACACCCTGGACAAGCCTTTTCGCCAGCGTGATGTCGTAATCCGCGACAAACACTATCTTTCCCAGGAAACGCTCCTGCTTGGAGATGTCGATTATCTGCTTGATCAGGTCCTGACCGGCACCGTCAGCCGGGTGGGCCTTGCCGGCAAAGATAAACTGTACCGGGCGCACGGGGTTGTTGACAATGGCATCCAGCCTGTCAAGGTCAGTAAACAGCAGGGTCGCCCTCTTGTAGGTTGCAAAACGGCGGGCAAAACCTATCGTAAGGACATCGTCGCGAAGCTGCTCCTTTATCGTCACTATCTGGCTCGGAGTATAATGTGCGCAGAGCTGAGGATCGGAGAACCTGTCCTTGATAGTGTTGATGAGGTCTTCCTTCATCAGCTTCCTGGTCTCCCAGAGCTCGCTGTCCGGAACAGAATAGATACCCTCGAAGCAGCTCTTGTCATAGTGAGAAGTGCCGAACTCCGCCCCGAACACCTTGGAATGGATGCTTTTCCATTTCTTGGCTGTCCATGTGGCATAGTGGACACCGTTTGTGACATAGCTGATGTAGAGCTCCTCGGGTAGATATCCGGGATACATGTTGGCGAAGATCTCACGGCTGACCTTGCCATGCAGCATTGACACGCCGTTCACGTTCTGTGACATGTTGGCCGCAAGGCAGCTCATGGAGAATTTCTCCTGATGGTCATCGGGATTGATCTTTCCAAGACTCATCAGAGTCCTCCAGTCTATCCCGATGCTCTGCGGATAATATCCGAGATATTTGCCGATGAGCTCTTCGCTGAACGCATCGTGCCCCGCGGGAACGGGCGTATGGGTCGTAAACAGGCCGGAAGCCCTGATAAGTTCCATCGACTCTCCGAAACTGTGATGACCGTCCTGCATGCATTCACGCAGGCGCTCAAGTCCGGCGAATGCCGCATGTCCCTCATTATAGTGGTAAATGGTCGGATTCAGTCCGAGAGCGCGCAGCGCACGGACTCCGCCTATTCCAAGAAGGAGTTCCTGCTTAAGCCTGTTCTCCCAGTCGCCGCCGTAAAGCTGGTGCGTCACCTGCTTGTCTTCAGGAGTGTTGTTTTCGAAGTCGGTGTCGAGAAGGTACAGGTCGGTACGGCCGACTGCGACCTTCCATATCCTTGCGCTCATGTCCCTGCCCGGAAGCGGAACCTTCACGGTCTTCCATACTCCGTTCGCATCGAGCACGGGTTCGGCCGGGATCTTGAGGAAATCCTGGGCCGGATATTCAGCGACCTGGTTGCCCTGCGGGGTGATCCGCTGTGTAAAGTAGCCGTATTTGTACAGCAGTCCCACACCCACCAGATTGACATTCATGTCACTTGTTTCCTTGAGATAGTCGCCCGCGAGGATACCCAGACCTCCTGAATATATCCTGAGCGAAGTGTCAAGGCCGTACTCCATGCAGAAGTACGCAATCGAAGGTTCACTCCTTTTCTGTTTTTCAGACATGTATGCGTTGAAGTCCGACATCACCTTGTCAAGCCTTGCTACGAACTCCTCGTCTTCGGCAAGTTCAAGATACCTCTTGATGCTTACCTTGTCAAGGATGACCATCGGGTTGTGTCCTGACTTTCGCCACAACTGGGCGTCGACATACTTGAAGAGCGCTTTTGCATTGTCATTCCAGCACCACCAGAGATTCTTGCAAAGTGTTTCCAACCCCAAAAGCTTCTCGGGCAGATGCCTGGTCACCATCACACTCTTCCATGAAGGCGCCCCAATATCAGTTCTGTTCATATTTATTTGTTAGACAGTCTTCTCGGCAATAGCGTTGTCCAGCCTTATGCTGAAGTCGCCGAGTACGTTCATATAGTTGATAAATGCCTCGTAAGGCGTGGCATACGGATTGAATCTGCTGTGAACCTCACCGTCGGAGAAGAATTTGGTGCACATGTAGTAGAAATGGTCGCTCTCCTGGAGATGGCCGTAGTCAGCCCAAAGAGCTTCGTCATCCGCAAGCGACAGCTTTTCCTCAAGGGCATACAGCTTGTGGAAGGCATCCTGCTGCAGCTCGTTTCCGAGCCAAGCGGAAAGATCCCTCTCCTCGTCAGCCCATGATATCGGTTCCGGAACGGATATCTCGCCGACTGAACGGTGCTTGGCAGCCGCCCTGGACGGAGTCACGAATTCAAGCTCGTCATCCTTTGCGACGAGTTCGGTAAACGCCCTCATGAAATCGAAGATACCGCAGTCTGCGCTCTGGTGTTCGCCGAATGTCTCGTAGTCCATGAACAGATTGACGAGTTCACCGTCCGACCCTTTCAGCCAGCCCACATATTTCTCGGCAGTCAGCGGCCACTCGCTCCAGGCCTTGTTGGAGAACCGGAAGGCGATGTCGTCACTGAGCGAGTAATTGCGGAGAAGTATCTTGAGCCCGCTCTTGAATTCATTGTTGTACAGATAGTTGGGGCTCATCCATCCCATGATGTGTCTCGCCCCCTCTGTAAGCATCGTCTTGAAGCCAAGATCATAGACCTCCTTGCCTATGTTGTCCGAATAGATCAGCTCGGTGTTACGGAAGGTCTTTGGAGTCATGCCGAAGTAGTGTTCGATGGCGGCCTTGTGCCTGAGGACCTGATTCTCGAACTCCTGTTTGGATGCAAGCGAAGAAAGAGAGTGGTTGTACGTCTCGCAAAGAAACTCCACCTTGCCCGTTTCAGCAAGTTTGCGGAAGCTCTCGGTTACCTCCGGAGCATAGCGGTCAAACTGTTCGAGGGCCGAGCCGGAGATAGAGAACGCTATCTTGAGCTTGCCCTTGCATTTCTTGATCTGCTCAAGCAACAGCTCGTTCATAGGCAGGTAGCACTTCTGGGCTATCCTCTTGAGAATAGTTCTGTTGGCAAAATCGTCATAGTAATGGGAGTCCTTGCCTATGTCAAAGAAGCGATACAGGCGGAGTCTTGACGGTTGATGTACCTGGAAATACAGGCATACTGACTTTTTCATATTATTGCTTGACAACTGATTCATAAACTTTCTTGAGCTTGGCCGTGGCGCCGTTCCACTTGAGCTCGTTAACCTCGTCGTATCCCTGTTTCGTGGCGAACCTGGCCAGAGCCGGGTACTGCAGCAGGGCATATATGTCGTCGGCCATGGCATCGACATCCCAGAAATCGACCTTAAGGGCATACTTCAGGACCTCGGCCGCACCCGACTGGTGCGAAATAATGGCCGGAACATTCGAGCGCATGGCCTCCAGAGGAGAAATTCCGAAAGGTTCCGATACGGAGGGCATGATGTAGACATCCGACAGGGCGAACATCTTCTGGACCTCCTTGCCGCGGAGGAAACCGGTGAAATGGAAGCGGTCCGAAATTCCCAGACGCGCCACCTGACGGATGGCCCTGTCCATCATGTCACCGCTGCCGGCCATGACAAAGCGCACGTTCTTCGTCCTCTTGAGGACCTTGGCCGCAGCCTCGATAAAATACTCGGGGCCTTTCTGGAAAGTGATTCTGCCAAGGAAAGTGACGACCTTGTCGCGGACGCCCCTTTCGACGTGGATGTCGTCACGTCCGCTGAAATCCACGGCGTTGTGCACAGTGACAACCTTGCGGGGATCGATACCGTACTTGTTGATCACTATGTTCCTGGTCAGGTCACTGACGGTGACTACCCTGTCAGCCGCCTCCATGCCGTGTTTCTCGATGGCGTATACCCGAGAGTCGACCATGTCGTCGGACCCTCTGTCGAACGATGTCGCATGCACATGCACGACAAGCGGCTTGCCCGTGAGTTCCTTGGCTGCTATTCCAGCAGGATAGGTCATCCAGTCATGGGCGTGTATCAGATCGAACTCGTCATTGTACTGCATCGCAATCGTGCCGCCCACCTGGGCATAGCGGGACACCTCCTCAAGAAGGTTGGCTCCGTACTTGCCCGAGAACTTGAATTTCTGGCCGAACCCGACGGATGTCTCGCGCACATTCTCCTTTTTCATCTTCTCGATGGCGCTGAAATACTCAGACGGCTCGACATAAGGAACAAGGCTGGAGTCAACATTGATGAACTTAACCTTGTTTATGAATTCCTCCACGGTCTCGCTGACATTCCTGACAGCGACATCGCTGGCGTTGATAATCTTTGCGCAGCTCTGGTCTTCATCGCCGGAAGCTGAGGGCATCACGAACAGGACCCCGACTCCGTTATGCGCAAGACCCTTGACTATTCCTTCACAAGCTGTGCCGAGGCCGCCCGCGATATGGGGCGGGAACTCCCAACCGAACATCAGGACTTTCATTTCTCTTCCTCCCTAAATTTGTCCAACATCCTTTCAACGGAAAGCAGCGCGGCCGTACTGAGTGCCGATGATATCGCGCCGTGCGGAGCATGTGGGGGATCTCCGTCATACAGCTCCGAGAACGCGCCGACTCCATGCTGTCCGAGGTCCTCGTAGAAGCCTTCCACAAGCCATTCCGCCCTTTTGACAAAAGACGGGCCCTTGACCTTGAGGGAAATCTTAACGTAGGGCTCAAGCAGGCTCGGCCTCGTGCAACCCTGATGATATGCAAGATCCCTGTCGCGCTGGGTCCCTTCATAGACACCCTTGTACCTCGGATCGCGGGGCGACAGGGTCCTGATGCCGCGCGACGTCACAAGTTCATTGTCCACCACTCTCAGAATCGACGGGACAAGATCCTCGTCGATAGGAGAATAGTCGCACGAAATGGGGCAAAGCTGGTTGGGCCTTATATCCATGACCTGGCCTCCGTTGTCGACATAGTCGGCCAGACAGCCATACGCCTCGTTCCAGAATGTCTTCTGGTAGTTTTCCTTGACAAGGTCGCGTATGGGTGTCCATTTTGAAATGAACGGATTCTTCTTTGATCCGTACCGCGATTCCATGTCTATCGCGAAGCATATGGCATTGTACCAGAGCGCATTGGTCTCGACCTGATATCCGGCCCTCTCGGTAACCGGGATTCCGTCGACATAAGCGTTCATCCACGACAGCGCGGTGCGGAACTTCTGGGCCCACAGGAGTCCGTTGGGATGCATGGCCACCTCGGCACGCTCGCCGGGAAGATAACTGGCGACTATGCCGCAGACAGTCTCACCGTACTTTTTCCAGACAGCCTTCGGGTCTGCGCCGTACTTGATGTAGTCCTGGAGAATCGATGCTGTCAGGAGAGGGGCTTCGACCTGCGTCGTCCTGTGGAAAAGCCTCTGCTGCTCGTCGCCAATGATATTGTCGAGGATCTCTTCGAAAAGTTTCGGGCTGTCAAGTCCGTACAGTGCGAGGCCCGGAAGCGCGAGCAGCGACTCCCTCAGAAGCCCCGTATACATCCATGTCAGGCCCGCGGTTATCCTCTTGCGGTTATTATGGTCGATTATCAGGGTATCGGCGCAGCGGCGCAGCTGGTCACGGTATCCCGTAATCTCGCCGATGGCCTTCACCCCGGAAGTGAAACGTCTCTTGAACTCGGAAGGAGTCTCCTGCCTTACAGATCCGGACAGTATCACATTTCCGCGGGGACGTACAGTGCATTCGAAATAGCCTGGAACCAGCAAGTCCTCGCGGCAGTCGAACCCCCTGCGGTATTCGTCGGAATATGTAATGTTGTTGTTCCAATACGGTGAAGCCACGAATCTGGCCTTAGGATCGCTCATCTGGAGGTTCAGGTCAGGGAAATTGGGATACATCCTGAACGACATTCCGCAGTCGATCTCGACTCCCTTCTGATTGGCATCCGCATTCTGGTGAGTAAGGCTGTGGGTGTTCCTGAAAGCCAGGTATGGCTTGAGAATCAGTTTTACCGCAGACGGCGATTCCAGAAGTTCATACTTGATCATGATCTGGTCTCTGTCCTGGGCAAGGAGCAGACTCTTGCGGAACACGACTTCACCTACCTTGTAGGTGATCTGCGGGATGGGGTCTGCGCTGAAATCGACGATATACTTGTGCCCCCTGGGCTCGTAGATATCGCCGTAGCAGTGGATGCCGAGGTTAAACTGCTTGCCCTTGATGATCAGGCTCTCGTCGACCCCGGACAGCAGGAGATACCTGTCTCCGCCAAAACGGTCCAGGGTGACTGCAAGCAAGCCGTGATAGCGGCGCGTATTGCACGTAAGGATGGAAGTGTTGCAATACGCTCCGGTCTTGTTTGCGCACAGGATCTCCTTCTTCAGAGAGTACGCAAGATTGACAAGCTCGGATTTGTTGAATTTTATGAATGCCATATTGTTAATATAACGTTACAACTTACAGCGCTTTTCTGAAGACGGCCGCAACACGGCTTGGCAGATACAATGACAACCTGCCGCCAACGGTTACATGCCTCTCGCCCTTCTGCAGCCGCGAGAAACCCCCGAATTCCGCCTCGTCCGAACTGAAAGCCAACACATATTCACCGTCAGGGGCTCCGAACTCATAGCCGACAAAAGATTCGCTCGGGTTGAAATTGAACGCAAAGATACTATTTCCGCGCTTGAATATCAAGATTTTCGCAGCTTCATCGACATATAATTGCTCGGGTGCGGAATTCAGAACGCGTTCACGCTTTACATACTTTATCATCTCTGCATCAAAGGCCTGAAGCCCTCCGTACCTGAGGTCGTCACGGTCGGCAAGAGACCACTGACGGCGCGCGTACTTGTATGACCAGCCGTTCCCCTCCCTCGGAAAGTCAATCCATTCCGGATGTCCGAACTCGTTGCCCATGAAATTCAGATACCCGCCGCCGCAGGTGGCAAGGGTAACCAGCCTTATCATCTTGTGAAGGGCGACGGCCCGCTCGACCGTCAGGCTCGGGGTGCTTTTGCTCATCGACGTATACATCTCCTTGTCAGCAAGCCTGAAGATAATGGTCTTGTCGCCGACCAGGGCCTGGTCATGGCACTCGGCATAGGAAATAGTCTTCTCGTCGACCCTCTTGTTGGTCAGCTCCCACCACATCTCCCCCATGCTCCACTGCTCGTCGCGGAGTTCCTTTATCCACTTTATCCAGTGGTCGGCGATGCCCATGGCCATGCGGAAGTCGAAGCCGACGCCTCCGGACTTGAACGGTGCGGCAAGCCCGGCCATGCCGCTGACATCCTCCGCTATGGTGATTGCCTCGTGATTGATCTCATGAATCAGAATGTTGGCGAGAGCAAGATAGCTCACGGCATTTTCATCGACCCCGGAATCGAAGTACAGCGAATAGTCGCCGAAATCCTTACCGAGTCCGTGATCCCAGTATATCATGCTTGTCACGCCGTCAAAGCGGAAACCGTCCAGGTGGTATTCCTCCATCCAGAACTTGCAGTTGGACAGCAGGAAATACTTCACCTCATCCTTTCCATAGTCAAAGCATCTCGAACCCCATGCAGGATGGTATCCGGCAGAGCCTTTGTAGAAATACAGGTCGTCATGCCCGTCCAGCCGGCTGAGGCCCTCGGTCTCGTTCGACACGGAATGGGAATGGACTATGTCCATTATTACGGCTATCCCGAGCCTGTGGGCCTCGTCGACAAGCGCCTTGAACTCCTCGGGCGTACCGAAACGGGAGCTCAGCGCGAAGAAGTTGGACACCTGGTACCCGAATGATCCGTAGTAAGGGTGCTCCTGGAGCGCCATTATCTGCAGAACATTGTATCCCAGGCGTTTGACCCGCGGAAGCACCTTCATGCGGAATTCGGAGAAAGTGCTGACCTTCTCCTGTTCCGAACTCATGCCTATGTGGCACTCGTAGATCAGAGGATGAGGACGCCCGGAAGGCTTGCCGTACTTCCACTCATAGGGTTCCGGAGCCCATACCTGGGCGGAAAAGATCTTGGTCTCGGGGTCCTGGACGACACGGCGCACATATGCGGGTAGCCGCTCGCCGCCGCCGCCCGGCCATTCGATCCAGAGTTTGTAGAGATCACCGTGATGGAGGAACATCTCTGGAAGGGAAAGCTCCCAGTTCCCGGCCCCGACCGGGCTGAACGAATAGGCCTCCGTCCGTTTCCAGTTGTTGAAGTCCCCTATAAGGAATATCCGCGAGGCGTTCGGAGCCCATTCGCGGATCACCCACCTGTTCCCCTCCTTGTGCAGGGGATAATAGATGTGATTGTTGACGGCTTGGCTCAACGGGCCGTCTCCGGCAAGTTTCCTCATGTCGGCAAGTATCCGCCGAT
Organism: uncultured Bacteroidales bacterium; assembly: GCA_944323775.1. Classification (GTDB taxonomy): domain Bacteria; phylum Bacteroidota; class Bacteroidia; order Bacteroidales; family UBA932; genus Cryptobacteroides. The sequence continues at coordinate 17,966 of CALUTT010000034.1, forward strand.
GTCTGGAATCGATCGCTGCCTTGTATGGCTTGAGCCAGGGATCGATGTCATAGATTTGTCTGGTCATATTATGTGGTCGGTATTGGTGTCAATCGTCCTGAGGTATTCCCGGCAGCTCTCGATGAGTTTTTCGGCCCTGAGGATATACCTGTCGATATCGTCGAGGGCCGTTTCGGGGTCCTCGACTGCCCTGGCTATCCTTTCAAGCTCGGCCAGGGCCTCGTTATAGTCGAATTTTTCCATTTTCGTCATCCTGCATTATCTCGGCTTTCACACTTCCGTCGGCAAAAAGTATCCTGAGCTCGTCTCCGGCCGACAGCCCTGCGCATGACTTCAGAACCACACCCCTCGAGTCGGTCACGAGACTGTACCCTCTGGCAAGCACGTTTCTCGGATCCGCGGCCCTGATACGGGTACGCAGAAGGTCCAGCCGGGCCTCCATCCGGGCTATCCTGGACGCAAACGCAAGTTTCAGCCTGTGCGCCAGCGCCGTGACCTGTTCGTCCTCACCGGCAAGGATGTCTATGAAGAAATCCGCCATGGCGGTAGGGGTCTTGACATGGGAATAAGCCACCATGTCGGCGACATGATAGTCCCGCTCGTGGCCAATGGCAGTAAGGACCGGGATACTGCATGAGGCTATGGAAAGACACAGTCCGTAGTCATCGAAACAGGAAAGGTCGAGGCTTGAACCGCCTCCACGGATTATCAGCACGGCGTCGAAATCCTCGTCCGACGACTCCGCAAGTGCTATCGCGTCTGAAATCGACGCCGGGGCGTCGGCCCCCTGCATGGCAGCAGGAAGCAGTGTCACGCTGAACGCGAACCCGTAGTCATTTCCCTCAAGGTGACGGCAGAAATCACCGTACCCGGCAGCATTGGCCGCAGATATCACCGCCAGCCTGCGCGGGATGGCCGCAAGGGAGAGCCTTTTCTGGGCATCCATCATTCCCTCGGCCTCGAGGGCGCTTATTGTGCGCCGGCGCTGCAGCTCCGCGGCGCCTATCGAGTACAGCGGCTCTATCTCTTCGATTGACAGAGTCAGGCCGTACAGCCCGCTGTATGACAGGAACACTCTAACAAGAACCTCGGAGCCAGGCACGAGATCGCCTCCGGAAGTTTCGCGGAAATATGCTATCAGGGCCGGATACCTGCTGCGCCATATGACAGCTCTTGCCTTGGCCACCGCATGACCGCCGTCATTCTGGCAAAGGTCAACATAACAGTGGCCGCCTGTCTTGACCTGCACCGAAGCTATTTCGGCACGCACCCACAACCTGTCAGGGAAGAGATTGTCGATTCCCTCCCCTATCTGCCGCTGCAGTTCAGACAAATCGATATATTCCTTCGTCACTGTCAGCAAAAATACAAAAATCGGCTTATAAATCCTATATTTGCAATGTCCCACATTACTTCGGTACATCTGCTTTTTTTGCTATATTTGCACTCGGATTGCCAGCACTGGCAACAAGGGCCGATGATAATTAGAGATGCTAAGTTCGCGGGAAGCTGCACAAGTGTGGAGGGGAAACCTAAAAGGGCCCTTCCTGAATTCGCGCTTATCGGCAGGTCCAATGTCGGCAAGTCGTCACTTGTCAACATGCTGTGCGGCAACGGGAAACTTGCGATGACTTCGTCGACGCCCGGAAAGACAAGGCTTATCAACCACTTCCTCATTAATGACAGCTGGTATCTTGTGGACCTCCCGGGATACGGCTATGCAAAGGTTTCAAGGGATGACAGACAGCGTATCGCATCTGTGATAAGCGACTATATCCTCGGATCACGGGACCTGGCAATGCTGTTCGTGCTGGTCGACTCACGCCATGACATCGGGCAGACAGACCTGGATTTCATGGATGAGCTCATGGAACACGGGATTCCTTTTGCAGTCATACTGACCAAGTGCGACAAGCAGGGCCCCAACGTGCTGGCGGGCAGGATAGGCAGCAATGCTGCCACCATGTCCCTGAGATGGGGGACGGCACCGGACGTACTGTGCTGCTCTTCGGCCGACGGACGCGGCAGGAAAGACATACTTGACTACATGGACAAGATTCTCAAAACGATATAAAATCATGTTACACTCCCACAGACTGGAATTGTTCGCGTGCAGGGCTTCCGAAGATTTCGCACGCAAGGTGATAACCAATCTCAACATGCTCAGAGGCGCCGACGAGCCTGAACTTCACCTTGGCAGAATCGAAGTCACGCCTTTCAGCGACGGAGAGTTCCAGCCCCATTTCACGGAAAGCGTGCGCGGGGCGTCCGTCTATATCCTGCAGTCCACTACACCGCCTGCAGAAAACCTGATGGAACTGCTACTGACCATCGATGCGGCAAAGAGGGCATCCGCCGACAAGGTCATCGCCGTAATGCCCTATTTCGGCTGGGCCCGGCAGGACCGCAAGGACAAGCCTCGCGTCTCGATTGGAGCGAAACTGGTCGCCAACCTGCTCAGAGCAGCCGGCGCAGACAGGATCATGGCCTGCGACCTCCATGCGGAGCAGATCCAGGGATTCTTCGACATACCCCTTGACCACATCTACGCAAGCAAGGTCTTCATCCCGTACATCAAGAGCCGGAACATCGAGAATCTGGCTATCGCGGCACCCGATATGGGAGGTGCGAAAAGGGCCAACGCCTACGCAAAGGAACTCGAAGCCTCAGTCATAATCTGCCATAAGACACGGGAAAGGGCCAACGTGGTCGGCTCGATAACCGCCATAGGCGAAGTCGAAGGCAAGAACATTATCATTGTCGATGACATGATAGACACAGCCGGGACTCTCTGCAAGGCGGCCGAACTGCTGGTAAGCAAGGGAGCGCTGAGCGTAAGGGCATGCGCCACCCACGGCCTTCTGTCAGGAGGAGCCATGGAACGCATACACAATTCCGTCATAAAGGAGGTATTCATCACCGACACCGTACCTCACCCGGAACTCGCCGACGACCCCAAAATACGCATAGTGAGCATGACAGGCGTATTTGCGGACGTCATACACAAGGTATACAACTACGAATCCATCAGCAGCGACTTCGTTTTCTGACATGAAAGTGGTTCTGCTCAGCATCGTCGTGGTCGCCCTCTGCGTACTTGGACTGTGTTTCAACATCATAGTCCGGAAGAAGGATTTTCCCCACTATGACGTGGGTTCGAACGAGGAAATGAAAAAGCGCGGCATACGCTGTTACAAGGACGAAGATGCCGCCCTGCACAGTAAAACATGTTCAGGCAACTACAGCGAAGCCTGCAAAGAATGCAAGTTATATGAGTCTGGTAGCAATAGTAGGAAGGCCTAATGTCGGCAAGTCAACGCTTTTCAACCGCCTTGTCGGCATGAGGCAGGCCATAGTCGACGACACCGCGGGTGTCACACGCGACCGCCATTACGGCCGCTGCGAATGGTGCGGCAGAGAGTTTTCCGTCGTCGACACAGGCGGCTATACGACAAACTCCGACGATGTCTTCGAGAATGCCATTAGGTCACAGGTCAGGATCGCCATCGAAGAGGCAGACTCGATTCTCTTCATGGTAGAGGCTGGCACAGGCATAACCGACTATGATGCCGAGATTGCAGGCATACTTCGCCGCTGCGGCAAGCCTGTCACGCTTTGCGTGAACAAGGTCGACAGTTCCGAAAAGATGTTCGATACGTTCGAGTTCTTTTCACTCGGACTCGGAGAGGTCTACAGCATATCAGCGGCCAACGGAAGCGGCACCGGAGACCTGCTTGACGCCCTGGTCAGCACCCTGCCGGATGAGGACAGCGCCCCGGACACCCATGCAGGGCTTCCGAGGATTGCGATAGTCGGCAAGCCTAATGTCGGCAAATCGTCCCTGACCAACGCACTTCTCGGCGAGGAGCGCAACATTGTCACGCCCGTAGCCGGGACGACCAGAGACTCCATAGAGACTTACTACAACAAGTTCGGGTTCGAGTTCATGCTGGTGGACACGGCCGGAATAAGGCGGAAGACCAAGGTTCACGAAGACCTCGAGTTCTATTCGGTGATGCGCTCGATAAGAGCCATAGAGCATTCGGACGTATGCATCCTCATGATTGACGCTACCGCCGGGCTTGAGGCCCAGGACATGAACATCTTCAACCTGATTGTCAGAAACCGCAAGGGCTGCGTGCTCGTCGTCAACAAATGGGATCTCTTCATCAAAGACTCGAACACGATGAAAAGCTATGCCCAGTCCCTCAAGGACAGACTGGCTCCGTTCAACGACATCCCGATTGTCTTCACGTCAGTGACAAAGAAACAGAGAATCCAGGATGTGCTGAATGCGGCAACAGAAGTGTTCTCGAACTACTGCAGGAAGATTCCTACAGCGCGGCTCAACGAGGCACTGCTACCCATCATCGAGGAGACACCCCCGCCCGCATGGAAAGGGAAATACGTGAAGATAAAATATATCACGCAACTCCCGACGAAATTCCCGTCATTCGCGTTCTTCTGCAATCTTCCGCAGTATATCAAGGAACCGTATAAACGGTTCCTCGAGAATCAGTTGCGCACGAATTTCAACTTGACCGGCTGTCCCGTTCAGATCTACTGCCGGCAGAAGTAGCGGCAGCCCCGTCAGGCTTCGGGTAGCTTATAGTAAAGCACGCTCCTCCCAGAGAGAACGAACGCTGGTACGATATTGTCGCGCCGCAGGTTTCAAGCACACTGCGGCATATCGCCAGGCCCAGGCCGGAACCTCCGTTCTTGGTAGTGAAATTCGGCGAGAACAGTTTTGAGGCATTCTCCTCCGAGACGCCGGGTCCGTTGTCTTCGAACACGATATCGTAATAGCCGTCACGCACGGAATTGCGCACAGACACCACAATCTGCCCGTCGGGCTTCTCACCTATTGCCTGTACGGCGTTCACCATGATATTGACAAATACGCGGGTAAGCTGAGGGCGCGGGCCACGCACCTTTACGCCCTCGAATCCCATATACGTGAACTTGATATTGTCCTTGTTGTCGAACATCGCCATCTCCTGCTCTATTGTGGCGTCAAGCGGAATTTCCGTAAACTCTTCCGTATAGAGCTTCGCGAATGTAGAGAACTCGTTTGCGGTATCAGTCAGGATGTCAATATGGTACAGCAGCACCTTGCTGGCCTGGTCGAAACAGGCCTCCCATGAAGGATCGCCCTTTTCCTTAAGCCTGATTATCCTCTGTATCTGGAGTTTCATCGGGGTCAGAGGAGTCTTGATCTCATGCGCGACCTGCCTGGCCATCTCGTTCCAGGCCTTGTCACGTTCGGCCATGGCCAGTTTCCTGGAACTGTCCGAAAGTTCCTTGACCATTCGGTTGTAAGACTGCACTATGGACGAAACCTCGTCTTTCCTGTCATAGTATATGTATTCAGGTGATTCGAGATCGACATTGCTCATCTTGCGGCTCATCTCATCCAGAGGGCGGAACATGGTGTCAACCATGCGGGAAACGGTAAACAGGGCGACAGTGAGGAAAAAGATGAACAGGGCCACGATAGTCATAGAATGTGTCACGGCATCTTTCTCGAAGTCATAGTCCTCTTCATTGTATGGAGAGCATATTATGGCAAGCAGGGAGCCGTCCGTGCTCATCACCGGGGCATACATGCTGTAGAACTTGACGCCCTCCATCTTCTCCCTCTGGATATAATAGCGCTTGTGCTTGTAGATAATCTGTTCGTATGCTCCGGCATCTATCCTCTCGCCCATCAGCTGCCTTTCAAACACCATAGGTGTCGTGGAGACCATGAGCATGCCTTCTGGAGTGAAAAGAGAGATATCCGAATCTGTATCGCTGCCGACCTGCTCGAGCAGCCGCCTCAACTCGATCAGGTTGAATTCCTCGGTGCTGTATATCCCGTCAGTCCCCGCATCCATCATCGCGGATATCGAGTTGATCTTGTCGGACATCATCGTGTTCAGGTTCCCTTCATTCCTCAAATTGACGAAATACACGCTGACAGAAGCCATCGCGACCAGAGTAAGCAGCAGCGAAATCATCATCACGCCCAGAATCCTCGACCTGTAGTAGCTGTTCATGAAACGCCTTATCGCATTCCTCCTCAGGCACATGAGGCTCATCAGGGCGAACACGACGATCCCGACGAACACTACTGTCATGACGAAAACTATCGGAGTCGTCTGGGTTCTGGAGATGACCACCACCTCATCGTCAGCTATCACAGTGATGAAGTGCGTGTATCCGTCCAGATTCATTGTCTTATCGCCACGCGTAAATATGCGGTCTACGAGATATGGCTGGAGCCTTGTGGGATAGGCATACCTGCCGTGGCTGGAAGCCAGGACCTCTCCCTTGTAGCGGGCGTAAGATACACCGTGAGGCAAGGTGACCCTGCCGGGAGTGGAAATCCCGAAGATTCCGGCATATCCGGTCGATCCGCTGACCTCCTTGGACTCCAGACATACCAGGACACGTGAGATGCCGCTTCCCTCGACCATATACATGAACAGTCCGACATAGTATGGCTGCTCGCCGTCTCTGTTGACATACATGAAGCGGGAGTTGGGCGATATCGGCACAGCGTCTCTGAGAATCCTGTTGTACTGCTCCTGCGAAGCCCTGGTATTGTTCTCGTTGTTGAACACATACACGGAGACTACATAGTCCCGCTCGATCCTGGACAGGTATGTCTCCACTATCCTGCTCTGGATGGACGCGGCGGTGTTGTTGAAGACGGACAGGGCCGGGATGATCATGTCATCGGCAATTTCCGACTCGACACTGCGCAACCGGAGTTCCAGAAAGATATCCCTGTCAAACGACAGCCTGCCGGCGAGAAGCTCCATGCGGCTCTGCTCTTTCCGGAATCCAAGCACCGTCGATGCCGTGACAAGATACATTGCGACAAGCAGTGAATACAGGAAGCGGTTCCAAAGAGAGAAGACATTGAAATTATGCCGCAGCACCTTGCGCAGAAGCGGACGGACGGTCTGTATCAACACCGGGATGCCAAGAAGCAGGGTGATGAACGACACGTAGACGAGCAGAGAGAAAAAGTCGATGTCGGAAATCTTGAACAGGTCAAGGGTTATTCCGGAATTCTCTACTATGCTCTTCAATGTGAGATGTACGTACAGAAGGACCGCCAGCACGGATATCCCCGCAAGGAGGAGGATTCTGCCGGACCACCCTCTTTTCTCGGCCAGCCCGCATATCTCCCCACGGGTCAGGAACAGGCACAGGATCAGCAGCAGGATCGCCAGATTGATTATTATGACCGCACCCAAAGAATACAGGACGTCACCCTCCGCATACAGAAGGGGGGAGAAAATCGTAAACTGCGTCTGGAGCGAACGGCCCCAGAAATAAAAGCTTGACATGGCCGCGACGAGGACGACGAGCGTGATGACCATCCTCCTCATGCTGTGCCTGCCCATCAGGAAAGCGAACCCCGCAAGCAGAAGCAGGCCCAGGGCACCCCACATCATGAATGAATTCCTCTGATATCGGGATGCGGCCGAGGATTCATACGAGAGCTGGAACACCGGTGTTCCCTCGACATATACAGCCACGCCTTCGCCTCCCGCAATCGAGCTTATTGCATATCCGGACTTCATGTGCAGGACAGGATTCGGATCCACCTGGGACCCGTATTCCTTCATGACTTCCACGCCGCCGAACACCCTGCACTTCCCGCTGGTAACCGACTTGACAAGGTACCATCTGTAGCCCATGTTCACATACTCCACCGTATCGCCTATATCCGCCAGGGGAGATACGATATATGCCCGGGGGTTTGCAAGCACAGGCACATATACCTGCGTCTTGATATTGTCGTTGGCCAGGGGGAACTCATTCGCCCAGGACTGAAGCGTGTCGTCACAATAGCGGTAGACGACAAGATCCTCCGGCACGTCCCCAAGGTCCAGCCACTCGGTCGGATTTGATTCCAGCGCCCTCTGCATGTATGTGTCCAGCAGGTGTACTCTCCTGTCGAGAGACCTCGACATGGACGAGGCCATTTTCTCCATGTTTCCCGAACCGTGCGACTGTGCGATCGCAAGGATCATCATTACCACGCTCGCCAGGAAGAGGAACGCGGACAGGGAATCATATTTGTTCTGGAATATTTTCATTCGTGATGATATGGCTCTCCTTTCAAAATTGCAAATGCCCGATACAGCTGCTCTGCAAAAACCGTTCTAACAAGCTGGTGTGAGAATGTCATTTTTGAAAGTGAAATCCTTGAATCGCCTCTTTCATAGACTTCAGCGGAGAATCCGTAGGCCCCGCCTATCACGAAGACCAGGTCTCTCCCACCTCTGGCCATACGGTCCTGCAGCCATGAGGCGAACTCTACGGAACGGAATTCGACGCCCTTCTCGTCGAGCAGTATCACATGGTCCGCAGGTTTCAGATGTTTCATGATCAGCTCGCCTTCACGCACTTTTATCTGGTCACGGGAAAAGGAGGAGACATTCTTGAGTTCCGGAATCTCCACAACGTCAAAAACGGCATGACGCCTTATCCTCGACACATATGTCTGCAGACCTTCCCGGACCCATCCGATATCAGTCTTGCCAACCGTAACAAGTGTTATCCTCATGCCAGTGATAATTTCAGCCTGCACAAATATAACTAAAACCAAGTCGCAGAGCAAATTCAGATGGCTTGATATTTGCATCACAAGGCTGACGTGCGTATTATTCTGACTACATTAGTATTGCTATCGTCTCTTCTGCTCTCCGGCAAGGTGGCAAGCGCCCAGCCTGAGAGGTTCGACGTGTTCACCCCGATAGGAAAGTACATTGTCAAGGGAGATGCGGAATGCCTTGCGGCGTGGTTCGACGACAATCTGGACCTGTCAGTCATCACCCAGGAGGGCAATGCCTCCCGCAATCAGGCAAAGCGGATAATCAAGGAATTCTTCGACAGCTACACTCCGAGGGAATTTGTGATTACGCACACCGCAGAGAAAGCCAACATGAAATATGCGCTCGGGAACCTTTCTGCCGGAGGGGAGAATTTCACGGTCACCATATTCATTACGACAAAAGGCGACGGGTACAAAATCCAGCAGCTCAAGATAGAAAGAATGTAGAAAAGGCCGCCCCGAAGGGTGGCCTTTTACACATCGGCTGCGTCGCTGAGACGCAGATCCAGGTCAGACTCTCTGGCCGTATGAACGGTCGGTGGTGTTTACGGTAATCTTGTCACCTGTCTCGATGAACAGAGGCACCATTATCTTGGCTCCTGTCTCCAGAGTAACTTCCTTGAGGGCGGAAGTCGAAGCAGTATTGCCCTTCACGGCAGGCTCCGAGTAAGTCACTTCGAGAGTGACATATGTAGGAAGCTCGCAGGTCAGGCACTTCTCCTCTCCGACCACGAACATCATTTCCACATGCTGGCCTTCCTTCATCAGATCGGAATTCGCCACGACTTCCTTGGGAAGGAGGATCTGCTCGTATGTCTCCTCATGCATGAAATTGAATCCGTCCTCCTCTGCATAGAGGAACTGGTAGGGGCGGCGTTCAACCTCGATTGTCTCTATCTTGGCACCTGCGGTAAAGGTGTTCTCGAGAATACGGCCGTTCTCAAGATTGCGCAGTTTGGTCTTGACGAAGGCGGGACCCTTGCCCGGCTTGACATGCTGGAACCAGACAATCATGCAGGGCTTGTCATTGAACTTGAGATAAAGACCGTTTTTGAAATCAGCTGTTGTTGCCATATAATATACTTTATGTCCGAAAAATTGTCCAAACAAACGTGCAAATTTAGTCAATCGTCTGAACTATTGCAAATTTTCTATCGCCCTGGCGACATCCTCCAGCAGCCATTTCGGCGTGGAAGTAGCCCCGCAGACTCCGACAGAACACTCCGGGGGGAACCACCCGGCACTCAACTGCGAAACCGAATTGATGTGATATGAACGCGGGTTCGTCCTCTTGCACAGGTCAAACAGGACCTTTCCGTTGGAGCTCGTGCTTCCGGCAACGAAAACAACGACATCGTGTGATGCGGCAAATTCCGACAGCAGCCTGTGCCTTCCGGCCACCTGGGAGCATATCGAATCGTGCACGACGAGAACACCAGGGTCAAGTACTGACTCGAGGTACGAACTGACGCGCCCGTATTCGACAGGGCTCATAGTAGTCTGGGAGAACAGTTCTACAGGAGAGTCGGTACGGAGCCTGCCGGAACTCACAAGGTCAATTGTCTGGGCAAGATCCTGGACGACATCTACGCCCGAGGGTACCTGCCCGATCAGGCCGAGCACCTCAGGATGCCCTATCTTTCCGAATATCAGTATGGACCCGTGCTCGGGGCTCACCCTGTAATAGGCATCCTTTATAGCCTTCTGAAGTCTCAGGACCACAGGGCAGGTGCAGTCGATAAGCCGCAGCCCCATCTCCTCGGCCTGTCTGTAGACCTTTGGAGGCTCGCCATGGGCACGTATGAGCACAGGGTCATCGCCCGAGCCGACGGATGCAGCCTCCTCCAGACTGTCCACAGTGACAAGACCCATGGAATGGAGCCTTGAGAGTTCCTCCTCATTGTGGACTATGGCACCGAGCGAGCATAGTTTCCCGGGATGCGCACCAAGATATTTCTCCGCAGTGCCTATCGCCCTGATGACTCCGGCACAGAATCCGGAATTGCCGTCAATTTCGACTCTGATCATAATATGCCGAACTTACCCTGGACAAGCCCGCGGATCCAGGCTATCTCCTCCCCCATGGTCATGTCCGAATTGTCAAGTTCAAACGCATCGTCCGCCCTCCGCAGCGGAGAAGTGTCACGGTGCGAGTCGATGTAATCCCTCTGCCTGAGGTTCTCGAGCACCTCGGAGTAGACAGGATTCTCACCCTTCGA
>CALUTT010000035.1 GCA_944323775.1 uncultured Bacteroidales bacterium
TGACATGGATGGTTCCGGTCTCGATACGTCCGGTAACTACGGTTCCACGTCCGGTGATTGAGAAGATGTCCTCGATAGGCATCAGGAAAGGCTTCTCGTTGTCACGGACAGGAATGGGGATATATGAGTCGACAGCGTCCATGAGTTCCATGACCTTCTCGCACCACTTCGGCTCTCCGTTGAGTGCACCGAGGGCTGAGCCACGGATGATAGGAGCATTGTCTCCATCGTAGTCGTATTTGTTGAGGAGCTCACGAACCTCCATCTCGACGAGGTCAAGCATCTCCTCGTCGTCAACGAGGTCTACCTTGTTGAGGAAAACGACAATCTTAGGCACGTTCACCTGCCTTGCGAGAAGTACGTGCTCGTTTGTCTGAGGCATCGGACCGTCAGTTGCTGCAACAACAAGGATTGCACCGTCCATCTGGGCAGCACCGGTAACCATGTTCTTCACGTAGTCGGCGTGGCCCGGGCAATCGACATGCGCATAGTGACGATTGGCGGTCTGGTACTCGACGTGTGATGAGTTGATGGTGATACCGCGCTCCTTCTCCTCGGGAGCGTTGTCGATCTGGTCGAACGACTTGGCTTCGCTGAAGCCCTTGTCTGCCAGCACCTTCGTGATGGCAGCGGTAAGAGTCGTCTTACCGTGGTCAACATGGCCAATTGTACCAATGTTAACGTGGGGTTTATCCCTTTTGAAAACTTCTTTTGCCATAATATTACGTATAAAAGTTGTTGCAAAAACAAGCCGGCTGAAAGACCGGCCTCGAGCCGATGATGGGATTTGAACTCATGACCTCATCCTTACCAAGGATGCGCTCTACCCCTGAGCTACATCGGCAAATTGAGCGGGGTAGGAGAATCGAACTCCCATTTCCAGCTTGGAAGGCTGGCGTAATAGCCATTATACAAACCCCGCTAGTGGAAGAGAATCTTCCGGATGTGTGGGCAAGGATGGATTCGAACCACCGAAGGTAAAACCAGCAGATTTACAGTCTGCCCCATTTGGCCACTCTGGTACTTGCCCTTGTTTTGCTGATGAGCCGATGGAGGGAGTCGAACCCACGACCTCGAGATTACAAATCACGCGCTCTCGCCAACTGAGCTACATCGGCAGTAGTTATTTCAAAGCCCCTAACACAAGGGATTGCAAAGATAGGCATTTTTTATTATTCTCCAAATACTTTCTGCAAACTTTTTTTAATTCCTTGATAATCGATGCCGCATTCCGCAAGTTGGCGTGACTGCCTTGCCTGCATAATGAACCTGTCGGGAATGCCTATGCCGTGTATGTCAAGCTTGTAGTTTCTTGACATTGCGTACTCGCATACAGCACCGTAGAGACCTCCCATGAGTGATCCGTCTTCAACGGTAATGACAGTCCCGTATCGGGATGCGATATCGTCAAGCGCCTCAGTGTCAAGCGGCTTTATGAATCTGAAGTTGTATACTCCTACTCTTCCTCCGAACTCGGAGGCTGCCTTGAGGGCGTCCATCGTTACAGGTCCGCAGCTGATAACTGCGACGTCGCTTCCCTCGAGCAGCCGTTCCGCCTTTCCGGTGGGTATCTCCTCGAAGGAGGCATTTCTCCAGTCGCTCCCGTGTCCCATGCCGCGTGGATACCTTATAATATAGGGGCCTGATGTGTACCGGTATGCGGAGTACATCAGCCTCTTGAGCTCAGTCTCGTCCTTGGGACTGCTGATGACAATTCCCGGAATGCTGCGGTATGCGGCCATGTCGAACGCTCCCTGGTGCGTGGCTCCGTCTTCCCCGACGAGCCCTGCTCTGTCAAAGCACAGTACGACGGGAAGCCTTTGCAGTGCGACATCGTGTATGATCTGGTCGTAGGCCCTCTGGGAAAACGCCGAGTATATGTTGCAGAACGGCTTGAGCCCTCCGGCGGCAAGCCCCGCCGCAAATGTAACGGCATGCTCTTCTTCGATGCCGACGTCAAAGAACTGCCCCGGCCTGCGTGCGGCGAGTATGTTCATTCCGCATCCCTGGGCCATGGCGGGTGTTATGCCTACCACTTTGGGGTCCTTTTCCGCAAGGGTTGCGAGAACTTCTCCGAACACGTCCTGATAGCGGTCGTATCTGTGTTCAGTTCCTGTCCTTTCGCCTGTGAGCGGGTTGAACTTGCCGGGAGCATGCCATGTTACTGGGTCTTTTTCCGCGTATTCATATCCTTTGCCCTTTACGGTCATGCAGTGCAGAATGCGCGGGCCGTCCATGTCCTTGAGTTTCCGCAGGGCACGTACGACTTCGTGAATGTTGTTGCCGTCAATTGGCCCGAAATACCTTATTCCAAGCGACTCGAACAGGTCTCCTCCTGTCCTTTTGACGAACCACGACTTGAGACTGCGGACCCATCTCTGGATGAATCCTCTGAACTGTCCATCACCCAGCATGTCCCATACTCTGGCCTTAAGCCTGTTGTATGATGCGCTGGTCGTGATATTCAGCAGGTAGTCGTGCATCGCGCCAATGTTTTTCTCGATCGACTGGTTGTTGTCGTTGAGTATGGTCAGCAGGTCGGCATGGCTGGAACCTGTGTTGTTCAGCCCTTCGAAGGCAAGCCCGCCCGTCATAGCTCCGTCGCCGATGAGTGCGATGACCTTTCTGTGCAGCCCCTGCAGCCTTGCGGCATGCGCGAATCCGAGAGCGGCGGATATTGATGTTGACGAATGGCCTACGCCGAAGCAGTCATATTCGCTTTCGTCCCGGTTGGGGAATCCGCTGATGCCGCCTTCTGTCCTCAGAGTCCTGAATGCCTCGCGTCTGCCGGTAAGGATTTTATGTGCGTAGGCCTGATGCCCGACGTCGAATACCAGTTTGTCGTCCGGGGTATCGAAGACATAGTGGATCCCGACTATCAGTTCGACGGCACCGAGGCTGGATGCGAGGTGCCCTGGAGTGACGGAACAGCATTCGATTATGTATGAACGCAATTCGCCGCACAACTTCTCGAGCTGCGCCATATCCAGTTTCCTGAGATCCTTCGGGGAGTCTATCTTGTCGAGCAATTCGTATTTCATTCGCCGCTCCTTACATCCATTTTAAGTTCGGGGTGCCTCTTGGATGACCGCATGAGCATAGTGGCCACGATTACTGCGAGGCAGCCCAGTCCTATGAATATGAATTCCGCCTTCACTGCGGCATCGGTCCCGTTCCCGTTCATGAATATCCTCCCGACGAATACCGGGACCAGAAGCATTCCCATGTTCTGTATCCAGTAAAGCAGCGAGTAGGCAGTGCCAAGGTTCTTCTCCGGAATGATCTTCGGGACAGTAGGCCACATGGCCGAGGGTACGAGGGAATATCCGATTCCCAGTATCGCTATTGAGAAATACCCCCAGAACGGTACGCCCTGAGGGGCGAATCCGAGAAGAAGGTGTGCACACAGTACGAGGACGGACCCTGCAGTCATCCATACCGTAGCCTTGCCGACCCTGTCCACGAGGGCTCCGAAAAGCGGAGTGAAGATGACCGTGAAGAAAGGTATCATCGAGACTACCCATTTCGCACCGTCCAGGTCCATCCCGAAACGCGGGATTACGATCGAGGTCGCGAATTTCTTGAAAGATATTATGCAGCAGTAGAAGAATACGCACAGCAGGGCCGTCATGATGAATCTCGGGTTCCCCAGGACCCTGAGAATGTCGGCAAAGCGGAAACGGTCTTCTTCTCTTGACGGCCGTTCAGGCCCCGAATCCCTGCTGTCGCGGTCGAATCGCGAATCCATCGCGACGAACACCCCCCAGAGAAGAACCCCGGCAAATATCAGCATCAGTCCGGCGAGAGCCGGTCTTGATGTTTCCGCGAGTGTGTACATCTCGCCAGGAGCCTTCTGGGATACAAGTATCGGTGAGAGTATGAATGCCGTAGCAGTACCCAGCCTCGCGACGGCGACCTGTGCCCCCATAGCGAATGCCACGTTCCTGCCCTTGAACCATTTGGCGATCGAGCGGGTCACGGCCACTCCGCTGATTTCGCTGCCAAGCCCGAAAAGCATGCACCCCGCATAGGCTATCGCAAGGGAAGCCCGCGGTTCCAGCCCGCTGCGCAGGGCAAGGTAGACGGTGGCCGCGCCGGCCGCCATAAGTCCGATGAACACGGATCCTACGACTCTGACTCCGAACATGTCAAGCAGAATGCCGCACACGACAAGGCCCCCGCAGACACACAGGAAACTGTAGCCTCCGGCATAGAAGCCGTAGTCGGCACTGTCCCATCCCAGCTCAAGATTCTCCGGATGCTGGAATATCTGCGACAGGGTCGAGAACATGTCGTCGAAGAAGTAGGATGCGAACATCGGCACCATCAGGCACACGAGCGCAATCCAGCAGTTCGCCTTGGCTCTACTTGCTGTCATCGTTCACGAAACGTCATTTCTGTATGTTGGGCAGCTCCAGTCCGTATCCTTTCTTCTTGTCCTCGGCTTTCAGGTAAATGCTGAAAATGAAAGCAAGCACTCCGAAGCATGAGAATACGACCATGGGTATCACATAGCCTCCGGTCGATTCGCGCAGGTGTCCGATTATGGACGGAACGAGGCAGAGTCCGATATTCTGGACCCAGAAAATCAGGCAGTATGCGCTGCCGAGTATCTTCTCGTCAATTATCTTGGGCACGCTGGGCCAAAGAGCCGCAGGGACGAGAGAGAAGCTCACTCCGAGCACTACTACCAGCAGTACCGCAAACCACTGCTTGGGGAATGCGGGCAGCACGAATGCAAAGCACAGATGGCAGACTATCATCGTAGCGGCGCCGGCCATCAGCATCGAGGCTCCTTTCCCCTTGTGGTCCAGGAAGATTCCCAGTACGGGAGTCAGCACCATTGCGAGGAAGGGGAAGAAGCTGAAGATACGGCTTGCCTCTGCCGCGTCAATGTCCAGCGTAACCTCGAGCATGTTGGGGGCATAGCGCTGGAACGGGAAAATGGCGCTGTAGTACAGCACGCACAGCAGGGCTACAAGCCAGAACATCTTGCTGCGGAAGATTGCCCCGAGATCGGAGATGTGGAATTCGTCTTCGGGGGATTTTTCGTCGGTCGCGAGTCCGGCCTGAATAAGCTGCTTGTCAAGGCGTGTGTCCATCACGCTGAATATCAGGAAGTTCATCAGTCCTATGCAAAGGAGGCACCCGCAGACGAGTATTGCCGGAACTACCGTGTCACCTGCATCGATGATGCCGTCGGCGTTGCCGAACTTGTCGGCTATCATGGGAGACAGCCACATCACCGCGGTGACACCAAGCCTGGCTATCGCCATCTCGAGTCCCATTGCGAGGGCCATTTCCTTGCCCTTGAACCATTTGGCAATAGCCTTTGACACTGTTGTGCCCGCCATCTCGCATCCGCACCCGAATATCATGAATCCGAGGCAGGCGAGCTTGGCGCTGCCTGGGAGAGCCGTCCACCAGCTTCCGAGCCAGCCGCACAGCGCTGTTCCCTGGAACCACTCGCTTACTGCGATGAATTTCACCGCGGCGCCGATAACCATCAGCGAAGCTGACAGTGTTCCGGTGAACCTTACGCCCATCTTGTCAAGTATTATTCCTGCAAGAATAAGGAATCCAAGTACGTTGAGAATGTATTCGGATGACGCGTAGGTTCCGAACGCTCCGCCGTCCCATCCTCTCTGGCTGCCTATGAGTGACTGCAGGGGAGAGAGTACGTCAACGAACATGTATGCGAAGAACATCATCAGGGCGATAAGTATGAGCGCCGCCCATCTTGCTGCCGGATAGTCGTTCAGTAGTTTTCTTGTCTGTGCTACCATTTTCTGTCAGGTGTGTTATGTTTTGAACTAGAAAGGAAGGTCGTCTTCCGGATCAGTGGCCTGTGAGGCCGGTCCGGCGGGCATTGCTGTCTGGGGCTGGACGGGAGCCTGGTATTGCTGCTGGCGTGCAGGAGCCTGGTACTGCTGTCCGGCGGGCTGGTACGGTGCGTCCTGCTGCTGTCCGTCCCTCTTTCCCAGCAGCTGAAGGCTGTCGGCATTGATTTCGGTGGTGTATCTCTTGGCTCCGCTCTGGTCATTCCAGCTTCTGGTCCTGAGCTTCCCCTCGATGTACAGCTGCGTACCCTTGTGTACGAAGCGCTCGACTATGTCGGCCGGCTGGCCCCATGCCACGATGTTGTGCCATTCCGTGTTTTCACGCATCTCACCGCTGCGGTCCCTGTATCTTTCGGTTGTCGCAAGAGTGAATGTCGCGACCTTCCTTGCCTGCGCATTCTGTGCGCCTCCTTCCAGGTAACGGACCTCGGGTTCTTTCCCGACGTTACCTATCAGCATTACCTTGTTGAGTGACATTTCAGTCTATTTTTAATTTTTCCAATATTGCAAACAAATTGCAATATACTGATTTTTTTGTGAAATTTGTCCATGTTATGGGACTAAAAATGAAGACGCTTTGCCTTGCGGGGTTCATGGGCAGCGGCAAGAGCAGTGTGGGGAAGTGTCTTGCGCGCATGCTGGACGCCCGTTTCGATGACCTCGATGATCTTGTGGTCGAGACGTCGGGGAAGGGGATACGCGAACTTTTCGCTGAAGGCGAGGAGTATTTCCGCCGTGCGGAGCATGAGGCTCTGCGCACATATCTGGAATCCGGCTCCGCATCGCCGCGTGTGCTTGCCCTGGGAGGCGGAACACTTTGCTGGCGCCCTTCCCGCGACATACTGTTCTCATCTGCAGACGTCGTTACGGTATACCTGCGCGCCTCCCTGCAGACGATACTCGAAAGGGTGGGGTCGTCTGATCCGTCAAGGCCGCTTTATTCCAGGGCCCGGACCCTGTATGCCGAGCGCCAGACTCTTTATGCGATGGCGCCCTTTGCCGTAGAAACAGACGGAAAGGATGTCATGGAAGTTGCGGCGGAAATCAGAGATATGCTTTTCGCATAGCCTCGACATCCGGCTTTTCACCTGTCATTATCGAGTATCCGAACACTGCCTGGAGCAGATGCCATCTCGTTCCGGGGATATATCCTTTGCGGCCGCTCAGGCACGGGTCTTTGTAGTTGGCCTCAAGCAGGTGGGTGCATTCAATCCTTTCCATGCCCTCGACTGCCCGGGGCAGGGTATATATGACAGTGTCGGCCTTTACTTGCCTCTCTGCGAGCTCGGCATGCCTGAACACCGATGTCTCGAGTCCGAGGTCCTCGGCTGCCGCCAGCGCGGCCTTCCCGGCGCCTCCGAGCCCTATGACAGCAACTCTTCCTCCTCCGCATTCTTCCAGTATGGCCTTTACGGCAAGATAGTCGGAATTGTATGCGGCCACGCCGCGAGGAGTCTTCAGACACAGGTTCGTGGCTCTGCATCTTTCGCATTCCGGACTTTTCCAGTCTGCGGCTTCGAAGGCGTCCTGCTTGAAAGGTGCCGTGACGTTAATGGCCCTGTAGCCTTCGACAAAGCGTTTCCAGGCTTCGCCGAAGACGGTCTCTTCTATTAGGTCATAGGGGTAGCGGCTCCCGAACGCGGCACCGAAGAGCCTGGGGCTCAGAGAATGCCTGATGGGATTCCCTATCAGTCCGAACCTGTCCATCGTTTATTTCGTTAATGGTTATTCTGTCTTTGCCTTACGGCCTCGTATAGAAGTATCGACGCCGACACCGATACGTTCAGAGAGTCGAGCCTTCCCAGCATCGGAATCCTGATCTTTGCATCGGAAGCTTCCCTCCAGGGTGTGGAGAGCCCTTTGTCTTCGGTCCCCATCACAATCGCGGTGGGCCCTGTCATGGGGCAGTCGTAATATGGAGTGGAGTCCTGCAGCTGGGCCGTGAGAATCCTGATGCCTCTCTGCCTTAGGAAGGAAATTGCTTCGGAGCCTGCGCACACGGCGGTCTGCACTGTGAACACTGCTCCGAGCGAGGCTCTTATCAGGTTCGGGTTATAGAGGTCTGTCCTCGGATCGCACACTATGAGGGCGTCGGCTCCGGCTGCATCGCAGGTCCTGAGCACGGCACCGAGGTTGCCGGGCTTCTCTACACTTTCCAGTACAGCAATCAGCGGGTTGCAGCCGAGCTGAAGGTCTTCAAGGCTGTGCCCCGAAGACCGGACTTCCGCAATGATCCCTTCGGTTCCTCCGCGGTACGCGATTTTCCCGTACAGGTCTTTTCCGACTATTACGTTCCGGCAGCCCGGGAAACTCTCGGTCCCGGCTATCTCAGGGCACAGGAACACCGTGTCGGCCTTATAGCCTGAGTTAAGACAGTGCTCGATCTCTCTTCGGCCTTCCACTACGAAAAGCCCGCTCTCTTTCCTTTCCGACGCCTTCGCCTGGAGTAGGAGAAGACGCCGGATTTTGGGATTGGATGCAGATGTTATGGTTTCAGTCACTTTTCCTGTCCGCCTTTCAGCGCCTTTTCTGGCTTCATCTGGGGGAAGAACAGAACGTCCTGTACCGATGTCTGGCCTGTCATGAACATGGTGAGCCTGTCGATTCCCATGCCGAGACCGGAAGTCGGCGGCATGCCGTATTCGAGTGCCCTGACGAAGTCCATGTCTATGTACATAGCCTCGTCGTCACCCTTGCTCTTGAGCTTGGCCTGTTCCTCAAATCTCTGGAGCTGGTCGATAGGGTCGTTGAGCTCGGAGTATGCGTTGGCAAGCTCCTTGCCGCAGACGAACAGCTCGAATCGCTCCGTCAGGGCCGGATTGTCCCTGTGGCGCTTGGTGAGAGGTGACATCTCGACGGGGTAGTCGGTCACGAAAGTGGGCTGTATAAGCTTGCTTTCGCAGAATTCGCCGAAGATTGCGTCAATCAGCTTGCCTTTGCCCATGGACGGTTCCGTCTCGACGCCGAGACGCTTGCAGCAGTCTCTGAGAGCATCCTCGTCCATGCCGCTGATGTCGACCCCCGCATATTCCTTGATGGCCTCGAGCATCGGGAGCCTGCGGTATTTCCCGTCGAAGTCTATCTCGTTGCCCGCGATGGTGACCTTGGTCGTCCCGTTCACTGCCATGCTGACTTTGCGGAGCATCTTCTCCACGAAGTCCATCATCCAGTTGTAGTCCTTGTATGCCACATAGATCTCCATGCAGGTGAACTCGGGATTGTGGGTCTTGTCCATGCCCTCGTTGCGGAAGTCCTTGGCGAATTCATACACTCCGTTGAACCCTCCCACTATGAGTCTTTTCAGGTACAGCTCGTTGGCTATGCGCAGGTAGAGGGGAATGTCCAGCGCATTGTGGTGCGTCACGAACGGACGGGCGGTGGCTCCTCCCGGGATGCTCTGCAGGATTGGGGTCTCGACTTCCAGGCATCCGGCCTCATCGAAGTACTCCCTCATTGTGGATATGATTTTCGCTCTCTTTACGAACACATCCTTGACCTGCGGGTTGACGATCAGGTCGACATATCTCTGGCGGTAGCGCAGTTCGGGATCGGTGAAGGCGTCAAACACCTTGCCGTCAAGTTCCTTCACTATCGGGAGCACCCTGAGCGACTTGCTCAGTAGCGTAAGTTCCTTTGCGTGGACGCTGAGCTGTCCCGTCTGTGTGATGAATGCGAATCCCTTGATGCCGACGATGTCTCCTATGTCGAGAAGTTTCTTCCAGACAGTGTTGTACATTGTCTTGTCCTCTCCCGGGCAGATTTCGTCACGCTTGATATAAATCTGGATGCGTCCCGTCTCGTCCTGGAGTTCCGCGAATGACGCCGCTCCCATGATTCTGCGGCTCATGAGCCTTCCGGCTATGCAGACGTCCTGAAAATTGCCTTTCTCCGGGCTGTACTCTGCAAGTATCTGTGCCGCAGTGGCGTTGACCGGATATTCTGCTGCCGGATAGGGGTCGATGCCAAGTTCGCGGAGCTTGGCCAGCGACTCACGTCTTAATGTTTCCTGTTCGCTATATTCCATATGCTGTTATTTGCCAATTCGCACGAAGTTAGTACTTTTCCGCAAGTTTAGCAAATCGTGATTCCCCCGATTTGCTTTCAAGGCTCTTTTTTTCTATATTTGTAAGAATATGCGAAAAGAATGCAAATGGATTGTCAAGGAACCTGCCGACCGCGCTCAGGTAGAGCGTCTTGCGGCGGAGATCGGAATTGACAAAGTGCTGGCCGAACTGCTCGTCAAGCGCGGAGTCACGACTTTCCAGGAGGCGCGTTCTTTTTTCCGTCCCAGTCTGGACAATCTGCATGACCCTTTCCTCATGAAGGATATGGACGTCGCCGTGGAACGGCTGCACAAGGCGGTGGAAGGCGGCGAAGGCATTCTTGTCTACGGAGACTACGACGTTGACGGCACGACTGCCGTGGCGCTCGTGTATTCTTTCCTCCGCAGGTTTACCGACAAGGCTGATTTCTATATCCCTGACCGTTATGACGAGGGGTATGGTGTCTCTTTCAAGGGCATAGACTGGGCTGCAGAACACGGGTTCTCTCTGCTGATAACACTGGACTGCGGCATCAAGGCTCTGGACAAGGTGAAGTACGCATCCTCCCGCGGCATAGACGTGATCGTGTGCGACCATCACCTGCCCGAAGAAGAGATTCCCGATGCCGTCGCGGTGCTGGATCCGAAGAGGCAGGACTGCAACTATCCTTTTGACGATCTGTCAGGCTGCGGAGTAGGCTTCAAACTGGTCCAGGCATATTCTTCCCGGTACGGAGTGCCGTTCGAGAGCCTTGTCCCTCTGCTTGACCTGCTCGTAGTCAGCATTGCCTCCGACCTTGTGTCAATGGTAGGCGAGAACAGGGTCCTCGCGTATTTCGGTCTCAAACAGCTGAACGAGAACCCTTGCAAGGGGCTGTTGTCAATGATCAGGTTCTCCAACCTGGAGCCGGGCCATATCGGCATAGACGACATAGTGTTCAAGATCGGTCCGAGAATCAATGCGGCAGGACGGATGGAGTCCGGCAGACTGGCCGTTGAACTGCTGACGTCGACGGATGCCGCCACCGCCATGGAACTGGGCGAGAAGATAAACGACAACAACAACGAGAGAAAGAATATTGACAGGGAGATTACCCGGGAGGCTCTGGAGATGGTCAGCGAAGGGCGTTGCCTGAGCAGCCACAATGCCACTATAGTATACAATCCCGAGTGGAACAAGGGAGTGGTGGGCATTGTCGCGTCAAGGCTTGTCGAGGCCTTCTACAGGCCGACTGTGGTCCTGACCAAGTCCAACGGGTTCGTGACGGGTTCGGCAAGGAGCATTTCCGGCTTTGATCTCTACGAGGCCATCGAGAGCTGTTCCGACTTGCTCGAGAATTTCGGCGGGCATGTCTATGCTGCCGGACTCACGCTCAGGGAAAGCAATCTCGGGGAATTTGCACGTCGGCTCGACGAGTTCATCTCTGGAAAGATAACGGAGCAGATGCTCACCCCCGTGATCGAGGCGGACGCGAGACTTGACTTCTCCCAGATAAATCCCAAGTTTTTCCGTATCCTGAAGCAGTTCCAGCCGTTCGGGCCCGGAAACGGGAATCCCATATTCCTCACGGAGAACGTCTACGACGCGGGGACTGGCCGCAAGGTGGGATCCGGCGGAGTACATATGAAACTGGACCTCATACAGGAGGCCCAGCCGTATCATCAGATTCCCGCCATCGCATTCAACATGGCGGACTATTTCGACTATATCCACGAGGGTAATCCGTTTGACGTCTGCTACGTCATCGTGGAGAACTATTATCGAGGGAACACATCCCTGCAGTTGAGGCTGAAAGACCTGAAGAAGCGTGAGGAGCTGATCTGAGTGTCAGAACAGCGTAGGTTCCTCTATCCTTTCCTCGTCATCATCCGGGATGTCGGCGGCATCGTCAATGCGTGGAACTTCATCGCCGTCAGCCGCTGCGGTGTCTTCGCCAGGGTTCTCTCCGGCAAATTCACTTTCTTCTTCGGGACCGGGTTCGACGAACCTTACCGACTTTACGTCACCTTTGGACGTGCATTTCTTGCCCTTCGCGGTGATGCCTTTCTTAGATATCCATGATTCTGCATCAACGGTTTCGGGAAGCCTGTCCTCGAGTTTCCATGTAATTTCGTAACGGGGGTGGAGATCGTCGCACAGATCGACGAGGTATGACTTCGGGTCGGATGAAATGAACGACACTGCAGTGTTGTCGCTTACCGTGAAAGTGAATCTCTTTACGTAGAAGCTCTTGGACGCTCCGTCGTAGTAGATTGCGGTGAAGATCCTTGACGGGTTGAACTTCTCTATCCTGAGAACGTCCCCCTGATAGCGGTTTACGACTTCGAAAGATGTGGTGTAGTATGTTCCGTTGCGGAAAACGGCCAGAACCTTGTCCGAATCCTCGAACTTGCCCAGATACAGGCCATGTCCGTCATCATTGAGTTTCTGGATGTCGGAGTCATACCATATATCCTTCCCCTCGATAGTGCTGACTCCCTTGCTGCGTAGGGAGATTCTCTGTATCGCGTACTTGCTGACAAGGTTTCCTCTTGCAGACCTGCTCTTTATCGCCAGTGACGAGAAATCGTATTCGAAACTGGTCTTTTTCAGCTTGGCCCTCGCCCTGAGCATTATCTTCACGGTCTCGGCCTCTCCGTTGTGGTTGGCGCTGAACCATTCTATTCTCGAGCCGGGCGTCCCGGTCGTTATGTCGTAGTCCTTGTCCCTGGTCACTGATGTGACGGCAAAGCGCTTTGCATAGTAGATTGACGTGGTTCCCTCGCGGTAGATCACGTTGTAGATCGTACGCTCGTCTCCGCGGTTGAACACGTTTACATACAGGAGGTCCTTGCCGAAGAAGGCCTTGTCCTCGACCTTGGTTATGCGGTACTTGCCGTCCTTGCGTATCACGATTATCTCAGAGAGGTCCGAGCAGTCGCATATGTATTCTCCGCCGTCATCCTTCTTCAGTCCCTTGCCGACGAATCCTTCGGCAAGGTTGGCGTACAGCTTGCAGTTGTTGTTCACCACCTTAGTGGCGGCAATCGTCTCGAAGTCGGTAAGCTCTGTCTTTCTCGGGAAGAGGTTCCCGTATTTCTTCTCGAGGGCCCTGAACCATGATATCGTGTATCTCGTGATATGGTCGATGTCGTCCTGCACTTTTGCCATCTCGTTCTCGATGGAGAGAATGCGTTCGTCCATCGCCTTGGTGTCGAACTTCGATATCTTCCTGACGGGCTTCTCGACGAGTCTGAGGATGTCTTCCATGAGTATCTCCCTGCGGAAGAGGTGCTGGAATTCCTTCATCCTCGTAAAGATGTCGGAGAGCTGCGTGTTCCAGTCCTTCTGGTCCTGTTCTAGCACCTTGTAGACCCTCTGCTCGAAAAACACCCTTTCGAGCGAGCTGTAGTGCCAGTCATCCTCGAGTTCGCCGAGCCTGACCTTCAATTCCTGAAGGAGCAGGTCCCTTGTGTGGAAAGTGCTGTACTCGAGTATGTCGTTTACGGAAAGGAACTCAGGCTTGTTGTCCTTGATCACGCATGCGTTGGGGGCAATGCTGTATTCGCAGTCTGTGAATGCATACAGGGCGTCTATGGTCTTGTCAGGGGACACATCGTTCGGAAGGTGGATCATGATGTTTACCTTGTCGGTCGTCATGTCCTCGATTTTCTTGATCTTTATCTTGCCCTTGTCCTTTGCCTTGAGTATGGACTCGATAAGGTCCCTGGTATATTTCCCGTAAGGGGTCTCGGTGATTGCAATCGTGTTCCTGTCGATTTTCTCGATTCTGGCACGCACCCTTACCGAACCTCCGCGCCTGCCTCTCATGTATTTGCTGCAGTCAGCATATCCTCCCGTGGGGAAGTCGGGGTATATTTCATATTTCCGGCCCTCGAGTATGGCTACCGATGCCTCGAGGAGTTCGTTGAAGTTGTGGGGGAGTATCCTTGATGCAAGTCCCACTCCTATGCCTTCGGTACCCTGTGCGAGCAGCAGAGGGAATCGTACCGGAAGTTCGGTAGGCTCCTGGTTGCGGCCGTCATAGGAGGTCATCCAGTTGGTCACCTTCGGGTCGAACAGGACCTCTTTTGCGAATTTGCTGAGCCTGGCCTCGATGTACCTGGGCGCGGCATTGGAGTCTCCGGTCAGGATGTTGCCCCAGTTGCCCTGGCAGTCGACGGTAAAACCCTTCTGCCCGAGCTGTACCAGCGCTCCGAGGATCGACTGGTCTCCGTGTGGGTGGTACTGCATGGCCTGGCCGACGATGTTGGCGACTTTGGTGTACTTGCCGTCGTCCATCTTGAACATGGTATGGAGAACTCTTCGCTGGACGGGCTTGAGTCCGTCCACGATATGGGGCACGGCACGGTGCAGGATTACGTATGACGCGTAGTCCAGATACCAGTCCATGAACATCCCGGACAGCTTGAAGCGGTGCTTTTCGTTCAACGTTTTCTCGTCTTCCATACTTTATTCCTCGTAACCGAACTTTCTGAGTTCCTTCCTGTCGTTTCTCCAGTCGGGATCAGTCTTGACATATATGCTCAGGAATACCTTCTTCTGGAAGAAGTCTTCCATGTCTATCCTTGCCTGCGTCCCGACCTTCTTGAGCGCGGCTCCCTTCTTGCCTATGAGGATGCCTTTCTGTGACTCTCTCATCACATAGATGACCGCGCTGATGTCATACCTTTCCGAGCCTTCCTTGAATGACTCTATTCCGACCTCGCAGCTGTAGGGTATCTCCTCCCTGTAGTTGAGCAGGATCTTCTCACGTATTATCTCGGACGCGAAGAAGCGCAGGCTCTTGTCAGTGAAGCTGTCCTTGTCGAACCATGGCGGGCATTCCGGAAGAGCTGCCACGACGGCATCGAGGATGCTGTCAAGGTTGAAGTGCTCTTTTGCGGATGCCGATATCACCATGGCTCCCGGAAGCCTGGACTGCCATTGCGAAATCAGTTCCATGACCTTGTCCTGGCTGCTGAGGTCTATCTTGTTGATTATGACTATGACCGGGCACTCAAGCTCGGAGAGCCTGCCGACATATTCTGAATTCTTGTCGGCTGTCTCGACCGTGTCCGTGACATAGAGAATGACGTCGGCGTCGCCTATGGCTCCGTCGACGAATTTCATCATGTTCTCCTGAAGACGGTATCCGGGCCTTATGATGCCGGGGGTGTCGGAGTACACTATCTGCCAGTCCTCTCCGTTGACTATCCCCATTATCCTGTGCCTGGTGGTCTGGGCCTTTGAGGTCACGATAGAGAGCTTCTCGCCTACAAGGGCGTTCATCAGGGTGGACTTCCCGACGTTGGGGTTGCCTATGATGTTGACGAATCCTGAGCGGTGTGCCATTATACGTAAGCTCCTATCTTCAGGATGTTGACTTCGGCGTCCGTGAGGTATCTCCATTCGCCTTTCTTGAGGCCTTTCTTTGTGAGTCCTGCGAAGTATACCCTGTCAAGGGCCTTGACCGTGTATCCGAGCGATTCGAAGATGCGGCGTACGATCCTGTTCTTCCCGGAATGTATCTCGATTCCAAGTTTGCGCTTGTCCGATTCGTCGATATATTCCAGTTCGTCTGCATTTACGGGGCCGTCGCTGAGGTTGATTCCCTGGAGTATCCTGTCATGGTCTTCCTGGCTGAGCTCCTTGTCGAGGGCTACCTGGTATATCTTCTTCTTGTCGTAACTTGGATGCGTGAGCCTCTCGGCGATCTCTCCGTCATTAGTCAGCAGAAGGACTCCCGTCGTGTTCTTGTCGAGCCTGCCGACAGGGTACACTCTTGCCTGGCAGCCTTTCAGCAGGTCTATGACCGTCTTCTCCGCATGCGGGTCGCTGGCCGTGGTCACATAGCCTTTCGGCTTGTTCATTATGATGTATACTTTCTCCTCTCCCTTGAGCCTCTCGCCGTTGAAGCGTATGTCGTCGTTGAAGATGTTTACCTTCGTGCCGAGTTCGGTGACAACCTGTCCGTTCACGGTGACCACGCCGGCCTGTATAAGCGTATCCGCTTCGCGGCGTGAACATACTCCGGAGTTGGCTATGAACTTGTTGAGGCGTACCACATCCTTGGCGACGGCTTCGAATTTCTGGTTGGACTCGCTGCCGTTCACTACAGGGCGGCGCTCAATCATGCGGTTGATCCCTTCGTTGGACTGCTTGTTGAATTTCGCTCCTGCGGGCTTTGCCTGGAATCTGGTCCCGAAATTCCTTCTTCCTCCTGCGGAGTTTCTCTGGAATCTCGGTGCCCCTCCCTGCTGGGACTGGTGCCCTGCTCCGTATGTCTTGTGTTCGGAACCCTGACGAGGCGCGCCGTAGCTGCTCCGTCTCTCTCCTCCCTGGCGGTGAGGGAATCCGCTGCCGTCCCTTTCACCTCTCTGTCTGGACTGGGAATAGCCTCCGCGTCTTTCCTCCCACTGTCTGGGAGCGCCGTAGCTGTCCTTTCTCCTGTATTCCCCGCCATGGTTGTTCCTGTGCTCTGAGTACGGCCGGTCGTCAGGTCTGCGCTGGTATGAAGCGCTCCTTTCTTCCTGCGAACGCGGCTGGAATTCGACCTTCTCTGCCGTAACAGGTCTTTGAGTAGTTTTCCTCGGTCTAAGTTTACGTCCTTCTTTTGTGAACTGATCCATCACTATTTGAGATTAAAATAATAAGTAATTGTCCCTTTCTGCATTGCCGGCGCGTCATTGCTCTGGTTGAAGTGTGTCTCGAGAGCCGCCTTGCGCGCAGCAGCCAGCAGGGCCTTGTCCATTACGGTGGTGCCGTCACCTCCCGGCACGGCTTTGGCTACGTTTCCGTAGTTGTCCACCCAGATGTCTACAACGACTGTGCCGCTTTCCTGAACGTTGTATTCGGGCAGCGGTATGTTGCCTTCCAGAAGTTTGCGCCCCTCGACATGGGCGTTCGGACGTCCGTCCGCCCGTCCTCTGACCGTGTTGCCGTCACTCTGGCCTTCCTTGAATCTGTCGGTGGCCTGCTCGGCGGCATGGGCGGCGGTAAGCGTGGTGTCGGTCCTGGCCATTCCGGGGAAGCTGGCCCGCGGGTCGAGCACCGGTTTCTCTTCTACCGGCTCCGGTGTCGGGACAGGTACGTCTCCGAAATCGTCGGGCTCCGTTTCAGGCGTCAGGTTGGGCGCTTCGCTTTCGTACGGGGATTCGCTTCTCTGTGTGATTTCTACAGGGCTTTCCTTGTCCACGTTTTCCGCAGTCGGAGTAGTCCCGAAATACTGGTCCTCGATCTGGACGTCATCGCTGAAGTCTATCAGGAAAGTCTGTTCGGCCGGAGGAGGGTACATGTATTTCAGCGAAGAAAATGACACCAGCAGGAGAGCGCACACGTGCACCCCGACCGTCAATGCTATTCCGGTCAGTCGCGCCCTGCCGCCACCGCGGTTTGTCTTTCTTGCGTCCATGTCGATTCTCTTGTCAGGCTCCGCAGCACACAGGTACGGAGATTATTCCGGCTGCGTGGCCAGAATGACTTTGTAATGATTCCTCTTGGCTATGTTCATTACCTTGACTATCTCACCGACAGGAACACTCTCGTCGGAATAGATGGAGAAGGTCGGGTCTTCCTCGGTAATGAGAAGGTCGACAAGCTCTTCCTCCACCCTGGACAGCGGCAGAGGCATTTCCTCTCCGTTGATGTGGTAGGTGTACCTGCCGTCTCCCCAGTCCTTTATCGAGACGCTTGCCGTAGCCTTGGCCGCCACTTGCCCGGTGCTTTTGGGAAGCATGAGCTTCAGCGCATTGGGATTGACGAGCGTGGATGTGACCAGGAAGAAGATGAGCAGAAGGAACACGATGTCAGTCATTGACGACATCGACATGTTCGGATCCGCTTTCGTTGTTCTCTTCAGTGCCATTGTCGCAGCCTATTCTTCAGGTGAATTTGCCTCTTCCTTGCCTTCCGGTTCTCCGAGGGCGTCCATGAGCGCTATTGTCGCGCTTTCCATGCTGTATACCAGAGATGATACCCTGGCAGTGAGGTAGTTGTACCCAAAGTACGCCAGGATGCCCACGATGAGTCCTCCGACGGTGGTTATCATCGCGGTATAGATACCGCTCGAGAGCAGCGTGATATCGATGTTGTTGCCGGCATTGGACATGTTGAAGAAAGCCTGGACCATTCCGAGCACGGTGCCGAGGAAACCTATCATGGGGGCTCCTCCCGCAATCGTGGCGAGATAGGGAAGGCCTTTTTCAAGTCTTGCCACTTCAACGTTGCCGACGTTCTCGACCGCCGTCTGTATGTCGCCGAGAGGCTTGCCTATCCTTGCGAGGCCGGCCTCGACCATCCTTGCCACAGGTGTGTCATATTTGGAGCAGAGGGTCTTTGCCGACTTTATCTTGCCTTCATGTATGTAGTCGCGGATGTCCATCATGAAATCCTTGTCTATTTTCGCGGCCTGGTGAAAAGCCCACCATTTTGCGCCGAAGATATAGACGGCGAGAATAGACAGAACGAGCAGTACCCACATCAGCGAGCCGCCCTTTGCCGCCATCTCGAAAAGTGAATAGGACATCTCCTGAGGAACAGGAGTCACTTCTGCTGCAATGTCCATCTGAAGAAGAGGGAAAAACATATTTCTGGAATTTTGTTTACAATACCAACGTCGGGCAATACGCCCAAGTCGCAAATATAGAAAAAAGCATCAAGCAAACCAAATCCGTCAGCCTTCCTGATTCAGCTCCCGGCCATATTCGACTCCGGTCAGGAAAAGCGCGTGTCCGGGGGCGCTTTCTCCGGCAAGACTGCGCATGACACTCTTCCCGCCGATGGCTCCCGGCTCGAGTATCAGAGAGGAGAACTCCGCGAGGTTTCTCTTGCCTCTGCCCACCTCTATCATGGTTCCTACGAGGGCTCTGACCATGTTGCGCAGGAATCTGTCTCCGCGTATGCGGAAGAACCAGTAGTCGGCGGCGGGGGTGCCGTCGGGGCCTGTCCTCCTGAACACCGGCAGAAGCGGATCGTAACTCTGCCATCCGGCCGAGCTTATGGTGCATATCGATGTGGCTGTGTCAGTGCCTGACTTTTCGAAGCATCTGAAGTCGTGCCTGCCCGCCAGCATCTGCGCGGCCTCGTTCATGAGTCCGAAGTCCAGGCACGGGTAGGAACACTGGTATGAATAACTGTCTGCAAACGGGTCTTTGACCCTGTGAAGAAAATATGTATATTCGCGTTGGACGGCATCGAACCTTGCGTGGAAATCTGCTCCTGTCGGCTCGATCAAGTGTACGGCTATGGATTGCGGGGTGATGGCATTTAATTTGCATTGCAACTTGTTCGTGTCCAGCCCTTCGGCGGCATCGAAATGAGCGACGTACCTCAAGGCGTTGACGCCAGTGTCGGTCCGGCCCGCTCCGGTAATTGTGACCGGGGCGCGCAGCAGTGTGGAGAGAGCTTCTGTAAGAGTCTGCTGGACACTTGGCTCGGAGGGCTGGACCTGCCATCCGTGGAAGTCCCTTCCGGAATATGAAAGTGTGATTTTATACCGCATTACGACGCAAAAATATCAAATTATATGGAAAGTGTAAACATAAAAGAGCTCAACGAGCGCATACAGAAAGAGAGCGCGTTCGTTGATCTCCTTTCCCTCGAGATGGGCAAGGTCATCGTCGGCCAGAAGCATCTTGTGGAGAATCTTATGATTGCCATGCTTGCCGGCGGCCATATCCTTCTCGAGGGCGTCCCCGGACTGGCCAAGACTCTTGCCATCAGCACTCTGGCCCAGGCCGTGGATGCAAAGTTCAGCAGAATCCAGTTTACTCCGGACCTCTTGCCTGCGGATGTGACCGGTACTCTGATCTATTCTCAGAAGAAGGAGCAGTTCGAGGTGCACAAGGGCCCTGTATTTGCCAACTTCGTGCTTGCCGATGAAATCAACCGTGCACCGGCCAAGGTCCAGTCTGCGCTGCTGGAGGCAATGCAGGAAAAGCAGGTGACTCTCGGTGACGAGACTTTCGCCCTGCCTGACCCCTTTCTCGTGATGGCCACACAGAACCCTATCGAGCAGGAAGGTACCTACCCGCTGCCCGAGGCGCAGGTGGACCGTTTCATGCTGAAGGTCAAGGTGGGCTATCCGAAAAAGGAGGAGGAGAAACTCATAATAAGGATGAACAACAGCGGGGAGTTCCCCAAGGCGTCCAAGGTGGTGGGGCCGGAAGACATCAGGCGTGCGCGCAGTGTCGTGCGTGAAGTCTATATGGACGAGAAGATCGAGCGCTACATCGTGGACATAGTCTATGCGACGCGTACCCCGGAGGATTACGGGCTGGCCTCGATAAGCAGCTTCATCTCCTACGGAGCCTCTCCGCGTGCAAGCATCAGCCTGTCCATGGCGGCCAAGGCTTATGCTTTCATCAAGCGCAGGGGCTATGTGATACCTGAGGACGTGCGTGCCGTATGCCCTGAGGTCCTGCGTCACAGGATAGGCCTCAGCTATGAGGCGGAAGCCGAGAATGTAGTGCCTGAACAGATAATAGAACAGATAATCAATGCCGTCATCGTCCCGTAACAGTACTTCCGACCTGCTGTCGAAGGTCCGCAAGATTGAAATCAGGACCAAGGCCCTCTCGCGTCAGATCTTTGCCGGAGAGTACCATTCGGCCTTCAAGGGCCGCGGAATGGCCTTCAGCGAGGTACGCGAATACCAGTGGGGTGACGACGTGCGCACGATGGACTGGAACGTCACCGCAAGACTGCGCTCTCCTTACATCAAGGTATTCGAGGAGGAGAGGGAGCTTACGGTCGTCCTGCTTGTGGATGTGAGCAGATCCGGTCAGTTCGGGACCAGGATACAGACCAAGAGGGAAAGGATAGCCGAGATCGCGGCAGTCCTGAGTTACAGCGCGATATTGAACAACGACAAGGTCGGCGCCCTTTTCTTCTCTGACAGAGTCGAGAAGTTCATCCCTCCGGGAAAGGGGAGGCTCCACCTGCTTCATATTATACGAGAGATGCTCGAGCTGACCCCGACATCCGACGGTACTGACATCGGCATGGCCCTGCGTTTCCTCTCGAATGCGGTCAAGAAGAAGTGCACGGCCTTCCTGCTGAGCGATCTGCTTGACGTGACTTCCGACGGCGTCCCCCGTTATGAGGAAGCTCTGAAGGTCGCCGCGCTAAGACATGATCTCAGCGTGATCAAGGTCTTCGATCCCAGAGAACGTGAAATCGTTCCCATGGGGCTTGTCAATGTCAAGGACAGTGAATCCGGAGTATGTTCGTGGGTGAATACCGACAGCCGCAGGGTCAGGGACGCCTACCGCAAATGGTTTGCCTTGGTTGAACGCAACGAGGCGGCCATTTTCAACAGATACAGAATCGACAACGTGGAAATTTCCACTGATGCCGACTACGTGAAGTCGCTTATGGGATTATTCAGCAGAAGATGAAGCTTGCTTTTCTGATACTTTTTGCCGTCATGGACATAGTGCCGTCCGGAAAGGCCAGTCTCGAGCCTCTCCAGGAGAGGGATTCCGTGCTGATAGCCGACCAGTTCAGATACGGCTTCAGGCTTGACGGCGTGGCGGACGGGACAGTCCTGGAGCTGCAGGACCCTGAACTGTTCTCCAATGGGGACAGTCTTGTGCTTGTCAGGGGCTGGCAGCTGGATACGGTTTCAGTTGACAGGAGGTCCTCGACCGCGGACATAGAAGGGTCGGTGGTCATAACCTCGTTTGAAGAAGGCGTCCACAGACTGCCTCCTGTTGCCGTCAGGCGTACTCTTCCCGGCGGCGTCCGGACAGACACCCTGCTCTTCGAGCCGGGGACACTGGACGTGAAGACCATGCCGGTGGATACCGCCACATTCGTGGTCCACGACATCAAGGGTCAGATGCTCTATCCACTCACTTTCCGTGAGGTCCTGCCGTGGCTGCTCGGAGTCCTGGTCCTTGCCGGGGCGGTGGCCGCCTCAGTGTGGCTTGTCCGCAGGAGGAAATCCCGTGGCAGCCGTGCGGAAAAGACGCCTGAAGAGGCATATATCGTTGCGTTGAGGGAGCTTGACAAGTTCCGTTCAGACAGATTCTGGGCGCCCGAACAGCAGAAAAGCTACTATTCTGGCATTACTGATGTGCTCAAGTCGTACATCGAATCCGCTTTCGGAATAGATGCTCCGGAGATGACTACTCTCGAGCTTTTCTCTGCGCTCAAGGACAAGGAAGGCATACCTGCCGAACTTCTCGCTTCGGTGAGGGAACTTTTCGAAAGTGCAGATTATGTCAAGTTCGCCAAACATGTAGTCAGCCGTGACGAGGCTTCGTCCGCGCTGCCTGTGGCGGCGAAATTCGTGATGACAACACATCAGGCAAGGCTTGAGGAGGAGCGTAGTGAGAAAAATGTTCTTTGAGTATCCTGATCTGCTCTGGCTGCTGGTTGTCCCGGCTCTGCTTGTCGTACATTACCTTTACATGGAACTGCGGCACAGACGGCCTCACATGAGGGTGTCTACAGTCGTGCCGTGGAATGCAGGCGGCAGGTCCGTCCTCGGTGTCTTGCGCCACCTGCCTTTTGTCCTCAGGACGGCGGCACTCTGCCTGATTGTAGTCGCTATCGCCCGGCCCCGTTCGTCGTCGGAGTTCGAGCGTCGGGATACGGAAGGCATTGACATTATCTTTGCCATGGATGTCTCTACCACCATGCTTGCAAGGGATTTCACTCCTGACAGGGTCAGTGCCGCCAAGGATATTGCCATCAACTTCATTGCCGACCGGCCGTACGACAGAATGGGTATCGTCGTGTTCGCAGGTGAGAGCTATACGCAGTGCCCGCTCACTACCGACAGGGCGACCCTGATCAATCTGATGAAGGAGGTCCAGACAGATCTCATCGAGGACGGCACTGCAATAGGCAACGGTCTGGCGACTGCCGTGGCACGTCTGTCGGAATCCGACGCCCTGAGCAAGGTCGTCATACTGCTGACCGACGGCGTGAACAACCGGGGCGAGATAGCCCCTCTCACTGCGGCCGAGATCGCGCGGACTTATGGAGTCCGGGTATATACCATAGGGGTCGGTGCCAACGGAGTTGCGCCGTATCCTGTAATGACTCCCTGGGGTGTCGAGGTGCAGAATGTCAAGGTGGAGCTTGACGAGGAATTGCTCAAGCAGATTGCCTCGACGACCGGAGGAAAGTATTTCAGGGCGACAGACAACACGAAACTTGCGGAAATCTATTCGGAGATCAACAAGATGGAGACTTCGAGGACGACAGTGGACAGTTTCCCTGTCTACAAGGAGAAATTCATGCCTTTCGCTGTCGCCGCCCTGTTGTGTCTGCTGCTTGAGCTTGTCATGAAACTGTTGATGAGGAGGCTGCCCTGATGATTTACTTTGGTAATCCGATATTCCTGTATCTCCTGCTGCTGGTCCCGTTGATGCCGGTGGTCTATGCGCTGGTCCGTTCCGGCAGGAAGAGGCGTATGCGCCGTTTCGGTGACGAGGCCCTTGTCGCGTCGCTGATGCCGTCCTGGTCTTCATCGAAAGGATGGTGGCGTGTCGTGCTTTTTGCCTTGGGCTTCGCGTGCTTCGCAATAGGTCTTTCCAGACCTGTCACCGGGGCAAAGCTGGCCAAGCGTGAGACAAGCGGGGCGGAGATAGTGATCTGTCTGGATGTGTCGAACTCGATGCTTGCAAGGGATTATTCGCCCGACAGGCTTACGCGCGCGAAGCTTGCCATCTCAAGACTGGTTGACAGACTTCAGGATGACAGGATAGGCCTCGTGCTTTTTGCCGGAAGCTCTTTTGTCCAGCTTCCCATTACCGCGGACTATGTTTCCGCCAAGATGTTCCTTAACTCCATAGACACGAAGTCTGTTCCCGTCCAGGGTACGGCAATAGGTGACGCCATTCTTACCGCCGCAAAGAGTTTCAGCACCCAGAGCGAGAAGAGCCGCGCGATAATCGTGATCACTGACGGCGAGAATCATGAGGACGATGCTGTCCAGGCTGCCCATGACGTTGCCAAGACAGGTATTAGAGTCTATACGGTCGGAGTGGGATCCCAGCGGGGGGAGCCTGTGAGCGTGGACGGAGAACTGCTCAAGGACAGTCAGGGGGAGATAGTCGTGTCAAGGCTTGACGAGAAGACCCTCAAGGACATAGCTGCAGCCGGCAACGGCATCTATGTCCAGGCCGGCAACGATGAGTTCGGCCTCAACCCCGTGATCGACCAGATCAGGAGTTTCGAGGACGAGAAGCTCAGTTCCATAGTCTTTGAGGAGTATGACGAACAGTATATGTACTTTTTCGGTGCGGCTCTGGTTTTCTTTGTAATCGAGATGCTGATAGGTCAGCGAAGAATCAGAAGGAGGCTCTTTTGATATGAGAAGACTTGTTCTTTTAATATTTGTCATGGCAGTTTCGGTGCCGCTGTGTGCACAGGCCGACAGGCACGATGTCCGAAAGGGCAACCGTCATTTCAGGAAAGGAGATTTCCGTGAGGCGGAGATTGATTACCGCAAGGCGGTGCTGAAGGATTCGCTCTCGCTTAAGGCGGCATACAATCTTGCCTCTGCCCTGTATCGCGAGGAAGACTATGAATCTGCATCGAAGTCGCTTGATGCCGTTTCCGAACAGGGGGCCGGAAGTTCCGATTATCATTTCAATGCCGGAGACGTGTCTCTTGCCGTTGAGGACTATGCGGCTGCGGTGGAGAGTTTCAAGCAGTCCCTGTTGCTGAACCCTTCTGACCTTGAGGCAAAGGAAAACTACATATATGCCCGCAAGATGCTTGAGAACAGTATGGACAAGAATCAGGACCAGAACGGAGGGCAGAATTCCGAGGATAATAAGGAGGAGAGGAACAATCAGGACAATCAGAATAATCAGGGCGGCCAGAATGGCCAGGATGACCAGGATGACCAGAATGACCAGGACGGCCAGGGCAATCAGGACGATAACAAGGACGGCGGTTCCGAAGGTTCTGCCTCCGGCTCCGGTATTTCGAAGCGCCAGGCTGCTCAGATGCTCCGGGCCATCCAGGCCAAGGAGGCTGAAACTCAGGAAAAGGTCGGACGTGAGAAGGCCCTGCTCCTGAAGTCCAACCAGAAGGAAAAGAATTGGTAAAGGAGAGTTGACGATGATCAAGAAACTGATGGTTACATTGCTGGCTGCCGTGACAATGGCTGTCGCGGCGACTGCCCAGCCTGAAATAAGGATACAGGCAACCAATCTTGTGGGTGTGAACGAGCAGTTCAACATCACATTCATAATATCGGGCGATGACATCCCCTCGGACTTCGAGTGGGATCCTGGCGATGACTTCCAGCTTGTATGGGGACCTAACAGACAGGTGGCCACGTCAACTACGATTTCTTACGGCAAGAAGACAAAAACGTCGCAAGTGTCCTACACCTATATTCTGATGCCCAGGAAGACGGGAACTTTCAGCCTGCCGGTGGCCAGGGCTACGATAAAAGGGGAGGTATATACTTCCGGAGTGCCCAAGATTGAGGTGGTAACGGACGACAGGCCGTCCGGACAGGCCTCGGAGCAGGATGCGGTTACAGGAAACGTCTCATCCTCGGATCTCTTCCTGAGGCTGACGGTCAGCAAGAGCAGGGTCGTTGTCGGTGAAAAGCTTAGAGCGACACTCAAACTCTACCAGAGGGTCAACATAGCCGGATTCGAGAATGCCAAATTCCCTGATTTCCACGGTTTCTGGAGCCAGGAGGCGAAATCGCCATCCAACATAGAATTCATCAGGGAGAGTCTTGACGACAAGATCTACAATTCTGCGGTGCTTGCCAGCTGGACGCTGATTCCACAGCAGGAGGGGACTCTTGTCATTGATCCTGCCGAACTGGTGTGCCTTGTGAACGTGAGGGCTCCGAGCGTGTCCACCGGAAGCATATTCGACAATTTCTTCCAGGATGATTACAGGACAGTCAGGAAAAGGGTAACCACCGAGCCCGTCAGTATCCGGGTAAGCGCCCTGCCGCAGGGGGCCCCGGTATCGTTCTCCGGTGCTGTCGGAAATTTCCGCCTGTCCGCTTCCCTGACAAGGGACAGCCTTGCCACACATGAGGCGGCGTCACTGAAGGTGACAGTCACGGGAAGTGGCAATACTGCTCTTCTTGAGGCTCCTGACATCAGCTTCCCTCCTGATTTTGAGGTTTATGACATAAAGGCTACGGACCTGCAGTCGGGAAAGGAGTTCGAGTATCCCTTCATCCCCCGCAGCTACGGTGACTTCAAGATCGGGCCTGTGCTGTTCAGTTACTATGACATCCAGTCCGGAAAGTACGTGACGCTGGATGGCGGGACCCTCGATGTGAAGGTCGGGCGTGGCTCCGAGACAGCATCTTCTTCGTCTGCGCCTACGTCCGGTGCGCCTTCGGTAGACAGGAGAGGCGTCAGGAATCTCGGCAACGATATCAGGTATATCGCCGTCGGGGTGCCGGACCTGTCTGCGAGGGGTGTCTTCTTCATCGGGTCCGTATGGTTCTGGATTGTCATCGCACTGGTTGTACTGGCTTCTGCAGCTCTGTATTTTGTCGTGAGTACGGTGCTTGCCCGGCGTGCCGACCTCGTCGGGACCAAGACCCGCAAGGCCACGAAGATGGCCCGCAGGAGGCTTTCAGAGGCAGGGACGCTGCTCAGGAAGAATCTCTATACGGCTTTCTACGAAGAGCTGCACAAGGCTCTGCTCGGCTATGTCTCGGACAAGCTTGGCATGGATGCCGCAGAACTCAGCAGGGACAATATCGCCTCCCGCCTTGCCGATGCAGGTGTTCCTGAAAAGACAGTGTCCGAATACATTTCCCTGCTCGATGCCTGCGAATATGCAAGATACTCCCCTGACCCCGGGAATGAGGCCATGTCATCAGAATATGAAAATGCCGTGAACGTTATTTCAGAAATTGACGGAGCCGTAGTCAGAAGACACAAGTCTCCGTCTTCCGCAGCAAAAGCTGCCGTACTGCTGTTGTTCATGTTCCCTCTTGCCTCATATGGGGCTGATGTCCCTGCTGTGGATTCGCTTTGGAACGCCGGTGTCGGAAGGTACTCTGACGGCGACTGGTCCGGAGCGGCAGCCGACTGGGAAAGCATCCTGGACACGGGAGTGGAAAGTGCGGAGCTTTACTACAACCTCGGAAACGCATACTTCAAGGACGGCGACATTTCCGCGGCGATTCTGAACTATGAGCGTGCCCTCAGGCTGGATCCGTCTTCCAAGGATGCGGAATTCAACCTGGAGTTTGCCAATTCCATGGTTCAGGACGACATTGAAAGCATTCCGGAATTCTTCCTTTCCGCCTGGCTGGATTCTGCGGCTTCCAGCTTGTCATCCAATGCCTGGGCTGTCCTTGGCCTGGTAGCGCTGGCCCTGGCACTTGGAATGGTTACTGTCTGTCTCAAGGGGGGCAGTACCGGCATGCGCCGCACAGGCTTCATATCGGCTGTGGTCTGTCTCGTGCTGTGCATCGCTTTCTTCTCGTTCGCCGCAAGACAGCGTTCCGAATATTTCAGGACTGACGAGGCAATCGTCATGAGTCCCGTGTGCACGGTGAAGAGCGCCCCGGCCTCGGATTCGTCCAAAGATCTCTTTGTCCTGCATGAAGGCACGAAGGTAAAGATCCTGGATTCCGTCGGAGAATGGCGGAACATCGAACTGTCCGACGGGCGTCAGGGCTGGATGCTGTCATCTGACATCGAGGTGATCTGAGTTACGCTGCCCGTTCCGTTGGCGCGGTACTGAGGTGCATAATGGGACGACACCTCCGGGGCTCCGCATGCGAATTCTCCTTCCTGGGTGACCATCAGTTCCTCGGTGATGACCGTGGTCTCTTCGGGCAGGGTTTCAAACCAGTATTCGGTACTCCATGACGTTACGTTCCTGTAAGCATACCCGTTGAGGAACACTGGCCCTGAAAGTTGTCTTGCAGGCCTGAATGCCGCGTTGCGCGGCAGGGTGACTTTTACGAAACTCCTGTTTTCCGCACTCCACAGGGTGTACTCGGCGCGTACGATGTCACCGAGATGAAGTGTCTGGCCCTCTTCCAGAGGCTTGCCGCCGATGCTGTACTCAGCCCGTATGCTCATACCGTTCCCGGATTGAGCGATGCTGCCGAACGGCAGGGGAGTCGTCGCGCTCAATACCAGCACTCTTGCAGAGAGTGTCCTGGCGTCTGCGGCAAGTACAGTGGAGAATGCGTTCAGGCAGGCAAAGTCGTTTTCCCAATTCTGGCTTTCCTTCTGGACCATGATCCAGAGTCTTATCCCTTCGGCAA
This sequence comes from uncultured Bacteroidales bacterium, assembly GCA_944323775.1. Lineage (GTDB taxonomy): Bacteria > Bacteroidota > Bacteroidia > Bacteroidales > UBA932 > Cryptobacteroides. The sequence continues at coordinate 28,101 of CALUTT010000035.1, forward strand.
GGTCTTCGTACCCATGCTCTCCGAGAAGATTGCAGAGTATGCAGTGTGCGTAGAGTTCGCTCTCAAGCAGGCCTCTTGCAGGCATTACTGCATTCGGGAAGTATACGCCTCCTGAAGGATGCGGCTGTGCATACTGGACTATGGATTCCAGGTCGGCGGCGATGGATTCCTCAAGCCGTGAGTCTGCCTTTATGCCGACAGACACTGCGAAGGCGCTTTTGCTGCCGGCTTTCATCAGTGCTTCTGATGTCCTGAGTCTTCTTGCCTTTGCAAGTATCATGGCATTGAGCCCTCTGCCTTCTTCGGGGATGAGGTATTCCGAAACTTCGTGCCTGAAGGCTTTCAGCCTGTCTTCTCCAGAGTCATTGCCGGGGTCAATCGCCTGTCCCGGATAGAGGCTCCTGACATAGAGATATTCCGCGAGGTTAAGTCCTGCGGGCCTGAGAGACAGTGCCGGTCCGGAAAAATAGCTGCGGTCCAGGTAGCTTACTGCATCCGGAAGCAGGGCTGCCAGAGGCGCCGGACAGTCAGGCCCCATGTCTGCACACCATTCAAGTATCACGGCAGTGATGCGTGCCGAAGAAGGCATGCCGGAGAACCATCCGAATCCGCCGTCGGAATTGCGGCATCCGAGAATCTTGCCGGTGAGCGTATCACGCTGTTCCAGGCTGAGGTTCGAGGATGGAGCGGCTCCCTTGATCTGAGCGAAAGCCGGCAGCTCTCTCGCGCGCCTGTCAAGGCAGTCGGCATACAGGGCCTGAAGAAGATCAAGGACGTTGTCGCTTTCCGGCGTGAACTTGCGTGGAAGGTCACGAAGGAGCATTTCCAGTATCGAGAATTCTTTCTCTTTTGCTTCGGATGGATCTGCGTTCGCAAAAGCCAGGCGGAGCGAATCAGTCACGGCTTTCCTGGACTTCCCGTCTGTCAGAAGGGAAGAATGGGCTTCGGTAATTGTCTGTACCGGTGTCCGGACCGGAACGGTGACGAACATTGCGTCTGAACTGCCTTCATCCGAGGTGAAGCTTACAAGGACTCCGAGTTCGGAGATGTTGTCTGGTATCTGAACCGGAAGGGAGCACCGGGCGCTGCCTTTTGGCTCCAGCACAACGGTCTGAACGTGCCTTGCCATGACTTTTGTAGGGTCTCCGTAGTCTCTTCCGTCCGTTACGGATATGGAGAAGGTCCCTTTCAGCTCCTTGTCGCTTATGCTGCTTGCACTTGCAAGGACGGTGTATCTGTCCGACGCGTATAGGAACTGCGGCTGGGCGATGCTGACGCTGACGGGGAGCGTTACCAGAAGTTCCTTTCTGGCAACGGCGCTGTTCATGTCCCTGTCGTGTGCGAACAGCTGAAGCGCGTATGTCGACAGCTTGTCCGAAGTGTTGAAACTGAAGGATATCTTGCCGTTGCCGTCACTTCTGAGCGACGGTTCCCATGCCAGAGTCCCTTTGAAGTCCTCCCTTGCATGAGTCACTGTCTCCGGCTCGTACAAGGCGTCGGAGTCGGCCGCTACCCTTTCCTCGACGGAGGCCACTGCATTGCCGTTCATTCCTGCCGTTCCGTATGCTTTTGTCATAAGAGGTAGGTAGTATGGCCTACGCGAATCTTGCGAACCTGTCCGCATGCTCAGTCTGAACGAGGGGTGAGCGGGTGAAACCCGGACGAGCCTGTTCCAGGTGTTGGGCATTATGGATTCGGAAGCGATGTCGAATACGCTTGCGGTGCATTCCGAATCCGGGGCAGAGCCGATTTCCACTGTCACTGTGGATCCCGGAGCCGTCGTGTCCGTGAATCCTGTGATGCTCAGCGGCAGGGCGCTGTCTTCGTGTGGCAGCCTGAGATTCCGGGTATAGCTGAAGGCCTCCGCGTGCTTGAAAAACATCACGCTTACCGCAAGGTCGTCTGGATAGCAGGGCTTGCGGTCGAATTCTATGGTTTCCAGTGAGCCCTCGCATCCTGGCTTGCCTTCAAGAATGACGGTGCGGGAGTCGAGCAGGGTGTCTCCGTCTCCGAACAGCTGTGCAACAGCCCATACGGCCCCCTGGCCGGACCCGATCTGTACTGAGGGAGTGTCTTTGCCTGTCTCTCTGAAAAAACTGAGAGCGCCGGCATGAAGCACCGTATCCGTGCCGGACATGACTATCAGACCTGTTTGTGTGCTGTCGCGGTATTCGGTCCCGTCGTCTGCTACCGCAAAGGTCTTGCATTTAAGAGTATAGTATCCTGATGCCACGGAGTCGAGTCTGATGCTGAAGCGCCCCTCTGCGCTTTCTCCTGACAGGATGCCTGCGCCGCTTCCGTCGACGAGGGAGTATGCCGCCCTGAAGTCCGGCCGTATTTCCCCGTCCTTCCCGTATGCTCCCTGCCCGAGCTCGACTTCAAGAGTGTCGGCGCTGACTATGCAGCCTCCGGACAGGGAACCGTCCATTGTGAAGCTGCCCTTGTCGGGATTCTGGATGTTCAGACCGGCATACAGGTAATTCATGACCAGGACTCCTTTTTCGAAGACATGAGTCTCTCCGCTTGAGGCAGTCAGGCTGACGCTGATCCGGAAATACCCTCCCGGTTCACTTCCGCTCGTGCCGAACCGTATGCTGAATTTCCCTTCCGGATCTGCGTCCAGCTTCCCTCGGGCGACGGGCGTGCCGTATCTCGAAATTTCGTATTCAGCCCTTGCGATGTCAAGCCCGTGTCCGTTGAAGGCCCGGATGCTGCCGGTGACGGAGGGAGAGTCGCCGCACAGCAGCGGCCTTGTCTCGTCGTCCCAAGCCACGGTAAAGTCCGGCAGGACAAATTCATCGACTCTGACTGATCTTGAAGCCAGGATGCGGCCTTCTTCTTCAATTCTAATCGTGTAGAGTCCTCCTGAAAGGCCCTTCTCGAGAAAGAAACTGCCGTCAACGGAGCCGAAATCGTCCGTGGTCAGATCAAGCTGTTCCAGGTCCTTGCCGTCAGGAGCTGAAATGCGTGCCGAAATTTTCCTTCCGGCAGTTGCAGAGACCATCCTTCCATGTTCCAGGTCATAGACCACGGCCTTGAAGAATACTGTTTCGTCCGGATTGAATGCGCTCCTGTCGGTAAGCACCACACATCCTGAAGTCCTGCCTGACGGCTCCGTGCCGGAGTCGTTGTCCGGAGCCGGGACGTAGAGCGGGATCTCCGGCGAGAGCCTTGTCTTCCCGTCTTTCCGGTCGGTAGCCTGGACAGTGAAATTATAGCTTCCCGGTGCAGTCAGCGAAATGAGACCGGACGGGATGTCTCTGAAACCATCGCCGGGAGCAAGTTCCGCCCGAGTGATTTCCCGGCCAGACTCTCTGAGGATCAGTGATACCGTACCGCAGGGTTCTCCCGTCCAGAAGTCCGTGACATAGGCTGCAAATCCTTCCGAGTGCCCACTGACGGCTATCGAGAGGCTCCGTTTCCCGTAGGCAAGCGTTGACGACGATTTCCCTTTGCATGCCTCTATTGCGTAGTCCCCGTCTTCAAGCCAGTCAAGCGGCAGAAAAAGGCTGTCCGGAAGGAAGAAACTTCTTGTCTTGTTGTGAAGGACTCTTGTCTGCAGCGCTTTCCCGTCCCCTTCACGGCGGATGGAGAGCTTTGCGGACCCGAGATTGACAAGGCTCACGGCCAGGACATCTTTCTTTACGCTGAGGCTGATCTGGCTGCCGTTCAGGATTTTCCTGAGTGATTCCGGAAAAGTGACATGGGCCGCGATGCTCCGCTCGGTCATGTCTTTGGATTTAAGGGCTTTCCGTATTCTGCCGAGTATCTCGTCACACTCTATGTCAAGTTCAATATAGTCTGCCTGGGTGGCCCTGGCGCTGCCCTGCAGAACGGAGAAACGCAATTCGAGAAGACTTGACTCGGCCAGGAGTGATGCGGCTTTCCCGCTGCATGAGTCAGCGATCATGCGCAAAATGCTTTCCCTTTCCTTTTCTCCTGCCGAGGATGCCTCTTCCAGCTGCATGATTATGTCAAAAGGGTATCTTCCTGTGACGTTTTCCTTCAGGGCTTCTCTTGCCTCTGACCTGTCAGTGGCGTATGCCGACCAGAGGACGTAGTCATAGTCATTGTCCAGAAGGGAGGAGAGCAGCCCGCCGCCCGGAAGCGAATTCAGGCGGTAGTCGGCTTTGTAGAATCCTTGATTCCTGGCTTTGCCGAGTCTTTCCCTGTTCAGGGCGGCGAAGTCAGTCATTTCACTTGCAGGGCGTTCCCTGTAGGAGTGGAAGAACGTCATTACCGGCCAGTCGATTTCCGCGATTTCCCTGTCCATCGAGTCTGTAAGCGATTCCCGCAACTTCCAGTTCATGGACGAAGCCGTCTGGACATATTTCTGGCTCGCGTCATAATAGTCCCATGCGCTGTCAAGCTGGACGGCGGCCTGCTTGATTTCCTTGAGTGCGGACAGCATGTCGGCAGGCCTGTCTGAATTTCTGGCCCGTTCGTATGAGTCCCACAGGCGTGAAAGCTGGCTGTCGCTTCTGTCTCCGGTCGGGGCTATTGCGAGCGCGAGGGCAAGTATTGGTGTGAGGAGAGTCATTTTGCATCGGTATTTTGCCTGATGGCGTCCAGATGCAAGATGCATTCCGCAACCAGATAGTTGCTCCCCCCTACATACACGAGGGCTCCTGGAACTTTGAGTGCGTCCGTTATTGCTTTCTCGACGGCATCTGCGACACTTTCACAGCTTGTGCAGTCAAGACCGCTCATCTTTTCCGCGAGGGTAGCCGTGTCAAGTGCGCGCGGTATTGCCGGTGCTGCGATGTAGTACCTTGCTTTCTTGGGCATGAGGCCACGTATCGTATCTATGTCCTTGTCCGCCATGATCCCGTATACGATGAAGAGAGGCCGGCCGCTCTGCTCGAGTCTTGCGAAGTTGATTCTGAGGGCGTCAGGATTGTGCCCTATGTCACAGATTGTTTCAGGAGTGCTGAAAATCTTCTCCCAGCGTCCCCTGAACCCGGTGATTTCGGCAGTGTGTGCTATAGCGTCCCGGTCTGCAGGTACTCCGATGATCTGCAGTGCCGCAAGAGCCGTGCGCAGGTTCACTTCCTGATACGGGCCCTTGAGGTCGGTCTCGAACGTATGGACCTCGAACTCGTCGGAGAAATGCAGCGGGCATGGCAGTGCGTCAGCCGTCCGGATGAATACCGGAGCTGTCTGAGGGTCTCTGACTGACACCAGCGCGTCGATTCCTTTCTTGAAGATTCCGGCTTTTTCCCCGGCTATCTGGCTGCGGGTGTTCCCGAGCAGCGCGCAGTGGTCAAGCCCGATGCTCGTTATGACGCTGAGCTCTGGTGTAATAATGTTCGTGCTGTCCAGCCTGCCTCCGAGGCCTGTCTCGATGACCGTGATGTCTGCATTCTGACTGGCAAACCAACTGAATGCCATTCCAGTCGTGATTTCGAAGAATGACAGCCCGTCTGTATCGTTGTCTTTCAGGAAGTCACACACGAATTCCCTGTCCGGCATGTAGCTGGACCTTCCGGATATGATTTTCATCCTTTCGCGGAAGTCGGCCAGGTGCGGGGAGGTGTAAAGACCAACTTTCATTCCTGTGGATGCCAGTGCAGCGGCAAGCATTGAACTGACTGATCCCTTGCCGTTGGTCCCCGCGATATGGATACTTCTGTATTTCTTCCACGGATGGCCCAGAGACGCGTCAAACCTGAGCATTCCGTCAAGTCCCGGCTTGTATGCCCCCGCTCCGAATCCGACCTGCTGAACGCTGGGATGTCTTGCAAAAAGATCCCGGAGCATCAGGTCATAATCCTCCAAACTTATATTCATTGTTTCAGATTCTTATACCTATATAACTTTGTTTATACAAATATAGCCATCAAATTTGCAACTCATCTTTAAAATGTCTAATTTTACAAGCCAACTTCTGTGATATGCACCGAATGGATTCAGCGCTGAGTTCGTCGTATGTGATAGACGGAGTCCTGCAGGAAATGACTCCGGCCCGGATTCTTGCGGCCGTTACGGAGAACGCGCCTGAGTGCGTCGAGGACAGCTCCGCACAGCCATTGGTGGATGAAAGCGTTGACGCTCCCGTCAGGAGTGTAGACTGCAACTCGTTCGATATCCAGTACTGCCTGGACGCAGTCCGCAAATGCGCGCAGCCGTTTCCGTATGCGTCGGCGGTATCAGCGACGCGCTTCCTCATAGGTTCCGCGCTTGTCGGCTTCCTGTGGCAGAAAGGGCATTTCCGTCTCGGAAACCTTCGGCTTGCCGCAGAATGGAAATGGGATGAGGATCCGGTCGGTGCGATGGCAGCCTTCTACCGCAGCGTGGAGTCCGCGTCGGACTACATTGATGCCCTGGGAATAATGTTTTCCTCTTACAGCTATGAAAGGTCGTCGGCGTGCATGTCGTCGCTTTCTTTCTTTCCTTCTCTGTCCTCCATAGTTCCAGGGGACGATCCTTCTGCCATTCATGAGCCGTTTTCCGCTGAAAACGCTTCTCTTGCTGAAGGCCGTACATGTGCAGACACCTTCGTGCCAGACGAGTCGAGCTGGATAATATACATCCCGTTCGATCCGTCGGATTTCAGGCTTGGCGGATCCCTGCTGTCTTCAGCCCTGTGCCTTTCAGGCTCTGACCCGAGGATAGAGGATGCAGACTATTTCATCGACTGCTTTGAGGTCGTCCGGGAGTTTTCCGAAGATTCAGTGCTGCTTTCCGCCGCCACGGTAGGCAGGGGAGGGCTCGCATCTACGCTGGAGTCAATGTGCTCTTCCGGAGTAGGAGTCTCCGCCGACTTGTCGGCCCTGATGCGGGCGTATGGAGAGAAAAGCGCTGTCAGGGTGCTGTTCTCCGAGATTCCGGGAGCGGTGATCCAGATCAGGGACTCTGATTTTGACTATGTCGATGCGGAGCTCCTGCTGCAGGACGTGGCATATTTCCCGCTTGGCCACCCGGACAGTACCGACGCGTCACTGCGGTTCAGCCTTGCGGAGAAGTCTGCGATACAGACTATATTGGAATCCCTTTTGCAGAATGCGGGGGGAGAATCAGAATAACCACATAATATGGGCAAACAGAAAATATTCGTGCTCGATACCAATGTGATACTGCACGACCACAAAGCCATCAGGCATTTTCAAGACAATAACCTTGTCATCCCGATTGCCGTGGCGGAAGAACTTGACAAGTTCAAGAAGGGCAATGACGCCCTTTCATACAATGCGAGGGCCTTCATGAGGGATATCGACCGCATCACCGAAGGAAAGAGCTTCGGCCGGGACGGTCTTCCCATCGGCCCCGGACTCGGGCGCATCAAGGTTGAACCGAACCATCCCTTTACCGGAGAGTATGCCGACATGTTCAGGGATGACATTCCTGACCACAGGATACTGTCTACCGCAATGTGGGTGCGTGACAACAATCCTGGAACTTTCGTCGCGCTTGTGACCAAGGACCTGAATCTCAGGCTCAAGGCCAAGGCCGCAGGTATGCAGGTCCAGGACTACCTTACCGACAAGATTGACGAGGCCAAGATCGAGAACTCGCAGAAAGAGGTGCAGACCTACACCCTGCCGTCCGACAAGATGCAGGCCCTATGCTACGGACCTTCGGTCCAGCTGGACTGGCAGGATGTCGTGGAGTCCCGTCCGCAGCCCAACCAGATGTACAAGCTGAAGTGGGAGTCCGGAGACGGTGGCTGCGTATGCGCCCGTTATGACGCTGACAAGGACAAGATCGTGCTGGTGAAGGCCAGGCAGGCATACGGGATACGTCCACGCAATGACGAGCAGACGATGGCTCTGGACGCGCTGCTGAATCCGAAGATAGACCTTGTAGCCCTCACAGGAGGCGCCGGTACCGGCAAAACTCTGCTCGCACTTGCCGCTGCTCTCGAACAGGAGAAGGAATACGAGCAGATTGTCCTTTCCCGTCCTGCCGTGATACTCGGAAACCAGGATCTCGGTTTCCTCCCCGGTGACCAGAAGGCCAAGATGGGCCCGTTCCTCCAGCCTCTGATGGACAACCTCAATGTAATAAAGAGCCAGTTCCGGCCCAATTCCAGGGAGGCGCTCAAAATCGACAGCATGCTGACGCAGGAGAAACTGCTGATCGAGCCTCTGGCATACATAAGGGGAAGGAGCCTTGGAAAATGCTATTTCATTATCGACGAGGCCCAGAACCTTACGCCTCACGAGATCAAGACCATAATCACCCGCGCCGGAGAGGGCACCAAGATGGTTTTCACCGGAGATATCTTCCAGATAGACCAGCCGTATCTGGACCAGTGGTCGAACGGTCTGACGCACCTCGAGGAAAAACTTTCCGGACAGAAAATCTTCCAGCATGTTTTCCTGCGGAAGGGAGAGCGCAGCCGACTGTCCGACCTCGCGGCAAAGTTGCTATAGTCATAAATTTGACATAAATTTGCGTCCCCTGAAATTGACGACATAATCAATATTGACAATAAATAATTTAATTGACGTTTTTACCTATGTTTGAAGTGAAGAAACGTGTGTATTGCTTCGGTGGGAAGACCGCCGAAGGTGACGGCTCCATGCGCGAACTCCTCGGTGGTAAAGGTGCCAATCTCGCCGAGATGAGCAGGCTTGGAATGCCTGTCCCGGCAGGATTCACCATAACTACCGAATGCTGCGCAGAGTACTACGAGCTGGGCGGGGGGTATACCGAGGACCTGAAACTTGAGGTCAGCGGTGCGATGAATGCCATGGAAAGAGTCATGGGCAAGAAATTCGGCGACCCCAAGGATCCTCTTCTGGTAAGCTGCCGTTCCGGCGCGAGGAGTTCTATGCCCGGCATGATGGATACTATCCTGAATATCGGCCTGTGCTCCGAAACTATTCCCGGTATGATAGAGAAGACGGGCAATCCCCGTTTCGTGTACGATGCGTACCGTCGTCTAATAATGATGTATTCCGATGTCGTCATGGAGAAGGCAGAGGGAATAGAGCCGGCGGACGGGCAGGGCATACGCCAGCAGCTCGACCGCATGATGAACGAGGTGAAGGAAGCCAAGGGCTATGCTTCGGACACCGACCTGACAGTCGACGATCTTAAGGATCTCTGCGAGAGGTTCAAGGTGAAGATCAAGGAAGTGCTCGGAGTAGAGTTCCCGGACAATGCGAAAGAGCAGTTGTGGGGGTCTATCGGTGGCGTGTTCAAGTCATGGAACGGAAAGAGGGCCATAGCATACAGACGTATCGAGAAGATTCCTGATGACTGGGGTACCGCGGTGAACGTGCAGGCCATGGTTTTCGGCAACATGGGCAACACGTCCGCAACAGGTGTGGCGTTCTCACGCAACCCTGCGAGCGGCGACAACAAATTCTACGGAGAGTGGCTTATCAATGCACAGGGAGAGGATGTCGTTGCCGGAATCCGTACTCCTAACCCTCTCAACGAGGCTACCAAGACCGAGCACAACAAGAATCTCCAGTCACTTGAAAAAGCGATGCCGGAAGTCTACAGGGAACTGGACGATATCCGCAAGAGGCTTGAAGCCCATTTCCATGATATGCAGGACATCGAGTTTACCATTCAGGAGGGCAAGCTGTGGATGCTTCAGTGCCGTATCGGCAAGCGTACTGGCCTGGCTGCCCTGAAAATGGCGATGGACATGCTTTCCGAGGGTATGATCGACGAGAAGACTGCCGTGATGAGAGTCTCTCCTGCACAGCTCGACGAGATACTCCATCCCGTACTCGACTCCAGGTCTGAAAAGACGGCTAAAGTCGTAGGCCGCGGACTTCCCGCGTCTCCGGGCGGAGCCGTCGGCACTCTTGTGTTCGATTCCCAGTCTGCCATGGATGCCGCTCAGGAAGGACGCAAGGTTATCCTTGTCCGCGAGGAGACGTCTCCGGAGGATATCCAGGGAATGCGTGCATCAGCCGGAATACTTACCCAGAGGGGTGGAATGACCTCTCATGCCGCGCTCGTCGCCAGAGGCTGGGGCAAGTGCTGCATTGTCGGCTGTGAATCAATGAAGATCAACCTCGAGCAGAAGACTGTCACTTTCGGAAAGGGATCCAAGGTCTACAAGGAAGGCGACTGGTTCTCTCTCAACGGCAGCAAGGGTCTCGTGTACGACTCGAAGATTGAGACGATGGACGCAAGTGAGAATCCTGTCTTCATTAAGTTCATGAGCATAGTGGACAAGTACCGCAGGCTCGGTATACGTACCAACGCCGATACTCCAGAAGACGCCCAGAGGGCCCTTCAGTTCGGTGCCGAGGGCATAGGTCTGTTCAGAATCGAGCACATGTTCTATGGAAAGAACTCCGATGTCCCTCTTGCCAAACTGCGCAAGATGATCCTGTGCACTACCGACGAGGAGCGCAGGGCGGCTCTTGCCGAACTCGAGCCGTTCATCAAGGCTTCAGTGAAGAGCACTCTCAAGATCATGGACGGCAAGCCTGTCGTTTTCCGTCTGCTTGACCCTCCTCTCCACGAGTTCGTGCCCAAGACCATAGACAAGGAGACCGAGGTCGCCAATGAACTTGGAATCGGTGTCGACGAGGTAATCAAGCGCGGCGAGAAACTCCACGAGGTCAATCCTATGATGGGACTGCGCGGTGTGCGTCTGCATGTGACATATCCTCTGATTGCCGAGACCCAGTACAGGGCGATTTTCACGGCAGTCGCCGAACTGCAGAAAGACGGTCTTCATCCTCAGGCCGAGATAATGATCCCTGTTACCGTATCTGCCAGGGAGCTCAGCTTCCAGAAAGCGATCTGCGACCGCGTCAAGTGTGAGGTTGAGGCCAGGACCGAGCAGAGTATCGAATATCACTTCGGTACCATGATCGAGATCCCCCGTGCGGCACTTACCGGCGAGAGGATGGCGCGTGCCGCCGAGTTCTTCTCTTTCGGAACGAACGACCTTACCCAGATGACCTTCGGATTCTCACGCGACGACGTCGGAACGTTCATGGGAGACTATCTCGGACACAAGATACTTGACGCCGACCCGTTCCAGACCATAGACACCAAGGGTGTCGGCAAACTTGTCGAATATGGTATCCAGGCCGGACGCGGCAGGCGTGCCGATCTGAAGTGCGGCGTCTGCGGTGAGCATGGCGGCGATCCTGACTCGATCAAGTTCTTCAACCGTATAGGAATCGACTATGTCAGCTGCTCTCCTTTCCGTGTGCCGATTGCAAGGCTTGCAGCGGCGCAGGCTGCGATAGAGCAGGCATAGCACCTGTCTGGACAGAAATGAAAAAGGGACCCGCTTCAATGCGGGTCCCTTTTTTCGTGCCGTTGGCAGACAAGCCGGATGTCAGGCCTTGAAAGGATAGAACCTGTACTGTCTCAAGGTTCCGTTCTCGTCGACCATGAAATTATAGCTGATGTCTGTCGAAGCCCTTCTGGCTATTTCGCGTATGGAGGAATCATAGTCCGAGGCCTTGATGTATTTGCTGCCAGAGTTGTCTTCGTATATCGGGACGCCGGCCTGACCGTTGACGGAGAATCTCCCGGCACGGGTCAGCATCTCTCCCTGCCAGAATCCTGCCGGCCCTCTCTGCTGTACTGCCCCTTTTCCGAAAGGACGCAGCAGACCTGCAATTATCCTGAAAAGCAGGAGGAACAGCCCGAATACGATTATTATCGCCAGCCAGAACAGAGATCCGATTATCGTAAACATCTTCTTCTGTACGGACTAGTATTTGTTAAGCGGTACGCCTGCCGTCATCTGGTTGACTTTCTTCTTTACTGATTCGAGAACGGCGTCGTGTTTCTCAAGACTGCGAAGCTGTGCCTCTGTCGGAGTGTCGGTCTTTTTAAGGCTGAGGGCCTCTATGTTCTCGTCGCATGAGCAGAGGACTTCGTCAATGAGACTCACAATTTCGGTCATGTCTTTCTCAACGAATCCCCTTGAAGTGACGGCAGGGGTCCCGACCCTGATGCCTGAAGTCTGGAAGGCGCTGCGGGTATCGAAAGGTACCATGTTCTTGTTTACGGTGATTCCGGCCTTCTCGAGCTGGGTTTCGGCTACACGTCCGTTGAGTTTCTCGAACTTGCCCCTCAGGTCGACAAGCATGAGGTGGTTGTCAGTCCCTCCGCTGACGATCTTGTACCCGCGTTTCAGGAATTCGGCGCACATGGCCTTCGCGTTGGCGAGAACCTGTTTCTGGTATGTGACGAATTCCGGCTGCTGGGCCTCGAAGAATGCAACGGCTTTCGCTGCAATGACATGCTCGAGCGGCCCGCCCTGGGTGCCCGGAAATACCGATGAGTCAAGCACCTGGCTCATCTTCTTTACGACTCCCTTGGTTGTCGTCCTGCCCTGGGGATCATCGAAGTCCTTGCCGATGAGGATGACTCCGCCACGCGGTCCTCTCAACGTCTTGTGTGTGGTCGAAGTGACGATATGGGCATATTTGACAGGGTTTTTCAGCAGACCTGCAGCAATCAGGCCGGCTGTATGCGCCATGTCTATCCACAGAACGGCTCCTACCTTGTCGGCTATTGACCGCATCCTTTCATAGTCCCATTCGCGGGAATATGCGGATGCTCCGCCGATGATCAGCTTGGGCCTGCATTCCATGGCCTTGGCTTCCATCGCATCGTAGTCTATCATCCCGGTCTCGGGATTGAGACCATAGGCAACGGCATGGTATAGGATGCCGGATGCATTCACTGGCGATCCGTGGGTGAGATGCCCTCCCTGGCTGAGGTCGAGTCCCATGAAGGTGTCTCCGGGCTTGAGGATGGCCATGATGACGGCCATGTTTGCCTGGGCACCGGAATGAGGCTGGACATTCGCCCACTCTGCGTCGTAGAGAGCCTTCAGCCTGTCGATTGCGAGCTGCTCGATCTGGTCGATTATCTCGCATCCTCCGTAATATCGCCTGCCGGGGTATCCTTCAGCATACTTGTTGGTGCAGATGGATCCCATTGCCTTCAGAACGCCGTCCGTAACATAGTTTTCGGAGGCTATGAGTTCGAGGCCGGATTCCTGCCGCTCCCTCTCCCTCTTTATCAAATCGATGATCTGGATGTCCTGTTTCATAAGGTTTCTGTAGTTGTTCAATAGGCACAAATATAGTAATAAGAAGAGTGCCGAACAAATGTTTTTCCTCCTGGACGGGTGACGTTTCCGCATGCAGCCCTGGAAACGTTTCAGCTTTTGGGCCGTTGTAAAAAGATGACTACCTTTGCGCCCGTGGAAAACAGAAAACTGACCAATGCGCAGCTGGGCAGGATCAGCCCGGAAGAATATGCGCGTCTGCCGCACTCTGGTGTGGTTCTGCTTCTGGACAATGTCAGGAGCGCTTATAACGTGGGCAGCGCGTTCCGTACGTGCGATGCTTTCAAGGTAGACAGGCTTTTCCTGTGTGGAATAAGCGCATGCCCTCCGTCTGCCGAAATTCACAAGACAGCCCTCGGGGCGGAGCTGAGTGTTCCGTGGACGCATGTAGGCGATACGATTGAAGCGGTTTCCGGCCTGCGTTCGGAGGGATACCGTATAATATGTGTGGAACAGGTCGAACGGCCCACTCTGCTGCAGGATTTCGTGCCCGACCCTGGAGAGAAGTATGCGCTTGTGTTCGGAAACGAGGTTGACGGGGTGCGCCAGGATGTCATAGATTCTGCGGACAGTGTCGTGGAAATACCACAGTTCGGGACTAAACATTCTTTGAACGTATCGGTTTCCGTCGGCGTCGTCCTGTGGCACATGACATTTTGTCATTGGCACGGACATTGATGTCAAGGGGGCTGTCGGCAATGCCGGCAGTACAAGATTGACAAAACAAAATTTATAGCATTATGATTAGACCATTGGCAGATAGAGTCCTTGTGGAGCCCAAGGAGGCGGAGACAAAGACGGCAGCAGGTATTTACATCCCCGATACGGCAAAGGAAAAGCCGCAGCAAGGAAAAGTGATAGCCGTAGGCCCAGGCAAAAAGGATGAGCCTATGGAGCTGAAGGTCGGTGATGAAGTGCTGTACGGCAAGTACGCCGGCACCGAGGTTACCCTCGAGGACAAGAAATATCTTATCGTCAAGCAGTCAGACGTCCTGGCTGTCCTGTAGTATTGGTTTAGTTAGTATAGGGAGAATATAATTATGGCAAAGGAAATTAAATTTGATACCGATGTCCGCTCCAAAATGAAACTCGGCGCGGATGCTCTTGCGGATGCAGTAAAGGTCACTCTCGGACCTAAAGGCCGCAATGTGGTTATAGACAAGAAATTCGGTGCGCCTCAGGTGACCAAGGACGGTGTTACTGTCGCAAAGGAGATTGAACTTGAGGACCGCTTTGAGAATATGGGTGCCCAGATGGTCAAGGAAGTTGCGTCCAAGACCAACGAGCAGGCCGGTGACGGTACCACTACGGCTACCGTACTTGCCCAGGCAATACTTAATGTCGGCATCAAGAACGTCACCGCGGGAGCAAATCCCATGGACCTCAAGAGGGGTATCGACAAGGCGGTGGCCGCCGTTGTCGCAAGACTGAAGGAGCAGAGCCAGGAGGTCGGTACGGACTACTCGAAGGTCGAGCAGGTCGGCACAATCTCTGCGAACAATGACAACTATATCGGCAAGCTTATCGCCGATGCCATGGCGAAGGTCGGCAAGGACGGCGTGATCACCGTTGAAGAGGCCAAGGGTACCGATACTGAAGTCAAGGTCGTAGACGGTATGCAGTTTGACAGGGGATATATCTCTGCCTACTTCATGACCAATTCTGACAAGATGGAGGCTGAGCTTACCAATCCTTATATATTGGTATGCGACAAGAAGATTTCTTCGATGAAGGATCTGCTTCCTATCCTCGAACCTATTGCAAGGGAAGGCAAGGAGCTGCTTATCATTGCAGAGGACGTCGATGGCGAGGCTCTGACAACTCTCGTGGTCAACAAGCTGCGCGGCGCTCTCAAGATTGCTGCCGTCAAGGCTCCGGGCTTCGGTGACCGCCGTAAGGAAATGCTCCAGGATATCGCTACACTGACCGGTGCAGTGGTCGTTTCCGAGGAGAGGGGCTTTACTCTTGAGAATACTACTCCTGACATGCTCGGAAAAGCCGAGAAGGTCACAATTACGAAAGACAATACCACCATCGTTGGCGGTGCCGGTGACAAGTCTGCCATCGCCGAGAGGGTTGAGTCTATCCGCAAGCAGATAGAGACAAGCACTTCAGAGTATGACAAGGAGAAACTCAAGGAGCGTCTCGGAAAACTTTCAGGCGGTGTCGCCGTCCTCTATGTGGGCGCTGCCACAGAGGTGGAGATGAAAGAAAAGAAAGACCGTGTGGAGGATGCTCTCAACGCGACACGTGCCGCAGTGGAGGAAGGCTATCTTCCGGGTGGCGGAGTCTCTTATATCCGTGCCGCTGCAGCCCTCGAGGGGTTGAAGGGAGACAACGATGACGAGACTACCGGTATCCATATTGTGGCCAGGGCTATTGAAGAGCCTCTGCGTCAGATTGCATCCAATGCCGGCGTAGACGGTTCAGTCATCGTCCAGAAGATCAAGGACAGCGAGGGTGACTTCGGCTACAATGCACGTACTGGTGAGTATGTACATATGTACGAGGCGGGTGTCATCGATCCGACCAAGGTTGCCCGTGTGGCTTTGGAGAATGCGGCTTCTGTTGCCGGCATGTTCCTGACGACCGAGTGCGGAATCGTCGACATACCTGAACCGGCTCCCGCAGCTCCCGCAATGCCTGCAGGTGGAATGATGTAGTCCGGACGGGACTTTAGAATTATGCTCCGGAGGCCTTTGAGGCTTCCGGAGCTTTTTTTTGTGCGGCCGCATTTATTATATTTGCATTCATGCATTTGCTTGCCGCAGCCATACTGGCGATTACAGCTGCCGCATACGCTTTGCCGTCCCGCGGCATGGATGACTGTCTGGCTTATTCCCGTGCCGACGGTCTGGTTTCAGACACCGTTCTTGACATCTGTGAGGACGGGGACGGAGTGCTTTGGTTCGCTACTGAGGGAGGACTGAGCCGTTTTGACGGGAGTCGTTTCCATACATATCTGTCAGGGGAAAGCGTGACATCATTATGCGTGGATGCTGACGGAACCATCTGGGTTGGGACAGACCACGGCCTCTATCGTATGGACAGGGAATCAGGCAGCTTCTCACTTTTCGTCATGCGCAGAGGTTCACCGGAAATCAGGGCTGTGCACAGCAGCCGGGCAGGAGAAGTATGGGCTTATACCTCCGACGGTGTTGTCTGCCGTATAACACCAGACTGCGGTGACGGGAAACAGCCGCCGGTTTCGGAGGAAGAATCACCGTATTCAGTCGGGTTCGCGGATTTCAGAGGCGCCTATTTCGAGGGCGACTACCGTTACTTCCATATATTCGAAGATACCGGAGGTAATATATGGATAGGAGGGAGGGCCACTTCGGCAGCTGTTCTTCCGGGAGGAGATTTGTCTGCCATACGATATCCGGTGCGCAATCCGGATATCGAGCATTTTGAAGGCTCGGCTTTCGCTTCCGATGCTTGCGGACAGGTGTATGCCACGGACGACAAGGGATATTTCTCGCTCTATGACAGCAGGTCGGGTATTTTCAGAACCGTAATGATGATACCGGTGGCTGCGGCTTGCGCTACCACGGATTCGATGGGAAGGATATGGATAGGTGGAAGGAACGGCCTCGTCAGAATCAGTGATACCGCATGCGGTTTCGAAAGAATCGGCTCCTGGAATGTCATGTGTATGTATACTGACTCGTTCGGGAATGTCTGGGCGGGTACGGGCAGGGGGCTGCTGATGTTCCCGGAACGTCATGATGCCATAGAGTCTTACTGTGACCTGAATGGCTTGAGTTCTTCATATGTCACTGCGGTCATGCAGGACAGTGACGCCTTGCTCTGGATCGGTACGCAGAAAGATGGGGTCGACACCCTGAATCTTGCCTCCGGCAAGACGGGTAATTTGAAATATACTCTGTTGTCCGGCAGTCTGAGCCCCGGGACAGCAGCGAGAGAGGCCGGAGTGCTCGGACAATATGCCATCCACGGACTGACCCGGGACGGAGGTATCAACGAGAACAGGGTAAGTGCACTTTATCAGGACAGAGAAGGAACAGTGTACATAGGTCTGTGGTCGCACGTAGGTTTCAATACCTATGACAAGCGCAGCAGGACGTTCAAGCGTCACTGCATATGGAGTGTGCCTGCCGGTTACATTTTCCCTTTGCTGTTCGAGGGTAACCCTTTCGGCGCGAACTGGTACACGGGTTTTCTTGAGGATAGCCGGGGCAATCTGTGGTGCTCTACCTGGGAGGGCCTTGGCCTGAACCTTTTCGACAGGTCGAGCGGAGAGTTCTCAGGACGGCATTTCATTCCGGGAGATGTACCGAGGATGCCTCGAGGGACAATATGCTCGTATGTGGAAGATGCTCAAGACGGAAGAATATATATTGCCGGAGGCAAGTGGTACGGGTACTTTGATCTTGCCGGAAGGAATTTCCACAGGTTTGCCGAATCATTCCCTGAGGATTATCCCAATGCAGGCATAATAGGAGCATATTATGCCCATAGTCCTGCCGAACTAATACCCATGCCAGTCGGTACCATCGACCTCAGAGTCCTTGACAAATATGGGGATGTCGTGGCGGTCGCTGCTGCCAATGCTCTTTTTTGTCATAATGTCGTGACTTCCGAAGTGGAGGTGCTGTTTCGTCCCGATGACTATTATATAGGATATTCCGTCGTTGGGGGATATGACGGCATCTTCGTGCGCTGGGGAGATGATGCCGTACTGTTGAGGAGGCGTGATGGCGAAGGGTTCCAGGCCGAACGCGTTTCTGCTGATGATGTCCCGGAAAAGGAAGCATGGCCGGCCAATGTGCTCGCTGCGGCCGATGGAGCTGCCGTACATGATGTCTATGATGATTGCGGGAGCATTTTTTCCGCGACCAGTGACGGTCTGTTTGAGATAGAGAACTCTTCGGGACGGATTCTGAGACATTTCAGACATGATCCGTCTGTGCGCGGTTCATTGCCGGACAATACCGTAACCTGCGTGTTCGGGATAGGAGGGGACTCCCTTTTCGTCAGCACCGGAGCGGGAGTGGCAGTGCTCCTGAAAGGCAGCGGGAGCTTTGTCAATATTTCTGAAGAGGCGCCGAACACTCTTCCCTCGCGGCTCGCTTCGTGCATAACCGAGGACTCTGGCGGCCTTCTATGGTACGGAACCACTGACAGCGGTCTGTGCTCAATAGATGTGGAAAGCGGGGAAATCACGACTTACCGATACCACCCGTGGGAGATGGACGGGCTCCCGGACAATGATGTCAGGGACATTTTCGAGGCTTCTGACGGCTCGCTGTGGGTCGGGACAGGAAGAGGCCTCTGCCGCCATGAGGGGGGAATGTTCGTCCGGGAACAAGCTGCGGGAGAAATTTCAGTCCGGAGAATAATCGAAGATCCGGGCGGCAGGCTCTGGGTTTCTTCTGATGACGGACTGTTTTGCCTTGACGGGCCATCAGGTTCAGTCCTTTCTTTCGGACCGGATGACGGGCTGCTGAATGATGTGTGGACAGGAGCGGCTGCGATGCTCGACGACGGAAGGCTTGCGTTCGGGGGGCCGTCGGGACTTGACATCATTGATGCAGATGCCTTGCTTGAACATATCGAGCCGAAAATAGTGTTCAGTTTCTTCTGCCTGTCCGGAAAGACAGTGTATCACTCTGTGCCCCGCCAAATCCGGTTGAAGTATTCTGACAACAGCTTCTCCGTCGATTATGCGATTCCCGGACACAATCATTCGGGGAGGGCGAGCCGCTATCGCCTGCGCGGTTTCGAGAATGAGTGGAGTTATGTAGACGAGGACTGCGGGACGGTCAGGTATACGAATCTCCCTTCCGGGAGGTATGCCCTTGAGGTGGAGACTGCTCTCGGTCCGGACAACTGGAGCGGCTCATCGCTTTTTATTGAAGTATCCCGGGCTCCGTGGCGTACATGGTGGTTCACATGCCTTGCAGTATTGATGGCCTGTGGCGCCGTATTGGCGATAATCCGTCTCCGGGAAGCTTTGCTCCGGCAGGAGAATGCCAAACTTTCAGAACTTGTCGACCGGCGTACCGAAGAGCTGAAGCTGCAGGTCGACAGCAAGAACAAGTTTTTCTCCATTGTTTCCCATGACCTGAAAAATCCATTGGGGGCGCTTTCGCTGCTTTCCGAGGAATTGAGCCGGAATTACGGGGAACTGAGTGAGCCTGAACGTATCAGGACAGTGGAACTTATCCGTGATTCCTCGAAAGGCGCTTCGAAACTTCTGGATGAAATCCTGCTTTGGGCGCTTACCCATTCAGGTGTTATGGTTCCACGTATGCGCGGACTGGTATTGCGAGATGTTGTGGAAGCGGTCTTTTTCCTCCATGGTGCATATTCGGTGAAGCGCGGCATAACTCTGGTTAATGCGATCGACCCGGATGTCACCGTGCTTGCTGATGCCGACATGTTGTCTGTAGTACTCAGGAACCTTGTCGGGAATGCAATAAAATATTCAAATGCCGGCGGCAGAGTTACGGTAAGTTGTGAGAGGCTTGCCGGCAAGGCGGTTGTCAGCGTCGTGGACGAGGGTGTCGGGATGACGGAAGAGCAGATGGGAAAATTGTTCCGTCTTGATTCCAAACTCTGTACTCCCGGGACGGACGGGAACAAGGGAAACGGTTTCGGCCTAGTCTGCGTGCACGAATTTCTTGAAAAGATGAATGAGAGAATCGAAGTGACAAGTTCTCCAGGTTCGGGAAGCAGGTTTTCATTCACTCTCTCCCTTGCCGGAAGAATGGACCGATCCTGAACTGTGGTGAAATTCACTGACAATGTTTTCCTGAATTATAGTGCAGATGTGACGGAATGATAGTCTAACTTTGCGCACAATACAAAAACCGAGCGATGAAAGGAGAAATATCGACAAGCCAGGATGCTTCAGTACATATTCTCATAGCAGACGATTCCGAGATATTCAGGGCCGGTATCAAGGCTATTCTTGGGTCGGAGAGGTCGGTTTGCGTCGATTCGGAAGCGGCATCCTGCAACCAGATCAGGGAGATACTCGAGGATGGCCGTGTGCCTGATGTGATTCTGCTCGACATTTCCATGGATAAGGAGGATGACGGGCTTGAGATGCTGTCGTGGCTGAACGGGAATTATCCTGGAATCAAGATTGTCATCTTGTCGCACTATAAGGAACTGAGATTCATAGTTGAGGCTGTAAGAAAAGGGGCCAGGGCCTACCTGGCAAAGGATACGTCTCCTTCTGAGCTCATCGGGGCGCTGACGGCGGTCCGCCAGGGGAACGGTGTGTATTTCGGCGAGAGTATACCTTCCGAGCTCCTGGCAAGGAGCTTCGGCAGCGATGACAATATGCACAAGGGACGTCCGTACAGACTCAGTGACAGGGAGATGGAGATACTCAAGATGCTCTCCAGGGGCCATTCGGTGAAGGAGATATCCAATGTGCTTGCCATCAACGTGTCCACTGTGGAGTCCTACAAGGAACGCATTAAGAACAAACTGGGTGCAGATACGACGATGGAGGCAGTGGTATTCGCCGTTAAGCAAGGCTTGTTCTGACTTTGACTATTATGGAAAACACGTATATATCTCTGATTTGTGGTGGAATATCCTGACACGGAATTCCTGAATCTCATTACATGCGTGTCGGGAGGTCGGGCTAAATTTGTTTCCAGCTTATTATTCGCCCGATATGAAACTACGAATCATGGCTCTCGCATCGAGCCTTCTGTGTGCGGCTGTCTGTCTGTCCGCCCAGGATGATCCTTCAGGAACCGTCATCCTCAAACTCTCCAACCGCTATGCCGGTGAAAACTCCTTCATCCCTGCCGACTTTACCGACGAGGCCATAGTCATGACCAGGGAGAACAACCTCAGTTCGGAGAACGGCGGCTGGGAGTTTGCGCTCTTCGGCCCGGTGAACGGGCTGTCATACATCCAGCGGATACCTGAAAATGGCTGGACGTCCATGATAGCCCTGAAGCCGGAGACCGGCTATGTCGCCAGAATCCAGAAAGGCTTTACCAATTGGGACAATATGGTTGAGCCAAACTATGTGTATGTGGGCATATACTGCGTCGGTTGGAGAACGGCGGCTGGCGATGACGGAGGAATAATCGGCGCCAACCTGAAATATGTCTGCCCGTTCAGGCCGGAGGTGGCTCCCGTCAGCGACAGAATTTTCAGCAACGGGTCCGTGTCGCACTCCGGGCTGGCACTCTGGTATATCGAAGAGGCGGATGCCGACCGCAACGGCGTGATCGAGAACTCTGAAATGCAGGAGGTGAAGACACTCGGGCGCAACTTTCCCGGAAGGGTCGATCTTCCGGATTATCTCGAGGGACTGTGGAGGTTCGAGAACCTTGAGGAACTGTATATATCTGACGGGAATTTTACCCTTGGGAAAGAACTCCGTGTCACGCACGACAAGCTGAAGAAGATCACGCTTGACTACCATGGGGATCTTGAATACATAGACCTCAGCGGCTGTCCCAATCTTGAGACAGTCTATGTCATGCACTGTGCCCTGAAAAGCGTGGAACTGCCCTCTTCTGTGGTCGACCTCGACCTTGCAGGCAACAATATCGTGAGACTGGACCTTTGCGGCCTTCCTCATTTGAAAAGGCTGGTCATCCGGGATAATGAACTTGAAACCCTGGATGTAGGCTGCCTGCCTGAACTTGAAATACTCGCCTGTCAGAACAACAGGCTTCAGACTCTTGACCTGAGTGCGAATCCAGGATTGACGCAACTGTATTGTGAGAATAATCTGATTGAGGAGCTTGACATCTCGGGCAATGCGTCGATAGTGGTCCTTTCCGTGGCGAGAAACGGCCAGCAGAATAGCCTGCACCGTCTGTATATCCCGCCCGGGAAGACAAAGCGGGAGTACAGGAGCTCTGAATCCGGACCGCTGTCGTGGTTCTCGGGAGTGGAAGTCATAAATAAATGAAACGTAATATGAGGAAGATCGTTTTTGCGCTTTGCGCCATGGCCATGTTCTGGCCTGTAGCAGTCTGCCAGGAAAAAACCTACAAGGTAGGGGATGTTTTCTACGAAGAAGGAAAGGCCGTCGGGGTAGTGTTCGCCGTCGAGGATGGCGGAAGACACGGGAAGGTTGTCAGGCTGTGGGACTTTACTTCTGTCGGTCGTTGCTGGGGCGATTCCTGGGGAACCGGTGATGTGGGGTACGGCCGGGAATTCTACAGGCTTTACCGTTCCCAGGACAATAAATTGCTTCACGCAACCGTTACCGAAGATGCGGTACATAATGCCAACTCCGGAGCTACGGACATGAACGACGGGGCTCTCAACAGCAGGCGTATTGTCTGGAACTGGTATTATAAGCGTTCTGGTGACGGTTCTCTGTCCACGGAACTCTACTGTCCTCTGCTGCGCAGCATTATGGGAATTTGCAATCCTGAGCTTTTCGATTCTGTTACTTCCCGGGATGAATCCGATGCATTTAACTATTACGATCCGGTACGTGAAGGTCATTGGTATCTCCCGGCAGTGGGCGAGCTCGAGGAACTGTACGGCCTCTGTGCCCAGGAAGGTCTGAACGAAGCCATAGTGGCTGCCGGAGGAAAGGCTTTGTACGGGTTCTACTGGTCCTCTACCGAACTCGAGTGGGATGACGGTGATGTCACTGATGCCTACACCTATAATATCATCGGAGGCTACTCCCATTATATGCGAAAGTGTGACGGGATCAGCGATCCTCCTGTTTATGTGAGGGCAGTCCGACGTTTCTGACGTAAGTCACGATATGGATGGGCCGGAACAAGTTTTCCAAAATTTTTGCAAGAATAATTTGGAAGTTCAGGAAAAGTTACTACCTTTGCTGCCCCTTTCGGAAACGAGGGGACACAAAAAGTTCTTTTAAAAAAATCTTTCAAATTTTTTAAATAAAAATTTGCAGATTCGAGAAAAGTTACTACCTTTGCTGCCCCTTTCGGAAACGAGGGGACACAAAAAAAGTTCTTTCAAAAAATCTTTCAAATTTTTTAAATAAAAATTTGCAGATTCAAAAAAAGCAACTACCTTTGTAGTCCCAATCAAAACGAGGGAATGGCCATCAGCCGACAGCGGCTGGTTTTTTTAGCGCCAGAATTGAAAGATCATTGAAAAGACTGAAGGAAAGTACAAGCAAGTACCGAGAACAGAAAGAACGAGAGCGTTGATTTCTTTGAAGAAGAAAGTCAGGGGGTCGAGCTAAGAAGTATAGAGAATATACCAAGAAGAGTTTGATCCTGGCTCAGGATGAA